>JBHLOC010000018.1:8414-86500 GCA_048940925.1 Promethearchaeota archaeon | reverse complement strand
AAGAAACATATAATGAGAGTTTAGGATTAGGAAAAAATTTCCTATCAATTGATGCATTAAAGTGGATGGCTTTTGCTTTAATATTCCTTGATATGTTCGATAAAGCTAACGATATTATTAATCAGGGAGAAGAACTATTAAAAAACTCACCAGAAAAAGAACCAACAGCTTACACGCAAAGAGAGGCTAATATAGCATACCTTAAAGGAGTATTTAACGAATATAAAGGTGATATAGATCAGGTGTTAAAGCATTATGAGTACAGCTTAGCACTACGAGAAAAATTAGGGATTAAACATGAAATTAACCAATCTCTTTCTGAGATCGCATATATACTAGCCAAATATAAAGGTGAATTAATTCGTGCTTCAAAATATGCGGAGCGAAGCTTAGCTCTTGCCAAGGAAAGCACTAAAAAATTTTACATTGCTAATAGCTTTAATCGTATAGCTGCTGTATATTACTTTCGAGGGGATTTAGACCACTGTATTATGCTTTTAGAGCAGAGCTTGGCACTTTTTAAGGAACTTAACAATAAAAGGTTGATAGCGGTTCTCCTTAACAATGTGGGTGAAAAATATAGAATAAAAGGAGAGTTGGATCGAGCATTAGAGTGCTTAGAACAAAGTCTGGCACTACAGCAAGAATTGAGAAACTTAAGAGGCATTGCTACTGTTCACGATTTTTTAATTCAAATATTAATTGATAAGGGCGATCTTGAAAGAGCTCAGAATTTTCTTCATAATTGGGAGCAAATAAATAGTCAATTAAAAGACAAAGAAAGCAATTTAGCTTATCTTTTTAATAAGGCTTTGCTATTGAAAACAAGTCTTCGAGCCCGCAATAGGGTTAAGGCCGAAAAAATATTCAATCAACTCCTCAAAAATAAGGATATAAGTTATGAATTGACCATAATAGTTCTTCTTAACTTGTGTGAATTACTCTTAACTGAATTACGCATAATTAACGATATAGAAGTGATGGATGAAATAAATCCCCTAATTGCTCAACTATTGGATCTTGCTGAAAAAGGAAATTCATATTATCTCTTAGCTGAAACATATTTTCTAAAAGGAAAAATGGCCTTATTAATTTTAGATATGAAAGAAGCAAGAAAATACTTAACTCAAGCTCAGCGAATCGCAGAAAGGTGGGGGTATAACCAATTGGCAACTAAAATTTCTCTGGAACATGATAAATTACGTAATCAATTAAACATGTGGGATGACTTAAAAGAGAAAGATATTTCCTTATCAGAACGAATAAAGTTAGCGGGAATGGATGAACAAATGGAACTTCTCCTCCATAATCGCACTCCTTTAACTATTCAAGTTACAGAAGACCAAATAACAGTGCATAAGGAAAGGAAAATCTGTATAGTCTGTAAAGGTGCAATATCAGGATTTATGTTCAGCTGCACTTGCAATGCTATCTATTGTGAGAACTGTGCTCGAGCATTAACTGATTTAGAAAATGCATGTTGGGTATGTGGTATGCCTATTGATATCTCAAAACCCATAAAACCTTATGTTAAAGAAGAAATTGGGGAAGAAAGTAAAATTATAAAAGACAAAAAAGAAAGTAAGTAAATACAAATAAAACTCTTTTTAAGTCTATCGCATTTTTTAAGGTAGTAAAATACTTTTTTTTAATGATCAATCAAACTTTAAATAATAAAATGTAATTATTATTCTTAAATGAACGAGCGGAATTCAAAAGAAAAACCTGAAGAATATTTTCTGACAGAAAAACTCATTATTGAAGGTAAGCTTGATGAAGCACTTCAAATGATTGATAAATTCAAGGAAAAAGGAGAATATTCACCCCGCGATATTATATTATTTAACCTTCTCAAATGTAGGATTTTAAATCAACAAGGTTTATGGGAGGATTTATCTAAACTTGCTGAAGAAAGCTATCAGCAGAGTTTGGGATTAGGAGAAAACTACTTATCTATTGATGCTTTGTTGAAATTGGCAGAATCTTTAATATGGCTTACTGACACCATAAGAGTTGAGGGAATAATAACACAGGCAGAAGAACTTCTAAAGTCTCAAAGCCAAGAATCACTAGAGGAATACAGGCTAATGGAAGCCAATATATATGTTTTGAGAGGATTTTTTTCAGCATGGATCAAAAGTGAGGGAGACAAAGGAATGGAGTACCTTGACCGCAGTATAAAAATATACGAAGAAGTTAGTGCTAAAATAGAACTTGTTAAACCTTTATTATATAAAGCATTGATACTTACGACTTTTAAAGGAGAATTAGACAATGCTCTGATGTTAGGAAAGAGATCACTTACTCTTTCAAAAGAAAACAACAATAAAATCTTAACTGCTTTCAGCCTTTATATTAAAGGTTTAACATATTTCCATAAAGGAGATTTGGATCGCTGTATTAGTATTTATGAGGAAGCAATTATCATTTTTAAGGAACTAAAAAATAATTATTTTACCGGATTATTGTTAAGAGACATCAGTGGGATTTATACGACTAAAGGTGAGTTAGATGAAGCTTTAGAATATGCAGAATTAGGTCGTACCTTTACTGAAATAACCCATAATCAATTTCAAATTGCATATAGCCTTGAAGGTCTAGCAGTAATATACAGTGTTAAGGGTGAAATTGATAATGGTATTCTATTTTATGAAAAAAGTCTAGAAATATTCAAAAAAGTTGGTAATAAATTCTTTATGGCTCAAGCTTTTAATAATATGTCAGAAATTTATAGAATTGCAGGAGATTTAGAACAAGCATTAGAGTATATAGAACTGAGTATAAAATTAAATAAGGAAATAGGAAATTTATCAGCTGTGGTTAATAATTATGATTTTTTAATTAGGATTCTAATTGACAAAGGGAAGCTTGAACAGGCTTGGAAGGCTCTTGAAGAATTAGAGCAAATGAAGAATCAATTAAATGATGAATTTTCTAAATTAATATATATGATTTCTAAGGCACAATTATTAAAAACTAGTACCCGATCCCGTGATAGAGGTAAAGCTGAAGAAATTTTCAAACAAATTATTGAAACAAAAAAACAAAATTATGTAATCTCCATAGATGCCCTTTTTAACTTATGTGAATTACTTCTGACTGAATTAAGCCTAACCAATGATTTAGATGTGTTAGAGGAGATTAATCATTTTACAGGGCAACTATTAACTATTGCTGAAAAGAGCCATTCTGTTTTTTTATTTGCTGAAATTTACTTTCTAAAAGCGAAATTAGCCTTATTGACCTTAGATATGAAAACAGCTCGGCGTTTTTTAACTCAAGCTCAAAAAATAGCTGAAAGGTTTGGTCTCAATCAATTAGCTATTAAAATTTCCACTGAACATGAGAATTTAATTGACCACATAAGCATATGGGAAGATCTAAAAGATGCTGAAATGTCTTTAACAGAACGTATAAAACTAGCAGGATTAAATAAACACATGAAAGAAGTTCTCCAAAAAAGTACAATAATAACCGCTCAAATCGTTGAAGAAAAAGTTTCAATTCATAGAGAACGGAAAATATGCCTAATTTGTAAAGGAGATGTATTGGGCTATATTTATATTTGCGACTGTGATGCTATTTATTGTGAAAACTGTGCTCGAGCTTTAACTGATTTAGAAAACGCGTGTTGGGTATGCGGTGCTCCCATCGATATTTCAAAACCCATAAAACCTTATGTTAAAGAAGAAATCGGCGAAAAAGTTAAGACTAAAAAAATTAATAAAAATAAAGATAAAAATAATGCATCAAATTAATTCAGGAAGTTTTTTTATAAAAATTATGAGATAAAGAGAGAATGGTTATTAATTATAGCTTGAGAGAGATTTTATCATGTTCAATCCATATTTAAAAGATGAACCGAAAAAATATATTACTATAAAACAACTCATTGAGGAGGGTGCACATGAGGAAGCACTTCAATTAATTGATGAATTCAAGGAAAAGGGAGATTATTCAATCCGTGATATTATATTATATAACCTCCTCGAATGTGAAATATTATTCCAACAGGGATTATTTAATGATCTTTTCAACCTTGCGGAGGAAACATATAAAAAGAGTTTAGGGCGAGGGGATACTTTTTTATCTATTGATACTTTACTTCATATGGTAGAAGCTCTAATATTTCTTTGGGTTGAAAAAAAAGCTGAAAAATTGATAACTCAGGCAGAAGACCTCCTAAAAACATATACGCAAAAACCATCCATAGAGTACAAACTAAGAAAAGCCCATATTTTTTTAGTTAAAGCTACATTTTTCGCTTGGATTAAAACTGATGCAGATAAAGCCATGGAGTATCTTGAATACAGTATTGAATTGTATAAAGAATGTGATGCCAAAAAGAACGTTGGAATATCTCTTTTAATAAAAATACATGTTCTCTTTTTTCTAAAGGGAGAATTTAATAATGCTTTAAAGTTAGCGAAGCAAACATTAGCTATTTTTGAAGAAAGACACAATAAATATTGGAGTACCATAGTTCTTTTAGTTATGGGATCTATATACGGTCTAAAAGGGGATTTTGATCGTAGTTTGAAATTATGTGAGCAATCTTTAGCTAAGTTCAAGGAACTCAATAATAAATTCTATATTGCAACTGTCTTTAATTTTATGGGTGGAAATTTCTTGAAGAAAGGCGAATTGGATAAAGCCTTAGTATATTTAGAGCAAAGTTCTACAATCTTCAATGAGCTGGGAACGCTAACTTATGTTTTAAATAACTACGACTATATAATTCAAATATTAATTGAAAAGGGCGATATTGAACGCGCACAGCAATATCTTGACCAAATGGAGCAAATTAATTACCAGTTGAAAGATCCCACGGCTGATATTACGTTTCTTTTTAATAAAGCTTTATTATTGAAAACAAGTCGTCGAGCTACAAAAAGAGGCGAGTCTGAAGAAATCTTGAAACAAATCCTTAATAAAGGGGGAGTTAATTATGAACTAACCGTTGCTGTGCTCCTTAACTTGTGTGAATTACTCTTAATCGAATTACAAATGCTAAACGATTTGGAAATATTAGAAGATTTAGAATCTTATATTAATCAACTTTTAGATCTTGCTGAAACGAGCCACTCTTACATATTATTAGCTGAGATTTATTATTTGAAGGGTAAATTGGCGTTATTGACCTTAAATATTAAAAATGCTCACCGATTCTTGACTCAAGCTCAACAAATAGCAGAAAGATGGAATTTTAACCAATTAGCTACTAAAATCTACATTGAACATAATAATTTAAATAACCAAATAGGCATGTGGGAAGGATTAAAAGATGTAAATGTATCCATGGAAGAACGGATAAAGTTAGCGGGTGTAGACAAACAACTTTATCATTTACTTCGGAACCGTTCTGAATTAATTATTCATGTTGAGGAGGAGAAAGTATCAATTCATGAAGAGCGGAAAGTTTGTTTAGTGTGCAAGGGGGAAATATCAGGATTCATGTTCAGCTGCAAATGCAATGCTATCTATTGTGAAAATTGTGCTCGAGCGTTAACTGATTTAGAAAATGTTTGCTGGATATGCAACACCCCCATCGATGCTTCAAAACCTTCCAAGCCCTATGGGGAAGAAAAAGTGAAAGAAAAAGATGTAACTATAAAGAACTCTAAAAAATAAAAAAAAAATTATACTATTATGGAAAAAAATTAATTATAAAAGATTATCTCAAAAGTTCTTTAAGAATGGTGTTTTTTTGCATGCTTCACTAATTTTTTCTTCGCTTTTTTTTCTGTTTTTCCTTCAAAAGTGGTCCCACATTTCGAACATTCAACTTTTACCATACACATTTCACCTCATAATTAGTATTAAATTAAATTATTTCAAAGTAAAAATTAGTAAATATAAATGTATTTTTTGAGAAATCAATTAAAATTCATAGAAAGTGATATAAATAAAAGGTAAATCGAAGTCAAGTTTTTTAAATTATAAACATTTCCAAGAGTCTACAAGTAATTGATATTCAAAATATTTATCATTTATTTTGGATCTTGGATTTTTATGTTCACCCTCCACCTTTAACAATTGACCTATAAGTTCCATATTTTCTTTACAGGAAATAGAATCCTTAGTATATATAACAATCTGATAACCATCAGCTAAATCGAAATAATTCATGAACGGATGAGAATCTATAAATGTTGTGAGATGTTGCCAAATTTCTTTTGCTATTTTTCCTATAATCTTAACTTTTTCACCGACATTTCTCTCAAAATCAGCATAACTGGTTATAGTAACCATGATAGTGAAAAAATAAGTTATTTACTTTAGAATTTATATTAAATCTTCTTTTAATTTTTTTGCTTCCTTGTTAACATCAGCGCTTTCAAACCAATTATTGATTTCACTTAAATCATCAGTTGGATATTCATAGGAATGCTCTAAATCAGGATATTTTAAGTTTATAATCTCATCTTTGTAAGTGTTTAAAGCTTTTCTAATCGCTTCTCCAATTTTACCAAAATATTTTACAAATTTTGGCTTAAATTCTGTAAAAACACCAAGCATATCGTAAATAATTATTATTTGCCCATCACAATATTGTCCAGCTCCAATACCTATAGTTGGGATATCTACTATACTTGTCACCATTTTTGCAATCTGCCATGGAATACCTTCTAAAACAATAGAAAACACGCCAGTATTTTGCAAATTTATTGCATCCATTATTAATTTCTTTGCGGCATCTACAGTTCTTCCTTGAACTATATGTCCTCCAAATCTATAAACTTTTTGGGGAGTTAAACCAATATGGCCCATTACTTCAATATCTGCATCAATAATTGCTTTTATTGTTGGCAAAATTTCTGTACCTCCTTCAACTTTCACAGCTTCAGCACCTCCTTCTTGAATAAATCTCCCTGCGTTATACACAGCATCTTTCACATCTACTTTATAAGAAAGAAAGGGCATATCACCAACCAATAACGCGTTGGAAACCCCTCTCGAAACAGCTTTAGTATGATGTATCATCTCGTCCAATGTGACTCCTAATGTATTTTCATGACCAAGAATTACCTGTGAAAGTGAATCCCCTACTAGAATTAAATCAAATCCACATTCATCCACTATTTTTCCTATCGAATAGTCATATGCTGTTATTGTAACTATTTTTTCTCCCTTTTGCTTTTTCTCAATAATTTTTTTTGTAGTCATTTTCTGTAAGGACATAAGTTAATATAACCTCAATTTTTTGAAAAGTTCATTATTGTATATTCTTTCTTAAAACAATATATAGATTTGGTATAAATTATATATATTTCAATATATGATTAAATTTGGATTTAGAAATATGGTTAATATTAAAGTTTTTCTAAAAAGTGAAGTAAAATGAATACTAAACATGATTCTTTCGCTCGAAGGCCATTCCTTGTAGGTGTACGCACACAGGAAGTAAGTGATGAATATCGATAGAGAAAATTACCAGTAGAATTTTGGTATCCTGCCACAGATGAATATAAAGGGCAAGATTAAGATAAAAACACACAAGATAAATACACACTTTTCACTCGTTGGAACCAAGAGGCAGTAAGGGATACTAACCTCCAAAAGGGTGGGTTTCCTTTAATTTTATTCTTTCATGGCGGTAATAGTCATAGACGTCAGTCCACTTACTTACGTTGCCATTTACGAATCTTTAACTAAGAATTTGATTTATTATAAAGTGAGTTCAATATTATTTAACTCTATAATCTACTTGAGCATATAATGGTGATTCAGCTGGATAATAAAGAAGTTGGCAAATTATGGGATGAAAATGCTGAAAACTGGACTAAACTCGTAAGGATGGGATATGATCGATGCAGAGATTTAATAAATTCTCCTGCTTTTTTCAAAATTTTACCTGATATTTTAAATTTAAAGGGTTTGGATATTGGTTGTGGAGAAGGGTATAATACAAGAATTGCAGCAAAAAAGGGAGCAATGATGACTGCAATAGATATTTCTAAAGAATTTATAAAGTATGCAAAAGAAGCCGAACAGAAAGATCCCTTAGGAATAAAATATAAAGTTGCCAGTGGGACGGAACTCCCTTTTGCAGAAAACTGTTTTGATTTTGCCATGGCAACAATGAGTATTATGGATATTGCTGAAAATGAAAAGGCAATATCAGAAGTTTATAGAGTTATTAAACCTGATGGATTTTTTCAATTTTCAATTATACATCCTTGTTTTGCAGGTAATGATTGTGAGTGGGTTAGAAATAAGGAAGGTAAAAAAACAGGATTTATTGTTCGGAACTATTTTAAGAATTATAACGGTGAGTTTGAAGAATGGATATTTGGAGCTGCACCAAAAGAAATAACTGAAGGAATGAGAAAATTTCGAATTCCACGATTTACTCGAACTTTATCTGAATGGTTGAATCTCCTTATTGAAACAGGTTTTATATTGGAAAAGTTTTGTGAACCCTACGTTGATGATGAGACATTAAAAAAGTATCCAGAGGAATATGATTCTCGAATTATTCCTTGGTTTCTAATTATTCGATGCAGAAAGCCATTTAAATAGTGAGTGATTTAATTTTTTTATCTGCTTAAAATTTTTTAGCAAATTCATAGATGATTGATCCAAAAAAATCTCCTATTTTACCTGTTTTCTTAAATCCATGCTTTTTATAAAAATTTTGAGCTCTTTTTAAAACTGCAGTTGTATCTAAAGTTAAATAGGTACAACCTTGTGTTTGGGCATCTTCTTCAATTTTTTGTAATAAATCAGCAGCGGGACTATTTTTTCCTTGCTTTTTAGGATCAACCGCCATTCCGCGTATATGTCCTTCTTTCCTACTTACTTTTTTCCAACCAATAGTTCCTATTACTTTTCCCTCACGATTAATAGCAACAAAAACTGTCATTTCCTTCATGCGTTCTAAAGCAATTTTTTCTGATAGCACAGTATCTGAAAAGCCTTCTGGTGAATAATACTTGCGAAATTCTTCAAATGCTCCTAATAGAACCTCATGAATTCCCTTAGCATCAGAAGAGACAGCTTTGCGAATTATGTATTCTTTTTTCATAAGAAATATCTATCGAATTACTAAAGCAAATGCTATATCTAAAATAGTCTAATTATTAAATATGTTTTTGATAAAAAATTTTTATTAAAAATTATTCGAATATCTCTTTATAAAAACTCTTAATACTTAGAAATCCATGTTCTAAGGAAAAATACGAATTGAAATTAAATTAATAATAGTATTTTACTCAAAAAAATAAAAAGCAGAAATAATTTTTTTATAACATTTGAATTTGTAGACTTAATGAATAAATTAAGCCTTTTCGATTTTTAAATAATAATTTTCTCCTTCAATTTTGAATTCTATAACTTTATCTCCGTGTTTATTTATATATCGTTTTATATTTTCACCTGCTTCAACGTAATCCCCAAATACTTCAAGAATTTCCCCACTTTCCATTTCAAGTAATTCCCTTTTGGTTCTTGCTACTGGCAATGGACAAACAAACCCAGAACAATCTAACTTACGAGATTCTGCCATAATTTATAACTCCCTTTTTAACTAAATAAAATATTATCAGCTTCTTCACACATCTCAACAAATCCATTCATAGTTGTTTTTTCTATTCCATTCATTAATTCATCCTCAGACATTCCACGCGCTTTCATACATACTCCACAAGCTTTTACTTTTGCTCCCTCTTCGATGACATCCCTCATCCACTTTCCTAAATTATCGTAAGTTGTAGGATCTTGATTCTTTTTTCCTACAAAAATACCATCTTCAACTAAGAATATGTTAATTTTATGGTCTTCCAATAATGCAGTATAAGCAAATCTTAACATAGTATATGGGCGTTCAGCAGTATAACCTCCATCTCCAATTACTATAGTGAATATTTTCTTTTTTTCAGTCACATCTAATTATCCTTTCTTTTTTTTAATTTAGAGTTGATAATTAAATTGAGAATACAAAATTTATTAATTTTTTCGTTATAATTTATTTAAAAAATCGATAAATAAAAAAGCATTAATTACTTTATATTTATAAACACAATATTGGAACCATTAAGAGGGTTTTGTAGAGAATGAATATCGAATATTTAAGAAACTTCATAAAATTAACTCAATATAAGAGCTTCTCGAAATTAGCCAAAGAACTCCCTATTTCTCAAAGCACGTTATCACATCAAATATCGCAATTAGAGAAAGATTTTGGTGATGTTACTCTAATTAATAGAACAACAAAAAAATTTGAATTAACTAAAGCGGGAAATATATTACTCAAAAATGCTGAACAGATAATAAATATATGGGATAATTGCCAGCAAGAAATTTCACAATTAAAAACTCAATTTTTTGAAGATATTAAAATAAGTGCCTCAACAATTCCAGGCTCTCATATTTTGCCGCGGTATATAGCAGATTTTAGAAATGAAAATCCAAATGTAAACTTTAAAATAGCAATTAACAATTCTCAAAAATCTCTTGAAAATCTAAAGAAAAATAGGGCTGATTTCGCAGGGATCGGTAGTTTTATGAGTTATCGCGAGGGAGATTTTGATTTCATCAAAATTGGTGAAGATGAGTTTAAATTTATTTGTTCTCCAAACCATGAATTACTAAAACGAGGTAAAAATTTGGTGGATTTTAGCGAACTAATTAAATATCCATTTGTATGGAGAGAAAGAGGTTCTGGAATGAGAAATACCTTTGAACAACAATTTCTAAATTACAGAAAATTAGACATCGAACTTGAAATAAATGATAACGATTCTATTATTTCAACTGTTAGTGAATCTAATTATATCAGTATAATGAGTGAAATTATGGCTGATAAAGCAGAATCAGCAGGATTAATAAAATCCTTGAAAATTAATGAATATCCACTTATCGCTAAAAGATTTTTATATTTTGCTAAATTAAAGAATAAACAACTAAGTGAATTAAAAACGAAATTTTGGAATGAGATAGGAGTTAAAAGTCAAAAAAAATAAAAATAAGTGAGAGAAAAACCAATTTAACATCTACTTTATTAAAACATCTTCTTGGACCAAATATAAAAAGGCATAAATTTTTCTTTAAGAGGATCAGTGTATATAAGACCTCTAATGAACAACTTAAAAAAAATCAAATTTAATATTATTTACAGCTTAAAGTTGTTTTAAACCTATTATTCAGTACCATTTTCATTTTGCTCAATCAATTTATCAATTAAAGATATTCTTACTTCTGAGACACCATTTATAAATTCTTCTGTCAATTGATATGCTTCATCGTCGGTATATTGTATTGGTGGATGTTTCATAAAGTATGAAGAGGGTTCATACAAAACACCACCTTGTTTTCTCTCTATAGCTAACTTTAAACATCTTATGGCATCAATAACGACTCCCGCAGAATTAGGAGAATCTTCTACTGAAAGACGTAATTCGAGATTTATAGGAATGTTGCCAAATATATTTCCCTCCATTCTAATAAAACATACTTTATTATCTTTTTGCCAAGGAACCCAATCACTTGGTCCAATATGTATGTTTTCATTTTTCAATCTAATTGCTGCTTGCGATTGAACAGCTTCCGTTTTTGACTGTTTTTTCGAAATAAGTCTATGCTTATCAAGCATATTCAAGAAATCTGTATTACCTCCTGTATTAAGTTGATATGTACGCATAAGTTTTACACCTCTATTTTTGAAAAGATTTGTTAAGACTCTGTGTACTATTGTCGCCCCTATTTGAGACTTAATATCATCACCCATTATTGCTATGTTATCCCTTTTAAATTTCTGAGCCCAATTTGGATCACTCGCGATAAAAACAGGCACACAATTTAAGAAACCTACTTTTGCTTTTAATGCACATTCAGCATAAAATTTTACCGCTCTTTCAGAGCCAACTGGAAGATAATTTATAAGCATATCTGATTTTGAAGATTTGAGTTCTTGAATAATTTCTTCTTGTGTTGGTTCTTTTTGATCAGATAAAATGAATGTATAATCCTCATTGTAGTAGTTCATATGATCTGCGAAACTATCTAAAATTTTTCCCATTTTAACAATAATTCCTGTTTTAGGAATTTGCTTACAAAATATTTTTGTGCAATTAGGTGGTTGAAAAATAGCCTTTGATACATCTTTTCCAACTTTCCTTCGGTCTATATCAAAAGCTGCTACAACTTTAATATCTCCTGGTCTTTTTCCTCCAATATCCCAATGCATTAAGCCAATAGCATCCTTTTTTGTTTTTGTTTTATAATAATGGATTCCTTGAATTAAAGAACAAGCGCAATTACCAATTCCAGCAATTGCAATTTTTATATTACTAATAATTATTCACCTCTGTAGTTTTTGAAGTAAAATATTTTAATTTAATATTATCTAACTTTTTCATGTGTCTAATTGCTTGAATAGAATAAATTATACTCGTGATAATAGCATGAACACAAATTGAAAAAATAGCATATTCAAAATGACCTAAAATACCAAAAATTAAGATATGTAAAGTATAAATATTTCTTCTTCCATCAAATTTTCGAAAGATTTGATCAAATCGACTGCTATCAGCTAAAGTAATCCCCATTACTTCTTTATATTGCATGGAACAATGTCGATTAAAAGAATCCATTAAAAGCATTATAATTAAAACAATAATAACATATAAAGAGTCAATTATAAAATACGCTCCAAGTCCTATTCCCACATAAATTGCTTGCTCATATAACTGATCAAATGTGTGTTCCATGTGCCCTGCTTTGCTTTCTTTCATTCTTAAACGAGCGAGTTTACCATCCACACCATCTAAAATATTAATTAAGATTAATAAAACAAGACCGATCAACCAATAATGTACTAAAAATAAAAATAACACAAAAAATCCGAAGATATTTACAATAATAGTAACATGATTAGCAGTAATTTTAGAATCAGCTATTACATATACAAAAAAATTTTCAAAATATCGATTAAAGTACCAAGCAATAAAATCCAAGGTCCCTTTTTGTGTCTTCTTTACAAGGGATTTTTTTGCTGATTTGAAATCATTAGAATTTTGAAATACATAAATAGATATTGGTACGTTTCTTCTCATATCTGATTTATAAGTAGCGATTTCATCTGTTGAATGATAAGAGCTTTTATTAAAAGAAGAGGAATTAATGAAATCTTTAAAAGAAAATGATGAATCTGCTTGAGTATATAAATTTATTATATTAATTTTTATCTTACAAGCTAAATTTTCTAATTGGTTTTTATTACGGTTTGTCTCAATGTTTTTTCCTTGTATGTAAATTATTTCCTCATCAGAATTTAATAAAGATGAGATTATCCTATCGTCAATTAGAATTCCGCCATTTAAAAGAATACCATATTCAATTTCTTTATTTAAAATTTTTCCTTGGTTTAAAGAATCCTTAATCATATCTAGCGATTTTATTTTTCTTATATGGACATTTTTATCCAAATCATCACCATTTAAATCTTCTGTACTATTAGTTAAAATAAATACATCTTTAATCCCATTATTGATAAAAGTACGGATGTTTCTTTCTATTATAGATAATCCACATAATTTTTTTAAAAAGAAAGGTTGTTTTTTAATAAGAAATGGATCATCAGGTAGAAATATAATTCCAATAGAATTAATTGAACTTCGATTAACTAATTTGTATTGTTTAATCTTATTTAACATTATCTTAACCTTAGTTTTTTTTTTCTTTATTCGAATAAGCAATGTACTTAGGGGGGATTAAACCAAAAGGATAAAAGTTAGATTCATTATTAAAAAGTCTTTTTAATTTGAGGTATATTTCATAATCATCAATGTCTAACCATATGGTATTTGGAAAATCATAATATCCAACATTTAAATCAGAATTAAGACCTGATAGAATAACATTTGTCACGCCAAATTTATATAAGTTTGATGTGACTCTCTCGCAGATTTTTTTAATACTTTTCGATTTTAATATAAATACACCCATATCTAAACGATTATAATAAGATAACTCCTTTCCTATATCGATGATAAAGGAATTTCTCCCATATACTTTAGTTGCATCCTCTATGTCGTAATATCCCTTGCGATGCATTGGATCCGTAGCTAAAAGGATATCATTTCCTTTATAGTTCTTTACCATTTGAGAAAATACGTTTTTTGAAAATATATGATCTGCCATTGATAATAAAATATATTTAGAAGAAATTGTATTGAGCCCTAAAATCATGCTATATCCATTTTCCCTCTCTAGAATTTTATTTTCAATGACATCTAATTTAATATTACGTAAATTTATTAATGGTGGAACTATAGATTTTAAAATTCTTTTTTTGTATCTTAATTTATTAGAAATTTTACTAGCAACAATCTTTATTTTTCTGATTCCTGCTTCAATCATTCCAGCAATAATATACCCTAAAATATTAGAATTGTTCAACCTCAAAAAATACTTTTTAAATCTATTATCTTTAAAATTAAACCTACTAGAATTACCTGCTGCTAGAATTAGACCTTCTATTTTATTCCTATCAATTATTATGATCCACCTTTTTCATTCATATTTTTAAATATCTTTAAAGGGAAATGGTTTATATAACCAAAGTATCAGAAATTTATTTGCTTTGCAATATCTTTTTTGTCATAATTAGTTGAAAATATTCGCAAAAATTCAATTTTTTCATTTCAAAATATCTCGAGAAATATTTTTTGAATTTCTTTTAGTTCTAAATCTCTTTTTTATCGAAATATTATATTATTAAACGTTATAAAAGGTTTAGCTTTTTATTAAAAAGATAAATAACTAATTAATTAAATAAAAGGTTATTTTAATAAATTTTTTTTATAAATACTGTTCTTTGAGGGAAGGAGCTGTAACTGTAAAAACTCAACTGAATCATTGGATATTTAATATGAAATAAAATCTAGGTGTAAAAGATAAAAATGTGTAAAAAATAAAAAAGTTAAAAGAAAATTATAGAAAAGTTATTTTATTAGAACTCCTGCTTGATCAAAATTTAGAAAAGCACTAATTTTCTCTTTAAGTGGATAAATTCCTTCCTTGAATAAAGTTACTAAGAAAATAGCAATAAATGTTATTGAACCTAAACCAGGTGCGAATCCACTTAATAGATCCATGAATGTTGAAGAGGGGTCAATAGATAATGATGTATATACCAAGGAAACTCCTGCAATTAATATTGATATAAAAGAAATTATTGTTGCTGTTCTTTTACTGAGATTTAAATGTATTGGTCCAAGTTCAAGTCGGAAATACTTTGGTTGCACAATTATAGATAGGATTGTATGACTGATGATTTTTTCTTCAAATTCGATATATACATT
The DNA here is from genome assembly GCA_048940925.1 of Promethearchaeota archaeon. GTDB lineage: Archaea > Asgardarchaeota > Lokiarchaeia > Sigyniarchaeales > SOKP01 > Loki-b32. The sequence continues at coordinate 71,195 of JBHLOC010000018.1, read as the reverse complement.
TAAAAATCTCCTTTCGCTTTCTTTTTTTTTCTTTTTCTCTTTCTTCGACTTTAGTGGCATAATTGAAAAAATCATAACAGGCGGATTCACTGCATCTTTCTTCACTTCTACTTTCCCAAATATCGGATGCACCTCAAAACCTTCCCCTTCGATTTTTAAATCTAAAACTGGAGGCTCTGCTTTTTTGGTTACTATTTTAATTGTTGTCTCATAAATGGTTTTCCCTTCTTCATCGACAATTTTCAACTCTTTATGTGAAAAATAAACGTAAAACAAATAGCTCCTTTGTTCCATCATTACAGAATAATATTGAAGTCCCATATTAATCTCATAAACACTTAGTTGAGGTTCTTCTTCTGGAGCAATTATTGATGATACAGGTTCTGAAGCAGCAGGAGCTTTTGGTCCTGCTAATATATCAGAAGGAGGTGGAGGAGGAGCCTCTGTAGTTGTGGGTTCAGCTTTTGGAGCTTCACTAGGTGGAAAGGGTGCCTTTCTTGCTGGAGCTGCACCACCTGCGGGAGGTGCTGGGGGAGGTATCTCAGCTCTTTTTTTTTTAGCTTTTGTAACTTCCTTTTCTCTTACTATTTCTTTCTTTTCCATCTCATCTCTTTTCACTACTTTTTCCTCTTCATATTTTATTGCCGTAAATTCAGCATCGTCGACTGCAGAAGTCATCCTTGCTCTATCTTCATCAATGAGTTCTTCTTCAACTTCAAATAAATCTTCTATTTCTTCTTCCTCAAACTTACGTTTATCAACTAATTTTTTGTCTTCTTTTTCTATTTTCTCTTTTTCTACTAATTTTAAATGTTTTAGTTTATCAGTTTCAGAGATTTTGATATTAGTATAATAATCGACAAAACTTATATCGTTGCGGTTAATATGAATTTCACCTAAAGAGGCGTAGATATCATCTAAAATTTTACTAATCCTTGTAGATTTTTTATAAATCCCTACAAACATGAATTCCAAAATTTCTACTGATAACACATGAGATTTTTTATTATAAGAAATTTTGTTTGTTGGAATTTCAAGACTCGAAATATCGCTTATGTATTCCATAGTATTTACCTTTTTTTCTTCCTATTATTTTGATTCTTTTTTATCTTTTTATATAACTTGCTATAAGTTTTTATTATGAAATTATAAATAATATAGTTACCCGCTATTTATATTATTAAGAATAGAAGAAAAAGACCTCCTTTCAAAAAACTGGCAAAAATTTAGAAATTATTAATAATTCAAATTCAATACATATTATTAATATTCAAAAAATAAGGGGATAAATTTGGAACAAAAATATATATTAACTCATGATTTAGGAACATCTGGAAATAAAGGGGCATTATTTGATTTGAAACTAAATTTAGTAGCTCAAATTAAAGAAGATTATCCATTAGAATATCCTAAACCGGGATGGGCAGAACAAAATACAGAAGATTTTTGGAAAGCGGTAAAAAGAGCAACTCAAAATTTAATTCAAAAGAGTAATATAAACTCAGAGCAAATAATAGCTTTAATATTCGATTGTCAAATGAATTGTACTGTACCTATAGACAAAAATGGTTACCCCTTAATGAGCTGTATTAGTTGGTTAGATACACGTGCCGCTATTACAACACGAAAATTTTCAAAGGGCATTATAAAAATTTCAGGTTTTGGATTAAGGAAATTACTCATGTTTCTTAAAATCACAGGTGGTGCTCCTGGACATAACGGAAAAGATCCCATATCTCATATTTTATGGATAAAAGAAAATTATCCAGAATTATATGAAAAAACCTTTAAATTTCTAAGTGTTAAGGATTTTATTATCTATCGATGTACTAATAATGTTGTTACTTCAAGAGACTTAGGTAATACCTCTTGGATGATGGATAGTAATATTGATAAATTTATATGGTCAGAAAAGATATTAACTAAGTTTAAAATAGATAAAGAAAAATTACCTCAGATAAAAAAAGCTGTAGAAATTGCGGGAGAACTGACACCCAATGCTTCAGAAGAGTTAGGGTTAAAACCAGGAATTCCTGTTTTAGTTGGCTCTGGTGATTTAACTTCTGCTGCAATAGGTTCAGGAGCAATTTTGAATAATCGACCAATTATATGTTTAGGAACTGCTGACTGGGTTGCAGCTCACACCTCAGAACGATTGAAAGATCTTCTCCACTATACAGGTAGTATATGCTCTTCGCAAGATAATTACTTATGTATTTCAAAACAAGAAACAGGAGGAGCTTGTCTCGATTGGATTATAAATCAAACGTTTAATGCAGATATAGAAAAATTTAAAGAAAATAAAAATGACTTTTATGCATATTTGGATTCTATTGTTGCAAAAACAGAAATTGGAGCTAAGAATCTAATATTTACACCGTGGATGTTTGGAGAACGAAGTCCTTTAAATAATCCTAATGTTCGAGGTGGATTTTACAATTTAGGACTAAATCATAAAAGAGAAGACCTATTAAGGGCAGTATATGAGGGTGTTGCATATAATATCAAATGGGCATTGATTTATATAGAAAAACTAGTTGGAAAAACTAAAGAAATCAATTTTATCGGAGGTGGTGCTAAGTCGGATTTGTGGTGTCAAATTTTAGCAGACATTTTAGGACGAGATATTATACAAATGGAAGATCCCGATCTATCTGCTGCTAAAGGTTCTGCAATTATCTCTATGGTTGGTTTAGGGATGCTAAACAATTTTTCAGATGCGATTCCCTTGATTAAAATTAAGAATAAATATGCTCCTAATTCTAAAAACAAAAGAATTTATGAGAAGTTATTTAGTGAGTATTTGAAGATTTATAAAAGGAATAAAGAGATGTTTAGAAATTTAAATCCCTAAAATATGATTTAAACATCGGAAGTTCTTCTTTTATATCTCTTGCTTTTTTTATTTCTTTTTCATATCCTATAATTTTATCAATAGCTTCATTAATTATTCTCATTTCTCTATCAGGCTTTGGATTTTCATAAGCTTGATCTTCAAAATTATCTAACCATGGTTTTAATTTTGGGCTTGAGTTAATATCTCTCAAATCCCAATTAATTTTTTTTTTAAAATCATCATTTAAGGGTTTTAAATTGTCAGCATCCCATCTTTGAATAACCCAAGGAGCATATTCATGTAATTTGTCAAAATCGAATTCAAGATCATTACGCCATTCAAACTGGTGATACCAATTTGCTATTGCAATAAAATTATCATCTCCTGATATATCAGATGAAAAAAATTTCCAAGAATTGCGATTTACTTCCTCATAAATAAAAGATTTCCCTTCAGCATATTGAAAAAAATAACCAATTTTTTTATGACTTTGTTTACTTATCTTTAAATAAACTTCAATTTGAGTAATATCAATTTTACTCCTTAAGATTTGTTCTTGATAGAGTTTCAAAATAGCATTCTTAGCTTCATTGGGATGACATTTTCCAGAAAACACGGGATAATAAACAAAACAATAAAAATTAAAATCATCTTGTTCTTTACCTTTGAAAATTTCGACCCAACATTCTAATGGTTTAATATATACATTAGATTTAATATAATTAATAAATAATAAAACGTCAATAATCCCTGCTATAATTATTACAACAATTAATAAAATTAAATTGAAATAGACAGATGCTAGAAAATAACTAAGAGCAATATAAATCAGTAATGCCCCAGAAAGGAAAAAAAATGCAATTAAAGAATTGAATGCTTCATGTTCTTTATCTTTTTTTGAATATAATAATTCTGGAGCATTTTGAATAATAATATCTTTATCATATTCATTTAAAAATTGTAAAAATTCGATTTTTTCCCAGTCAATGTCAGTCATTTTATACAAAAATAGATAGTTGTTTATATAAATTTGATACGATTTCATTAAAATGTTAGTATTTTTAAAATTGTAGTAGATAAATAGCAATATATTCTATTTCCAAAAGCTATATCAAAAAGAACCTGAATTATTTTTTCAATTATGGTAAATTAAGAAACTTTTTTGGAAAATAATTAATCCTATTCTCTTTATAATTTTTAATTGATATTGAACATTATAGATAGTTAGACTATTTATGGTTGATTTCGAGGAATTTTTAGAGTTCATAAAATCTCAAGATTATTATCATAATCAAATATGTCATATAGAACATATTCCTGAAAAGAAAGCTCAATATGGTGATCTGAAAGAACCTCTTAGAAAACGACTCCAACGCTGGCTTGATGAAAATAATATTAAATTATGGAGACACCAAGCAGAAGCAATAAATATGATTGGCAATGGTAAAAATACAGTTATAGTTACTTCTACCGCATCTGGAAAATCTCTTTGTTACAATATCCCTGTATTACAATCAATTTTTAAAGACCCTAAAACAACAGCAATTTATATCTTCCCAACTAAAGCATTAGCTAGAGATCAACATGCAATTTTATCAAAACTATTATCAGAGACAAATATTAAACAAAATAGAGTTGGTGTTTACGATGGAGATGTAGAGGCTAACCAAAAAAGACTTGTGTTATCTAACGCTAATATTATCATTACTAATCCTTATGGACTTCATTTTTATTTACCTTGGTTTAAACAAAAGTGGAGGAGAATATGTCAAAATCTTAAATATATTGTATTGGATGAAATTCATATATATCGGGGGATTTTTGGCTCAAATTTTGCATTATTACTTAGAAGATTAAAACGAATGCTTGAGACTTATAATATTAACCCACAATGGATCTTATCAAGTGCTACAATTCATAATCCAAAAGAATTTTCTGAGAAATTAGTTGGTGAAGAATTTGTTATTATTGAGAAAGATGATTCTCCTTCAGGTACTAAAAAAGTGATACTATGGGATTTACCATATGATGAAGTTTCTAATAAATATCGATCAGCTCATCAAGAAACTAAGAATTTATTTGTAAGTCATTTAAAATTTAAGAATGGAATTCAAACGCTGACTTTTACACTTTCAAGAAAAATGGCTGAATTACAGGCAATTTGGACTCGAAATGCTATTCCTAGGTTAAAAGATAAAATATATAGTTATCGAGCAGGAATAAGTAAGACAAAAAGAAGGGAAATAGAGCAAAATTTTAAAAATAAAAAGATTTTAGGTATAAGTTCTACTAATGCTCTTGAATTAGGAATTGATATAGGCGATTTAAACGCTACAATTACTTCGGGTTTTCCAGGAACTATTTCAAGTTTTAAACAACAAATTGGACGTTCTGGAAGAGGAACTGATCTCTCTATATCAACACTCATTCCTATGACTAATCCATTAGATTTATTTTATATTCATAATCCTGATCAGTTATTTGGACCTATTAAAGAAGATATTCTTATTACATTAAACAATAAATATCTTATAAAAAATCACTTATGTTGTGGATCTAAAGAAATTCCCATTAAAATCGGTGATTTTGAGAAATTTGGTATTAATAATAAAGATTTATTTATAGAATGTTTGGAAGAATTGGTTTCAGAATCTTTTATTATGCATAGAGGTGATAAGTATTATTGGAATAGTGATTTCTTTCCCAATGAGAGATTTGGACTAAATGATCTCTCGACTAAGAGTTATAAAATTTTACTTAGAACTGATTCAAGTGAAGAACTCTTAACTGTTGAGGATGAAAGTTATGTTTTTCGCGATCTACATGAGGGAGCTGTTTATTTATACGAAGCAGAGATGTATATAGTGGAAGAACTCGATTTAATTAAGAGGCTAATATATTTGAAAAAAGCAAATGTTGATTATTATACTCAATCTTTAAAACATACAGATATTACTCCCCTCGAAATAATATCTGAAAGTAAAATCGGCCCAAATAACGAAATTGAAGCCTTTTTCGGCAATGTAAAAGTAGAACATCAATATTACTCCTATAAAGTTATTGATACCGTAACTCAAGAAATTCGGTCACGACACCCATTAGAAGATATCCCTCTTATTGAATTTGAGAGTCAGGCACTTTGGTTCCTAATACCTTTTGATTATCAAAAAGAAATTGAGGCAAAAGGGTATTTAATAGGTGATTGTATCCATGCTATTGAACATGCTATGATAGCAATAGCGCCAACATTAGCTCAAATTTCCCGATGGGATTTGGGCGGTGTTTCAATAGATTTTGACCCCGTGAAACAACAACCAATAATCTATATTTATGATGCATATAGAGGAGGTATAGGAATTTCAGAATTATTATATCAAAAATTAGAAAAGTTATTTTTTTTGACGTATGAACTATTAAATTCCTGTAACTGTTCTGAAGGTTGTGGAGGTTGTATATACTCTCCAAAGTGTGGAAATCAAAATCAGCATTTATCAAAAGAGGGAGCTCGTAAGCTTTTAAATATACTAATAGAAAATAATAAAAAAGAATTGCTCAAAAATTAATCGGATTTTTCACAACTCAAAAATAAATTTTTAAATGACAAACCTATATTAATCATGTTATCAACTAGATACCTATAAAGTTAGGTTAAATAATTAGTTTGGGTCTAGTGGGTTGGCATCTTATACTTCAACTTTCAAAATAGTACTATTTGGAGATAGTAAAACCGGAAAGACTACTTTAGCTCACAGATTCTTAACGAATCTATTTAAGGAAAACATTCAAATGACATTAGGTGTAGACTTTTTATTGAAAGCAATTGAAGTAGATGATGAAATGGTAAAACTTCAAATTTGGGATTTTGCTGGAGAGGAAAGATTCAGATTTCTTTTTCCTTCTTACATCCGAGGCGCAAGTGGAGCTATTTTTATGTATGATATTACTAATTATGGATCATTAGCTCATGTAGATGATTGGTTTGAGATTGTTAAAAAAGAAATTGAATATGATATACCTATCATCTTTGTTGGTGGAAAAACTGATTTAATGCATCTTAAAGAGATCTCAACTAGAAAGGCAATGGAGATAGCAAACCTCAAAGATGCTGATGGTTTTATAGAATGTAGCTCTAAAACTGGAGAAAATGTCCACAAAATATTCAATTTATTAACAAAATTAATCTTAAAAAGTAAAAAAAGAGAATAAATACAGTAATTCCATGAGGATCTTATTTTATATTCAATGTTTTTAACTTTTTTTCACTTGGTTTTCCAGTTACTAGGTCCCACTCACGATATTGATAAAATAATTTCTTTAACTTTTCAAAATTCGGCGACTTTCCAGCAGATCCACCATTTGAAAAAGGTCTTAAAAGAATTTGTGGTAATCTGTCATCGGCAGGAGTCAAACCCATTTTAATATTAAACATTCTTTTAAGATTCAAAATCCTTTCTCCATATAATTTAATTTCATCTAAACCAAATTTCAAACCAGTAGTATGTTCTATTAAAGCTGCAACTTGAGAGGGTAACGGATTACAAAAAGAACACATTATAATAGAACTATATAGCGCCCGATAATCCATAATTTTTGAACAAGTTTTTGCCATATCTTCATCGTCTGAAAAATTATCAAGTGTCAGTGTTGGAGCATTTATCTCTTCGAATGGTATCCCCATTAACACATAATACATATCACAGAGATTATGTGAAGGTCCTTTATGTGCCCCTCCAAGACCATAAGCAATTGCCATCCCATAATTAGATCGTATATCATGGTAAGTAACTTCTAATCCATTTACTGTAGCAATCTCATCTTGAGAAAAATTAAATTTTCTGGCAAGAGCGTTAGATCCTTCTGCTAAGACATTACCTATCCCCTCTCGATAAACAACTTTTTCTAAAAGTTTTTCAGCAATATTAATATTACCCCATTCAGGTTTTATTCCATCAATTTCTTTGGAAGAAATATTATTTAAAAGAAAATGATGGGTTAAACAGCAAATTACTCCTCCAGAACTTATAGTATCTATTCCATAGTCAAAACATTTTTTATTCATATATACAATTGATTCTAGATTATCATTTAAAAATAAACTCCCATAACTTACAATCGTTTCATATTCAGGCCCTTCTATTTCTTCTGTTTTATATACACCTTCTTTAATAGCGACTCTACGACCACATCCTATCACACATGAATGACAATATCTATTTTTAACCAGTAGATCTTGTGCCATAGTGATACCAGAAATCTTATAAGCGTTTTTCCATGGTGATTGATTAAAATATTTAATGTCTAATTCTCCTGTAATATTATATGTATCTAATAAAGCTGATGTGCCAAATAAACGTAGAGCTTCAGTAGTAATAGCGGATCGTACATAATCTCTTGCATTTTTAATTGCTACTTTTAGATTTTCTTCATTGGCTACGTCTAAGTGAGTTTTACTACCTTTAACAATAATTCCTTTTAAATTTTTCGCTCCTAAAATAGCTCCCATACCCGTTCTTCCTGCCGCTCTTTCTTCAGAGATTATATTAGCATATTTAACAAGATTTTCGCCAGCCTGACCTATACAAGCAACTTTAGCTTTAGGGTTCCCAAAAACTTCTTTGAGTTTCTTGGTAGTAAAATAAGTACCTTTTCCCCATAAGAAACCTGCATCTTTTATATTTACTTCCTCATCATTAATTTCTATATAAACTGGAACGTCTGAAGCTCCAGAAATTATTATCCCATCATATCCTGCTTTTTTTATTTCTGCTCCAAACCAACTACCACAATTAGATTCCCCCCATATGTCCGTATAAGGAGATTTTGAACATACAACCCATCTTCCTGTATTAGGTGCAAAAGTACCATTTAAGGGGCCATTCATTATTATTAAGATATTTTCAGGAGAAAGAGGATCTGTATTTTTATCCAATTTATCATATAAATAACGACAAGCATAACCTGCACCTCCAAGATAAGTTTTAGCAATTTCATTGTCTAATGGTATTTTACTTACTTTAGATTTTGTTAAATCTATTGATAACAAACTTCCTCTAAATCCTTTTATCATTTAAACTACACCTTTTTCATTTTTTTCAGTGAATAGGAGGTAAAAGTAAATTTCCAACAATTTTTATAATTTCTTCCTAATAATGTTTATCTGATGAATTTTTATTAGTTATTAAAATAATTTTTTTAAAAAAGATTTCTCTTATGTTAAATATGAGTGAATTAAAATATTACGATCTAATATCTCCAACTTTAACTCCTGATGAGTATATAAATCTCAATAAAGATAAGCCAATAATCAACAGCAATCTTGAAAATTATACACCAAAGTCAGAAATTATTGAAAAAATCCAAAATATATTGAAAGAAAAAAATCAAAAGTTAAAAATAGTTGTATTGGGTGCAGATTGGTGCCCTGATTGCACTAAGAATGTGCCTTATATGATAAAAATAATGAAAACCATAAGTTCAGATGATGTAACATTACAAATTTTGTATGGCATTATGGTAAACGCTATAGATAAACCCGGAGAGCCTAGATGGCATAAAAAACGTTCTCCACCTGAAGCTGTTGATCCAAAATTTGACTTAAAAGCAATCCCAACATTCTATTTCTTTAACAAAACTGGTGATCTTATAGGCACTATAGTTGAAAATCCAAAATGGCATCCTACTCTCGAAGAAGACATGCTAGAAATTTTAGAGAAAAAATTATAGTAAATATAGAATTCTAATTATTTATTCAATAAATTGAAATCGCTTTTTTAATTTTAAATTATATCAATTTTTAATATTTTATAATAATGACAATTAAAATTATCTTATTGAACCAAAAGTAGAGGTCTGAACCTTTAATGAGAGTAACTCTAAGTCTTTGGGATATCGCAGGTCAAGAGCGGTTTAGCTTCTTTAAAACTGATTTTTTTAACGGAGTTGCTACAGTTGCATTAGTATTTGATCTTTCTAGACCTGATACCCTCGAAAATATTGACGAATATTTTAAAGATTTACGTGAACATTCAGGAAACATCCCAATTATCTTAGTTGGAAATAAAAATGATTTAAAGAAAGATATCGGAGAAGCAGTTCCAAAAGATAAAATACTTCAAAAATTAAATCAATACAATCTATTTGAGTTTATAGAAACATCAGCCTTAGAAAAAAATAACGTAGATAAGTTATTTTATAGGTTAGCATTAATCTCATTGCTAGATTTTAAAGCAAGGTTAGGTGAAATTATCAATTCTGATCATTTTAGGTTTAAAATATTGCTTGTTGGGGAAGCTGCTGTAGGGAAGTCTTCATTAATCAAATCTTTTGTTAATAAAGAGTTTGAAGCAGATTACAAGTTAACTGTTGGTTTAGATTTTATGACACAAGATCTTGAAATTCGGGATGATGATTTACCCAAAGAAACTCAAGATTTAATTAAGAAATCAGTAAAGGAATTCAGAAAATTAACTAAAAAATTGCAAAAAAGGGAAGAATTAGAGATAATTCAAACTGATACTGGGCAGTTTTTAATTAAAGATACAACACTGGATAATGGTGATCAAGAAACTCTTATCTTAGAAGGGAAAGAATTTATAAAAAGTAAGAAATCAAGGAAATGTTTTATTATTCTTTTCTTGATCATCATAGCGATATTGATAGTTACATATGTGTATTTGACTTTTTTTAGATAAAAAAAATTTGCAAAGAAAAAAAATTAAATTATCACTTCTTAATTACCTTAACAAAAATAGGTGTGAAATATGAGTATTGAAAAACTAGAAGAGGAAATTGAAAAACTATTAGATGAGAGAGATAAATTAGAGGAAATTTGTGATACTCTCCCAAAATGCGAGGAACCCGATGCGTGCGAGACATGTGAAACATATAATAAAATCGCTGAAATCGACGATAAAATTGAAGAATTAGAAGATAAAATAGAAGAACTATTGGAAGAAGAAGAAGAGGAATAACCTATAATAAATAAAAAAATTAACTTTTGTTTTCTTTCTATTTCTTTCTTTGAAAAAAAATTAATTTAAAGGGTTTTAAATAGTCTTTTCAGGCCTCTGCTCATTATAAATTGCTGGATCTGTTTTGTACCTCCTACTACTTCTAAGATCCGTGAAACACTAATATAATCATGCATTAAAGTATTATCACATACACCAGCTCCTCCCATTAAATTAGCCGCTTCAAAGCATACTTCTTTAGCTAAATTGGCACATATATATTTATATTGACTTGCTGAGTTAACCATTGACTGAGCTATCGGATCTGGTAAGTTGTCACCATATTTTTCGTGTTTCTCATCGTAAATTTCTGCGAACTTTAGGACTCCATGAGTCAATGCTGTTGTTTTAGCCCATAAATCTGCTAATGAAAAACCAACTCCTTGAAACAGCAAAATTTGTTGATCGAATTGCTTTCTCATATTGGCATAAATAACAGCATGAGCTAACGCGCCCCAACACGCACTTATACACCTCACTGCGATAGCTATTCTCTCGGGAATCAACCCTTCAAAAAGATGCTCTCTTCCTTTACCAATTCCTCCCAAGACGTACTCTTTTGGTACTCTCAGATTCTCAAGGAGTTCCTTTCCTATAAACAGTTTTGGCACCCAGGGTATTCCTACACGTTCACAGTTCCACCCCTCCCAAGAAGTATTAATTAAAAACTGTCCCATTAAATTACCTTGATTTTCTTCTGCTGTGGCATATGCAACAGCCCATTTTGATTTGGGCGCATTGGTATTAAAAATCTTGGTTCCGTTAAGCAAAAAGCTCCCGTCTTCCTGTTCATCACAAGTCGTTAATTGATGAACTGCATCAGATCCTCTTTCTGGTTCAGTCATTAACAAGCACCCCACTGCTTGACCCGTGACAAGCTCTTTCAAAGCTTCTAGTCTTTCGGGAATGTTTTCATGGTGGGCATAAATCGGGTTAAGACAAATAACAGTTGCTCCCGAACCCATTGCAAATTGAGGATCGAAGTTATCAAGAGCGAGAATTCTCATAAATTCAAAAGCCATTCCGTATTCTTCATAATTCAAGTCTATGCATTCATATGGCGTTTGTCGGGTGATATAACCCTCTTTTCCAAAATCAGCATACCACTCATAAACGTCCTCATTAGGACCATGGGTTATTTTATTTTTAGATTCATAGTTTAAGCAGAAATCCTGAACTTTTGTAAGAAAATTAAATTGAGCCTCAGTTAAAATTACTCTTAGATTATCTTTTACAAAATTATAACGGTGTTCAAGACTTAATTTTTCAAGGATCTCATCATTAATAACCTGAGTTTTATATCGCTTATTTTCACTCATAGTACTTAACTCTCATAATTTTTAATTATGATATAATTTATATCAATTTTTCAATAATAAAACAATATCTTCAAAAAGAAATTCTAATTTTAAAATTATACGTTAAATTAAATTGATTTGATCAAAAGAAGGTATGAATAAAATTGGATAAAAAACTGTTTATAATGTTTTTCAAGTCCTTCCTGATACTGGTGGAAAGGCATTTTTCGCAATATTAAGTAATTCTTCCATGTTTCTCTCTTCTGAGATTAGTTAGTTAGGAATTATTAATATAGAATAAGTAAAAAGAAATATCTAATAAAAAAAAAAAGAGTTTATATCATTTTAAATAGTTGGCGGAGTGCCATACTCATAATGTATTGTTGAATTTGTCTGCTTCCTCCTACAATTTCTTGAATTCTGGAAATATTTACATAATCTTGCATCATGGTATTATCTGATAATCCTGCGCCACCCATTAAATTGGCAGCTTCATAACAGATTCGTTTAGAAAGATTAGTACAATGATACTTAAATTGAGAGGCACTTGCAACCATTGCTCGTGAAATATTTCCAGGTATTTTTCCTTCGAATTTTTCCATCTTATCGTCGTAAGCTTCACAGAATTTTAATAGTCCCAGGGTTAAATTCGTAGTTTTTGCCCATAAATCTGTTAAAAGAAATCCAACCCCTTGAAATTTAAGGATTTCTTGATCAAATTGTTTTCTTAAATTAGCATAAATTGCAGCGTGAGATATTGCTCCCCAACATTGAGAAATGGCTCCACATGCAATACCAATTCGCTCAGGGACTAAGCCTTCAAAGAGATGTTCTCTTCCTTTACCGACAGGTCCTAAGATATATTCTTTTGGAACTCTAAGATTTTCAAACCATTCATGACCTAAATATAGTTTTGGAACCCAGGGAATGTTCACTCTTTCACACTTCCACCCTTCCCAGTTTGTATTGATCAAGAACTGTGCCATTAAATTTCCATTGTTCTTTTCTGCAGTAGCATAAGCAACAGCCCATTTTGCTTTTGGGGCATTAGTATTAAAAACCTTTTCACCATTGAGTAAAAAGCTGCCATCTTCCTGCTCGTCACAAGTGCTTAATTGGTGGACTGCATCAGAACCTCTTTCAGGTTCCGTGATACATATGCAGCCTGATCCTTTGCCTGTCACAAGATCTTTTATCGCATCTAGCCTCTCAGGAATATTTTCATGGTGCTCATAAATAGGATTAATTGCTAATACTGTAGCACCACTTCCCATTGCGAATTGAGTATCAAACATATCAATGGCTAAATAGCGCAGAAAATCAGGCACAGCCCCATAGTATTCATAATTGACATCAATCATTTCAAAATTATGTGCTCTTGTAATATAACCCTCAGCTCCAAAAGTTGGTATCCATTCGTATATATCTTCATTTGGACCGTGAGTGATCCCATTTTTCTTTTCAAATCTCATACAAAACTTTTGAACTCTTTTCAGGAAATTAAATTGGTCTGCAGTTAAAATTGCCATTAGATTATTATTTAAAAAGGAATATCGATTCTTTAGGCTTAGTTTATCTAAAATCTCATCATTGATAACCTGATCAACAAATCTTGACATTTATTTTTACCCCTAATTCTTATTTATTTTATGTTTATTAGATAAGTAATTACACTAGTGTAAAATGTAAAATGACTTTTTAATTTTTGGAAATCAAATTAACGATATTACATATTGGCTTATTGTTTTTTTAAAATTTTTTATGAAATAGATAATAATTACTATATTTCGGTCAATTTATCTCAAAAAATTTAACAAATAAGTTTTTGCAGTCTATTTGAGAATCTTTTTGAAATGACTAACCCTGTCTCAAAAGGGCAATTTTTTTTAAATTGAATTACTGATATATAACTATCATTGATTCCTACCAATGAAAGCACGCCAAATTTTTCTAATGATATTAGCTCATTAACTTTATAATTTCCTGCCAGAAATCTACCCTCTAGAAGTCGTATGATTTCTGTAAGAACATTATGTTCTAAATAGGAAACTATTACTCTTCCTGTCTGAGTTAATAATGCTGAAGATACGACGAAAGAAGAGAATGTATGCAGCTCATTAAAAATATTTATTAAATCTCCATGGATTTCTTTTGAGATCAATGGCTTACTACTTTCCATGATGTCATTAATATTATTTTCAAAATCGAGAAATTTTGAAATCTCGCCATCATAATGATCAGTTAATAAGTTAACATCAAATCTATTTAAAAATTGATTTTTTACTTCTCGTAATTGTTTTCTTAACTCGATTAAATTTTCAGTTCGATCACTAAATAATGCAAATAGTAATTCATCATTCCCCATTTTCTCAATTTCAAATATAAACCTAAAGAGCCCTACTTCAATTTCAGATAATTCTTCAGTTTTTAATGTTTGTTTTACAAATGAGAAGATCGCACTTAAAAAACTACTTGTAAGTTTTACATTAAAAATATCTTCATAGGTTTTATAAAAAATTAACTCCCCTGTGGATTTCATGATGAAGATATTTTTAATCATTTAACTCAATAGATGATTTTTACTCTAAATTTCAAATTTTTATTATTTCTTTAAAAAAAGTTCAAATATAAAAATCCTCTTATTTATTAGATTCATAAGGTTAATGCAACGAATAGCAATATTTCCATTCTATTTCATATGAGAACAAAAGATTTGTTTAATTAATGCAATTTATCCCTATTATTGAAATAAAAAAATTGAATGTAAATAAATTTGAGTTAGAAACCATCAAATTTAGCCCATTCATCTTCTTCTTCGAGTTCCTCTTCTTCATCAGAGTATTCTTCAGTTTCTTCACTTCTCAAACTTTCTGGATATTCCTCTTCAAACTCTTCAAATTCATCTTCAAAAGATATTGCTTTTTCTATATCTGTGACAGTACCTCCTGAAACTTTAATTTCAGGGACAATCTCAGCGACAGGTTTCTTCTTTTCAACTAGCTTTAAAAAATCTCCATGAATTTTAATTGTTATAGGAGTTTCTTCTTGTAGCAATCGAACAACAACTTCCTCACTGCTTGATGTATCATGAGGCATCCGCATGACGATAGCTCTTGCACCTTCAAACACACCACTAATAATTTCAACCGTGTCTCCTTCTTCTAAATATTCAGTGACACTTCTTGGGAGTAAAACATGTTTCAATTCACTTAATTCGATATTTTGGACAATTCTTCCTTTGATATGAGGTATTCCTTGTACAGCGATTTGAACCTCTCTCTTAGTGGGAGCTTCGAAAAATATATAGCCCGGTAGAAGAGGAGAAACAAGCATAGCGCGGATATCAGGTATAGTGTCTAATATACGGAAACGATAAAAAATTTGTTTGAGAATATTACTCTCTTGATTAATTGTTGTTCTTACAGCAAAAAGAGTTGTTAATTCTCCTTTTTCTTCTTCAGATTCCGATAAAGAGCTCTCATCAATCGAAAATTCTTCACCTTCATTTAAATTTTCTTCTTTTTCAGACAAGTTTTATCACGAATCTCATTTGAATTTGGGTTTTAAAAATATAAAAAGAAAAATAAGTATAAGCTTACTAGGTATTACTACGTTATAAAATTTTGCTTTTTTGTGATTCTAAATGTCAATTGTGTTAAAAAGGTTTAAATACTAGAGTAGAGAGCCTATTATATTTAATGTGATAAAATGGGATATTATTAATATCTAATATCTCTGGAATTCTATTTTTACGCTCAAGCTACTATTAAACTTTTAATTATTTTAAATAAAATGAATTTTAAGGAATTATTAATTCCCCTAGATATATTATTCTTTTAAGCTTTATTCGACTCTTTGAGAATCTGCTTTCTCTCTGAGAGATTGACAATCAATACAAAGCCATTAGTCTAAATTTGAAATATAGATCATATCTTTATCAATCTGCCCACATATTTGGCATAAGCAAATTGATTTTCTTAATGATCTCCTACGTGACCAATTGAGCCTATCCTCCTCAGTCTCTTCAAGCTCTTTTTGATAGGCTAAAAAAATAATTCCTCTTAATGAATTTCAAAGATTCCATAATTTAGGATCTTTTATTATAATTTTCCTTTTATCACGCATATTGACACTTTTTCAATCCAAAATTTGTAAAATTTAGATGAGTTATTATGATTTACATTATAGTGATAGATAGTTCAATTTAAATCTTGTTATATCTGTGAGAAAACTTCGCCTATTATCTGAATTAAAAAGGGATATTATTTATATCTAATATATCTGGAATTCTATTTTTACGCTCAAGCCATGAGATTTCAGCGCGTGTATATCTCCATGTGATCTCGCATTTCCCTAATCCATCTTTAGTTTCAGTTTCCCAGTCCCATGGATTCACTATCGTCAGATCTCCGCGCCTTATCCATACCCTCTTCTTTATTTTACCACGAATTCTTCCTATTCGGTGTTTACCATCCTCACAGAATACTCGCATCCTATCTCCTCCTAAAATATCAATCACAATTGCGAACATTTCTCCCAGTTCTTTATTCGGGAATTTAACCCTAGTAATTACTGGTTGATCAGATGATCTTCCTTTCTTTCCTTTTTTTCCTTTTTTTTTAGCCATATTATCTCTCAATTATTTTTTATCTAAAATTTATTATTCAATCTTATCATCCGGCTTGTATTCTCCCTTAATAAATACAATTTTGATGGATTTATCAGAATCATTCCTGATATTATGCATTTCTTTGGGTTCACAAAGAAATACACTACCTTGAGGTGCTGGAAATTCTTTATCATTAACAATCATAACACCATTACCCTCTACAAAATAGAATGTTTCATCAATGAAATTATGTCCATGGGCTTTATCACCCATCATTTCACCTGGTTTCAGTAATATTAATCCCCAATCTATACTTGGTCCTCGCATTAAATATTTTACGCCACTTTCTCCTTTTCTGTATTCAAATTCATTTTCATTGACTTTTTTCATTTTAAATCAGTATTCCTTCATCTCGTATTATAAAACAAATTATCTAAGCTAAGTTAAAAATCTTATTATAGCAATATTAATGATTTAATGTTACATGCATTAAAATTTTATTTTAGTTTGAAAATATTATAATTAAGGTAAAAGTAAAATCAAATATGATGAATAACATGGTTTTTTCTTTTAATTTTGCTAGTATCCCTCATATAATTTTTGGTTCTGGTAAATTAACTCAACTTTTTGATATATTGCCTATGTATGGAAAGAATATGTTGTTTGTAATAGGTGAAAAATCACTTAAAAGATCTGGAAAGTGGGATGAGATAATAAACAAATTAGAAAATGCATCATACAACTATTCAGTTGTTTCAATTTCGGGTGAACCTTCTCCTAATATAGTTGATAACGTAGCAAGACAATATAGAGATAATAAACCTGATTTAGTCGTTGGTATAGGAGGAGGAAGTGTTACAGATGCAGGTAAAGCAATTTCCGCAATGATTCCAAAAAGAGATTCAATTAAGAATTACTTAGAAGGAGTAGGCGACAAAGTTCATGATGGTCAGAAAATTCCATATATAGCGATTCCAACTACATCAGGTACAGGAAGTGAAGCTACTAAAAATGCAGTTATTAGTGAGATAGGTCCAAATGGGTTTAAGAAATCCCTTCGTCACGATAATTTAATACCAAATGTAGCAATAATCGATCCTGAGTTAATGATTTCTTGTCCACCAGCTATTTCTGCCGCGTGTGGAATGGATGCCTTTACACAATTACTTGAAGCTTATGTCTCTCCAAAAGCTAATCCTATAACTGATGCTTTAGCTTTAAGTGGGATGAAATATATGAGTGAAAATTTAATCTTAGCGTGTTCAACTGGAGCATCAAATATCAATGTTCGAGCAGCAATGGCATATGGCTCACTTATGTCCGGAATTTCATTAGCAAATGCAGGTTTAGGAATAGTTCATGGATTAGCTTCTTCAATTGGAGGATTTTTTGATGTTCCTCATGGTGTAATATGTGGTACACTTCTAGCTGAAGCTACTAAGATGAATATTAAAATTTTGCTGGAATCTGGACCATCAGGTAAAGTAGGGTTGAGAAAACATGCTAAAATTGGTGCTTTATTAATAGGTAAAGAAGAGATAGACAACGATGAAATAGACCACTATACTACAATATTAATAAAAACTCTTGAAAAATGGACAGAAGATTTAAAAATTGATAAGCTAGCTAAATATGGCATAAAAGAAGATGATATTAATAAAATTTTAGAAAAGACTGGATTAAAG
The DNA here is from genome assembly GCA_048940925.1 of Promethearchaeota archaeon. Classification (GTDB taxonomy): domain Archaea; phylum Asgardarchaeota; class Lokiarchaeia; order Sigyniarchaeales; family SOKP01; genus Loki-b32. The sequence goes on along the minus strand of JBHLOC010000018.1, from coordinate 52,758 downwards.
AATAATCCTGTTAATTTAAATAAAAAAGCTATTACAAATATTCTGATGAACAGGATTTAATATTAAGAGTACAATCTTATAAATTCCTTATGATTTCTTTTGCTAACATCTTAAATGCTAAATTCACATTTTCACCAGTTTTCGAGGAGATTTTTAAATAATCAAGAAAATTATACTTAGTTTTAAATCTCAATGCATAACTGTCATCAACAGATATTAAATCAGTTAAATCTAGTTTTGTACCCAAAAAAATAATAGGTATATTGGGGTTATCTTCTCTACAGATATTAACCCATTGGTCAATTTTGTCTAAGCTTGATGGTCTAGTAAGATCAAAAAGTAATAATGCTCCCCTTGCCCCCAATGCATAATTTTTTAATAATGGTCGAAAATGCTCCTGACCTCCAAAATCCCACACCTGTAAATTTATCTTTTTCCTTCCAACATCTACTTCTTTTATGAAAAACTCTACACCTAAGGTCATACGTGTGTCTGCTAAAAATCTTCCCTCCACATATCGATAAAGGAGTGTTGTTTTACCCACACCACCATCTCCTGCTGTAATACACTTTATAATCATTGGTTTGGACAACCTTTTCCCTCCTATTTATAATTGTGCGATAAATCTCGATTTTAGATAAACCTTGGAATAACTAAAGTATAACAATTCTTTATTGAATCTTTTAAATGCAATTACTAATTTATATTCTAATATATAATATGATTTTATAGTCCTATTAATAATTTTTTAAACTCTCTCTATAAACAAATATTTTTTTTTCCTAAGGAAAATTGTATTTATTTCTCGTTCTCTTGCTTTTTTACGTAATTCTGAATCATTTGAAGCAAGATAAAGGATATTACCTTCCTTTTTTAAGCCTGTTAGTTTTCTCAATAGAAAATCATCTGTGGTCTCATCAGAGTTTTTAACATCATCCAAAAAATTAAAATCATAATCACTTTTATGCTTGTCTAAATATGATAAACCTGACTCAAGAAGCCTGATAAATTTAGTAGCACGAGATTCTCTTTTTTTCTTTGATTCAAGTTCATTCAAAACTTGTTGGTATATAATGAACTTAAGTTTACCCTCTATAATGTGCCTTATTTCATGTAAATAATCCACTTTAAATTGAAAAGGAAGAAGAATAAAATTAGAATCAATAATGATTAAATTGAGGCTCAATTTTCAATAAGTCTGTCGCTCTAATATTTTTTTTGTTAATATACTAAAAGCCTCACTAACATTTTCACCAGTTTTTGAAGAGATTTTTAAAAAGCCCATTAAATTAAATTCATTTAAAAAAGATTTTGCATAATCATCATCAACCTGAATCTCATTTTCCAAATCCAATTTAGTACCAAGAAAGAGGACTGGGAGGTTTGGATCTCCCTTTCGAACGATCCTTATCCATTGATTTAGATTTTCAAGGCTTGAGATCCTAGTCAAATCGAACATTAGTAATGCACCTTTCGCTCCTAATACATAACTTTCAAGTAAAAAACGAAATCTCTCTTGTCCTCCAAAATCCCAGAGTTGGAGGGTGCATTGTTTTTGATCAATTTCGACTTCTTTCAGAAAAAACTCTACTCCAATAGTCATTTTCGTTTCTGATGAGAATTTACCTTCTACGTATCTATGTAAGAGCGTAGTTTTGCCAACACCCCCTTCTCCCGCTGTAAGGATCTTGAGTATAAATTTCTTAGGCATGGAAATTATCTCATTTTATTTTTTTGGATAATCTTCTAATCTTGTTTTGACTTTTGACCGAGCTATCTTAATTATTAGATGTAAAGGCTTTTAAAATAGATTAATAATTTTATGTTATAATTATAATCTTTTTTTGATTTAATATTGTTTACTTAATCAGAATTTTAAACTTAAATTAATATTTATGAGAATAATTTTTTCTTTTTGTTTTTTATTCTTTTTTGATAATATAATTCATTAATATTGATTTTCAAAATAAATTTTATTAATCTAGGAACAATATTTTCTCTCAATTCATTGTTTAAAAAATATTTAATAAAACATAATTGAAATTTTATTTTAAGTGCGTTAAAAATGAAAATGAAAAAGAATGTACCGTCCGAAGAGCAATTAGATAAATTAAATGTTAAATCCTGGGGAACGTGGAGTAAAGAAGTAAGTGAATTTGATTGGTCTTATGGAGATACTGAAACTTGCTATGTTCTTGAGGGAGAAGTAGAAGTAACAGATCCAAATACAGGAGAGAAAATAGAATTCAAGAAAGGTGATCTTGTTCAGTTCGAGAAAGGTTTAAATTGTGTTTGGAATGTTAAAAAACCAGTTCGAAAATATTATAGTTTTGATCTAAAATTCGGAGCTATAGATTAAATATTATTTTTTTCTTTTTTATAATTAATTCTTTTCTAAAGTGATGATTTAAATCTTTGTTTTTCATAACGTTCTTTTACAGAAATCTCTCTTTCACTTATTCTTTTAAGTTTAATTAAAGTATCTTTTATTGCTTTAACCTCAGCTCTAATGTCGATTTTGTAATCAGTTAGATTATCAAGAATTTCTTTCTCACTATAACCTTTTTTGAAAAGATCCATAAATGCCTGAATGGTTTTTTGATGGTAAAATATATATTGTTTATTTAGAAATACAATCAACCATTTCTTTTTATCTTGTTTTTGAGAAAAATCAAACATATATTCTTGAATTCTTTTCAAGGGTTTCTTTAATGTTCGAGCTATTAATTCATCTTCAATTTTAAAAAATTTATTCATAAATTTGAGCAATTTCTTCTTAAATAATATTCCTGGAATATAAGATAAAAAGAATAATATTAAAGTGATGCCAGTCATCCAAATTGCAGCTATGGGGTTATAAATTGCCACGATAATTATTATAATAATAAGAAATAGAAACCATTTTCTACCGATAGTTTTAAAGAAAACTATATACTTTTTTGGCATATGTGTTTTCAGCTAATTTATTATGAAATATTAATTAGATTTATAATTAATCGTATAAAAATTTATTTTTAGAGAAACAAAAGGTTAATGTCATTAATAACCACATAAATAAGCGTTTCCGGGTTCGGATGGGACCGGGTATTATCCTTTAAAGCCATGACCGTGAGCGAACTCACAGTTTGAGGTTTCCCACAGATCGCAACTGCAGTACTATCCTGCAACACTTATAAGTTTAACATCCGGCGCTTAGCAAAATGCTATATATTTATGTGGTTATAAAACCACATTTTACCATCTAATAAGTACTATTATTTACAATGTAAATCTTTACTTATTTGGTAAAGTGTAGTTAGAAGAATAAAGAGTAATAAAAAAAGTTTTTCATTAAAAAGATTAAATTCAAAAGGAAGATCGCAAGGAGAGCTGAAGAATATGATATTTCAATTAATTATACGTGATGTACACTGGTATCAATATTTGATAAATGCATTTTTAACATTTATAGGAAGATTACTTGATATACTTAGCACTAGATATGTTTCTAAAGAATTGAAATTAGAAACAAACAAAATAGCTAGACGTGTAGGTTGGAAAGGAATGATTCTAATGCAAATACCTATTATAATATTAGGGTCATTAGATTTTTATTTTAGTTTCTTTATATTATGGTGGAGTATTTTAATTTTTGCAAATAACATAGAAGGGAGCTGGTATATAAAAGAAATTGGAGAAGAAAAATATCATGAAGAGTTAGAAATGAGAGTAAAGGAATCTAAAAGCTGGAAAATTGTATTCAGCGAACTTTCCTCTATTTTGAAATTTACAGTAGCTGGAATTTTTATTATTATATTTCTATTTGTTTTTAAGGATTTACTAGCTGTTTTATTAATATCTTTAGCCTTAATTATCCAAGGTATTTTCGGGAGTGTGAGTTCAATTTTATACTTATTAAGAATGAAGAAAGATAAAATCGAAAAGCAAGAACACTAAACTATGATGATAAATTTTTTTCAAAATTTCTTATTTTTTTGAAATAGGTTAGGAATCCCTCATAAAAGATAAAAATTGAAATTCCTGCAGCTCCTATTATTATCATTAAAGAAATAGGAAGTATATAATCCATCAAAGGTCTAGGTATTGTAAATTTAAAACTGTTATCATAAAAAATTTTTGTATTATTAGCATAATCTCTTAAAGTGATAAGGTACGAATATTTTCCAGGTTTTAATTTACCAATATCGAGCATAAACCTGCGTTCATTATCTAAGATTCCATTTGACCCGCTATAATTGGAATAATGTTTGAAATTATCTTTAGAAATGAATAGATAGACACTTTCTAACCCCGAAAGATTATCAAAAGCTGTGATATTGAAATAAAGAGTATCTGCTGTATTTGGGTTTTGAGGAACAATATCTACACTGCTTAATTCTGGCATTGTATTATCTCTTAATGTTAAAAAACTAAAATTGGAAGGTATCAAATTATGTCCCGTAATTGTCACATTATATATTTGAGTGGTTTGTGCGGGAACTCTAAACTCTACTACTCCATTAGCATCCGCATATACAGTATAATATATGTTATCTACAGTTTTAAAGTGAACTCTTGCATTTGGAACTATCTGATTATATTTATCTTTAATAACAAGACTAACTAATTGACCTGCATAAATATCTTCACTAAATGGATCTAATGCTTTTCTTGGTTGATCAGTAAAGATATCAACTTCAGGATCACCTAAAAGACAATAAGTTAAGATATTTTTACGTTCAAAATCATAATCAGTAGATCCGTCCCCTCTCTTATAATAATCACTATTTATGTAAGAAACCTTAGAATCATACAATGCTTTACCTTGTTGAAATTTTTTATTAAGAAAAAATTCTTCCCAAAATAATTTCGCATTCCCACGATTTAATTTTTCAAGATTATCATCATTTTCGAAATAATAACTAAATCTTAGGGCTCCAATTGTACCAATAGCACCACCATTTAATCTATTTATTAAAACTTCTCCTAAATTATTATCATTATAATCATAGCTAGAGGTGGAACAGGCATCGAGATACACTAAAGACGGCATATAGGCATTCAAGCTTGAGTTTGCATCTGAAGATGAATAACCTACTCGACTAGGATTTCGATAGAAAGCTGTAGGGCTTCCATGACCTGCCATTATTACTGTTGAGTATCCCTGATTAAAATAATTTTTGAGACTTGATTGTGTAAGGTTACCATCTTCTTCTACTAAATGAGTATAATTCATTTCAGATTTAGCATAATTTTGGATAATGTAATCTGTTAAGCGGCTTTCATATTCTTGGGGAACATAACTAGATATCCCGCCCGCTAAAAGCATTCTATTCATCCAATTACCAATATTAGGATCCACTTCATAATTTAATGTTTTGTTTACCAAAATTTCAAGTTCATTAGCTGTATCAGCTGGAAAGCGACCAACATAGACTTCAGGAATCCATGAGATCTCATCTAAACCATAAGTATTATCTTGAGGAGCCTCTCCCCAGTTTCCATCACCATCACTATCCCAACTGCCTGTGAGATCCGCATAATAAAAATCAGTTGGTTTATAATAATCACCTGGAATCGATTCTTTAGCTCCCTCACCCCATCTTAATACATCGGGATTATAAACCTTTCTAATAGGGATCAAATCATCTTGGGCATCACCAGCTAAAAGAACCCATTTAATATTTTCTTTTTCATAGTAAGTTTTTATCATATTTCTAATAGAATTAGCATCATCCACACCATTATATAATGAATAATTACTTAAGATAATCGTCTTTACACCTTTTTCATTTTTCCAATCTGCCAATGGTTTAATAGTATTTATGAAATCGGATCTATTGGGTGTTATAATCAACATTTCGATCTTTGGATTATACCAAAGGTTATTTAATACTTCATAATCAATTTTTGGTAATAAGGATAAATCGACTTTAGAGTTATTACTAAGATCAATATCTGTTCCTGGAAACTCTAAATTATTTGAATTATCCACATAATAAACTAATAATAAGTTTAAAAATGGAAAGGAAATCAGAAGTATAAGAAATGAACAAATAATTATTTTTAATAATACTTTAGCCATTTAGAATCAGTAACAGGTAATTTTTACTATTAATTTTATATTAAAATAAATATAATAGAAATAAGAATCTATTTATTATAAAATTAAATTAAATGAATATGCCTCTCCGATTTAATTTTTGTCCACACTGTGAAGCTAAAATTACATTTAAGATTGAGATGGATGATATAGATCCTACTCAATATCCAGCACCTGTCTATATTATGTGTAATCACTGTAAAAAACTATCGACTTTTTATGTAGATAGCCTTTTAAGAGTGTCCTATAAAGAGATGGAAAAAAAACCTGGTGGGATTAAAACAATTAAAACAAAATAATTTAATTGATCTTAAAGTTAATTCTTTTTAAAGTAGTCAATATATTGAATAATTTAATAAAAAATACTAGCTTAATTGTTCTTAGGAAACTAGATATATAGGACCTAAATAATATAAAATAAAACTATAATGTCATATAAATTGGAAGATGTAAGTGGAATTGGAAAAGCAACAGCAGAAAGATTAAAGGCTGCTAATATTGATTCTGTTGAAAAACTTGCAAATGCTGAACCCAAGGATTTATTAAAGCTAAAAATAAAAGGTGTTGGAAAAGCAACAGCAGAGAAGTATATTACAAATGCTAAAAAAATTCTAAAGAAAAGTCAAAAAATAGAACAATCTGATGAAGTGAAAGAAATAATTAAAGAAGAAACGATATCTAAACCTAAAGCAAAGCCAGTTTCGAAAGAGAAAGCTAAGAAGATAAAAGAATTAATCAAACAACAAGCAGAATGTAATATAGGGCTTGTAGGGCATGTTGATCATGGAATTTTTTGAAGGAATCCTTCATGAAACATATAGACAACCCTAGTAAAAGCCCTAACTGGAGATTGGACTGATCGCCACTCAGAAGAGCAAGAAAGAGGAATTTCAATAAAGTTAGGGTATTCTAATGCCTCAATTCTTTATTGTTCCGAATGTAATGAATATACAACGGCTTATCTTGCAGAAAAAGATAGAGAAAAAGGACAAGCTCGATTCTCTTGCCCAAAATGTAAAGGAAATCTAGAATTTAGAAGAAATATCTCATTTGTTGATGCGCCTGGTCATGAGATATTAATGGCAACTATGTTAAGTGGTGCATCATTAATGAATGGGGCTTGCCTTTTAATTGCAGCTGATGAGCAATGCCCTCAACCTCAAACACGGGAACACTTAGCGGCTTTAAATATTGCGGGCATAAAAAATATTATTATATTACAAAATAAAATTGATGCTGTTTCTCGAGAACAAGCCTTAGAGAACTTTCAACAAATAAAAGAATTTATAAAAGGAACTGTTGCTGAAAATGCTCCAATTATACCCTTATCGGCAGTTTTTGGGGCGAATATAAATCTTGTAATAAGAGCTTTTGAAGAGGTTATTCCTACTCCAAAATTTAAAGAGGAGGAGTCATTTCAATTTTTAATTGCGAGATCCTTTGATATCAATCGTCCAGGTAAAGAAATTAAGGATTTAAAAGGTGGTGTAATAGGGGGCTCTGTTTTAAAAGGAAAAATAATAGTTGGAGACCAAATCGAAATTAGCCCGGGGATACGAGTTAAAGATCAGTATGTACCATTAAAATCTACGGTTGTAAGTATAAGCCAAGGAAATAATCCTTTGGAAAATGCTAAACCTGGAGGTCTCATAGGGTTAGGTACAAAATTAGATCCCGCGTTAACAAAAGGAGATCATCTAATTGGCCATTTAGTTGGAAAAATAGGAACATTACCTAAAATTCTTAGCGAAGTTGAGCTGAATGTAAATCTTTTAGATAGAGTTATTGGATCTGAAGTTCAAATGAAAGTTCAACCTCTCAAACATGGAGAGAAATTATTACTTGTAGTAGGAACGGAAAAAACAGGTGGGACTGTTACGAAAATTTTAAAAAATAGTGTTATTATAAAACTTACACCTCCTATTTGTCCCCCTGAAGATTTCATATATGCTATTTCTCGTATAATTAATAGGCGTTATCGACTAATAGGATATGGGGAACAAATCAACCATAAATAAAATGAAAATATTAAATATTCCTCTTATTTTACCTCAAATTTATGAAGAATAGCTTAGGAATATCTCTCTTATTTTTCCCTTTACAAGTGATAATGAGGCATCAACTCCTTGAAAAATATTTTTTAAAGCGTTAATTACTTGTTTATCAATATTAGAATCACTAGATTTCACTATTATTTGCTTAGTCTCATAAAGTACAATAATTTCTTCAATTTTAGCTAAAAAATGAAGCACAATTTCAATAGTTCCTTTAATTGACAATGAATCACTTGTAATTTCTTTGAATTCATAAAAGATCTCATCCATTATTCGTTTCTTTAAAAATAAAATAAAATCTTCTATATTATCACAGAAAATAACAATCAAAGTAATTTATCGTAATTTTTTATTTTTTAGATAATATATCATACCTATAGCTATAAAAGTCCCACTTAAGGCTCCAAAAACCACTATCCAGACAGGAAAATGGAGTATGTTAGTGCGCACATAATTACTTGCCTTGTAAGTATTGACTGAGGCTTCCTTAATAAATGAATTTCTGTAATACACTCTCACAGTGTAATTTCCAATAATAACGTTATTTAGAATGATTTCACCATTCTCATTTGTGTTTCCAAGCGGTATTGGTTGATCTTCATTATTTGAAATGTATGTTCCATATTCTACTCCATTATAAAAAAGTTCAACTTTTGCTCCTATTAAGGGCATACGGATGGTATCGGTAATAATAATTTTCAAAGTTGTTGAAGTATTATACTTAAGGCTAAAAGGGCATGTTTCTCCAAAAATCAGAAAAGGCATATTCACCATCAACTTCGTTTCTCCCGGTATAGATGTATTTATATAATAATAATCCATCTCTCTTTCGAACAATGGATAAGCACTAATCATATTTTCAAAAAGAATACTAGGCTCATAAAAAGTTAAAGATTTTAGATAAAAATGCTTTGGTCCTGCAATTAAGGAAGGAAAATAAATCCTTTCTCGTACATCCCGCTTTGCTACAAGTCTATCGATAGACCAAAATCTTCCAACAGGATCCACAAATCTCAAGGTGAATATTGTAGTAAAATTTAATCTAAAACTGCTAGAATTCAATAAAAAAAAATCAGATGGTAAAACATTTATAGTTTTATTTGGATTTAAATGAGTGTTAATATCCACTATCTCATTATTTAATTCTAAAATGTGGTCATTTAATAGCTCTTTATCAAATAAATCAATCCTCAAGGCACCATACAAATTATCTGTATCAATAAAAGGAGCTAAATTGCTTTGGTTATGCTTTTTTCCTACTAAATTGAAACTGTATGTATAATCAACTGAGTAATTTTCTAATGCTTTTCCTACCATTAGATCATTAGTTTGGACTAGATCCCAATTTTCTATAAATATATCCCATTCCCATATAAGATACATTGAAAAATTAAAAATCTTGCCAGAAAAATTAAATGTTGGATCTTCGCGGAAAAAATCCTTATAGTGAAATACAATAAAATTATGTTTATCAAAATGATAATCTGTTTTTTCTTCAAGTTTCACTTTATTTGTTCCATTCTGTATATAGAAATCAATAAGACGAGTTTTTGCTAAACGAGAAAGATAAATTAAATAGCCTGTTTTTGAATTATTATACTTAAAGTAAAGAGATTCATTCAAAAGTACAGTAATATTATTTTTATTGGGGAAAGAATCATCAAGATTGTCATTCCTAGCTGGTGTGACAACTTTTATAAATTTAAAACCTTCAATAGTCATATTTATCGCAGTAGAATTAAAATCTTTGGCAAGAAGAGGATAGGTATCATTATTGCTACAGATACCTAATTCTAATCTATTAAAAATCAAGTCAGTTATAGTTATATTTCCTAAACCATGTTTTTCAGTTGAAAGAATTTCACTATAATTTTCCTTTGAAAAATAATTTGTATTGTTAGAATCTCTAATAGAATCATTTGGATTAAAAACAGAGTTAGATTTGCTGTTCCCATATTTTAATGCTCCTGGAAGGCAAATAGCAAATATTATGAAAATTACAGCAAAAATACTTATCCATTTTATCTTTCTTGATTGATTATTAATAATCATATTTAGTTGTTTGGTTCAAAGATATTTACAACAAAAAATTAACTAAATTTAAATAATTTTTCTACAGATTTTAATTTTTATCAACTTTTCGCTTATAATCTCTAAACAAATCGGAATATTTATAACCATTAAATTTATTTGGAATTTATAAGATTTTTAATGAAAAAAAGTATATCTAGTATAATTAAATTTGAAGTTTTGGCGCTTTACTAATTTTAAATTGACTATAGTTTATTTAGATCAATTTAACAAAATGAACACATTATAGATTATTAAATTTAGGTTTAAAATGATTAAAATGGTCAAAAAGCCAGATAAATCAAAATTTATGGAAGATTTTGGTAACGCTGTAGATCATTTTATAGATGGAGATTATTCAAAAGTTATCACTATATCCCATAATGATGCTGATGGAATTAGTAGCCTTCATATAATCCAAAATTTATTATATAAGTTAAATTTAAATTATGATTATTTTATTTATAATAGATCTGTTTCTTGGGCAAATTATTTAAAAGGTATTTTATCTAGCAGACAGAATCCTAAAACTGCCTTTTTTTTTACTGATGTGGGATCTAATCTCTCAGAACTAATACCAATAATAAGAAACAGAAAAGAGACTTTTTTTATTCTCGATCACCATGAAGTAGATGATGATTTTAAAATTTTTAAATTCCCTGAAAATTTATTTTTCGTCAACCCCACTATGCATGGGTACGATGGACTTGAACATATAGCAGGAGCCACTTTAGCATATATGTTTGCTAAAGAAGTAACTCCAAAAATAATAAAGCAAGGATGGTTAGCAGTTATAGGTATTGCTGGAGATTCTTTAAAATCGATGGATAAACTTAAATCATATAATCGTGAGGTATATCAAGAATTGATAGATGAAGAGCTCATTGAAGACAAAGATGGACTTATTCTTTTTGGAAGTATGTACAATTCTATAAAAAATGGTCTAAAATACAGTATTTTACCATTTATTGAGGGATTAGGTGGAGAATCAGATCAAAAAATTAATATATTTTTAAATAATCTACAAATAAATCCAAAAAAAAAAGTTATTGAATTAAACAAGAATGAAATTTATAAAATTCAAAAAGAATTAAATATGAACAATACTGGTCATTATGCGCTTATCCCGTATAAATCAGGCTTATTAAACTTTGCTTTTGAACATGCACTTTTATTAAATATTTTATGCTTCAAAAATATCAGTGCGGCTATTTCGATTATACAGTTGAGGAACATAACACGTTATGCAAAAACTATTTATTCTGAATATATTGAACATCTCTCAGAGAATTTGAAAATTATTGCTAATGAATTACCTCGCTATGAAACAGAGAAAGCAATTTTTGTAGAAGTGAAAGGGAAAATTCCACCAAGTAACTGGTCGGATACAGCAAGTTTTAGTACTGTAAATGGGCTTTTTGATTCTGATAAAATTTTATTATTAGGTGGTCTTGAAAAGAAATCAGGGACAATTAAGCTAAGTATCAGATGCTCAAGAAAATTCCTTGAAAATAATTCAGAGAATGGTGTAAATAAAATTATCTCTAAAATAAAAAATGAATTAGGAGGATTAGGTGGGGGACACAAATTAGCGGGTGGTATTCGATTGTCAAAACCTTCTTATATTAGATTGAAAACTAGTATAGACGATTTAATATAAAAACATATGAGGAATTTACAATTTCATTTCTTATAAAGAAATCAGATAAGACTTTTATACTAAAATTGAATATTAGACCAAATTCAAAAAATCAACGTCTAGTTGATAATAATGAATATTTAACAATTTTTCTTCGTTCAAAACCTGTTCAAAATAAAGCGAATAAAGAATTAATACACTTTTTGAAAAAAAAGCTTGATATCTCTTCAAAACAAATAAAAATTATCGCGGGTATAAGAAATTCTAATAAGATTATACAAATTGATTTACTAATCGATATGGATAAAATAGAGTTGCTAAAAATGCTTTTTGATTAATAAATTCTTGTTTTAACTTCTTATTTTTATATGACGACCACATTTTAGACACACAATAAAATGGGTCATTCCTTCATCCGCACTTCTTGTTTGGCGTGTTTCTAGATGTGCCTTGTCATACCCACACCGAGGACATTTAAAGTTCTTAATTGTACTCCGTAAGTTTTCTTCTTTCCAATCTAATACTTCAGCTAAGTTTGTGACCTCATTTCTGATAGAGTGCTCAATCTTAGTAGTCAATTTGTAAGATCCTGATTTTTCCTCAGAAAAATCTTTTATTGCACCACATTTACACTTAAATACTTTTTTACCATTTATCTTAGAAGGGAGCATCATACTGCCACATTCATCACAGAATTCCATAAAGTTCTAATCCTATATGTGTTGAGTTTAAACTAAATAAAAATAATTAATTCTACCAAATAATTTTTTGGAATTTAAAATCTTAAACCAAAAAGCAGAGCACATAATATTATTCCTGCAAGAAGATCAGCAGTAGTTCCTGGATTCATTTTCCCTTTTTTTTCTTGTAATTCTTTATCTAATTGGTAAGACAGTTTAAAACCTTTTTCTGAAGAAATTCCTCCGAATTCCAAAATTTCTGATGCTGATTTTGAAACATATAAGGCAGCATCTAATCCTGATTTTCTAATTATAAGGGTATCTGGATGTACTGAAAGTATCTTTAAAAATGTATTTACGATTGCTATATTTAGATCCCCAAAATTATTGTATACTTCTAAAAAATATGGAAGACCTTCACTTAGAATTATCTTAAAACTAGTAGAATACTCTAAACTAATTAAATCATAATCTTTGGATAATTCAAAAATTCTTTTTAATTTAATTTTATCTGATCTTATATCCCTTAATGCATTTTCATCATAAATATCATATTTATCAATCTTCCCTAATCCTCCAGGGTTGCATTGCTTTATTGTCTTATATAAATAAATTGTATCATCAACAGTAGCTTCTTCAACAATTTTAGTTAAATAGAATTTAAAATCTGAAAAGTTAGTTTTCCCTTTTTTTAAGCAAATTGTAGCAGCAGCTACAAGGGGACTTAATATCAAAATATGTCCTAATAATACATTTCCTCCGCTTTGCCATCTCATCATTTCATGTGCAGCTTTTTTAAAGAAGAGACCCATTTTTATTTCTTTAAAATCTTTTTTATTTTCAAATGAATATTGGAAGATTCTTTTACAAAAATCTCCAAAATTTGGTTGAATAGCGGTAATTCCTGCCAAAAAATGTTCATATTTAGTACGTTCAAAATTTTTAGTGCGATGTACATTTCCAGGTTTTGGCCACCCTGATAATTCTAAGAGACTTGCTAAATTAACACATCTTATCAAGTCATCAATAGAATTGATTGATAAATTGAGATTTATAATATTCAAAGACACAACTAAGTATAGGTTTTTAACTATATAATTATAATTAAAGAGAATAAGGTTTAATAATAACTTAATTCTGCTATTTTCTTTTCTTTTACAATATATCCTTCTGAATCTATTGATTTATGTGAAATGGGTCTAAAATCTTTGTTTAAACCTTTTTTATACAAAAATTTCTTAATTCTTAATTTTAAAGCTCTCTTAGATAATTCAATTGGCATTTCAACACTAATATCATTCGCTTCACGATCAAGATTTATTTGAGGTAGTGCCTCTGATAAGAATCTTATCAAATCAAGAACATACTGTTCACTTTTAAAACTAAGATCTTTAACGTTTATAGTCATAATCTTGCTTTTTTCTTCACTCATAGATTCTTCACTCTGTAAGATAATTAAAAATATTATTAATTTTTTATGATTTTATAATTATAACTCATTTCTTATTGAGAAATATTTATACATTTATTTATGTTGCAAATAAAATCAAGTTTGGTGAAACTAATTGGTAGACTATATAAATTTAAGCTATAAACCAAATGAGAATGATCTCATTGCAATGTATTATGTAGAAAAAGCACCAGATTGTAAAAATATTGAACAAGCGTGTGAAGAAATTGCGAAAGAAAGCTCAATAGGAACGTGGACAGAGATTGCTACCTTATCTGCAGATATTGCTAGAAGACTCAAGCCAGCGGTTTTTTATATTAATCCTGAAAAAAATATTGTAAAAATTGCTTATACTCAAGAACTTTTCGAAATTGAAAATATACCTCAAATATTAAGTGCTGTTGCAGGAAATATTTTTGGAATGAAAGCTCTAAAATATTTGAGATTATTAGATATAAGTTTTCCTCAAAATATTATAAAGTCATATAAGGGACCAAAATTCGGAATTCAAGGTATTAGAAAATTGACCAAAGTTAGAGATCGTCCACTTGTAGGAACAATTGTAAAGCCCAAGGTAGGATTGAATGAAATCGAGCATGCAAAAGTGTGTGGAGAAGCTTGGAGAGGGGGACTAGACATTGTTAAAGATGATGAAAACTTAACAAGTATGGTTTTTAATAAATTTGAGACAAGAATTACAGAAACATTGAAAATCCGTGATAGAATTGAAACAGAAATAGGAGAAAGGAAATTCTATATGCCGAATATAACATCTCCTCTTAGCACTATGAAAAAACGAGCAGATTATGTTTTTGATAATGGGGGAGAATATGTAATGGTAGATATAGTAACCATAGGTTTTTCAGCCCTACAAGAAATTAGAGAATATCTCGATGATAAAGACCTAGTACTTCATGCTCACAGAGCAATGCATGCCGCTTTTACTAGAAATAAAAAGCATGGAGTGACAATGCTAGCTTTAGCAAAACTAATGAGATTAATTGGTATGGATCAATTACATACAGGAACGGTAGTAGGAAAAATGGAAGGTGCTAAAAAAGAAGTATTAGAAATTAATCAAGTAATTACAAAATCCAAAATTGAAGACAATAATCAAACAGTTCTTAATCAAGAGTGGGGAACAATCAAACCCACTCTACCGGTTGCTTCGGGAGGTTTAAGTCCATTGCATATTCCTGAATTAGTCGAAATTTTAGGCAAGGATATGGTATTTCAATTTGGAGGAGGGTGTCATGGACATCCGGATGGTACTGAAGCTGGAGCAAAAGCAATTAGACAAGCAATTAATGCTGTTTTAGAAGGTTATGAGTTAAAAGAATATGCTAAAAACAATATTGAATTAGCTAGAGCAATTGAAAAATGGGGTACGTCTTAAATAAAGAAAATTATGCCATTTCTGGATATAATTTAACGAAATAATTTGGTACATGACTCGTAGCAAATATTCCCGCTTCTGTAATTAACCCATCAATATATCTTCTGCTTACAGTTTCGAATGCAGGATTTAGAATCTTAATCCCTTTAGGAGGATTTTCCCATATTTCGTTTGGATCTCTCATTTCGATAGTTTCTAAAATACCCAGATTGGTTTCTGGATTATATTTCAATAAGGGAGATGCAACATAAAAAGGAACGTGTTCTTCATGAGCTACTAATGCCAACAATCGTGATCCTATTTTGTTGATTATTGTCCCCTCAGAAGTTATGCTATCTGCCCCTATTATAATTAGATCTACTTGAAAATGTCTAACAGCCCATCGCATGGCGCTATCAACAATGTGAGTAACTTCAATTCCAGCATCTAATAGCTTTTCTGCTGTCTTGCGACCTTGTAATCTCGGTTGGGTTTCAGTATTTATTACCTTGAAATTTTTTCCCTGTTTTTTAGCTTCTAATAAAATAGCAACAACTAAAGATGAATGACAGTGAGTCATTACAATATATTTCTTACTGGCAGCGGGGATTCGCCGAGCACCAATTTGAGCAATTTTTTTCTTTGAATTTTGGAGCATATCATAATATTGATTTTTATACTTTTCAATAATATCAGAAATGTACTCCGCATCACAATGATCTTTTTCTTCTTCTAATTTATTTATTATAAATTTTAAACCATTTTTCATAGCTGGCTCAGTTGGTCTTGTTTCAATTAAAATATCTCTTGCATTATAAAGATGCTCAAAACCGCTCTCTAAGTTTTCACATTTTAATCTTTTCGCATAATTACTTAAAAAATCAATCGCACTAATAGCTACATTAGTAGCGCCTTGAATTTCAAGGGATCTAATTCTTTCAGCATCTTTTAGTAGTTGTTCCATCAATATCACACATTATTGTCTTTTTCCTTTAAATTAACAGAGCTTTCTTCTTGATCCAATTGATAATCTTCTGAATCAACTTCAATATAAAAGAGTCCAATATAACCACAAGCAGTGCATTCATACATATCAGGTGCTAACCAACCCGAAACATTAACAGCCATTTTCAATTTTGGCTTTTTACATTTTGGACATAATCTTATTTTTACCATATTTATTTGTAAGGAAGATTTTATAGGTTATAAATAGGAAACTCAAAATTTCTTGAAAATTAAATCTCATTATGAGTTTCTTATATTTAATAATAATTAATAAAATTTAATCTCTTTAATTATTAATTATATCTTGAACCCTTTATTAATAAAAATAAAAAAATTTAATCGACTATCATATCATATATTCTGATAACTTTCAATTTATCCATGAATGAAATAGAATTACAAAGAAAAAGTCTCCCTAATGAAACTGGAGTTTATTTATTTATTGATAAGAAAGGTTCAATACTATATATTGGAAAAGCCATAAATCTTAAAAAAAGAGTAAATCAATATTTTTTGAAAACTAGTTATAATGACCCTTATTACGAGGAAAAAATCAAGGAATTAGTAAGCAAAATTCATTCTATTGAATATATTATAACAGAAAATGAAAAAGAAGCACTCCTTTTAGAAAATATCCAAATCAAAAAACACCTCCCTCCATTTAATGTAATTATGAGGGATTCTAAGTCTTATCCATGGGTAGCAATTTATTATGCTGAGGCTTTTCCTAGAATTCGTGTAATTAGGAATCCAGAAAAATTTTCTCAAGATAACTTATTTTTAGGACCCTATACAGATAAAAAAGAAATTATAAGAGTGTTAAGAGATTTAAGAAAAATTTTTCCCTATTGTTCATGTAAAAAACCTGTTAAAAAAAAGAAGAGACCCTGTTTATATTTTCAATTAAAACTCTGCCCGGGTCCATGTTTTACTAAAATAACAAAACAAGAATATCTTGATAATGTCAAAAGAATCGAAATGTTTTTAAAAGGAGAAACAAGTGACTTAAAAAAACAAATTGAGGAAAAAATGCAAAATGCTTCAAAAGCCCAAGAATTTGAATTAGCTGCTTTCTGGAGGGATAAATTAAATGATATTGAGCATGCAACAGATAAGCAGCATGTTTTATTGACCCCCGATGTAAACAAGGATATAATTGGATATTACTCTGAGGATAATTATATGGCTATGGTGATAATCCAAATTAGAGAAAATAGAATTATAAATAAAAATTCCTTCAATTTCGATTTAAGAAAAAAGCTTATTCAAAAAAATGAATTGCTCTCTTCTATCTTAGAGCAGTATTACCAAGACTTTAAAACACAATTACCTGAAGCAATAGTTATTGCTGAAGTAAATAAAAAGTTTCATCTTCTAATTGACTATTTAAAAGATATGAAAAAGGAGATAATAATAAGGACTCCTAAAGATGAATATGAAGAAAGCTTAATGAGAATCGCTAATAAAAATGCTAAGGTTATTGTCAATCAACAAGTTCAAATGGAACAGATTAAATTGGATGAAAAGGATTTTAGAGAAGAAGTATTAAAAGAAGCTAAAAAAATTTTAAGTTTACCAAAAAAGCCGAGGATCATTGAAGGTTTTGATATATCAAATATAGAAGGAAGAGACGCAACAGGTTCGATGGTTTACTTTTTAGATGGAAAGCCATATAACAAAAATTATAGGCATTTTAAAATTAAAACCAAATCGACACCTGATGATGTAGCAATGATGAAAGAAGTATTAAAAAGAAGGTATTCCATGCTATTGAAACGTAACTTAGAACTTCCCGATTTAATTGTGGTTGATGGCGGAAAAGGACAATTAAATGCAGGTATTTCTGTGTTACAAGAATTAGGTCTTGAAATTCCTATTATAGGCTTAGCTAAAAAGTATGAAGAAATTTATATGCCTAATAAATATGAACCTGTTATTCTACCAAGAACCTCACCAATTTTAAAGTTATTTCAAAGAATTCGTGATGAGGCCCATAGATTTGCTGTGAGGCTTCATAAAAAACAAAGGAAAAAAAGAATTATCGGCTCAATTTTGGATGATATTGAAGGAGTTGGTCCAGTTACAAGAAATAAGCTATTAAATCACTTTGGGAGTGTAGATAATATCAAAAAGGCATCTATTGAAGAAATGTCTCAGATTATAGGAAAAAAATTAGCAGAAAAGATTTTAGAAAACCTAAATCTTTAATCAGTTCAATTTAATTTTGGAAAAATTATTTTAGGCTTTAACATTTTTGAATCTGGTTTGAGTTTTCCTACTTTTATCTCGTAATTAATAATCTTATCAGGTATTTTACTGGCTCCAATAATCTTTAAAACCTCATTCGCAATATTCGGCATTATAGGATATGCAAGTTCAAAAAGAATTTTAATCCCATCTAATACAGTATATAATATTGCTTTCAACTCCTCTATTCTATCTCTATCTTTTACTAGTTCCCAGGGAGTCACATCATTAAAATATTTATTAAGCCTATTTCCAATTATGATAATTCTTTTGGTTATGTCATGAGCTACTTTTAAACTTAATTGCTTAAAATCTAATTTTATGTGATTGCTTAAAAATAGGTGTATATCCTTTTCTCTTTGGTCAAATTTTCCTGGTTTAGGGATTTTCCCATTAAAATTCTTAAATGTAAATTTACAAGCACGATATAGAAGATTTCCTATATTATTTGCTAAATCAGCTTCATAATTAGATTTTATCAGCGAAATACTAATCTGTGAGTCTTTATATGTCATTTTGCTACATAAATAGTATCGCATTGCATCTGTCCCAATTTCCTGTTGGAGTTTTTTTGGATCTATGATATTTCCTAATGATTTTGACATTTTTATTCCTCCTTCACCAACCCAAAATCCATGAATCTGAAAAGATTTTGGTGGATCTATATCAAGAAGTTTAAGCAGTATAGGCCAATAGATACAATGAGTTTTAATAATATCTTTGGCCAATAAATGTATGCTATTACTCCAATATTCATTAAATTCAGATTCTTCCTTAAAATTTAATTTAAGATTAGAGATATAATTTAAAAGGGCGTCAAACCATACATAGGTAACAAAATCATCGTCAAAAGGGAAATCAATTCCTAATGTTACTCTACTTTTAGGACGAGAAATACATAAGTCCTCTAATGGATCCTCTAGCATAGCTAATACTTCTTTTTTGAAGACAGGAGGTTGAATAAAGTATTTATTTTCCTCTATGTAATTCGTTAACCAAGATTGATATTCACTAATCTTTAAAAAATAATTCATTTCTTTTTGTAGTTCTGGAATTTTTTTATGATCAGTGCATAAACCATTTTTATCCAAATCTGAGGGTTTCTTAAATTGTTCGCATCCAAGACAATATAGACCTTCATAATATTTTTTATAAATCAATTTCTTCCTAAAAAGTTCATTCAAAACCTGCTTTACATAATCTTTATGACCTATATGCGAAGTTCGGACAAAAAAATCAAAGGAAATATTTAATTTTTCAAATAAGGACCTATAGATTGTCGATTGTTGATCTAAATATTCTGCTTGGGGAAGACCACTCATAAGGGTACTAGCTTGGTTTTTTTGTCCATGCTCATCAACACCTGTTGTATAGAAAACATCAATCCCCCGCATTTTTAAAAATCGTTTTAAAATATCACCCATAATTGAAGTATGGGCGTGTCCAATATGAGGATCGGCATTTATATAATAAATAGGAGTAGTAATATACACTTTTTTCATATTTGAGTCCCTCCTGCAGATCTTTCTAATTTATCCTTATTAATTTTTCTAATTTTTTTCCATTCTTTATTTTTTGAATTTTTAAATTTTAAAAAAAAAATAATTTTATTCTAAATATTCGGTCTTAATTCTTGAGATCAATGCAAAAACGATTATCACAGCTCCAAGAAATAAAAATGTTATATTTAAATTCATCATTCCAAGAAATCCAATGAGGGGATAAAGAATTACTCTTAACAGACTTGCTATCATACTTATTGTGCTTATCACCGTAGCTCTATTCTGAGTCTTAATTTGTTTATTTATTCCCTTAGTAAATAATAGACTCCGTGAAAAACCAAATCCAATTACTATAAGAATTAAAGGAATACTCACTGGTATAAAGAATATCATTGACATAAGAATAAATCCTATTCCTGGTATTATTGAATAAAATTGTAGGAATTGTTTCTTATTATTATATCTATTTTGAAGTTTTATTCCTAGATTGTTAAAAATTATTTGTATTAAAGTCATTGTTGCACTTACGAGTCCAAAGAATATCAGTTGTAACTGTAATGCTTCAAGATAAAGCTGATACAGCCAAATTATAAAGGATACTGCTACCTCTGTTATTATCATTTCAAATGATAAAACTCTTAGAACGCTGTTTTTCTTGAGTTCATTAAAGCCAGATTTTACTATAGTGATATATTTCTCAGATTTCTTTTTCTCTAAATCATGATTTGGTTCTTCTAATGTTAGAGATATTAATGTTGCAACGAAAAATGGGATAAACATAAAAGTCATTACTAAATTTAATGATATATTAGCACCGATGATTGAACCGATTGGAGCTGAAATTATTATACCACACAACATAAAGCTCCTATTTCTAGCTATCACTTTTGAAATATCATCCTCTCTTTCAAGCTTTCGCAACGTATCAAAGATAAACGCTTGATCAGTACCAGTTGTTAAAGCACTAGCAAAAGCCCATAATGTCTCACCAATAATGAAAATTATTATGCTTGGATAACTTCCATAGATAAGAGCTGCAAGTGCGGTGATGAAAGCCCCGAGTATTAAAGAAACCTTTCTACTGATATAATCAGCTATAGCTCCGCAAGGAATCTCAAATGTTAAAATCATTATTGTAAAGTAGCTTTGTAAGAGCATTACTTCAATGAATGTTAATTTTCCCCAAGTGAGGAAAAACGGTATTAACACTCCTGAAATCAAGTGAAGACCCATGAAAAAATGAAATAAATACGATTTCCTCAAATTTGATTCCCATTTATTTAACTGAATTTTAAAACCAAATTTCTCTACTTTATCATATACAGTCTCAAGATCTATTACTTCTTTATCTATTTCTCTATTACTTGCTGATATTAGGATTCACCTTTCTTTATTTTCGATTTCGTTAGCAGAATTAATAATTCCTATAATTTTCTCTTATGGCTTCTAGGTTTCTTAAGTAATTTTGCTTTTCTTCTAAGTATCTTAGATTATGCTTCGCATAAAGGTCTAATAACTCTAAATTTCTTTTTTCTAATCTCGCTTGTTTCTTTTGTTTTTTATAATAGTTAAGCTCAAGTAATTCAAATCTCACTAATTCCTGAGCTTCCTTAAGTTCAGCGGCTTCTCTATCTTCTGCCAATTCCTTTAATTCTAACAAAATTTCCACCTCTTTTTATTTATTTATTTAAATTTTTTCATAAATTTATTTATTGGAAAAAAACATATTTATTTACCCTAATTTGAAATTATTCTGCACTAAAGCTAATACTATGTAGAAATCTTATAAGAAACAGAGATTTAGGTCAAGGTTATAAGTTACTTTTTAAGTAACGTATGAAAAGTTAAAGGATGAGTGTCAAAGTTTTGCTGATTTTTATGTATTTATTAGGATAATGTATTAAGGATGTACATTAAAACCTACATACATTAATGTCATGGTCATTGATTTACTAATAGACGGAGTACGGATTAGTGCATCTCCACAATCCAACCCAATCCACCAATAATCTTTAATTACCATGATGTAATCAACAAATATGTTTAATGTAATTATATCACATTTTATTATTTAAATTTTACGTAAGTATATAAATATTTGAAGTGAATAGTGGGAAATAAATGGGACTACCTGTTACAAAATTCATAATTGAAGGCTAAATCGTTTTTATTACTAGCCGTACTAATTCAGCTGTAGCTTCACAATATATTCTTGCTAATGACTCTCGCTTAGCCTCACTTATAATTCTAATAACTTGTTCAGTATTGGAGGGGTGTATTAAAACAAACCACTCCATCCCTTTACCAAATCGGAGATCAAGATCATATTGTATTATGTGTTCTCCTTCTTCAATAAGTTCGTGTTTTACTAAATCGATTATCTGTTTAGTATCTTTATTCTCGATATTGACTTTTTCTCTTTGTGAATAAAATTTTGGTAACCTCGCTATTAGATCTGAGATTTTTTTTTCAGACCTAACAAGAATTTCAACTATTTTTACAGCTGCAAAAATTCCATCTCTAGTATTATTAAAATAAGGAAACATAAAGCCCCCACATGAACCTTCTCCTCCAAAAACTAACCGATTTGTCGACTTTATACTTTCTTCCTTAATTAAAATTTCCATTTTTTCTGCTAAAAATCTCTCTCCTACTCGGGTTCTGATGACTTCCGCGTTATATTTTTTAGCAAGCACTTCAAACCTTAAGGAAGACGCTAAATTTGTAATAAATATAATTTCTTTATCAGAGTTAAAAAATTTTTTTAAATAAAAATCTGTAATGAGTGCCAAACCAATATCTTCAGGATAATATATTCCACTTTCTCCGATTATAGCTAATCTATCGGCATCAGAATCGTGTGCAAATCCAATATCATGGTTACCTTGCCATACTTCCATTATTAAATCTTTTAAATTTTCTTCAATAGGTTCAATTTCTCTTGGAAATACGTCATTGACGAGTAAATCATTGTTAATCACTTTTACTTTACATCCTATTTTATTTAGAACTTGAGGTGTTGCGATTTTACCTGCGCCTGCTCCTGTATCAATAACAACACTAAGATCATTTCGCTTTTTAATTTTTTCATAATCAATATAAGTAGTTAAATCTTGAATATAATTCTGGATGGGATTCAAATTTTTGGTATGTTGATTTACTTCATGTTTAGTTGAAGGATAAAGATTTAGATCAACCTTATTTATTTTTGCTGAGATTTCTTTTATATCATCATTGTTTAAAAAGGTATTAGCTGATAAGAGTTTTAGTCCATTCCACTGCTGTGGGTTATGGGAGCCCGTGATAATAATACCTCCAGGAATATTCAGGCTCTTTTTAGCATGGATAATGATCGGAGTAGGACAAACTCCTACATTGGTAATATTTAAACCAACTGCGATTAATCCCTCAATAACAGCTTTTTCAATGAATTTACTACTTGGTCTGGTATCTCTCCCTACAATAACTTGATTAGTTGTACTTTCAAGCCATGATCCATAGGCAATACTGATCTTTTTTACGATATTGAAATCAAAATCTTTTTCTGCTATTCCTCGTATTCCACTCAATGTGAATATCAAATTTTCCTGCTTCATTAGAATTTCTTATTTTTTGATTCAATTTTAAGAAATAACTTGGTGATTCTCAATTTTATATTTTACAAGTGCTAATGCCCCTCGTAAACCTATTTCATCTCTATATTTTGTTAATTTTATTTTTGGAGGATGATTCGTAGTGAATTTAATAGGATCCCTCTTAAACTGTTTAATTAAATGAGGAATAATCTGTTCATTATCGTTCATCATTGCTCCTCCAAAATAAATTGAAGTACAATCATAATAATTATTAACAATACCAATACCTATTTTGGTATAGAAAACACAATCATCAACTATCTTCTTGGATAATTCATCACCTTCTCTTGCTGCTTGAAAAACTTCTTTAGCTGTGATTTTAGATCTATCTTCTTTTACAATTTGCATTAATATTTCTGCGTTAAATTTTCCTTTTTTTAATGCGTCTAATGCCCTGTTTCGAACACCTGTTCCAGAACTATAAGCTTCCCAACATCCATACGCCCCACAATTACACTGGGCTCTACTTCTTGGTTCTACTATTGTATGTCCTATTTCTGCTGCATTCCCTTCTTTTCCTAGTAATAAATGACCATTACAAATAACACCTCCTCCAACGCCTGTAGATATGGTGATATAAACGAGGTTATCTCTTTCCCTCTCTTCTGCCTCAAAATAATGTATCCCTAATACAGCTCCATTACAATCATTTATGAAATATAATGGTATGTCTGGAAATTTCTTTTTTATTGGATCTTTTAAATGAATTTCTCTAAATCCTAAATTAGCATTATTAAAGACTATTCCAGTTTCAGTGTTTAATGGACCAGCAGAAGCTATTCCAATACCTAAAATTTGTCTACTCTGAATAGAATTTTCTGATATGAGTCCTGAAAAAACTTCACACACAGAATTAGCAATGGAATATTTATGATCTTTAGGTGTTCTTATAAGTTTCGATCTAATTTCTTCTTCTTTTAAGTCTACTTTGCTTATAGCAACTCTAACCCATGTACCTCCAATATCCACCCCTGCTATATATTTCTCGTCGATTTTTATCACCAAAAAATCTTAATAAATCTACTCTTATACACACGTAATTTATAATTAATTTTTTTATTTAACCTACTAATAATAATTTATTTTAATATCTTCATCATTAATTTTAAGTTTTAATTCATTTACTATTTCTTTTTTTCTCTCTTCATCTATTGCGTAGACAAAATATTCTGCTGGAATTCTTGCTATTGAATAAATCTGTATAAAATCAGGCCTAATCTTCTTTAAAGCTTGAGCTAACTTGTTCAAATTTAAATAATTATTATTTGGAATAAAATCTTCTCTATAGGAATTATAAATTAGAGTTTGAATGGCTAATTTATGTCCTTTAGGCATTTTTTGCCTTAGTTTAATGAGTGATTCAATAATAATTTCAATATCAGGTGATTTACTGTGGGGTCTATTAGTCCTTCTAAAATCCTCTTTAGTTGCGCCATCTAATTTTGCTAACACAAGTTCAAATTCTTTGACTCTTTCTCTTATATCTTTGAAATGCAAAGTACTAGAATTAGTAAATAAGGTAAAAATAGGTCTCTTTTTTATCCAATTTGAATCTTCTCTTACCTGTGAAGCTATTTCTAAGAAATCTAATAAATTCTCATTTATTGTAGGTTCACCATTATATCCAAAAGTAATTGAATTAATATGAGGCACATATTTTAAGATTGAAATTAATTCTTTTTTAAACTTAGAAGAAGGTGGTAATTTTATTCTAAATTCTGGAGACACATAATGTTCTTGAGATGTTAAACCAATCTCGCAATATACACAGTTGAAAGTGCATAACTTATAATTTGACAAAACATTTACGCCTAATGAGAGCCCTAATCGCCTTGATTGAAAAGGACCATACGTATATTCTCTTGGCATCTAATTATTTTTTTTTAAATTATTTTTAATAAAATTTTCAATCGCTTTATTTAACTTCTTAGGTTGTTCAATCATCACCATATGCCCTGCTTTCTTTATTATTACTAAATTCGAATTGTTAATGTTATCGTAAAAGAATTTTGAGTATTTTAATGGAGTTAATTTATCGTGTTTACCACAAACAATCAAGCAAGGAACCTCTATAGAACTAGTTTTATCTAAAGTGTCAAAATTATCACATATTTCAAAATCAATATAAGTAACTTCTGGGGTAGTCTTAGTTGTCTCTTCAATACTTTTCAATTTTATCTCTTTTGGAGTTTTAGTATAAAAAGCACCAGTTTGTAAGTCATTTAGATATCCTTGATAATTACTTTTTATTTGGGTTAGAATATGTGGATCTACACGTAATCTGCTTCCTGTTCCGCATAAAATTAAAGCTGAGACGTCATTTGGATACTTAAAATAAAACTCTTGTATAATAGCTCCACCTAATGAATGACCACATAAGATTATTTCTTCAGCTCCAATATAATTTATTAGATTTTTAATAGCGTTAATGTAAATATCAAGAGAGAGCTCAGAGATATTATCTGATTTATTATGAGAAGGTAAATCGAGTGCATATAAGTTATAATTTATTTTTAATTTTAGTTGATCTTTCCAAATATTTGAATTTCCACCTGCTCCATGAATAAAAATGATAGCATTTTGAGAATGATTCTCATTACATTGATAGAATATTTTTTTTCCAGAATAATCAAAATATGGAATAATTGTACACCAATCTAAATAGTTAATTATGCAAATTAAAACTAGAATATAATTTAGCTTTTTCATAAATATAAGATAAAAAACATTAAAATAAGATAAATTTTAATTACTTATATCGATATCTCGATGTTGCATTTCTAAAAGACGTTTATATTTTCCATTCAAAGAAAGCAAAGTCTCGTGAGCTCCTTGTTCTACTATTCCTTTTTTATCAGCACTTAAAACAATTATGTGATCTGCGTTTTTAATTGTTGATAAACGGTGGGCTATAATAATCGTAGTTCGTCCCTTTCGTGCTTTATTTAATGCATCTTGAATTAATGTTTCAGTATATGGATCAACTGAGGATGTAGCTTCATCCAATATTAGGATTTTAGGATTAGTTATTAAGGCTCTCGCAAAAGCAATAAGTTGCCTTTGTCCAATAGAAATGTTTGAACCATTTTCTTTTAATTTTGTATTATAATCCTTATATAGGGTTTCAATGAAATTATGCAAACCCAGAAATTTCGAGATTTCAATCATTCGTTGTTCTAATTCTGGAGTTATATCTTCAAATGCATATAATATGTTTTCCTTGATAGTTCCCGTAAAAATGAATGCATCCTGGGGGACGAGCCCAATCAAATTTCTTAAATCTTCCTTTCGAACTTCTCGAATGTCTATACCATCAATTAGAATTTTTCCATCATTTATATCATAAAATCGTGCAATTAATTTGATTAAAGAAGTCTTACCTGCACCAGTTTCTCCTACAATAGCTAATGTTTTTCCTGAAGATAATTTTAAATCAACATTTCTTAAAACATAACCCATTGATTGTTCGTGTTGGATAATTTTTTTTTGTTCTCTAATAGCGTTCAATACAACCTTGGGTATCTCTTTTTGGACTTCTGGAGAAATTTCTATACTGGCAAGCATCCTTTTAATAGTACTAGATGATATAAGACTCGTATCTCCTCCAATTAAATTTCTACTTTCTCCCATTCTAGTATTATTCTGTTGCATTCCAGTTGTTGTTCGTAATGCTTCTTCTAAGAATTTTACCATCATAAGTACTGTTTCTGGTGATACTATTTGTTCAAATGTAAAATCTTTTGTTTCTTTAAAATTCTCTTTTAAAGTTTTAAGTTTAAAACTATTTTTATATTCAGAATGTTTACTTGCCATTACTGTATTAGGAACAGCATATTGAAATTCAGCCAAAACTTTATCAATTTTTTCTGGAATTTCAGTTGGTTCACTT
Source organism: Promethearchaeota archaeon (assembly GCA_048940925.1). Taxonomy (GTDB): domain Archaea; phylum Asgardarchaeota; class Lokiarchaeia; order Sigyniarchaeales; family SOKP01; genus Loki-b32. The sequence continues at coordinate 25,130 of JBHLOC010000018.1, read as the reverse complement.
CCCATCAGATTTGTAAAAAGCTTTTGTCTAATATTATTAGACATAAACTTCATATTATCGAGAATGAAAGATGAATAGGGTTCAGGAAAGGATTTTATTGCCTTGATGACTTGATTCATCATAGAAGTTTCTAGAGGTTTTTTATCAACTATTCTATTATTTTTAAATTTGTAACCAAAACTTACAGCTCTAAATTCGATGCTCCCATTCACATCACTAAATACTTTAGGTGAACTGTATTCTGGAATTTCTGCTTCTGCTTCTAATATAGAATATATTCGGTCACTTGCAGCCATAGCTGCTTCAATTACTTGTTGAGTTTGCATTAACATCATGAAGGGTCTGAAGAATTGGCTTAAAATACTAATATAGGCACTAAGTACCCCTACTGAAACAGGAACACCAAAAATAACGACATTCCCTAGAATTGTAAATCCTCCAATTAATAAAATTCCTGCTGTGAGGATAGTTGTAATCAATGTAATTAAGGGAAACATAGTTGCCATATATCTTCTAATTTTAACGTTTGCATTGTAATTTGCTATATTAGCTTTATCAAATTCAGAAGAAGCTCTTGTTTCCTGCCCATATGCTTGAACAACTTTTGCGCCTTCAATATTTTCTTGTATCGAAGCAGTAACTTTACCAATGGCTTTCCTCGATTCTTTAAATAATTTAGTTGCAATCTTTCTAAAAATATATGTTGTAATCAAAAACAAGGGAAAAATTATCATACTAATAAGAGCTAAAAATGGATTTAAAATATACATAAACACCACTGTTAGAACAATAGAAACAAAGCTAGTTATAATTTGAACAAATTGACCCCCAACTAATTGATTAAGGATTGTAACATCGTTAGTTGCTATTGATATAATCTCTCCTGATGATCTTTTATCAAAATAACTTAAGGACATTTCTTGTAATTTGAAGAAAATATCATTTCTAATCTCAAAAGTAATTCTCTGAGAAATTTTACCCATTCCAAATTGAGATATATAATTAGATATCGCCATCAAAATCATTAAAAGTAAATAAAATGTGCTCATTATCAGAATATAATCACTATTTCTACCAACTATTCCTTTATCTATGATGCTTGCTGATAATAATGGGGTTACAGATGATAATACTGTGCCTAATAATAAAAATATGAAATATAACGAAAATTTCCTTTGGGAAGATTTTATATATGAGAATAACCATTTCCATAATTTTTTTCTTGGATACTCTAATTTAGCTTTCTCATCGTCAAACATAAATCGACGTCTAGTACTCGCGCTAGGTTGAATTATTTCTTTTTGCTCCTCCTGATCTTTATCTTCTTGGTTGTTATACACTAATGTTTCACCACTTTAGTAATTTCCTTCTTCTATCTTAATCTTTGATTTTTGTTTTTGGTATAGAGTTTTGTAGATTTGTTTATATAATACATTTTTTTTAATCAAATCATCATGAGTTCCAAAACCAACTACACGCCCCCTATCTAGAATTAAAATATTATCTGCTCCTCTGATTGTAGATATTCTTTGGGTTATAATAATAGTTGTGGTCTCGTTCGTTATTTTCGCTAGTGCTTTTTGAATTTTATATTCAGTTTCAACATCGACAGAACTTGTTGAATCATCTAAAATTAAGATTTTGGGTTTAATTATTAATGCTCGAGCTATTGATAATCGCTGTTTTTGTCCACCAGATAGTCTTGTACCTCTTTCACCAACAATAGTATCATATCCTTTAGGTAAAGAAATAATAAAATCATGTAAATCAGCAATTTGAGCAGCTTTTATGATTTCATTTCTTGAAGAATCATCTTTCCCATAAGCAATATTACTAGCAATAGATTTATTAAATAAGAAAGTTTCCTGTGATACAATACCAATATTTTGCCTTAAATCCTTTAATTTATAATTGCGTATATCCTTATGATCAATTTTAATATTTCCATCGCTTACTTCATAGAAACGGGGAATTAGATTGATTACTGTAGATTTTCCAGAACCAGTAGTGCCTAAAATTGCCAATGTCTTTCTTGCGGGTATTTTAAATGAAACATCTTTTAAAATCCTACGATCATGAGTATATCCAAAAGAAACATTATCAAATTCAATATCCCCTTTTAAAGAAACTATTGGAATAGCATCTGGAAAGTCTTTTATATCTGGAGTAGATTCCAAAACTTCCCTTACTCGGGTGAGTGCAGCATCTGCTTGAATATATACCAACATTATTTGACCTAACATCATTAACGGAAAACTTAGTGAAGCAATGTAGGAAAGTAAAGTAATTATTGTTTGAAGCTGCATTCTTCCATTAATAACCCAAATTCCCCCAATAAATAATGTAACAATTGTTAAAATTCCAATAAGAACATAAATAGAAGGCATATACAAGGAATTATATTTAACAGAGTCTACACTTGCATTATAAAATCTATTATTATTTTTTTGGAATTTTTGATGTTCTTTATTTTGTGTATTAAACATACGAACTACTTGAGCCCCCACAATATTTTCTCTTATAGTATTGGTTACTTCACCAAAACTTACTCTTGTTTCTAAAAATATAGGTTTTAATTTTTTAGCAATAAAATAAGATAGGATTAAAGAGATTACTATTGCTATAATTAAAACAAAAGATAATTCAATATTAAAGAGAAGGAACCCAAAAAATACACCTCCTATCTGAAGAGATGATTGAAGACCTAGAGTTAAGCCCATTCCAAATATCTGTCGTGTTTCTTCTACATCACTGGTTGCTCGAGATATTAATTGCCCTGTTTCTGTCTTATCAAAATATGAGAATGATTGACGGTAAATAGCATTACTAATATCTGTGCGAAGATGATATGTTGCTCTAGAAGAAACTTCAGCTCCTCTGAGTCTTGCAGCCCTATTAAAAATATAGGTTAAGCTTGCAAATATTATTATAAATAGCAAATTAATTAACAAATTACTAGCATTAGCCGTTACTGAACGATTAGGATCTAATACGCCAACCATCCTTCCTATAAATATAGGGGTAAGTATATAGAAAATTGTAGATAACAATAAGAATGTGAATTCAAGGATAAAAAATTTCTTCGATTTTAGCCAATATTTGAATATCATTTGAGCAGAATTCATAAAAAAAATTGACTCTTTTTCCTCTATCTTTACCTTTTCTATTACATAACGTATTTTATAATTTCCAAAACAAAATATTAAAAAAAATGATTAAAAGATTTTAATAACTTTATACTTATTCACTTATCTCCATTTTATTGAATGATCGAGCACCAATAATAATAAATAACGCCCCAAAACAAGTCATCACTATAAGATCCAACCAAATTGGGAAAAAAGATACACCTAATAACACTGCACGAAATAAATCTACACTATAAGTGAATGGATTGCAGACCATCGCGATTTGCATAAAAAGTGGCACTGTGTTGAAAGCAAATAGGGCACCTGAAATCCAGAACATCGGCATCACAATAAAAGTTTGAATTAATCCGAAGGATTGCATGTCATTTAGACGAGTACTTATAGTTAATCCCATTCCCACTATCCCAATACTTGCCAATAGAGCTACTGGTAACACAAGTAATACTCGCCAAATTAAATCAAGAGTATATCCAAAAGATCCAATAATTATACTTAAGCTAATCATGATTATTACTTGTACTAAAGTTTGTAAAGCAATACCTAAAGTTCTTCCCAGCATCAGTGTTCTACGACTTACAGGAGCAACTAATAATTCTTTCATAAATCCAAACATTTTATCCCGAAAAATAGCCATACCACCAAATATTCCTGTAAATAAAATTACTATTGCTACAACTCCAGAAGCTGTGAATGCTCTTGGATTAATAGAAGCGCCTTTAATAGTTATTGAAAAAGATGAAAATCCCGCACCAAATATAACTAAGAATAATAAACCTTGAGCTAATGACGATATAACTCTCGATTTACTCCTCCAGAAACCTACTAACTCCCTTTTAGCTAGTATCCATATTGCATTATAATTTGTTTTTGTTTTTAACATAATTAAATCAGCCATAATTAATCACTTCCTTAATTGCCTCAATTGTATGAACTGTTTGATATCTTTTGTTTGATTCGAAGATTCTTCTCGTATTGCACTCCCTACAAAATGAAGGAACACATCTTCTAAGGTTGGTTGATGCATATTTACTGTTTTTATCATTAGATTGTTATCATTAACTTTTTGAATAATCTTTGGTAGTTGTTGTCCTCCATTCTCACAGGAGATAGAAATAGATGGTTCAGAAACCTGTTCTTCTTCATATTCTCCTTTTTTTATTTTTATGATTTCGTTTTTTATATTATCAGGAACCTCTTCTAAAAGAGTATCATCAAACCTGTCAGCAATCTTCTTTTTAATTGCTATGGGAGCATCTAAAAACATTTGGATTCCCATAGGCATTCGTTTCCAAGTCATAATTAACTTTTTAGGGTCTGAAAACATCTCTTGCATTCGTGCTTTTATCATTTCAGGATTAATGTTTGGCATCCCCTTCGGAAGTTGAATTTCTGGCAATCTAACTTGAGTTTCAGCTGACCCAAATGAAACATTTTTCACTCTTGGTATTTCTTGTATCTGCTCCATAAGTCGAGGAATTTTAAAGTTTTCCTCATTATTTTCAAATTGGATATCGACGACATCTCCAGATAATTGTTTTTTAAGATTTTCAGAAGTGTCCATAGCAATTATTTTCCCGTGATCCATAATACAAATTCTATCAGCAAGTTCATCAGCTTCATCCATATAATGTGTAGTTATTAAAATGGAGATATTTGAATCACCTTTATTCAATTCCTTAATTTTATCCCATATCTTCCTACGAGTTTGAGGATCTAAACCAAGTGTAGGTTCATCTAAAAACAAAACTGTAGGTTCATGTAATAATCCTCGAGCAATTTCTAAACGCCTTTTCATACCTCCAGAATAATTATTTACAAGTATATTTGCTTTATCTTCGAGATCTACTAATTTCAAAACTTCCATAATTTTAACTTGTCTCACCTTTTTTGGCATTCCATACAAAACTGCGTGTAGTTCTAAATTTTCCCTTCCTTTCATATCACCGTCTAAAGAGGGTTCTTGAAACACAATTCCAATGCTTTTTCTTACTTTATCGGGATCTTTTGTAACATCAAAATTATTGACATAAGCTTCACCTTTAGTCGGCGACAATAATGTAGCAAGTATACTTATCGTAGTTGTTTTTCCTGCCCCATTAGGTCCTAATAATGCAAGTATCTCGCCTTTTTTTATGTAAAAATTGATATCATCAACAGCAAGTACATTACCATCTTCATAGATCTTTGTCAGGTTTTTTACTTCTATTATGTTCTCAGTCATTTTAATACTGAAATAAAATGTTAATCCCAAAAATATTTTTTTATTGAAGAATAAAAAATTTTAAAAAAAAATATAAATTATTATTCATTCGTTCTTACTTTACCTCTCGCTATACAGAAAATATGTGAAATTTAAAAAATTAGTAGAAGTAAAGTAATAGTGGTAATTATTCTCCCCTTATTTACTTTTATTAATGAGTCTTGATTTAAGGTTCAGTTTATGGATCTATAGAAAGAGTTGCCTCATCTAAAATATTTAATTTAGGATCTTTAAAAATAAAGTATTATAAAAAAGGAATTAAGATTCAGTATTCTCAACCATAATATCTTTATATTGCATGTCGAGGAGATGCTTGTATACACCATTCTCTTTGGCAACCAGCTGCTCATGGGTTCCTTGCTCCACGATACCTTTCTTATCTTGGTCAAGTACCACGATCCAGTCCGCATTTTTGATCGTAGACAAACGATGTGCGATTATGATGGTGGTCCGTCCCTCTCTCGCCCGATCTAGTGCATCTTGAATCAATGACTCAGTGTAAGGATCTACTGAAGAAGTTGCCTCGTCAAGAATTAATATTTTCGGATTTTGGATCAAGGCACGGGCGAAAGCGATAAGTTGGCGTTGTCCGATTGAGATGTTTGACGCATTTTCTTTTAATTTTGTGTCGTACTTTTTGGGGAGCGTCTCGATAAAATTATGGAGACCTAAGAATTTAGAAACATCAATCATCTTCTTTTCTATTACGTCTTTCATTTCAGGGCCTAGATATTCATCATCATCATATCCATATAATAGATTATCCCGGATGGTGCCCGAGAATAGGAACGAATCTTGGGGTACAAGGCCGATCAAATTTCGGAGATTTTTTTTATCCAAGTCTTTCACGTTCACTCCATCGATCAAAACCTCTCCGTCAGTGACATCATAAAACCGACAAGTCAATTTGATGACTGTAGTTTTACCAGCACCAGTTCTCCCGACGATGGCTATGGTCTTACCCTCATCGACTTTCAAGTCTACATGCTTAAGAACATATCCTATCATTGTCTCATGTTCTATTAGTATTCGTTCTTCCTCAATGGCTTTCTTTACGATTTCAGGGAAATCTTTAGTAATTTCCTCAGGTAGAGACATCATGGCTAGCATTCGAAGAATCTGCGTGGGATTAAATCTCCCACCCATTCCTCCACCGCTGCCCATCATTCCCCCAGTTTCACCTCCCATTCCACTCCCAACTCCACCGCTTCTTTGTATACTAGCATGACCCTTGAGCGACATTTCCAATCCCTTAATCATTCGATTTATAGCCTTAGGATTGTTTATTATTCCTTGGAAAAACGGGGGCATTGTTTGTACATTAGGTTTTTGGCTGTTATCAGATATCTTCGCAGAATCTCCAGCAGGACCTTTATTCTTTACGAGTGGTCTTCCTCCCGCTATTATTGGAGGTTTAAATGCCTCGGGGAAAGTTGTATTTAATTCTGGATGCTCTTTTGATTGTTGAGTTTCGGGGATTGCGAACCCATGTTTAGCAAAGATTGAGTCAATCTTAGTAGTGATCTCGTCAGGAGGAGTTCCCGTTAAACCCATCATCATTTCTTGTCTGATTTCTGGGGGAACTTGTATAAAATTTTGTTCGAAAAATGTCTTGTAGGGTTCTGAGAGCGTTGAAAAGAAATGTTGTGCTCGTTGCATCATCTGCATGGGATTGAAAGCAACAGGTATTTTTTGGGCCTCTTCGTTAACAATCTTTTTAGAATCAACTGATTTATGGATGGGTTTTGGGATTTTAAACGATTTCTTAGAGGGCGCTTCTAATTCTTGAGTCCCGTTGAATTTATATCCGAAGCTCACATCTTCGAATTCGATCGACCCTTTAGGGTTTTGGATGACTATAGGATGTTCTGGATCAGGAAGATCAACTTCTTCATCCAATATCGCATATATTCTATCTGCGGAAGCCATTGCGCTTTCAATAACTTGCTGGATTTGAGTGAGAGTCATAAAAGGTTGGAAGAATGTTGACATATATTGAATGAATGCTGCGAGTGTACCCACGGTGATAGCAATTCCAAAAGGTGCAAAATTAATTAAACTTACATACCCTCCGATTACGAGGACACTCGCAGTCATAACCGATGACAAGAATGTTATAAGAGGAAAGAAAGTCGCAAAAATTCGCCGTGCTCTAAATGAAGCTTCAGCATTTTCAATATTTGCTTGATCGAATTCATTTAATGCTTTTTTTTCCTGTCCAAATGCTTGTACGGTTTTTGCCCCAGCGATATTCTCTTGAATTGAAGAGGTGACTTTACTAATTTTTCTTCTAGTTTCTTTAAAAGCACCAATAACTCGACTTCTGAACCATTTAGACATAAAAAAGAAGACGGGGAAGACGATTAACCCAAATAATGCTAGGAAAGGACTCAATACAAACATAAAAATGATAGTCAATGTGAGGCTGATAATACTAGTGATGACCTGGACGAGTTGCCCTCCCAACAATAAATTTACCTGGTCAATATCATTTGTTGCCCGAGAAATCACGTCACCCGAAGGATGTTTATCGAAGTAGGACATTGACATCTTCTGGAGTTGCTCGAAAACATCATTTCGCATTGAAAAAACTACGTTTTGACCAATCTTTCCTAAACCAGAGGAGCCCATATAATTTCCTAAGGCCATAATTATCAGAAGTGATATATAAAGGATAGTGATATTTAGGATTACTTGAGTGTTTCTTGCAATAATTCCAGAATCAATTAGAATCCTTGTTAGTAATGGTGTAATAATATTTATTACAGATCCTATAGCAATTAAAATAGCATAGAAAACAAACAATTTTTTTTGTCTAAAAAGGTATGAGAAGATCCATCGCCATAAAACGCCTCGTGGATGTTCAAGTTTAACTTTATCATCCATAAACGCCATAGGCCCACGATGACGACCCATTACAGGACCTATTGGTCTCAGTTGTCTCTCTTTATCTATTTCCTCAAGTCGTTTTGCTTCTTCAGGATCTAATTCTTCGGATTGATTTACTTTTTCTTGAATGACTTTTTTTTTCATTTATGAATCACCTCTTTTGTGGTCATTACTGGCTTTACAATGAGCTCTCTTTGCTTCCTATAGAGTGTTTCGAAGATCTGCCGGTAAAGGACATTATCATGAATCAAGTTATCATGGGTTCCATATCCCACGATCCTACCTTTATCCAATACTAGGATCTCATCAGCATTTCGGATAGTCGAAATCCGTTGTGTAATAATGAATGTCGTTGTATTTTTCATTATATCCTCAAGGGCTCGTTGGATCTTGTATTCGGTCTCGACATCAACAGAACTGGTTGAATCATCGAAGATTAGGATCTTAGGTTTAATAATGATCGCACGAGCAATACTTAAGCGTTGCTTCTGACCCCCAGAGAGAAGAGTACCACGTTCTCCCACCCTGGTTTGGTAACCATCCGGTAAATTTGTGATAAAATCATGAATATTAGCATTACTTGCTGCTTCTACCACTTCTTCCATTGTTGCGTTTTCCTTACCATAGGTTATGTTTTGTTTGATGGTTTTGTCAAATAGAAATGTATCTTGGGACACAATGGCTATGTTTCCACGTAACTCTGAGATATTATAGTCCTGGACATCTACACCATCAATCTTAATAGAACCTTCGCTCACATCATAAAATCGCGGAATAAGGTTAATGATCGTGGATTTTCCTGAACCGGTTGTTCCAATGATAGCAATTTTTCGTCCTGAGGAAACTTTAAATGTCAAATTTTTAAGTACACGATTACTTGGAGTATACCCAAAGGAAACGTTTTCAAATTCGATCTCTCCTTGGAGGTTCTTTGCACTAACGGGATTCGTCTTTTCCACTATCTCTGGAGCTGATTCAATCACTTCTCGTACTCGGCGTAAAGCTGCATCTGCTTGGACATACATGATCATAATCTGCCCGAGAATGATTAGAGGGAAGGTAGTTAATGTAATATAGGATTGAAAAGTGATGAGAGTGGATAATGACATAACACCTTGTATGATCAAGTTACCACCGACAAAGAGTGTAAGTACGATCATCAATCCAATCAATATGAGGTTGATAGGCATATAGAGGGTGTTAATTTTTACTGAACGCACACTTGCTTTATAAAATCGTTCGTTATTAATGCTGAATTTCCGAAATTCCTTGTCTTGCATACTGAACATCCGAACTACCTGTGATCCTACAATATTCTCCCGGATGGTGTTGGTGAGTTCACCAAATGCTTCTCGACTTTCATAATAAATTGGACGTAGTTTGCTCGTAATAATTAACGAGATGGCAAGTGAGGAAGGGATCATGATTGCGAAAATCCAAATCATCTGGGTTCTGAGAATTGACACGGCAATCAGAACTCCAAAAAGTTGGATGATACCTTGAACCCCTACTGCTAATCCGAACCCGAAGATCATATCTGTTTGTTCTACATCTGATGTAGCCCGCGCTACTAAATTCCCCGCTTCCATTTTGTCAAAATAACCATATGATTGGCGATTTATCGCATTATATATATCCTTCCTGACATAATACAAAGCATTCGTTGAAACTCGTGCGCCCAAAATGCGTGAATAACGAAAGATGAGAAAAACTGCCAGTCCAAGGAAGATGATCATAAAAAAGTTAAAAAATAATTCAGTCATACTCATCGGGTTCGGTGAGTTAGGATCTAAACGACCTACAAGTCGTCCGATGAAAATCGGTATGATTAGCTGGAGTATTGTGGATATTATTTGCAGAACGAAAGCTTTGGCAAAAATACCTTTACTTTTCAGCCAATATTTTACAATCATTTGTAGCGAATTCATATTCTTTCATTCACCCAAATTAATTATCTTTTTATTTTAGTAATTTTTCCAAGATTATTTGAACCTAATAACCCTGATATTTCTCTTTTTTTGTTACTAAAATTAATAACATTAACAGCAAGTACAATACTATCTTCACAGATATTTATCAAGTCTTTTACTTTTATTATATTCTCAGTCATTTTATTGTTCAAATAATTTGTTAATTCTAAAAATATTTTTTTATTGTAAAATAAAAATATTATTTAATCTCTTATTTATTCATTCTTGCTTTGCCGTCGTTTATATAGAAAATATGCTAAACCTAGAAAAATAGCTGTAAAAAGCAAAATTCCTATAATCGCCGCAACTTCAGTGGGTGTGATCCATTGTAAAAATGTTGCAAATTGTCCATTTCCTTGATTGCCCGGGCCAGTAGGCATTCTAATCTCAGTATATCTAGGATTAGGCATACGCATACTACCTGTAATAATACCTTCATAATAAGTAGGTATAAAGAGTGGTTCAATTTCTAAACCGACAAATCGTAGAATTATAATGATTAGATTGAAAACCATTAACAAAAAAAGTATACTGACGATAATGCTTATTGCCGTACTTTTCATTATACTACTCATAAGAGTTACAAATGAAAATATCATAAAAGTGTATAAGAGTGCCCATCCCATTGACACCCATAATACAAGTGGAATCTCTCCATACTTTACAAAAGTAATTACTCCAACTAAGATATAATAAAAGGTAATGCATATCCCATTTAAAGCATATCTCGAAATAACTCTTCCTATTAATAGCCGAGTTTTACTTATCTTAGGGAATATTAAATTACCAGTTTGTCTGTGAAAATCATCAGCAATAATTGAGCCTGCGAATCCAGCAGCGCTTAGTATAACCATAAAACCGAACATACCCATGTATGAATTAATATAATCAATAGGATCTTCTGGTAATTGAACATTTTGTAAGTATTGTAGCTCCTGAACCACATAGAAAATAGTAAAAATTCCAAGAAATACAAAAATCATAAGAATAAAAGTCTTGAAAAATCTCTTAAGCTCAAAATTAATAGTATCCACAATTTGAGTGAAATAACTCCTTAATCCGAATTTTTTTTTTTCGAGAACCAATATCTCAGTTTTAAATTGCTCATTTTCTAATGCCATTATTTTTAGACACCCTCTATACTATTCCTTCTAGTTAACTCAATAAATAAACTCTCAAGAAGCCCAGCTTTAGGCACTGAATATTCTAAAATTTCATAACCATTATCAATAAGTTTTTTTAGGATTTCAGTCTGATTCTTAGGATTTCCATTGAAAAAAATTTGGAAAATCTTAGAATCGTTATCAAATTTAATCCAACTATCTTCCTCTGCGATACCTGTTAATGGAATAATTATTGTTTTTAGTTGCTTAATGAACTTATCAATCTCGGTATCTGGTGGATTTTTTAATTCAAAATGAATAACACTTTTCATCGCTTTTCTCTCTAAATTATCTAATGTGTCAAATGCAATTATTTGTCCATGATGAATTATTGCGATTCTATCCGCTACTTCACTAATTTCATAAAGTAAATGACTACTGAGAAACACTGTTTTTCCCATTTTTTTTAAGTTCAAAATGAAATCACGAACTTCCTTCCTCGCTGTCGGATCTAAACCTGTTTGAGGTTCGTCTAAGACGACTATATCTGGATTGTGAATAATTGCCGAAACAATCCCAATTTTTTGTCGCATTCCTTTAGAAAAAGTTCCAATCTTCTTGTCTCTCCATTCTAACATACCTATCATTTTAAGAACCTTATCAATTCTTTGTTTAATCAATTTATGTGGATAACCTTTTAATTTTGCAAAGTATTTCAAAATTTCCTTCGGAGTAACTTTTCCATAAAAAGCGGGTATTTCTATAAGGAAACCAATATTATCTAAGAGAAAATCCTTATTCCTATTTGTCAATTTCTGAAGATCCCCATTTGCCCGTATCCATACCTCACCTTCATTAGGTTTTAATAAACGGGCCATCATTTTCATTGTAGTAGTTTTTCCAGCTCCATTAGGTCCAAGGAAACCTACAATTTCACCACGCCTTATTTCTAAATTAACTCCTTTCACTGCATAAAAATTTCCAAACTTCTTGGTCAAGTTTTTAAATTCTATTAAAATTTCTTGATTTTTGTCATTCATTTTTTATTTCTTCTTCCATTTTTTTAATTGATTCATTAACCATTTCTTTAATCTTCTCTTTGTCTAAATAATCCATTTTATCAATATCCTGGATTAATTTGTCTAAATCTACCTTAGATCTTTTAAATTTCTCTATTCTACTCTCAATACGTTGAATCATTCCTTTCATCCACGATCTCATACCCCTAAAAAAATCTACAGCATCATCTAGTGACTCAAATTCATTTATTTTTGAAAATATCATTGTTTTTAATCCCTCAGGAGGATTTATTTCTGCCATTTTACCAAAAATGTTTGCCCACTTCAATTTCAATTCTTCTAAAAATTTCCTTCCTTCATCTGTTATTGTATAAAACTTATTTACCCGTCCTTCAATAATTTCCTCTTTAGTCTCTAAATAACCTCTATCTACCAAATCCTGCAATGTTTTTATAAGTGTGCCTCTTGGAAAGTTATATTTCTCCGTTAATTTATACCCAGTTATACCCTCTGGATGCTCTGAGATTATTAGTAGAATCATATAATCTCTTATCTCTTGAAAAAATTCTCGACCCATCAGTAATGGAAATTTAAAGTGTGCTCCTTGAAATGGTGTGATTGGTCCAAAAGGTGGAAAACCTCCAAATGGAGGTGGATATGGAGGTCCATGATATTCATGGGGATTTTCTCCCTTAAATTTCTGAATACTATCACCGTACCTAAAATGATCTATATCTCTTTTAAACATCCTTACATCACTATTAAAACCTGAAAAATTAAAGAAAAGTAACTTGTTGAGAGAATACTAGTAGTTTTCCTTTTTAAACTTTTCGATAATCTGACATATGTCAGATACCATTCTCTTTTATTTTTTTAAATTAATAGTACTAAAAAATTTAATTATTATAAGGATTAATCCCTTAGACAATATTATTATAAATATGAAAAAATCATGACTGAAGTTTATATTGAAGAAACAAAACAAGGAATTAAAACTGCTGTAAACCGAATATTTACACAACTTGTAAAAAGTGGTCAACCTATTGTTAAAAGATCCAATGAAGTCTATATAAAAGTAAATGGTATTGATTTTAAAAAACACGCATATACATCTCCAGAAGTGTTAGAAGCCATCATTCTGTATTTAAAAGAAATTGGAGCTGAAGTTTATGTTATGGAAAATTCCACACAGGCGAATTTCACTAGGATTGTCTTTGCTATCAATGGTTATAAAGAAGTTTGTGAAAGAACTGGAGCAAAAATTATATATTTGGATGAAGAAGATACAGAGCAATTTGAATTCAGAAATAAACCTCCAATAAAAGAAGACTCTAAAGGATATAATTTGATGACTTTCAGATTGCCAAAAACGGTCGTAAAGATTATGGAAAACAGAGATTCAGTTACATATATTAATGTTCCAAAACTTAAAACTCATTCTATGGCAGTAGTTACATTGGGTATTAAAAATCAATGGGGGTTTCCTCAACATGCAGACCGTGGAAAAGATCATAATTACAATTTACATTCAAAATTAGTAGAAGTCTATGAACGGATAAAGCCAGATATTACAATTATAGATGGAACAGAAGGAACAATCCATGGACATTGGCCTCCTATTGCTTGGGAGGATAAGGTCATAATCCCGTTTAATATTTTGATTGGTGGTAGAGACACTTTAGCTGTTGATGTCGTAGGAGCAAGAATCTTTGGCTTAAAAATTGATGAAATTCCACATCTAAAATTAGCTTATGAACGGGGATTAGGAGAAGGCGATTTAAGCAAAATTAAAGTTGTAGGAAAGGATTTAGAAGAATATAAAGAAAAATATGAGTGGAAATTACTTCAAAAATATCCCGAAAATGTGAAAATTGTGAAAGGTAAAGATTTATTATGCAGAGAAGGGTGTCAAGACAACCCCTTAACAGTATTACAAACTTTGGCTTTTGATCATCAAAGAAAGTTTAAAGGAGGATGGTTTATAGTAATGGGAAAAGGCCATGATGATGATTTAATTAATCAATTGAAATCAGAAGGATACACTAAAGGATTAGTAGCAGGATATTGTGCAATTGAAGAAGTTGGTAAAGATCTTCGAAAAGAATTTGGAAGGAAAAAAGTTTATTTTTCGGGCGATTGTAACAATCTAGCTGAAACAGTAACTGCTGAACTTAAACTTGCAAATATGACAGCATTAGATTTAGCGGGATTAACATTTGAAGAAGCAATGAAATATCTTCAAAAAGCTCAAAAAAATGGTACTACATCATTAATTACAACAGCATTTTAAATCTTTAATTTTTTTTCTCTCTTAACATAAAATAAATTTTTTTAAAGAATATTAACAAATAAAATTATTGTGAATTTAAGTTCAGTTTATTCTGAAATAAAGGAACTTTTATCTATCCCTGATGAAAATAATAACTTAGAACAATCTATTAATCTATACTTCAAGACTAAGCCTGAAGAGGACAAGTTAGAAATTTTAGGAGATATTTTAGGTTTTATTAATAAATTCTCTATGTTTCATGATAATACACCACTTATGAATTCTTTATATTACTGTATCAATAATACCTTAGAAATTTCATTAGATTCAATTTACGATTTTGAGGAATTATTGATAAAAAATTCAGTTATGCATTTTATTCAAGAGTATATAAATTATGTGAAAATTGACCAGAAGAAACAAGTTTTAAATTTATTAGCAGAATCTCTTGAAAGACTCGAACTTCAACCTTTAGTTACAAATCTTTGCCTATTACTTAAACCATTGTATAAGGATAAGAATTATCTTAATCTAATAAACAATTTTAAAGAAGTTGAAGTCTCCTATGATATAGCTAACAATGTTGAATTTCAAGTCAAAAATGAAATAGATATGTGGCTTAAATCTCAAAATCTCGACTTAGATCAACAAGAGAAATTAAAAGAGAATTTAAGATTTAAGTTTGAAGAATTAATTTCGAAATATAACATATTGAAGGATTCAGAGAAATATAAAAAATTACTTATAGAAGTAGATGAGATGCTGATAATGCAATTAACAGTTATTAGCTTAATGGATCACATTCAAGATGATTCTTTTGATCCTATTCCTATAAAGTAAATATGAAAAGATTGAAAAATCAATATTGAATATTTTTATATATCTTTAAACTGAAAACTTAGGTTAAATTAAAATCTAACAATAGTTAAATAATAAATTTACTATTATAATTACAAAAATTTTTTTAACCATCTTGATGTGAGAATAGTGGGAGAGAATGAAAAACCTTTAACGAGTGAAGAAATAAAGAAACAGAAGAAACTTGTTGATAAACTTTATAAAAAAGAAAAAAAAGAAAGAGCTACTTATTTAAAAAGCATAAAAACTGAAAGGAAAAAATCATTTGAACAGGGTAAAGGAGAAATTTCTAGTTTAATAGATGAAAAAGCTTTTCTTATTGATCGAAAAAAAGAAGTTACATCACAGTTAAAAGAATTACAACCAGATATTATAGGTACTGCTAAGATAATAGAGAAATCTATTGGAGAAAAAGCATTTATGATTAATCGGCAAAAAGAAAGTGCTCTTCAACGTGCTGAAATTCACCCTGATATGAAGGGGACGGCTGAAAAGATAGAAAAATCTGTTGGAGAAAAAGCTTTTTTGATTGATCGACAAAAAGAAAGTGCTCTTCAACGTGCTGAAATTCGTCCCGATATGAAAGGGATGGCTGAAAAGATAGAGAAATCTGTTGGAGAAAAAGCTTTTATGATTGATCGACAAAAAGAGAGTGCCGCTCAGCGTGCTGAAATTCGTCCTGATATGAAAGGGACGGCTGAAAAGATAGAGAAATCTGTTGGAGAAAAAGCTTTCATAATTGATCGACAAAAAGATAGTGCCGCTCAGATAAAAAATTTGCATCCAGACATTAAAGGTACTGCAGAGAAAATTGGGAAAGCTCTTGGAGATAAGGTATTTATGGTAGAGAGACAAAAGCAAATCGCAATTCAAAAAAGTGTATTACATCCTGATATTGGAAGTACAGGTGAAAAAATTGAAAAGTCGATCGAAGAAAAAGCTTTTCTGATGGAAAAACGAAGAGAACAAGACGAAAGACGGAAAGAAATACATCCAGATCTTGAAAGTTCTGCGAAACAAATTGAAAAATCGATTGGTGAGAAAGCTTTTATGATAGAAAAACGAAGAGAACAAGACGAAAGACGGAAAGAAATACATCCAGATCTTGAAAGTCCTGCAAAGCAAATTGAAAAATCGATTGGTGAGAAAGCTTTTATGATAGAAAAACGAAGAGAACAAGACGAAAGACGGAAAGAAAT
>JBHLOC010000018.1:0-8314 GCA_048940925.1 Promethearchaeota archaeon | reverse complement strand
ACATCCAGATCTTGAAAGTCCTGCAAAGCAAATTGAAAAATCCATTGGAGAGAAAGCTTTCATGATAGAAAAACGAAGAGAACAAGATGATAAACGGAGAGAGATACATCCAGACCTTGAAGGTGCTAAAAAAAAGGTTTTTAGTACTATCGAAAAACAAGCAAAAGAAATTGACGGAAAACGTCAAATTGATGAAATTAAATCTGATGCTAAGCATATCGTACAAAAATTTGATTCTGAAATTGAAAAGATTAAAAAAGATGATACAGAAGAGGAATAGTCTCTTATAGTTATAATCGAATGCTAAATTTGAATAATGAATTCAAATTCATTCCTTCTAATCTTTTTTTATAGTTTAAAATGAGGGGATCTATTGCCCCATTAAAATTATTTATATATTTTTTAAATCTAATATAAAAATCTTCTAATACTTCTCTTACAATCCCTCTTTCTATTTGAAGATTAGTCTTTTTAGTTACAGCAATCACCAATAGACGACCTTCTCTTTCATACAGTATTCTTGTATCTTTGAAATTTATTTCTTGAAGTTCTTCATTTCCACCATCATTTAATTCGGTAATAAACAAATTAATAGCATTAAGAAAACTACATATTAAGTCGTCTTTCAAAAAGCTCAATCTATCTGAAAATCTATTACTTACAAGCAGAGCTCCTGTTTCGTAGTCTAAGAAATATATAGCATGGAATCTGCATTCTTGAGAACTAACTTTATCCAAACTAAATCCAAAATTACTATTTTTTCTGTTGATTTGATTATGATACATTATTCTTAATTTTATTAAATTAAAGTTTTAACTCAATATCCTTAAAATAAATGCTTAAATAGAGAGAAATCGATTAATGTATAAAATATAAATAATATCTTAGTAATATTAGATTCATATCAAAAATATTCATAAAAATAAGAATAATTTAATATTAGAGTAAAAGTAAACTATTTAAAATTTGTAAAAAAATAAAAATAAACAATAATAAAAATTAATATAATTTTACTTAAGTATTACTTCCTAATATCCAAGAGTGTTTGATGTTTATGGAAACTAACAATTCCGCCCAAAAAAATAGAATTTCAATAGGTTTATTAATTAATAATGATGAATTGAACAAGAATCCCATTTTTCCTTCTGATATAAAGGAAGAAATTCAGAAATCTCCTTTCTACTTACTGATTTTCATTTCCAGAGAGGATGTTGTTAAGATTAGTTGCTTTCCAACCCAAAACAAAAATATTAAAAAAATTCTCATAAAATTGAAAGAATTTTCACCTGATCTGGTTAAAGGCATTTCAAATGTATTAAATGAGCTTAATTTAAGTAAGGATATATTGCATACAACAGGTTTGTGTTATGAAATGGAGAAATGCTTTTATGAAACATATTTGAATGGTGATGTTATAGATAGTGGTAGTCTTTCTATCGAGGATATAAAAGAAAAATTTATGTCTGTTGCCAATGTAATTGATGTAAATATCGAAGATATTATCTCTCTTACTTAGAAAACCTAACTTCCTTATTATTAACACAGTGATCAAATGAAAGATAAAAAGGTACCCCCTCCCCCAGTACTCCCTCCTTCTATTCACATTAAGGAGAACTTTTGTCTTTTCCATAAAGGCGATATCCAAGGTGAAATTTATACTTGTCCTGCCTGTAAAACCAAATATTGTATGGACTGTGCTATAAAAGCAAGAGATGAGAAGCGATTATGTGTTAAATGCAAACAACTAGTTTTAATGTAAAAAAATAACCAACACTTTTTATGATTTAATTCGCCGAATTGATGATAAAGATCTCCATCCTTTCCAAAAAATTAGCCATAGAATTGTGAAAATAAATAAACTAGTCGCAAAAACATACCCCCCTATAAATAAATCAACAATAATCAAAAATGGGATCCCTGCAAACGCAAATCCTAAAATGTAACCATATCCCCAATATCTGTCTTTCAATGCAATAATCACGCATGGAATTATTGTAGTAAAGATAATTGATAAATAGGACCAAATCTGCATTGAATCCAAGATAATTAACATATTTATCCAAGAAATTACAAAACCAACTATAATCCAAATTACAGTCCCAATTCCAAATTTAAATTCTGGCTCTGGTCTTCCTACTAACTGCGCTTCTTTATCCTTAGGCAATATAAAGTAACACCGTCATTATTTTTATTTGATTTTTAGGATTTTGCATTCTAGTCTTATTATATTGATAAAATTTATCTGATTAACATTCGTTACTTCTTGTTTAAATTAAAAAATTTATTTATATAAATCATCGAATTAATTTATAAACTTCAATTCATATATTATCTTCAAGATAAAAATTAAAATAATGGATCAATAAAAAAGATATAAATAAATTTTAAATTCAAACAGAAAAAATAGCACTAACAAAATAGGACTCCTGCCTAACACCCTGGATTTTTGTCTTTTGGTAGTGTAAATTCTTACACTCTGATTTCGCCCTCCTCCCCCTATTGTATTTTTGACGCGTTATTGCGTCTCGTTTGGCAGGAGTCACCCTTTAAAAATTTCTTTATTTATTAATGAAATTGATTAATTTAATTTCACCTCTCATAATTTTAATAATTCTTTAAAATAAAGACGTTATGAAGAAAAAAAAATGTCAAAATATCTAGAAAGTTGAAATTGTTAACCCTTAGCGAAATTTTGAGCCTTAATTTTAATAGAATACAATATATATTAGATGTAGCTAATAAAAATTAAATAATAAAAGTAAACTAAAAAGTCTAATTCCCAATTTTATTAAAAATTTCAACGTTTTTTAATAATATTGATAATCCTATTTTTCTAATCATAAAATATAAAAACTTTGATAACTATTTTATTAAAAAAATAGTATTTTAACTAAAACAAAAATTGAATCTTATGACAGAATTAGAGACTCAAATTGCTCAAAGTGATGACATTGAGATTATTCGAACCACTACGAGTATTTGTCCTGAATGTATGAAACACCTAGCGGCTGAAATTTACGTAGATCCTGAAACTAATTGGGTCATGATGCGAAAAACTTGTAAGGAACATGGTGATTTTAAAGATAAGCTCTCAATTGACCCAGAAGAATATAAATGGCAACAAAAGTTTACAGATGAAATTGGCTCTACCGTAAATAATTCTACTAAACCCGAATATACATCCTCTGGAATTAAAGAAGTAAACAAGGGATGTCCATATGACTGTGGTTTATGTACCAATCATAAGAGTGCTCCAAATATTTGTTTAATTGATATCACAAATCGTTGTAATCTAGCTTGCCCTATTTGTTTTGCTAACGCAAGCGCAAAAGGTTATGTAGTAGAACCTACATTTGAAGAACTTGTTCGAATTATGGAACATTTCAGATCAATGGAACCTATTCCCGCAGTTTTACTCCAACTATCTGGAGGAGAACCCACGGTAAGAGATGATCTTCCTGAAATAATTCGAAAAGGACATGAATTAGGCTTTACAGAAGTTATGGTTACTACTAACGGAGTTAGATTTGGCAAATCACTTGAATTTATGAAAAAATGTATGGATGCCGGAATGGATGCTTTATATTTACAATTTGATGCCACAGATAATCCAGAAGTATGGAAAAAGATTAGAGGTGTAAACTTATGGCCTCTTAAAAAGAGAGTCATTGAAAATGCCCGAAAACTTGGATTCTATGGAGTTATGTTAGTCCCAGTTATCGCTAAAGGCGTTAATGATCACGAAATTGGAAGGATCTTAGATTTTGCCAAAAATAATTGTGATGTAGTATCCGGTATTATATTCCAACCCGTTGCTTTAACCGGACGTATTAGCTTTGAAGAATTAATGGATATTAGATATACTACTTCTGATTTAAAAGAGGCTATTAATAAATATACAAATGGCTCAGTTACCAAGTTTTATCCTATTGCATTCACAGCTAAGTTTACTAAATTATTGGCATGGTTCGATGATGTTCCTGCTTTTAGTATGACAAGCCATGCAGATTGTGGATTTGCCACGATATGTGTTATCAATGATAAAGATGAGTGGGAACCCATTGAAAACTTTTTTAATGCTGAAGGATTGATGCGATGGGCTAATCAAGTATGGGATATGGTTGAAAAACAAGAAGTCCCAAAACCTACAGGATTATTGAAAGGTATTAACCTAAATGATTTTGGTCAGATTGCATCCAAAATTGGAAATTTTATTGATGACATAACCAGTCTTGGTTATCGGCAAATTATGAAGGCATATTTTTTTGCTGGAGCAGCACGATATATAAAAAGTCCAGAAAAAATACTTACTAGTAAAACTTATCAAGCATTTGCTCGGTTAGTAATGGCACCAAACTTGAAGTCTGCTGGAAAATTCTTCAACGACCGCAATCTTATGGTATCAAGCATGCATTTCCAAGATGCTTACAACTTCGATCTTGACAGAGTGTGCAGATGTCTTGTTCATTATGGCGTTATTGACCCCGATGACACCTCTAAAGTCAGAGAGGTCCCATTTTGTGCCATGAATACCCTACATCGCCCAATTATTGAAAGGCAGCTTGCGATTGCTGGGCAAACAGCAAAGAAACCAGAAGAAATTCAGGCTGAAATCGAGGAGCTGTTAGAGGCAATAAAGGAATAATTTTTAAAATTTATTTTCTACTTTTTTTAAGTTCTCTTTATTTCATTTTTTACAAACACAAATCAATAACTATCAAAATTTAATAATTACTACACTATTTCTCTAAATAGACTTTTTTAATATCATTTTGACAAAGGAGTGAAAATTCAACTATCCTTATTTATATCTCATTCATTACGCTCGACATTTTTAGCTAGAAAAAAAGCTGCAATAATAAGCCCTGCTGCAATAAAAGGACCGATTACTCCAAAATTTGGATGGTATGACTCCCAATGACTGGAACCTGCAGCGTTATAAAATAATTCCATCATGATAATCCATACTAGTGTCGATATTGCAATTAATACCGCACTTAATAACCACATCCACCTTAGTTTCGGATAATCCCTGGAACTTCTTTTGTAAATTATCGTCAATGTAATTATACTTAATGCGCTAGCAAAAATTATTACTGACAAAATGATTGAAAGAGATAGAAGACCCGGATCCGTTCTCCATAGACCAAATTCTATAAAAGGCTCTGTTCTCAAACCTAATTGAAACATCCATTGAATAGCGAAACTACCTGCAGGATTCCAAGTTGTAGCTGGTGTAAAAATTGAGGTTAGGGCAATTAACTCCCCAATTATTGTGATGATCCATGGCTTTCTTTTAAAATAATTCATTGAAAGTGCTCATCCTTACTATTTATATTTATAAAGATAATTTAAATAAGAAATTTAGATAGTGAATCGATTAGAAGAATGCTTACATTTAAAGGTTTTTCATTTGGATAAAATTTAATCTAAATATTAAAGAAAAATCTTTGAAAAAGATTTTTTTATTTTTAGTTTGAAAGAATTGAAAAAATTCAATCTCTAAATTACATTAAACATAACTAAATTCTTTAATTTTACAAATTGACACCACACAAATGTATAAAAGAATGAATATCATATTTTTATCTATACTTTAAAATAGGGTGATTTTTTGCAAAGAATAGAGAGAAAGATAGGAATTGTATCTTCTCCTGAGAAAATTTATAAGATTGTAACTGATGGGGTCAATACACCAAAATGGAATCCTGTTGTAAATAGTGTAATTGAGATTGAAGACGCTAAAATTAAATTAGATACTGATCTTGGAGGTTTTACAATTACAGACATTGAAACGGAAGAAAATAAAATTGCAACATGGCATATGCAAAAAAGTGATGTACATTCCATCGGATATATTTTAGATCCTAAAACAAACGGAACAGATGTGAAAATTTGGGCTGAATTTGAAGATAAAAAACAGACTAAATCATATAAGAAAACAGCAGATTTAATGTTAGAAGGTTTAAAAAATTTCGTTAGTTTTATTGAAAAGGGGGGAGATCCTGCTCATTTTAATAAATGGGATTTAATCACCCCTTAAAACTCTTTTTTTTATTACTCTTTATATTGTTATTTTCCACCGTGCACCTTCTGCTCCATCTTCAATTTGAATTCCAACTTTTCTTAATTTTTCTCTAATCTCATCACTTAATGCGTAATTTTTTTCTTTTCTTGCCTGTTCACGAATATTAAGTATTATATCCATAATCTCATTTAGTTTTATATCAACGCTTTCTTTTTTTCTTGTAAAATCAAGACCAAAGATGCCAAGCAGTTCAAGTAATGTTTCTCTTGCTTTAATTAATATTTCTTTTTTGTTATCTAATGAACTATTAATCTTCTTTATAAATTCATATATAGCTGCAAGAGCTTTTGGATTATTAAAATCATCGTCCATTGCCTCCTCAAAATCTTTTCTGACATCTTTTATTGCCAATTTGAGAGTTTCTTCCTTTCCACCAGGAGCATGTTCTATGTCATTTAAGCAATTTCTTATTTTTTCTATATTGTTTTTTGCGTTTTCAATGACATCTGGATTCCAATCCACTGCAGAGCGATAATGTCCAGAAACAAGACCCATTCGCACAACAAGGCCTCCATGTTCATCAATTAATTCTCGTGCTGTGACGTAATTTCCAAGGCTTTTACTCATTTTTTTTCCATTTAACGTGATAAATTCAGCATGCATCCAGTAATTTACAAACTTTTTTCCTGTAGCTGCTTCAGATTGAGCAATTTCATTCGGATGATGAGTAGGAATATGATCAATTCCACCACCATGAATATCTAGGGTATTTCCTAAATATTTCATACCCATTACTGAGCATTCAAGATGCCAACCTGGATATCCTTCACCCCAGGGTGAATTCCATCTCATAATATGGACCTGATCTCCCTTTTGTGCGTTTAGCCAAAGTGCAAAATCAAAATAATTCTTCTTTAAGGGATCCTGATCCACACGTGCTCTTGCCTTTTCCTCATCAAGTTTCAATCTCGCAAGTTTACCATAGTCTTTAAACTTGGCAGTATTGTAATACACGTTGCCTTGTACTTCATAAGCATATCCTTTTTCTAACAGAATTTTAATAAGTTCAATCATGTCTGGTATAAGAGCTGTTGCTCTTGGAGATATATTTGGCCTTTGAATATTTAAATCATCAATAACTTGCCAATATTCTTGAATTTGGTTGTCAACTAATTCCCAAGGGTTAATTTTTTGTTCTCTTGCTCTCTTTTCAATTTTATCTTCACCTTGGTCCGCATCATCGGTTAGATGGCCAACATCTGTAAAATTTTGAACGTGAAAAACATCATAACCTTTGTATCGTAAGTATCTAATAACTACATCCCATGCACTATAAGTTCTTGCATTACCGATGTGCACATCATCATATACCGTTTGTCCACAGGTATAAATTCTAACTCGACCTTCTTCTATTGGTTTAAAAACTTCCTTTTGCCGAGTCATTGTGTTATAGATTTTAAGCATAAAATAATAAAGAATTGGTAAAAATAAGAATTTTACGGAAGATTTTAAGATCTTTCTTCTTCTTTTTCAATTTTAGGTCAATTTTTTACTTCTATAAATGCCTCGACGACTTTATCTTCAATTTTTAATTTCTTTATTTCTGTTTTGCCTTCTAAGTTTTGAATAATGACGTCAGCTTGTATCATCTTCTTGATATATTCTTCATGTTTTTCAAGTGATTTTGAAATATCTTTATCAGCTATTTTTAAATACAAATTAATTCGATTGTTCGTTGAGAGATTGAGTTGTTTCCTATAATTATTCAAATGTCTGATTAGGTTTCTGGCTATACCCTCTAATCTTAAAGTTGGTGTAATTTTGGTATCTAATTCAACCATAAATTCTGTATCATCATGTTTTTCAACAGTTACCTTTTTAACATTTATAGCTTCAGCTATAATTTCTAAATATTCGTTTTTAAGGTTTACTCCTTTAATTGTAAGCTCATTTAAGACTTGTCTTACTGGAATTTTTGCATTATCTCTTAATTCTAATGATCTTTTTACTACTTCTCTTGTTAATTCCATGTATTTTAGTGCTCGAATATCAATTAAATCTTCATTAAATTCAGGCCAATATTCTAAATGAACCGATTCTAAACTAACAATTCCATTATCCTTCAATTTTTGGTATATCATCTCAGAAATAAATGGTGTTAAAGGACCTAAGAGCTTTGCTAAATTTGTTAATACATACGATAATGTATTCATTGCTGATAATCTTTCATTTATATTTTCACTCTTAAATCGGGCTCTGCTGTTTTTAATATACCATGTAGAGAGA
>JBHLOC010000017.1:0-86635 GCA_048940925.1 Promethearchaeota archaeon | reverse complement strand
ATCGACTTAAAAAGAATCCACTCTGAAGATGATGATAACACTGTCGAAAAGAGTGGAGGTCCTAAATGGGATTGAACAAATAAAATTTTTTTTAGCTCTTGATTTTGTTAAAAATTTTTAATCTGCATACTCTCCTTAAAAAACATTTATATCAGTTGAAGAATTAAATTCAAATATTAAAGTCTAACTTTAATATCAGAAAATAAGAAGGAGTTAATAAAAAATGCCAGATAAATATAATGTTGACATGACGCTCGGAGAGCTTTTAGAAGATGAGGTTTCTGGAAATTTCCTCAGAGAAAGAGTGAAGCAACTCGTTGAAAGTCCTCAAGCTCAAATGGCTATGGGCTTTAGTTTACGCCAGATTCAAGAATATTCCGAACAAATGGCTCCTGGACAATTTACAAAGGAGCAACTTGAGGAACTTGATAAAGCATTACGAGCACTTTAAAGCTATAATTATTTCTAAAATTATTCTCTTTTTTTTTTATTATATTTCTTACCTTAGTGTAGCTTTATTTTCTAATTTTATAGTTGAGATTGAAAAGAAGTAAAAATAAATTATTATGAATAGCACCATAAATCTGCTTAAATTTTTACTAAAACTTCTTCATGCCCAGGGAATGATTTAGAGATATCTTTAATAGTAATCATTCCAAACTCCTCAACTACAATTGCACACAAGTTAATCTTCTCCTCTCTATTTTTATATCTTTTTAACAATCGAATTTTTACTATTTAATCTCTATTGATTATTTAATCTTGTCTCAAGAAATCAGGTCTTTACTAAGTCTAATTTCATTTTTTAATGATTATATATAATGTTTTTTAGTAATTCTAAAACTTCTTAATTAATTCGAAGTTCCTATAATATTCGATAGTAAAAACTATATATGGAATTGTATGCATATTAAAATTAAAAACAAAAAAAAAAAAGAGTGATAAAAAAATGGAAAGAAAAAATAGGACAGATATGAAATATTATGATTATTTATTTACTGTTCAGCAAATTGCTCAAAAATCACATTCAATCCAGAAAAAAGTCATAACTCAAGTGTTTGCGAATTTTGATGCTTGCCAAGTGCTAAGCAAATTAAATCGGCAAATTGAGCATCTTGATGGATTACTATCTAAATAAAAAAAATATTAAAAATTACAAAGTGGAGGTGAAAAGATAATTATGGTCAGTCTAATTTACCTTATCTTAATAGCAATCGCCGCAGTATTCTAGAAATACTGTACTAAACTCCTAGTTTACTAGGAGATCTTAATTATTTTATTTAACTTTTTATTTTTTTTTAAATTTTTCTATAGTTAATTCAACATATACTTTCAAAAAGCTCATTCATTAGTCTATATATAGTGATTAGTTGATCGATATACTTCTTTTGGTAATACAGAATATTATTACTTCTTATTCTAAGTAAAAGATTCTGAATAATTGAATTTATCCCATCTATTGACTTACTAGTTCAAGATATTTGAGTAATTGAATAAACAAATCATAAAAAGAAAAAAGTAATTTGATTATTAACAATTTTTTACTTTTAGGATATAAAAGTAGAAAAGAGAAAAGGATTAAATATTATAATATTAACTTTCTGCTAACCGTATTATTTGGTTGAATCTTTCAGCCATAACTATTTGATCGGGCGGCTATTCGCTTGAAATATAGGTCCTATGAATTGGGAATATAGGATGGAATAAGCTGTCTGATTAGAAACAACCGCGATCATCTCTGATTCTTTTTCTGAATGAGGACAAAGGATTACTTCTTCTGCATCGCGAGTTAGTGCATAGAAATCTGCTGGTGTTTGTAATTGTCGAAATTGTATATTTCCTAACTGTTGCATCTTTTTAATTATTCCAGAGTAAGTTTGAAGATCAAAATGAGAGGTGAGCATAAATCTAGCTGCCTTCTTTTGAAAGGCATATTCAGAAACAACTTGTAAGATCTCAGGGACAACAACGGGGGTGACTATTATAATTGAGGATTTAACACGATAAATTGCGTCTTTCATAGCATTTATCATGGCCTGTCTGCCTATTACCTGCCAAGATGTAACCTTAGATATTTCTGGGATTGAGCTAGAAGCAATATGAATATCTTTTAATTTTCCTTCATTATTTTCACCAAGTTCAGTTGCGTCATCAATTGAATTCATAAATTGAAGGGTAAAGTCGGCAATAGCATCTTTTACATTTTGAATGGTGTCTTGTGTGGTATTTGATAAACTATTTTGCAAGGTTTTTGCGTTTTGTTCATATTTTGATTTATGATCTGTAAGCATAGTCGAGAGGTTATTATCCATATCTCTCGATTCAGTGTCCCATAGACTAATTTCGCTATTTATCTTTTCTGAACAATCTCTTTTACCGTTAGTAAATTCAGTATCAACTTCTCTCGTCCAATCTGCATTTATTCTCTTAATTTCAGTATCAAAATTTGTATAATGTCTTAGAGAACTTTCTCTATGATTAGTGATTGATTCATCATATTGGCGATGATGCTGTTTTAGAGAGTTTTCTAAAGAATCTTTTAATTTAAGGGTAGTATCAGAGCAATCTTTGATACCACTTTGCAATGTATCATCAACTTCACCCGCCATATCTGTAGCTAAGGTTTCCAATTGAGCTTCAATGGTTTCTTGAGCTTTATAATTTAAATCATTAGTTTCAACAGCTAGATTTTCATGTTCAGTTGACATGATACTTGTGACATCAGTTTTAACTTGATCTGTGGTATTCCTTGTATTTTGGATATACTCATCACTTTCTTTAATAAAGTTCTCTTTCATTGGCTCAGTGTAAGTTAAAATGTTTTGTATAGTGGTTTCATGCCTTGCTTTGTATTTTTTCTTTTTTCCCATCCAGAAAAATCCCTTTTTAGCCATATCTTCGGAAAAATCAGTGAATCTATTCGCATGTTCAAGTAAATTGTCTATTAATGTTAAAGTCATATTTTTAAAATCATTAGTCTGGGTGATAAGTGTACGATGTCTATCATCCACAGTAGCTTTTAAATTCATTTGTAAGGTGTCGGTAGTGTTTTTAACATGAGATGTATGTTCTTTTAATATATTTGAAATCCTTTCTTTTAGATCTGCAACTACTTTATCCATACGCTCCAAGTATTTCTCTAAAATTTGCTCCATTTTTGGTTTTAACTGATTTGCAATATTTTTATGTCTCTCTACGTGCTCATCAAGATCCATTTTTAACTCTTTATCTAAATTTTCAACTCTTGTTGAAAAATCATTTAATAAATTTTGAATTAAAGTAGTTAAATTCTCTTTTGTCTTATTTATCTCAGTTTCATTGTTGCTCACACTCGATCCAGATATATTTTTTAGTTTTATGTTTAATGTGTCCACAATTGTATGTATATTATTCTCAAGAGCTTTACTAGTTTCAGTAAATCGATTAGTTGCCCTTTCAATTCTATTTTTTTTATTATTACTTTTTGTATCTGAATCTTCAAAAAAATCCTTAATCTGAGTATCTACAGCTTTTTCTATTTCTTGAAGACTATTATTTTGTATTCCCTCAAGTTTCTCAAAACGACTAGATTGATCGCTCAAAATATTATCTTTTATCTTTGCTATTTCATCTCTAAAAATTTCAGATTCATTAGTAAATAACTCAAAGAAAGGTTCAAGAGGAATGTATCTATCAACTATTCCTTCAATTTTTTTTAGGAAACCTTTTTCAACTAGCCAATTAGTGACTTCTACTACAGTTTCATACTGTAAATCTTCATACTCTTCAACAAGCGTCATATAAACTTCAGAAGTTGTAGCGCGGGGAACTCTTAAATATACCAAATAGATATTGATATGCTCTTCAGTAAATCCATATCGAGTGAATACTTCCTTCGTAAATTCTTTTAAAGACATAAATTTATCTCCATAAATACCATGAATTTGAAATTCAAATTAAATTAAATTTAAGATGAATCTCCATATAAATATTTTAATTTGAATATCTTTAATAATATTTTCAAAATTATATAAAAAACATAAAGTTCTACAAATTTGAATTTTAGTCTAATTCGATTATATATTGGATTTCCTCAAAATTTTACTTCTAGCATAATTTAGCAAACCATTAGCAGATATTATTTCTTGTAAGAAAGAAGGCATTTTTTTCACTTTATATTCCCTTTTAGTAAAATTATCTCTAATAATTCCTTCTGCAAATAATACTTCTAAAATATTATTAGTTTTTATGTTCTCAATTTTATCAAATTCGATTATAGGTAATCCTATATTTATAGAATTTCTAAAAAATATTCTTGCAAATGAAGGAGCAATAATACATTGAATTCCTGCTGCTTTAAGAGCAATTGGTGCTTGTTCTCTACTAGAACCACATCCAAAATTGGCTCCAGTAGCCATTATCGTGAAATTGAATTTTTTCACTTTATGAATAAATGTAGCATCTAGATCTTCCATACAATGTTTCGCTAGATAATTAGGTTCAGACCTAGCTAAGTATCTAGCTGGAATGATTAAATCTGTATTTATATCTTTGATATCATATTTTATTACTTTTCCAAGCATACTATCTCCCTTAAATAAAATTTGGTGCAGTAATATATCCCTTAATCGCTGAAGCAGCAGCAATTGCAGGATTTGATAAATAAACTTCACTCTCTACATGCCCCATCCTTCCCACAAAATTTCTATTAGTTGTTGAAATAGCTTTTTCTCCAGCAGCAAGAATTCCCAAATGTCCTCCTAAACATGGACCACACGTGGGAGGTGATACAATAGCACCAGCTTCAATAAAGATCTCTATTAATCCTTCTTTTAATGCTTGAAGATAAATATTTTGAGTCCCTGGTATAATAATACACCTTACATCATGATGAATTTTATGGTCCTTTAAAATGCTCGCAGTAATTTTTAAATCTTCCAATCGACCATTTGTACAAGAGCCTATTACAGACTGATCAATTTCTATTCCCATATTATTAACTTCTGAAATGGGTTTTGAATTTTCAGGTGAATACGGTAAAGCTACTTGTGGTTCAATATTTTCACATTCAAAATCAATAATATCAATATATTCTGCATCTTTATCACTTTTATAAGCTCTATAATTAGTATTTCCGACTTTCTCCAGATAATCTCTGGTTATATTGTCAGGTTCTATTATCCCATTTTTAGCTCCCGCTTCAATTACCATATTACACATTGTAAATCTATTATCTATAGATAGTGTTTTAATAACATCTCCAGTGAATTCTATAGCTTTATAATTAGCACCATTAACACCTATTTGGCCAATAGTAAATAAAATTAAATCTTTCCCAGAAACCCATTCATTTAAATCACCAGAAAAAATAATTTTTATTGATTCAGGTATTTTAAGCCAACATTTGCCTAGAGCCATTGCTACTCCTAAATCAGTAGAGCCAACACCAGTCGAAAAAGCACCAAGTGCGCCATACGTGCAAGTATGGGAGTCAGCACCAATAAATACGTCTCCAGGTCTTACTAATCCTTTCTCGGGTATAAGACAATGCTCAATTCCCCCATGACCAATTTCAAAGTAATTAAAAACTTTATATTTATAAGCAAAATCTTTGAGAACTTTACACTGTTCAGCAGAGGCAATATCTTTATTTGGCGTAAAATGATCAGGAGTTAAAATTATTTTGTTTTCATCAAAAATACCTTTCTCTGATCCTTTAATCACTTTTTCAAAAACATTGATTGCAATAGGAGCAGTAATATCATTAGCCAAACATTTATCAATATTAGCTAAAATAAAATCTCCAGCAATAATATTCTTATTATCACAGTGATCTCTTAGAATTTTTTCTGTTATTGTTGATCCCATGATTATTTACCAATTCATTTCAAATTCTATTGTTTAAATAAATACTCAAGCTATTAGGTTTTTTTGATTACTAGATATATTTTTTGACTTCACTATGAGGTTAAGTCCTTTTAATAGTGATAAAACAGAACTCATTACAATATCTTCATGGGTAGCACTTGCTTTAACAATAAGATTACTCTCAATATCCATAATTTCTATACTTGTATGTCCCAAAGCTTCAGTACCCCCTGTAATAGCATCAATTTGATAATTCAAAAGCTTAATTTTACTCATCGGTTGGAAACATTTGATCATTGCTTTAACTGATGCATCAACGGGACCAACACCTACTGATGATGCCACTTTTTCAACAGAATTGCCATTATTATAAATTCTTAAACGAACAGTGGACGTTGGAGTTACAGAACCAGTTAAAACTGTTAATTCTTCAAGTTTAACAAATTGATCTTCTTCAGGGAGTTCTTCTAATACATCTTTTAAGATTGCATAAAAATCTTCTTCTGATACCTCGTGCCCCTTATCCCCAAAATTCTTCACATGGTTCATAATATTTTTAAATTGTTCTTCTGTAGTAGCAATCCCTAAATCTGCTAATTTTGCTTTAAGAGCATGACCTCCTGTATGTTTACCTAATTTTATAGATTGACGAATAATTTCTTCTACATTATCAGAACGTTTAATTCCTATTAATTCAGGAGTGATGGGTTCATATGCTCGTGCGTGTTTAATCATCGCATGTGCATGAATTCCTGATTCATGGGCAAAAGCATTCTGTCCAATCAATGGTTGTAAGCGACCAATGGTAATTTTTCCTCCACAAAAACTTTCCACTAATTTAGCAGTTGGAAATATCATTTTAGTATTAATTTGCATTGGAATTTGATATAAAGCATAGAGAGACATAGCAGTTTCTTCGAAAGATGCGTTTCCCGCTCTTTCTCCTAATCCCAGTATTGTGGTTTGAGCTTCAGAAGCACCATTTTCAAATCCTGCGATTGTATTTGCCACTGCTAAACCAAAATCATTATGACAGTGTACCGCTATTCTAATATTTTTAGGTAAAGCTTCATAGTTTTTTCTAATAATACGCCCATAAGCAGTTGGTGATATTGTCCCAACTGTATCAGGAATGTTTATACGAGTAGCTCCGCTATCAACAGCAGCTTTATTAACTTCAATTAAATAATCTAAATCTGACCGTGTCGCATCCTCAGCAGAAAACTCTATTGTAGAATAATGATATTTAGCATAAGCTACCAAATCTTTAACACTCTCTAGAACTTCCTCTCTTGTCATTTTTAACTTTTCTTTCAAGTGTAAATCTGAAGTTGCTATAAACACATGAATAGAGTCCATATCGGCTTCTATAACTTTATCAATATCAATTTTCTTAATTCGGGCTAATCCAATCATTTCTGCATCCAACCCTAATTTACAAATTTCCTTACATGCATCAAAATCACCTTTGGATATGACTGGAAATCCTGCTTCAATCACATCTATACCAAGTTCATTTAATCCTTGAGCAATAGTAATTTTCTCTTTGAGAGTAAAGCTAATTCCTGGAGTTTGCTCTCCATCACGTAGAGTAGTATCAAAAAAATAGGCTTTATTGGGCAGAATTAACTTCCCACGAATTTTCTCCATCATATCAGAAACCATTATATCATTTTTCTCTGTCATTTTATTAACCTACTTAAATTTCTCTAAAATTTTATAACCTTCTTGTTCTTAGGAAGGAATTGAAAATACTTCTTCGAAGAAAAGAAGGTTTTTTATAATAAAAAGTGTAAGTTTAATACACTTAAACATAATTCTAATGAAGAATGAGACTTCAGATAATTTCTAAAGGTAGAGTCTTCTATATCTTGAAGCAATTTCATTCTAATTTATCACATTAGCAATTTATGTTATAAAAAAAAATTAATTGTTCTTTTAAAAATCTTACTGCTATCTTCATTCTAATATTTAATAATCTAATATCATCATTCTTTAAATATTAATATTCAAATGGGGAAAATTATTCCTTAATCCTTTTTAAATCATACCCTTTTTATTCCATAGATAAGTTAAGGTGTCTATAAAATGTTAAAAAATTTTAAAAAAATAGTTTTAGGTGTAGTAATTCTTTCAATATTTATTTCATTTTATTCGTTGAATTCAATGGCAACTAATGGGGAGGCTCCTGTTGATGTTCCAGGAGATACAATTCAAACCCGAATTCAGGCGGGAAACAGGACGCAACTACAATTTCGGGAGAGAACTAGGCTAACTTTTAATTGTAATGTTAGTATTGCTTTAAATGTTAGTTGTGAAGCTATGAAAATTGGAACAAAAGACTTTGAAATTGAAATAAATGCAGAAAATGAACTTCAGATGAATATGACTTGTACGGAAGAACAAATCCAACTTGGGTTACAAAAAGGTCATACTTATCAAGTGAGAAATCGAAATCGCTTTAGATTTGAAGAAGGATTCTGTGTATCAATTCAATGTAATGATTCTTGTCAAGCCAAACTTAAATTAGAAGCGAATAACAGAAATCAAAATGCAAAATGGGCATATTATGATGAAAGCACTGAAGAATGGGTTACAATGCCAACTTCACTACAAAATGGATATTTAGTATGTGAAACGAATCATTTTTCAACTTGGACAGTACTAATCCCTGAATCAGAAGATTTTACTATGATATATATAATTGTTGGAGTTATAGTCGGTCTTGTAGTAATAATAGGAATAGCAATATATCTTAAGAAAAGAAAATAATTAATAAGAAGGAATTATCCAAATCCAATATTTTTTTTTATATTTTTATTTAATATAATTTAAACCATAAAAGCTTGATATTAATTGGTCTTTCATAATAAACTTAATTGGAAATATCAAATTATAATAGCGATTATTTTATTCTTAATTTTATTTGATTACTCTATTCTTATTTGTTATGCTAAAGCTAGCAAACAAAAGAATATTCCTGGATTCTGGACTGAAGATACAATTCAACCAAATGAAAGAGTTTCATATCATTTTTTAAATAATATAACTTTCGAAATCTCCTCTAATACTCTTTTAGATATTTATATTGAATATGAAAATGGAAGTGCGAACAAACAAACCTCTTTTATTGTTAATAATGAAGAGCCAATTTCTTTGAATTTTACATCAAAAAGTAGTTTAAAGAACTTTGGTTCAATAAAACAACCAAAAGAACCAAAGCAAGGAAAAAAGAAAATTAGATTTGATTATGATTTAGTTTTCAATTTTAAATCAAATGGTACAATTAATAACTTTACTATTCAATATCTAAAAACCTCTCAATTTGGTTTAGATCCTGATTCTTCTTATTCATTAGTATTATTCAAAATGGATCAAGATGCATGGCAAATAATTGAGACACACGAAAAATTAAACTCTTCAAGTTCAGAAAGCTATTTAGAAAGTTCGCTTTTAAACGTTGATGCAAATACAGATTATTATATTACTCTTATAGAAATTGGAATTGTTCAATATGATTGGACATGGTTATACATAACTATACCAATAATTATTATTGCTACTATAGCAATAATAATACTTATTTCAAAAAAGGATTATTTCCGTTATTTAAAAACAAGAACGATTCCTATAGAAAAAGGAGCTCACCGTTTATCATTAGATGATGTCTTAGAAAATGAAAATAGAAATAAAATTATTGATTTAATTTTGAGTGAACCGGGTATTCACTTCAATGAATTATTAAGAAAAACGGGGCTTGCAGCGGGAAATTTGGTCTGGCATCTTGATATTCTAGAAACTTATAAAGTCATTGGAAAAAAAAGAATAGGGAATTTTATTGCTTATTTTCCATATTATCAGAAGAACCCTATTTCTAATATTGATCTCAAGCTTCAAAAAAGTAAATTAACTTTAGAAGTTTTAGAAATGATTGAAGATCAACCAGGCGTATGGAATAATCTTATTACTAAAAAGTTTAAAGTAGATCATAAAACAATTCTTTACCATATTAAAAAACTGAGAGAATTAAATCTAATTAATATTAAAAAGGAAGGAAGAAGAAAAAGATTCTTTCCAAATCTTGAATCTGAATATTTTAAATATAAGAAAGATGATGAAAAAGATTGATAAACCCTTTTTGTATTAAAAAGTTAGAGATTCGCTAGCCATGTATTAATTTGTGGTGTAAATATTACAAGTAAAACTATCAGGGCAATAAGAATAATATATGATATACTTTTATATACATTATGTCCAGTTACCTCTATATTTTCCGATCTTTGTTTAAATACTTTGAAACAAATTTTGTACCATTGCCTTTCGGGCCAAATTTTAAGTCTTTTCGTGAATATTTTGACTTTAAATCTGTTATAGGCATCGTATTATGATGTTTTATAGAATAGGCAAAGCATTATTATATATTATTTAAAGAGGATTTTTAATAATTATTGAATTAGATATGAATAAAGATTTGTTAGAGGAATTTATATGATTGAACCGGAAGAATTTTTAAATTTTATCAAAAGTAGAAGATCCATCAGAGCATATCAAGATAAGTCTATTCCAGAAAAGGAAATTGAAATGATACTTGAAGCTGGACGATGGACACCAAGCGCCTCAAATAGACAACCATGGCAATTTATCTTAATTAGAAATAAGGAAACTTTAAAGAAAATGGCACAAGCTACAGGTTATGGATGGTTTATAGCAGAAGCTGCGTTTGCTATAGCTATTATAGGCAAAAAAAGAACAAGTCGTAAATGGTATATCATAGATACTTCTTTGGTTTCGATGAATATGATGTTAATGGCATGGTCTTTAGGGATTGGCACTTGCTGGATTGGTTCAATGAAAAAAGAACAAGTAAAAAAACTACTAGAGTTAAATGAGAAAGATTACCTTCTAACTGTTCTCCCTTTTGGTTATATTAGAGGAAAAATTCCTGAACCAACTTATAGAAAACCTCTAAAAAAAATTGTAAAAGAAATATAACAATTTCTTATTATTCTTTTAGTTTTACAGTAACTTCATCAAAAGATTCTGGAGCTTTAGTTAATTTTATATAACCATTTTCTGTAATTAATACTGTATCTGAATGTCGGAATCCTCCCAATCCGGGGATATATATTCCAGGCTCAATGCTTATAACCATATTTCCCTCAAGTGGTCGATCATATCCTTCAGCAAGAAAAGGTGCTTCATGCCCAGTGATCCCAAGCCCGTGGCCAGTCCGATGAATAATATAATTTCCATATCCATTTTCAGTTATATATTTTCTAACTTTTTTATCTACCTCACTCATGATAACACCTGGCTTTAATAAATCATATGCTAGTTTTCTAGCATTATACATAATTTCAAATGGTTTTTTTGCTTTTTCTGGAACATACCCTAAAAAGAATGTTCTTTCTATTTCAACACCATAACCATCTACTTGAGCTGATACTATGGATACATGTGGTCCTCCTTCTTCCATTGGAGCAAAGACATGAGGCACTAAATGCGGATCGTGGGAAATAGAAGGAGGCCATACAGCACCTGTAGTTTCTGTTGCTTTAAAATTAGCTTCAGGAATATCTTGTACTATTTTTGAGGTCATAGCATCAGTAACTTCTTTATATAATGCAAATTCAAGAATTCCAGGACGACATTTCTTTAATAATATTTTGTGTCCTTTATTCACAACTTTACAAGCATGAACAATCCTCCCGATTTCATACTCTGTTTTGATAATACGAACCTCTTCGATAATATCTGATACAATTTTCTTTCCTGGAGTTTTTTTAGCAATTCCTATAGGCATTGCTGCTTCTATTCCTACTTTAGCATCTTTCTCAATAAATTTTTGATAATGATCATACCAATTCTCACCATTTCGAGCAGGGAATTCATAGTAAATTGCGAACTCAAGTTTACATCGCGCTCTAGATTCAAAATGTCCCTTCTCTAATAGAGGTATTAGCATTATGGGGAGTCCTTCTGTTGGGATTATAAGAATAAAAGGACGTTCATGAACATAAAATGCAAAATTTGTTAAATAATAAATATTGACTGGATCAAACGAAATAAAATAATCTAAATTCTCTTTCTTCATTAAATTACGGACCTTTTCAAGGCGATTAGCCAACTCATCCATGTTTGGAGGAGTTTTAATCGGTTTTATTTGGGTTACCAACCATATCTCCTAAATTAAAGAAATTCATTATAAAATAAAATTTAATCATTTTATTTTGAATTAACCATTTTTTTTTATTAAATTAAATTTACATTGCATTAAGATTCACTACACAGATGTCAGTAATAATAGCGATATTTGGAGATACTCATATTAAACATTTTGAGGAATTACCCAAAGATATCTTAAAAGTAATTTTTAATTCGGATTGGGTTATACATGTAGGTGATTATACTTCTTTGGAAGTTTTAGATGGTTTAATAAAAGCTAAAGGGAATAAATTTATTGGAGTCTATGGGAATGCGGATCCACAAAGTATTAGAGAAAAAGTTCCATCAAGAAAAATTTTAAAGATTAATGAAAGAAAAATTGCGATTGCTCATCCTGCATTTGGTGGTCCAGAAGAATTTATAGAAACCAAAGTTTTGGCTGAATTTAAAGATGAAGAGATTGATATTTTAATTTATGGTCATACTCATGACCCCAAAATTACGTATAAAGGAAAAATTTTGTTAATTAATCCTGGAAAGGGATATTTAGAATCAAATTTCTATGGATCTCCAACAACTATAGCAATTCTCTCAATAAGTGATACAGTTCAAGCAAAAATTAAAGAGATTTATTCTTAATATTGAATAAAAAGAAATATGTAATATAATACAATAATTAAAGTATAAAAATTGCCGCTGCTAAGACAGAAGCCCATTCGTTTTCGTTTCTAACTGTTGCTGATGCAGTTATATTTTTTGTTTCTACTATTTTTCCATCCATCTTGAATACTTCTTTCTTTTCATCATAATTGGCATCAGGATCAAAAGCAACTCCTAAAGTTGTTGCCAGCATTTCTGCAGCTAAATCTTCAGCAGTATCACCAGTATTTTCTGGTTTTACGCCAAAAGTATGATGTTCGGATAAATATCCATACTGACTCTTCTCAGCAGGTTTTGCAACACCTATAGATGCACAAATCAAGCGATTATATTCATTAGAATCAGCTCTAGCTAAAACCGCGTGGATAATCTGACCAGGTCGAAGTTGCTTTAAACCATCTTCTTTATTAATTTCTATGCAATAAGGCGGAAATATTGATGAAACATTTACAATATTATACTTTTCAATTCCTGCATCCCTAAGTGCCTGTTCAAAAGCTGCTAATTTAGATTTATGAAATCCTTTACCCTTAACGAAAAATACTTTCTTTGGAACGAATGACATTGCTTAATTTTAATTTTTTTGATACTTTTTGATTAAGAATTTAGTATAAAAGAAAATATTTAAATTTATTCAAAAATAAAAGACCAAATCAGTATTTTTAGGATATAAATCGCTTAGTTTTAATATTTTAATTAAAATTATTATTTTATTTCCACTATATATTAAATAGGAATATTATGGAGAACTAAATCAATAAAATAAAAAATAATTTAGCGTTTTCACCCAAAAGTATATCATCTAAACCAATGACCCAGATAAAGTACCATAATTTAAAATCTTTTTAAAAAAATTAAAATAGATTATTTTAAAATTCATAAAGCATTAAATTTTATTTATGAATTCCCATCAAAAAGAACATTATTTAATAAAAAAAGTATCACCTTTCGATACTAAAAAAGTGAAAAATGTTAATGATCTGTTAATAGCTCTTAAATATTGTGGATTCCAAGGAAAAAATCTTGGTATAGCTCTTGATATCTTAGAAAAAATGATGAGTGATAAAAATATATTAACTGTTTTAACAATTTCTGGAGCATTAGTTCCCGCAGGAATGGGTGAGATAATTACGACTTTAATGGAAAAAAGATTAATTGATATTTTAATAAGTACAGGTGCTAATATTATACATGATTTAGTAGATGCTAGTTGTAATGGAGGTCATTTTGTTGGAAGTCCTAATGTTAACGATGATGAATTATTTAAATTTCGAATAAATCGAATTTATGACATTTTCCTCCCAGAAGATAGTTATTCAACTGCTGATAAGAAATTATTCGAAATAATTCAATCTATTTATGATACAAAAAGTATCCATACAACACCATCAGATTTTTTAAAACAAATCGGGAGCAAAATTAAACAACGGTCTATTTTATCGATGGCTGCTGAAAAAGATATCCCAATTTTTATACCTGCTTTCTCTGACTCTGAATTATCGTTAAAGCTATTAAAATACAATTATTATGAAGGTTATGATTTTCAATTTGATATCTTAGAAGATGTAAAAAAATTTGCAGATATAATAAGAAAGTCAAAAGAATATGGCACATTGATAATAGGAGGGGGTGTACCGCGAAATTGGGCTCAGCAAATCTTTCCAATGCTTGATGAAATGGACAAAATTGAAAGAATGGGATACAACTATTCAGTTCGCATACACACAGCTACAGAGTATGATGGAGGTCTCTCAGGAAGTACAGTATCAGAAGCTAAATCGTGGGGAAAATATACTCTAGATTCAAAACATGTTTCTGTATGGTGTGATGCAACAATAGCATTACCTATTTTAATTACAGGTTTATTACAACGTTTAAAGATAATATAATATAAGAAATATTATGCATCTTCTAATTTTATTAATGTATTTAATTCTTCAAATGCCTTAATTTTCTTTTCTTCTTCAAGTAAACAATCAGTAACTTTCCAAAATCTATATTCATGGTTAAAGTAAGCAGGACAATTATTTCTAATTTTTTCAGGGCAGTTTGTAATCTGCCAACATTGAAAAGTTTTGTTTTCAAAAAATTTATGGAATTTTTTAGGAAGTTTTTTATAGTTATTACCTATCTCCTTAAGATGTTTATCTAGATCGTTTGAATTATACGTATTCCAAAACAGCACTTTTTTATTTTTATTTTCATCTTTTTTAAGGTATTCGAACATCGCTGCCATCGTTTTACCTGTATATGTTGTTTCTAACATGAAATCTTTATTTTTTCCTTCTAATTCATTCACAATATCAACTGCTTTTTGTCCTCTTTCAGTTTTTATTCCATACCTTGATCCTAAATATCCTTTTACAAATTCAAAATCATTTTCAGTGACTCTAATTTTAGAAATGCTTTTATCTCGCTTATATAAATATTTTAGAGCTTTATTCGCATTTTTTATAACCGATGATGGATTCGAAACAAAATATTCATAAACAGCGACAATAATTATTTTAGTTTTTAAATTTAACAGTTTACATCCTGCAACTAAACCAGCAGCTGTTCCTGTTGATCCTCCAGCTACAAAAAGAGCATCTGGTTCTGGAATCTCACCATTTTCTATTTGTTCTTTTAATTCAAAAATAGCATCAATAAATCCTACTGCTCCCAAAGGGCTTCCAATACCAAATAAAAGACTTCCACCAGGCATTATAAAATAATATTTTGGATGCCTAATTTGTAAGAATAAAGCTTTAATAAATGCCCTTATATCCCCTTTTATAAAATGAAGCTTTGCACCAAAATAATCATCCAATAATAATGTGCGTTGCACATGCCATGTAATTGGTTGGGGATACAAATACATTTCACATTTTAAAGGGGGATCTAATATTTTACATAAAATGGTACAAGCTATTCCATGATTAGTACCTATCCCTCCTACTGTCACAATACCTTTTTTTTTCTTTTGTATTACGTCTCCAAAAATAAATTCAAATTTCCTATATTTGTTTCCTCCATAGATATGATGATTTTTATCATCTCGCTTGATATATATTTCTCCCTCATTTAAGCCAAAATTATTTTCTAACTCTTTAAGTCTTTCAATAGAAGTAGGTACATTTGTAAGAATTGGGATCCATGGAACTTTCTTTTTTAAATCAGGAAATCTCCTAAATAAGAGTGGTTCGTCTCGTTCCATGAAGATAAAAATATAAAGTTAAAATTAAACTTTATAATATTTTCATTTTAATAAAAACCTATTTTAAATTTTCAATTTTTTTACCGTAATTGTATAGCGCTAAAAATGCTTTCCCAGCTCTATGGACAGACGGGTATACAATGAAATCATCATCAATTAGCTTTTTATAATATTTATATCTGTGTCTAGCTGGATATTCAGGTAATATTAACATGAAAATTTTATTTAAAGATTCTACATGTTCCCTTATAGCCAATAAATTATTATAATAACTCTCAAAATTTGGTTCCTCTTCCCACTTATCAGTCTCAATAATAACAAGATCAATATCTTCTGAGCTTGCTACTTTAGCAATTTTTAGATATGTCTCAGAAGAGGAGACCCAGGGGATGTCTAGAGGATTGGAAAGACTACCTATTTTAATAGGATATATTTCTCTTAATTTTTCTAAGGTTTCTCCTTCAAAATATGGAATATTCAAACCTAATTCTGCTAATGTATTTGTATCAATTATTCCAAATCCTCCAGACCATAGTATTAATAAAACATTCTTTCCCTTAGGATAAATTATTCTGTTTTTATTCTTATATCTATTTATTACTTTATTAAAAATAAAAGCATAATCTATCATATCATCAATTGAAGTAGGAACTTCAACAATCGGAGTTTGCTTATAAATAGCATTCCAAATCTTTCGATTTGTACTAATTGAACCAGTGTGAGTTAAAGCTGCTTTTTGAGCTCTTGAAGTCTTACCTCCGTGCAAAAATAATATCGGTTTTTTCATGGATCTTAACGATTTTAACAAATTTTTACCTTCAGAAGGATAATGTGCATTAATCCCCTCAAAATACACCATAATCAAATCCGTATCATCATCATCGTTGTAATACTGTAAAAAATCAGAGATTTGAAGGTCTATACAATTTCCTATGCTTACTCCCTTAGAGTACTTTAAATTATGTCGCCTTGCACCAATCCTAATCGTCTGGGAATGTAAATCTCCAGATTGAAAGACTAGGGATATATTTCCTGGTTCAGTTGGTAAGAAAGGTTCGTAAGCCAAATGACCTTTAACAGAGTATACTCCCATGCAATTTGGTCCAATTGCTCGCGTACTACGGTTTTCATTATTAAATATAGAAAATAGCTCATTTTCCACTGCTATCCCTTTTTCATCTGATTCGCCAGTGCCTGCTGTAAATATATGAATTGTTTTAATATCTTTCTGCTTTATCAATTCTTTTAGATTTTGAACTAATATGTCTCTCCTTACCGCTAATATCAAAAGATCTATTGTTTCTTCTGGAATTTCTTTTATTGATTTATAACATTTCCGACCGAAAAGTTCATCTTTATTAGGATTAATAAAATAGAGCTTATTTTTTTCAAAGCCATGTTCTTCAAATCCTTTAACCATATACCATAACTTTTCACTGGCTCCGAAAATAGCGACATTTTGCGGATAGAATAGATACTTCAACGAACTTAAATTTTTAGAACTCATTAATCTCATCATCTTTTATATCTTATCGAATAATATTTTTAAAAACAAAAGATTACAATCAACTCAAAACAAAACCGTTTTCTTCAGGTTCAATTAAACCATTAGCAACAAATTTATCAAAATGCTTCTTTATCATTACTAATTCAGAAATTACTTCAAAATTCTCATAGTTATATTTTTTATAAATTAAATTTTTCTTTTTCAAATCTATTGGCTGGATAGATGTCTTCTCAGAAAAATTCTCTAAGATCCTTTCATCTCTTTTAAGAATTACTGACTTATATTTATCTAACTCCTCTTTTATGTAGTGGGATCCCTCAATCAGAGCTCTATGTCCTGTTATGGCAATGTTAATATCATAATTTTTTAATTTTTCAATAGAATTCTCTAAATCAATTAAATTTGAGTCTAAATTTGCATAATATGGAAACTTTGTAAGATCAATATCCCCAAAGAATGCTATTTTAGATTCTATTTCATAAAAACTACAATGTCCTGCTGTATGACCTGGTGTATAAATAATTTTTAACTTCAAATGTTCTCCGATGTTAATGATGTCATTATCCTCAAAAGTTTTATCAATTGAAGTATTCTTAACGCCAATAAATTCAAGTAGCATCCTAAATTCATCCTCAACTGGTGTATTATTTAC
Source organism: Promethearchaeota archaeon (assembly GCA_048940925.1). Classification (GTDB taxonomy): domain Archaea; phylum Asgardarchaeota; class Lokiarchaeia; order Sigyniarchaeales; family SOKP01; genus Loki-b32. Next base: position 68,608 of record JBHLOC010000017.1, on the reverse strand, counting down.
ATAATAATAAGGAAACATCTTCTCTATATCTTCAATTGCTGGTCTATCATCTTTATGACAATAAAATTCTGCATCTTTTAACAAATTGTTACCAGATATGTGGTCTTCATGCCAATGGCTTAATAAAACATAATTAATTGGAAATAATCTCTTTAATTTTTCTATTCTCTTATTTGAAATGCCAGTATCGATTAAATAATTCTCAATCAAAAATGAATGAGAATAAGGATATCTAGCATTTTGTTCCCCTTCGATAAAAAAAATACTCTTAAACTCATCGGAAAGGGGTTGGACAAAATTGTTCATTGATAAGTCTCAATTTAATATTTTTAGAAATTTAAAGATTTTAAATATCTTAAATTTTCGGATTAGATATAATTTACAACACAGAAAATAGCATCTTATAAGTTTTATGAGGTGTAAATATAATTGGGTAAATTATTGGAGTTTTTATTGATACTTAAAAACACAATATCAAGAAAAATTACCCCATATTAAATCATTGGTGGGTTTAACAAGAAAAATAACAATTGGAGGGGGTTACAAAAAATGTATTATAGTTGCCCCAAATGTTCTTCCAAGAAAAAACCTAAAATGGTAAATTATTTTCCACCTATAACTGTAAAATGCTTAGATTGTGGCTATATAAATGTTGAAACTAAATTTGTAAAGGAAGAACAAAAATCAAAAGCACCACTAAACTACGTTCATTAGTTTTTTTTATTTTTCTTTTTTTTTTGTTGAAAAAATTATAGAATGTTTTGTTAAGTTTGCAAAAAAGAAAATGTTGAAATGTTAATTGAACATTTCTAATTGTTTATTTTGAGGCATAATAGCATCGTTTAGGTGAGTATGCTTTTCCTTCTTCTCTTAATTCCTTTATATATTTAGATACTTCTTTAGACTCAATCCCTAGTTCCTTTGCTATATCTCCTGGACGAAGAGGTTTATTAGAATCCTCAAAAACCTTCAAAACAGCATCTTTATCCGTCATACAAAATCACAGTGATAAATTGATTGAATACATAAAATAATTGTTATTATAAATAATTAAGAGCTCCTATTATATTAAGGTTTAAATATGTAAACTATTTCTAATAACTTTTAGCTATATATACAATATATTCAGCAGGTTTTCTGCATTTTATACAAGTAGTAAATTTTTGTTTTTCTTTATCGAGTCGTTTGTCTCGCACATAATCTCCAATTTATTTTTACCACCCTCAAGATAGTGATAAATGTCCACATTAATTGAGCAGAGACTATTCTAACTCAATTTTTGCCTTAACAATATGTTTTCTGCCATCTTTGAAAATAGGTACACGATTTTTTTCCTGCTTAATATTATCTACTCTTATTCTTGCATTTCCTTTTGATAAGTGTTCTGGATTTTGAACGGTAATATCATAAATTGCATTCCTATAGTATCGAATAACTTTGAATTTAGTCCATATTTTTGGAATACAAGGATCTATTTTTAAACCATGAAATTCTGGTCGTATCCCAAGGATCCAATCTGTTGCAGCTTTCAATGTCCACGATGCTGTTCCTGTAAGCCATGAGTTTTTTGCAGCTCCGAATTTTGGATGATCATTGCCTGTAATCATTTGAGAAAAGATATATGGTTCAGTTTGATGTATTTCAGCGATTTCATTTTTGGTGGTCAATGCAATTTTTTTAAAATAATTATAGGCGATATCACCTCGTCCTAAGATACATTCAGCAATCTCTGCCCAAGGATTAGAATGACAAAAGATTGAAGCATTTTCTTTAAGACCAGGTGGAAAAGTACTTATTCCTTTTAATTCAGGATAATAGCGTGTGTAAGGTGGATTTAATAATTTGATTCCATAATCAGTGACAAGATGTTCCTTAACAGAATTCATACTTTGAAATGCTCTATCTATAGGAGCAACTTTACTAACAACTGCCCAAGATTGAGTATTTAGGAAAATTTTCCCTTCTTTATTTTTTTGACTCCCTATAACTTCCCCATCATCAGTAAAAGCACGAATATACCATTGACCGTCCCATGCATATTTATTTATATGCTCCTTTACCATTTTTGCCATATTATTGAATTTAGTAGAATTATTCTTTACATCGAATTCATACGCAATTTCACTCATATCTAATAATGCTTTATGTAGTTGCATAGCAACCATAACACTTTCACCATTTTTATTTGGGCCATGTAACTGAAGTGTATCATTCCAATCAGCAGTACCTATTAATGGGAATCCGTGAGGACCCATGTGATTATTTGTGAATTTAATTGCTCGTTTAAGATGTTCATATAAACTTTCTTTAGATCCCTCAACAAAATCTACATTTTCTTCCAAAATTGACATATCTCCTGTTTCTTTTAAATAATTACTAACAGCAAATATCATCCATAGATGATCATCGCCAAAGAATTTCATAAGTGGATTAACATAATCAGGATAGCCACCCATACCAGTAAGAGGGAAATAAAGATGATATACTTTTCCATTTTCAAATTGAATTTTTGCAAGTTCTAGTAACCGATTACGAACATTCTTAGGAAGAACATGACAAACAGCTAGAGTATCTTGATTGCTATCGCGAAAACCTATACCTCTACCAATACCTGTCTCGTAAAAAGAGACATAACGAGACCAATCAAAAGTAGTTTTACATTGATAAGGATTCCAAACATTAATGATAGAATTAAAATTTTTATCAGGAGTATCAACAATAAACTTTTCAAGATAATTATCCCAATTTTCTTTTAATTTTAAAAATTCAATCTGAACATTGTTAAATTCCTTATACTTCTCATTTAATGGTTTTATTTGAGACTTTTTTTCAACAATGCCTAACATAAATACAATTTTTTTAATTTCATGAGGTTCTAATGTCATTATGTTAAAAGTTGAGGCAACAGGATTACCCCCGAGAGCTTCAGAATTTGTACATTTACCATTTTCAACACATATTGGATTTTTTTCAGAACGATACCGACCTATAAATGATTCACGATCACAATCATAACCTTCAATATTAATATTTGAGCTAAAAAAGGCAATGAGCGAGGTTTGATCAAAAAAATGATAAAAAATAATATTTTCTGTCTCATCATATTTTGCTACTGCAACATTTTGAATATATTGAAGATCTCTTTGATCTGATATAGCATTCCAGAGACAAAATTCCGCATATGAAAAAATACTTAATTCTTTCTTTATAGATGAGTTATTTTGGAGAGTTAAAACCCAAATCTCTAAATTTTCTGTCATTGGAACAAAGTATAAAAGTTCAGCATGAACTCCTTGATATAATGAACTAATTATGGTATATCCTAAACCGTGTCTACACTTATAATTTTCAAGTTTTTTACCTACAGGTTGCCAAGTTGGAGACCAATATTGTAAAGTTTGATTGTCTCTAATATAAATATATCTTCCTGGTCTATCTAATGGTAAATTGTTATATCTGTATCGAAGAATTCTTTGATCTCGTGGATCTATATAGAAGCTATATCCTCCTCCAGTATTAGAAATCATAGCACAATATTTTCCATTACTTAAATAATTAATCCATGGAAGTGGAGTGTCTGGTCTTGTAATTACATACTCCTTATTTTCATCATCAAAATACCCATATAACATTTATAATAATCCCATTTTTTTTTATAATTATAGAAAACAAAAGCCAAAATTATTAATATAATTATGCTTATAGGTTGTCAATTATCAACTTACTCTTAAGAATTCGACAACAGGGAAAAATATAAAATAACGTTATCAATTTGTATAAATTGGATAGAATAGTAAATTTAAATTATGAAGTTGTTATGAACTCAAAAATTAAAATTAGTGATTATATTACAATTTCTTCAGAAAAGAATAAAATATTAATTTATATCCAAGGAGAAAGATTTCAAGAATTTGATTATTCTATCATAACTAAAATATTAAAAGCAAGCAAAAATCAATTAAAGAAAACAAATACTCAAAGTATATCCACTAAAAATATATATAAAAAAGATTCAAAGAAAGCTTATTTTAACATTTTTGTTAATATTTTAAAATTGTGGATACAAAATAATTATGATACAGATATCCTACTATATGATATATCATTCCCTCTATTGAGAAAATTAGTTGAAGTTGGGGATTCCCACGCAAAAAAGGTATTTATTTACGAAATTTTAAAAAATTTGTGGGGTGATGATCCATTAGTTGTAAAATATCTTGTTAACGAAAAGTATGATGAATATGTAGCTCTAGATACCTACAGAAGACAAATTCATACACCAAAAATTAAAGAAATAAAACTCACTCTTTTTACTTGCTTTATAAATATCATAATTTATATTTTTTTCATTGAGATATATCATATAGGAGATTTCTTTTTTCTAGACATTCAGAAAATTTTAAACAAATTCGAAATATGGAGAGTATTTACTGCAATCTTTATGCATAAGGAAAGATTTTCGTTATTCATTAATACTTTTTTTTTATGTTGTGTAGGTAGCTATTTTGAAGTTAATAATGTTCTTTCCAAACCTGTATACTATATAATATATATTATTTCTGGTATGACAGGTAATATAGGATACATATTGATAAATTCTCAATTGACTACTTCTATATTATCAGCTGGTGCCTCAGGAGCTATATTTGGACTAGCTGGAGCATTTATTATTATCTTAATTGTAAAGAAAAAATATAATTGGTTAATAATATACATTCCTATTTGCATTTTTTTCTATATCTATACCATCGACCCCAATATTAATTATATCTCTCATTTATTTGGATTTATCACTGGAATTATAAGTTATTTATTTTGTGTAATCATTTATCAACATTTACATGAGAGACATACTATGTGAAAATTAATTTAATCAATTATATGTAAAATATAGAGTAAATATAAAAAAGGTCAAAAGATAGTGTTTTTTAATTTTACTTAGATTTATATCCTAATTTATGTATTTTAAAGTGATAATTTAGTGCTACAAAAAATTATGAACGATAAAATTAAAATTATAGGAGAACCTCTTGCTAATATTCCTTGGGAAGATCGCCCACCAGATGACAAAAATGTTGTGTGGAGGTCAGCAAAAAATCCCATTATACCCCGTGATTTAATACCAAAATCAAATAGTATTTTTAATAGTGCTGTAGTCCCTTATAAAAATAAATTTGCAGGAGTTTTTAGAGTTGACCATAAAAGCAGAGAAATGAAATTACATAGAGGATTCAGTGATGATGGATATTCTTGGGAAATAGATGAGAATCCAATCAAATTTATATGTGAGGATCCTGAGATTGCTAATTTCGAATATGGGTATGATCCCCGACTTGTAAAATTAGATCAAAAATATTTTGTCACTTGGTGTAATGATTATCATGGACCTACGATTGGTGTAGCATATACAGAAGATTTTGAGAATTTTTATCAGTTGGAAAATGCTTATTTACCATTCAATAGAAATGGAGTTCTTTTCCCTCGGAAAATTAACGGTAAATATGCAATGTTAAATCGCCCAAGTGATAATGGTCACACACCCTTTGGAGATATATTTTATAGTGAAAGTCCCGATATGATTCATTGGGGTTGTCATCGTCATGTCATGACACCTATTCCTTTCACTTGGCAATCTACAAAAGTTGGAGCGGGACCAAACCCTATAGAAACTAATATTGGATGGTTATTGATATATCATGGAGTATTAACATCTTGTAATGGTTTTGTTTACAGCATGGGAGCTGCTATATTAGATCTTGTAAAACCTTGGAAAATTTTGTATAGAACAAAACCTTATTTGCTATCTCCTCAAAAGCTATACGAATGCGTTGGAGATGTACCAAATGTATTTTTTCCTTGTTCAATGTTAACAGATTCCAAAACAGGACGGATTACTATCTATTATGGTGCTGCAGATACAGTTACTTGCCTAGCCTATACAAAAGTCGATGAATTAATTGAATTTATTAAAGAGAATGCAATTTAGTCGTAGAAATTCCAGGATAGGCCTTCTAAATAAAGCTTTTCTAATATGATCTACTTTTATATCTAACTATATTAATTTTAATACTAAGATCTCAATAAAATTTATGTTATTTCGATATAAATAAATAAAATCAATCATCACTCAATCTTTAATTAAAAAAATAAAAGAGAGCATGATTATTTAAGAAAAGCATAAACCTTAAAAATTTCCTCTTAGTCTCCATTGAAATGGCAAACTTTAAAGATGATTTAGATGAAAGAATCGAAAAATCCAACTCAGTTTAACGATCTGGTGGGTTACAACTAAAACACAATTTTCATGCATCTTTTTTCGGAATATAATTGTAGATTATTATTCAGGGATCGAAAAATGGAGTTTCATTCCATTTAATAACTTTTCAGAAGAACTCCCACCAGAATTTTTTTCAATTCGACGAATTTGGGAATAATCCTCTTGAATTAATTCATAACCATCCCCTGCTAAATATTTCGAGAGAAGGTATTTAATAAAAATTGAAAAATTATGCACCATGTCATGTTCTCCTTCAAAAATAAACTCATTTCCTTTTTGTGAGTATGAGACGCTTTCAAGCCAATTTTGACCATCCACAGTAAAAACAGATTTTGTTAATTCGATTACATGTTCAAGATTACTGGAAATATATTTACAAGGTAATTTACAATTGTTTGTCTGGGCCCGAATTTCCCATTGTTCTTGATCTGATTTTCCGTTTTGAAAAGATATCTCAGCCATTTCCTCCAAGGTTTTATCATCAGCTGCTTCCAGCAAGCGAGAAAGAATGTTATGACTCAAAATTACTTTAGGATTTGGTCTTTCGGGATTTATAGGATTCATAGTGAGATATTGGTTAAGTGCTTGTTTAATTATCTTTGATGTAGATTTGATACCATAGGTATCTTTGATAAGTTCAATTTCGTCAATTATAAATTTATCCAAGCGGAGAGTAATTATATTAGACGTAAGTTTTTTATTTGGCACTCTTTTCACGTTAAAAGATATTTTTCACTTTAAATACATCTGATCTAATGTAATATCTTAAACTTCATAAATATTTCTGAATCATATTTAATAATATCTATCAGCTGATAATCTATCTTAAATCAGAAATATTTATATAGTATGAATACATTTAATTAATTGTAATACATTTAAATTTTTTATTGCTATTTATTACAATATTAAGAGGTAAAGAAAATGTATCGAATACATCCAGACGAGAAAAAATATAAAACCCATGAGAAAGTCATTATAATTACGCCCCAGATGGTTATCCGTATTAATTAAATTTTTAAATTTCATTTTTCTTAAAATACAATTAAATTGTTGTATTCATCCTATCTAATTTCTCTCAATTTAATATATTTTAATAGAATGAGATTTATTTGTTAATCTGGGTTGTAATCTTCGTTTTTTGTTGCTCTCACACAATATAGATATAAAAAAAAATTAAAATCGATGTTGACAAATAAAAAATATTATTTATTACAATGAGAAATTTAAAATTAATTGTCTTTCTGATATATGAGTGATACAAAATGGGAAAAATGAAGAAAAGAATTTTAGGAAAAACAGGAATTAAAGTAAGTGCTTTAGGTTTAGGTTGCTGGGCTATTGGTGGACCAATTTCTCGTGTAGAAGGCACTGAGGCAGGTTATGGAACCGTTAATGATAATGAGTCAATTAGAGCAATTAATCGTGCCATAGATTTAGGAGTTAATTTCTTTGACACAGCAGATGTATATGGCGCAGGGCATAGTGAAGAAATCCTTGGTAAAGTACTTAATGGATGTAGAGATGATATTATTATAGCTACAAAATTCGGGAACACCTTTGATAAAGAACGTAAAAAAATAACAGGGACAAATATAACGCCAGAATATATTAGAAAAGCTTGTGAATCATCTTTAAAACGATTAAATACAGATTATATTGATTTATATTGGTTACACTGTTGGTCTGTTTCAAAAGAAGATCTCATTTCTGTTAGAGACACCCTAGACGAATTGAATAGTGAGGGATTAATAAAGTCTTATGGTTGGAGTACAGATCTTTCAGATTTATCTGAATATTTTGTGAAGAATTCAAATTGTGTAGCGATTCAACATGAGTTAAATGTTCTCCATGATACAAGAGAAATAATCGAGCTATGTGAAAAAAACAATTTGGCAAGTGTGAATCGAACAGTTCTAGCAATGGGATTACTTACTGGAAAATATTCAGCAAATTCAAAATTACCTGATAATGATGTTAGAGGAAAAAATGCACCTGAATGGTTGAAATATTTCAAAGAGGGAAAACCAGATCCAGAATGGTTAGGAAAGTTGGAAAAAATAAAAGAAGTACTCATGAGCGATGGGCGTTCTATGGCTCAAGGTGCTTTATCATGGAATTGGGCTCGTAGCGACAAAACAATTCCTATTCCGGGATTTAAAACAGTAAAACAAGTTGAAGAAAACATTCAAGCAATGGAATTTGGACCATTAAATAAGGACCAAATGAAAGAAATCGATAAAATTCTAGGAGAAAGAAATTTTATATATACTATGAACGAATGATTTTAAATTATCTAAATTTATAGATTTTTCTTCATTTTAAAACATAAATATAACGAAAAGAGATAATTGATAATAATTAAGTCCATTTTTCGACTGATTTTTCTAAATTGTTGATTGCTTCTGTTTCACTTATCTTTACTTTTTCAAGAATTTCTGCACCTTTCTTCCTTTTATCCATTGTAAGATTGCTATTCTCTGGTTCGAAGTATGGAAAGAGTACAGTAAACTTTTCTAAATTTATTTTAGCATCCCTATAACTTTTACTTGCTTCCTTTAAATTTACTCCCTGTGGGGTGTTTTTATATTTACGAGCTAACCGATCTAAATACTCGAATGTAACATCTTTAGCATCAAAAAAATAAATTCCCAAAACACTATTACCAAATTTATCTATATTTTCTTCCTTTCCCTCATTTAGCATATATATCCAGAAATCGTATGCTTGAGGACCAACATAGTATCCTCTATTGGTATATTTTGTACCTTTAGCAAATTCTAAAGCCCGCTCCAAAGCTTCTTTTTCTATAACTTCAATTTCTTCAATTTCCTTTTTTTTGTCGAAATAATAATAAATAAATTTATCCAGTATTCTGAGTTGATCGAATCGAACAGGGACTTCATTCCGCCCTTCTTTACGAAAGTAACTACTTACAAGATAACTATCATTTCTATAACCATTGATAATCCCGAAACCTGCACCGTGGATACCGAATAATATTACTGGTATATCGTTATCTATAATTTCTTTAACTTGATTGAATACTTTTAATCCTAATTCAAGATCTTCACCTATTAAATTCCATTTTCCAGGGCTATTCCTGCTTTCTTCCCATTTATTTAATTTCCAACCAAATGATTCAGTACCTCTATAGATTTCTTGCCATGCATCAGGGGGGTTAGTCTCCTTAATAAGAGACGTTCTAATTATTCCAGGTATGCTTACAAGAAAGCAATAACCTGTAATACCGCTTATATAAACATAATCATGCTGAACTCCCAAAAAGTTTAGAACTCCCGTGATTGTGGATATGTAGGAATTCCAACCCCCTTCGTACAAAGCTGGATTACTAACCTTGTTCTCGTTGATTATTCTAGGTTCTTTTAAAAAATCTGGCCATTCAGGCCATTCATTCAATATTTTTTCTTGTTCATTTTGGTTGATATCACTAATAACTCGATAGGATTTAATAATATTTACAATAAACTCGATACCAGCTTCGGTTATTTGATATCTTCCCCATTCTTCTTTTTCGATTAATCTTGATCTTAAAAGTAGATCGAGATGATGATTAATCGTAGTACGCTTAATTTTTAATCGTTCCAACATAAATGAAAAACTTTTAGGTCCTTTTAAGAGATATGCCAATATTACAAGTCGTTTTGAAGATCCAGCAGCCTTTAAAACAGTCGTAATATCTTTATAGGACTCTAAAATTATTTTTGAGGCATCATCTGGTTTTAATTCTCTTTGCATAATTATTCCTCTACTTATAAAATCCTCTTCTTATAAAAGATATTTGATATAATAAAAAATAAATTTATCTATAAATATAGTATTTTTTACATTAATGATAATATTTAAAGTTTTTAAATTTATATTTAAAAATTTCCTATAGAATGACATCTTAAGCTTTATTACTTAGTAAAACTATATCGAAATAAAAGAAAAAACCGAAAAGTTTATATAAAAAAAAAGAAAAATATAGAAATAATATACTATATTTTTAGTATATTTAAAAAAAAAAATTGAAAAAATGAAGTGTTTAAAAATAAACATATTTTTTCACTAAAATCTATATTGAAAATCCAATTTAAAAAAAAGTAATTTGGGAAATAAAAAATGAGATTTGGCAAAACATTACCAATAACAATATTATTTGGGTTATTGTTTTTGATGGCAATAACTATGATCCCTATAACCCAAGCGCGAGTGAAACCTGCTAATACAGAACTTCCCGCAATTCTTACAAAAGAACCTCCTCGAGAGGAAACTGTATGGATGACAGGAAGTTATGATTCTCCAACTCAATTTCTCCCATGGAGTACTAATTTACCACCAGGTTCAGAATTAATGTATGAATCTTTATTTGGTTATAATAGTGAAAAAGGAAAACTCATCCCATGTATAGGTACTAACTATTCATGGAGTAAAACTGGTGATAGTATTACTATAGACTTAAATTCTAAGGCTAAATGGTCTAATGGTGAAACTATTGATGCTGATGATGTAGTTTATAGTTATGAACTTGCTCAAGCACAAGCTAGATATACAAAGGATTTTTCAGCGAGATTCACCAACTTTACTAAAGTAGATAAGGATACTGTGCGATTTGATATTAACACAACAGCAGGTTATAACCATAGTAGACAGGTTGAAATTTGGATTGAGTATAATATTCCAATTGTACCTAAAGATGTATGGACTGAAATTGTGGAAGAGAAGGATACTATGGATTTAGGAACCTATCAATATGATTGGTTTGATTCAGAAGATGTTCCTGACAAATGGAAAGTGATTTCTGGTCCTTATGCTCCTGTTTACAGAGATGCATCAGAATCAACATGTGCATATCAGTATAGAGAGGACTGGTGGGGAGCAGGAGTGCTATACCAAGATATCCCTAACGCAGATAAGGAACCTCCAAAATATATCGGAGGTGTTAGATTTGCTACTAATACCGAACAAGATCTCGCCTTTATCAAAGGAAATATTGATTTATATGCTGGTTATTATCATCATATCTGGGATATTTGGGAAGGAGCTAAAGAGGGATCTGTCAAATCATATATTAGTTGTTGGTATGGTCATGAAGAACCTTACCAATTAGCTGCGAGTACACTTATAACTCTTGCCCCGAATCATCTTCTTAAAGATTCACCATTAGGAGTAAAAGAATTCAGAGAAGCTTTATCATATGCTATTAATTATGAACCTATTCCTGATGCAGCTGCTTCTGGATACTGGACAACATCGAAACCGGGATATATTGATGATAATAGCGCATTACATAAACCATATTATAATGCATCTGTTACTGAAAAATATGAAAAATCTTTGGATGTTGATAAAGCTATAGCAATATTAAAAAACATAACTGGTATGACAGGTAATGAAGATGACGGCTGGAAATATAACGATAAAAAAGTTGGACCCTACGAAGCAATCGTTCCTACTGGTTGGAGTGATGTTGTGTCATATACGGAGATGGTTTGTGCAGATATTAAAGAAAACTTGGGAATTGAGATTGAAGCCACACAAGTTGATTATGAAAAAGTTTTTCAACCTAAGATAGCAGATAATGACTTTGACTTCGCTCTATTTTGTGTTGGAAACCGAATATCAGATCCTCCTCAAAGATTTCTTGATTATATGAGAGGAGTACACCTATGGAATAAAAATGCAACTAATTGGCAGAATAAAGAATTTGAAGCTTTATGGCAGACCCTTGAAAGTGCAAATGAAACAGTTTATAAGGCAAATCTGAATCGTATGCAAGAAATTTTAGCTCAAGAAGTTCCAGAAATTCCTGGCTTTGTTAATGGCTACTGGTATGCTTACAATGGATTCCTTTGGGATGGCTGGACTAATGCCAAGAATAATTTCCAACAAATTTGTACAACTTGGACAAATGATCAATTTGCAATTAAAACAAGGTTATTGTTGAACTTGGAATCCACAGGCAGAAAACTCCCTTCTAAGGGAGTGATTCCATGGTTTGGTTTAGAACTCTTTATATTGATTGGGATCATTTCTATAGCAGCAGTTACAGTTTTTAGATTAAAAAGAAAGAGGGAATAAATATATCTGCATGTAATTTCAAAAATAAACTAACTTTTTTTTTTTTTTTTAATTATAACGATTGAATTTTTAAATCATTAAGGTAATCATAAAAGATATACAACTTTCTTTATTAATGATACTAAAATGAAAACAACAGAAATGGATATAATAGAGAAAAAGGAACTTGAAAAACAAGAAACACTCTCAAAATCAAGTGAAAAGAGTATTATTAAAAAAATCACTTCAAATTCCCTTCTACATATGGCAATTAAAAGAGGAATTTTCTATTTTGTTGTATTTTTCATAGCAATCTCAATGGCTTTTCTAATACCAAGACTGGTACCAGGAAATCCTTTAGAATATATTTATCAAAGACCACCGGGAACCGATCCAGAAGCATGGCGAGAACTTATAAAGGGCTTGGAAGAATATTTAGGATTAAATTATCCTTTGCATGTTCAATACCTTAATTTCTTAAAAAGTTTCTTTTTTAACTTTGATTTAGGGGTATCTACGACGAAAAGCTTTGAACCTGTAGTAAATATAGTTTTAATGGCACTTCCCTATACTTTGATGTTAGTTGTTCCAGTTTTAGTACTTTCTTTCTTCATTGGAAATTGGATTGGTGCCCGTACTGGGTATAACCAAAGTAAAAAAGATAAAGTAGTCTATTATATTTTCGTGATTTTACAAGTAGCACCATTTTTTTGGATGGGTTATGTATTATTGGATATATTTGTTCTTCAATTAGACTGGTTCCCTTGGGGAGAATCTGTACCTAATTGGGCATGGGATTGGGGTACAATCTCTACAATATTTGACCATTATTGGCTACCTTTTATTGTTTTACTTGTCACAAACATTGGAGGGTGGGCAACTGGAGCATATGCACTTATGGCTTATGAAAAAGCTGAGGATTATATATCATATGGAAAAAAATTAGGATTTAGGGACAGTACATTACGTAAATATGCATATCGTAATAGTATATTGCCCCAATTTACTGGATTAAATTTACGATTTAATGGGCTTATTGGAGCAACCTTGATTACAGAAGTAATCTTTAGATTTCCTGGTTTAGGATATACAATGCTTCGAGCTTTTCAAGCGCTGGATTATTCATTGATTATTGGAACTTTTATAGTAACTATTTTAGTTGTAGTTGTGGGGAATTATCTTATAGATTTGAGTTATGGACTTCTTGATCCAAGAATACGAGTGGGAGGTAAAGGAGAAGCATAAATATGGCGAAAGAAATAAATAATTGGGAAGAATTAAAAGAAATAATAAGTACAAAGGAGATCATCAAAGAAAAATTTCATGCCGCAATGGATCGATATAAACGGCAAATTATTTTGATGTTAGTTTTTTTTATTGTAGTACTCATAATTGTAATTTTAACATTAATACCCCCCTTTAATGATCCTGAAAAACGATATTGGGTAATACGCGATGTTTCATTAGATAATTACGCTAAACCTTCACTTAAACATTTGTTAGGTACTGATCAAGCTGGAAGGGATCAGTTAACTCGTCTTTTACATGCTGTTAGAAATTCTTTAGCATTTGGGTTAGTTACTGGTGGGATTTGTACTGGTATAGCTGTGTTTCTAGGTATAGTTGGGCCCTTTAAAGGAGGAGTTGTAGATGCTATTGCTTCCTTTATGACGAATATTGCTTTAGTTTTTCCCCAGATACCTTTCATCTTATTAATGTCAGCCATTTTAGAAATTCGTGAATGGTGGATAACGATGTTAGTTATTGCATTATTCACTTGGCCTTGGGCTGCACGTTCTATTAGATCTCAAGTATTAACATTAAAAGAAAGAAATTTTATAAAAGTTTCAAAAATGTCAGCCTTAAAAGATATGAGAATAGCTTTCACTGAAGTTTTACCTAATGTGTTACCATATGTTCTCTTAGCCTTTATTATTTTTTTAGGTAATGCAATTATAATTGAAGCAGGAATAGCTATGATTGGCTTGGGACAACAAAATTGGTTAACATTAGGTTTATTATTAAATCATGCAGTAGATTTTGCTTGGATAACTTCATTTAGTTATTGGCTATGGATACCTCCCGGAATTTGCTTGATATTAATATATCTATCATTTTTTGTTGTACAATCTAGTCTAAGTAGAACATTCGAACAAAGAACAAAATAAAATATTAAAAAGAGTAAGAAATTTAAATATGACTCAAGAAGTAATTAAGATACAAGATCTTAAAGGTTATTATAGAGGATCATTTGGAATTGTTCATGCTGTTGATGGTGTATCTTTATCTGTTAAAAAAGGAGATATTGTTGCAATAGCAGGTGAATCTGGCTGCGGAAAAACATCTCTAGCAGAGCTAATAACAGGAACACCAATACAGATGCTGCAACATGAAGGAGGACAAGTTTATGTTAATGATATGTCAATGTATGAATTAGATGAGGAAGTTATAAGAAAAGAAATACTCTGTAAAGTGATTGGATATGTGCCTCAAGCTTCCCTGAATTCATTAAACCCAGTTAAAAAGATTAAAGATTTTATAATAGATGCAATGAGGGAACGCGTAGGGACAAAACCTAAAAATAAAGAAAAAGTCTTACACCGAGTAATCGAACACTTTAAAAAATTAGGTTTAGAAAAATCAGTTATAGATAAATATCCACATGAACTTAGTGGAGGGATGAAGCAACGTGTCGTTGTAGGAATATCTTCTCTATGGAATCCAATTATTTTGATTGTAGACGAACCAACAAGTGCATTAGATGTCACTACTCAACAACTTTTGATAAAAACATTAAAAAATCTAAAGGAAATAGGAATAGTTGAGACGATATTATTTATTTCTCATGATCTTCCCACCTTAGCTCAAATCTGCAATACATGCATAATAATGTATGCTGGTAAAATTGTCGAACAGGCAAGTATGGACGATATTATTAATTATCCTCAACATCCATATACTAAAATGTTGATAAATTCAATTGCGTGTTTTAACCCAGATGGATCTGCCGAAACAAAATTAGAGGGAATTCCAGGAAGACCTCCAGATTTGAAGCGTCCCCCTAAAGGTTGCAGATTTTATCCACGGTGTCCATATAAATTGGAAAAATGCAAGGATAACTATCCCCCATTTTTCTTTTCAGGAAAAAATAAAAATCCAGTAGCTTGTTGGTTACCAGAGGAGGGTGGTAATTAAAAATGAAGAATGAAACATTAAATATTCGAAATCTTACAAAGGTATATACCTCTGGTCTTTTAAAATCCAAGGAAACAATAGGAGTTAAAAATATTTCATTTAAGTTATATCCTGGAGAAATTCTCTCTCTTGTTGGTGAAAGTGGAAGTGGAAAATCAACTATTGCTAATTTAATTTTAAGATTTATTCAACCAACTGAAGGAGATATATATTATGAAGAGAAAGAAATCCATGATATCCCAACAAAAGATTATTATAAAAATGTTCAAGGGATCTTTCAAGACCCTTATAGTTCTTTTAATTATTTTTATAGAATTGATCATATGTTAAATCAAGCTTTTAAATATACTCTAAAGGATATTACCAATAAAAGAAAAGCTCTTGAAACTTCATTAAGTATTGTGGGACTTAACACAGACGATATTTTTGGAAGATTTCCACATCAGATTTCGGGAGGTCAACTACAGCGTGTTTTAATTGCAAGGGCATTATTATTTAAACCTAAATTAATAATTGCAGATGAACCAACAAGTATGATTGATTCGAGCTCTCGAGCAGATATTTTAAACCTTTTTAAAGAATTAAAAGAGGGGACAACTCATACAGAAGGGATATCAGTAATCTTTATTACACATGATATAGGACAAGCGCAATATGTATCAGATCGAGTAATAGTTATGAAAGAAGGTAATATTGTGGAACAAGGTTTAACAAAAGACGTTTTTCTCAACCCTGAACATCCATACAGTCAAAATTTATTAGCTTGTGTACCAAGCATTTATCGTAAATGGGAATTGGAATAAAGATAATGAAGGTCCATATGAGAATTTATAATTCTTTAAAAAAAAAGGTCAGTTAAAACAATAAAATTTTCTGATTTTTTTTTGATTTAAACATTAGGCAGGTGAATATGTTGAAATATGGATATTTTGATGATGAAAACAAGGAATATGTCATTACAAGACCAGATACTCCTCTTCCATGGATTAATTATTTAGGGTGTGAATCATACTTTAGTATTATCTCCAACACTGCTGGTGGATTTTCTTTTTACAAGGATGCTCGATTGCGAAGATTAACTCGATATCGTCATAATAATGTTCCTACTGATTTTGGCGGACGATACTTATATATTCGAGATAATAAAAAAAAAGAATTTTGGTCTCCAACCTGGCAACCAACTCTAAATAAAGTAGAGCAATATAAGTGCAGACATGGTTTAGGATATACTATAATTAGTTCTTTTTATAAAAAAATTAAAGCTAAAATTCGCTATATAGTACCTTTAGGAGATAGCTTAGAAATTTGGCAACTTTCAATTGAAAATTATCGTAAAAAACCTATCGATTTATCAATCTTCTCTTGTATTGAATTTTGTTTGTGGGATGCTAAAGATGATTCTGCCAATTTTCAGCGCAATTTGAACATCGGTGAGATTGAAGTTGAAGATGGAGTAATTTATCATAAGACTGGATACCGTGAAAGAAGAAACCATTTTGCATTTTTTTCTTGTTCAAACCCTTTGGAAGGTTTTGACACACAGCGAGATAAATTCTTAGGGTTATATAGAAGTTGGAAAAACCCAATCGTTGTAGAAAATGGACAATCATTTAATTCAGAAGCTCATGGTTGGGCACCAATAGGTTCTCATCATGTTAAATTTATCCTAAATCCTAAAGAAATAAAGCAAATTATATTTATTCTAGGGTATCATGAGAATCAAATTGAAGAAAAATTTGAACCAGTGGGATCTCAGAAAATAAATAAAAGTTCTGTTAAGAAAATAATTAAAAAATATGAAAATCCTATAAATGTCGATAATGCTTTAAAAACTCTAAATAGTTACTGGGATACCATATTAAATAAATTTCGAGTTGAGACGCCTGACATTCATACTAATAGAATGATAAATATTTGGAATCCTTATCAATGTGTGATTACTTTTCAACTTTCAAGATCCGCTTCATTTTTTGAATCTGGATTAAACAGAGGAATAGGATTTCGTGATTCTAATCAAGATTTATTAGGCTATGTACATTTGGCCCCTTTACAAGCTAAAAATAGAATTCTAGATCTAGCAGCTACACAACTTAAAACAGGGGGAGCTTACCATCAATATCAACCACTAACTAAACAGGGAAACCATGAGCTTGGGAGCGATTTTAATGATGATCCTCTCTGGTTAGTATTAAGTGTTGCTGCATATTTGAAAGAAACAGGAGACTGGAGTATATTGGACGAACAAATAGCATTCGAAAATGAACTTGGAACTGAAAAATCTCTATTAACACACCTTCAACTTAGTCTTGAATACATTCATAATCGGTTAGGACCACATGGATTACCATTAATAGGTCGAGCAGATTGGAATGATTGCTTAAATCTTAACTGTTTTTCAGAAAGTCCTGATCATTCGTTCCAAACAACTAAAAATAAGGAAGGTAAAGTAGCAGAATCAATCTTTATTGCATCATTGTTTATTGTTGCTAGCAAAGAATTTTCTGAAATCCTCCAACATAAGGGATTTGTTAATGAATCGAGAAATTATCTTGATTGGGCAGAAAAAATGACTTCAATTACTTTAAATTATGGTTGGGATGGGGAATGGTTTCTTCGGGCTTATGATGATTTTGGAAACAAAGTTGGTTCGCATGAATGTGATGAAGGTCAAATCTTTATCGAGCCACAAGGATTTTGCATTTTTGCGGGAGTTGGTATAAAGGAAAATTTAGTTAAGGGAGCACTCAAGTCTGTGAAGAATAGATTGGCTACCCCCCATGGTATTATGCTCCTTCAACCTGCATATTCTCGATATTACTTGCATTTAGGTGAAATTTCTTCTTATCCTCCAGGATATAAGGAAAATGGTTCTATTTTTTGTCATACAAATCCATGGATTATGATTGCTGAAACAATTGTTGGAAATGGAGATCAAGCTCATGATTATTACACTCGAATAAATCCTTCAGCGCGAGAGAATATTAGTGAAATTCATCGATGTGAGCCATATGTTTACGCGCAAATGATTGCTGGAAAGGATGCCCCAAATTATGGGGAAGCAAAAAATTCTTGGTTGACAGGTTCGGCAGCGTGGAATTATATCGCAATAATGAATTGGATTCTGGGGATACGTCCTGATTATGAGGGATTATTTATTTCACCAATAATTCCTAAAAATTGGCAGAGCTTTAAAGCAATTCGTATTTTCCGTGGTGTTAAGTATAATGTATCTGTAGAACGCGTAGGTGTTGGTAATAAATCATTAGTATTCGTAAATAACAAACAAATCGAAAATAATATTGTTCCATTACCTCCATCAGATATTAAAGAATTATTCATTAATGTTAAAATCACTTGAAAACCAATGCAGAATTAACAAATTCATTTAAAATTAAATACCTTAATTGCCATAATATATTAATTATTAATAAGCCAATCAATGCTCATATTCATTATTCCAAAGGCTTTTCATTTAAATTTGCAATTTAGGTATAAGTTTTAATTATATTTTTCTAAACAAAAATAGATTTAAGAAAGAGAATTGTAATCAAAAATATTAATGAATTAGAAAAAGTTAAAAATTTATTAACAACAAAGCACTTTATAGCAATTTAATAGCTTTTAGCGATATACACAGTGCAACTTGCTGGCTTTCCACATATTAAACATGTGGCAAATTCATGTTTTTCCTCATCAACTCTTTTTCCCCGCACAAAACCACCAATTTCCTTTTCAACAACCTCAGCACAGTGATATGCATCCATATCAATTGAGCAAAAACCGCAACAGACTATTTTTCCGTTATTTATTGCATCAATTGCAGCATCTTTTTCATAGACTTCTTGAACTTGAGATTCAAAATCGATTAAAGATTTTCCTTTTATTTCTTTTGTATAATTTTGAGCAATTTCATCAATCTTTTTCTCTAAATCTTTCTCCTTTATCTCGAATCTCTTCCCATCATGTCTTTTAACAACAATAACCTGTTGATTTTCTAAATCTTGTGGTCCAACTTCAATTCTAATCGGCACACCTTTCAATTCCCAATAATAGAATTTATTGCCTACTGATTCTTCGGAATCATCAATTTTGACTATATACTTGTTTTTGAAGAGATTGTAAATCTCTTCTGCTTTATTTAACACTAACTTCTCTTTTCCTTTATAAATTATTGGAATAATAATAATCTGGATTGGTGCTAAGTCAAATGGTAAGACTAAGCCATTATCGTCTCCTAAATACGCGATCATAGCGCCATAGTTTCTACTCTGAGCAGGGCCATAACAAGTTTGATATCCATATTTTTCTTTCCCATCAGTATCTATGAACTTTACATTAAACGGTTTTGAAAAAATTTGCCCTAATAGATGGGTTGAAGGTAGTTGTAAAACTTTTCCAGATCCCATCAGTGCATCAGCAGCATAAGTATGAACTGCTCCTGGAAATTTATCCCATTCCGGTCTTTGGAAAAATATGAGAGGAATACAGCATTCATCTTGAAGAATTTGATAAGTTGTTTCCATATCCTCCTTGACTTGTTCCATGGCATCTTCCATTGTAGCAAATACATTATGAGATTCAATCCAATGAAATTCTCTACCCCTAAAGAATGGTCTTGTCATTTTTCCTTCATATCTCCAAACTTGACAAGATAGGTATCTCTTAAATGGCAGATCCTTATAACTCCTTATCCATAAAGCATACATAGGATAAAGAGCAGTCTCACTTGTTGGGCGTAATGCCAAACGTTCCGATAATTTACCAGAACTACCTGCTTCTGTAACCCAAAATACTTCAGGAGAAAATCCCTCAACATGTTGAGACTCTATTAAAAAATTTGATTCAGGAATAAGGGAAGGCATTGTTAATGGGAGATGTCCCTTTTTATCCAACAAGTCTTCTGTTTTTTTATACATTTTCCTAATGGTAATTGTCGCCCATTCTCTATATACAACAAAACCCTTAACATTATATCTAATATCCGCTAACTCTGCTTTGTTGATTAATTCTGTATACCATGCAGAAAAATCCTCTTCTTTTGACACAGCTATTCCCATTATAGGAGCTTCTTTCTTCTTTTTAACCATATAAAATCATCATGTATAATATTTCAAAAATTAAATATTTTATTAAATAGAAATACAAAGCATTTTAAGCTTCATTATTCATCGGGAAGTAATTCTGCGTTAGTAATTACTAAACCCGGTCTGATAACAACGTTATATTTTTTGGATTCTAAAAAGTTTTTTATTTCCATTCCAATCTTTTTTAATTTATCAATACTTTCATGTTCAGAAATAGTATATAAAATCAATGATTTTGCAGATTGCATTTCTTTTTTATAATTCTCATTTGCATATTTAATTGTGATATGATTTGCACCTGTGATTTTGGCTATTTTCTTAATCTCTTGTTCTAAAGAGCCAAAAGTAAAAAATTCTCCATTTTTTCTCGCAATTTTCTCTAATAAAATTCTCTCTAAGTTCTCTCTCGAATTTTTATCATAAAACGCAGTTAATTCTTGAGTACAAATCATTTTATACTTCCCAGAAATTAGTTCTTCCTTCTGGTTAACAAATTCTATTAACTTACTATAATATTCTTGGTCGATTTTTTTAAAGTTCTCCATATTTCTTACTAAATCAGTTAATTTATTAATTAAATCATAGTAGAATTTTAAAGTAGCCTTAATCTTTAATTTATCACTCATTTCCTTTATTTCAGGATAGAATTTCTTAAGAATAAGGTTAATTTTTTTATTACTCTCAGCACAGATTTTAGCAATTTCATTAATATTCTTAACAGATTTTTTGTTTAGTTGATTAAGTAAAGAACTATCTAATATTCTTAAATCATCAAAAATCTCGTTAATTTTTTTAGTATATTTTTTTTCAATATAACTCATTTCTTATAAAAATGATAGAACTTATTCTATATAATCTTAATTTTTCCAATATCTCTTAGAATCAGCTAGTTATATAGTTATAACTATAACTAGATTAAAAATATTTGATCGATAATCTATGGATTTAGAGGAAGAAAATCTTTACAGCTGTCATAACAGCTCCACTTATAATAGGGATTGTGAAATTATCATTTATCCCTATTGGTAAGAGCTCAATTAATACCGCAGCAATTCCTCCAGAAATAAGCAAGATTAATGGAATATCTAATGTAAAAAAAAGTATATAGCCAAAAATAATTACTGACCCTATGTTAGCAAGACTACCCTCAAGAGTTTTTTCAAATATTTTATGACGCCCATATGCTAATCCAAATACTTTAGCAAACAAATCTCCAAAAACAAGAAAAATTAATGCAGTTATGGCAATTTCAATATCAAAAAAAAGTAATATTAAAAAAGTAGATATCAAGAAGATTGTCATTGAAGAAAATCTTTTCTCTTCTCCCTTTCTAAAAATTGCTGTAGTTTTTTCCGTTAATAATATATTAGTTCGTTTATGAATAAATCGAAAGAGATCTAAGCCAATAAAGCATAAACTTACAATACCAATGACAAAAAGACCAAGTTGTTTATCCATAAAATAAAATATAAGAAACAAAAGAGACACAGGTCTTATGGCTACCCTCCACCAGCTAGCTAGAAAAGCCTCATCAGTAATTACTAATTTCTTTTCCGTTATTACTTTATACATACCAATAGTAGCGATATGAATAAGAATTATTACAAAAAAAAGATTAAAACCACTTGTAGGATAAAGCACAAACACAGAAAAACCCAATAATGGAAATAAAATCATTGGTAATAAACTACCTGCTTTAGAAATGTACGTAAATATCGCTACAAGTATTAATAAAAATAATATTACATAAATCAATTGAAACCCAACTGAAAGATAATTTACAAGGTAAAAAAGCAATATTCCAGTAGCAGTTGCGTTTCCTTGTCCACCACGAAATTTCAAATAAAAAGGAAAAACATGACCAACTATTACTGCTAATCCACTAATTTGCATGAAAATAAAGTTTGCTCCCAAATAATAAGCAATTAAGATAGCTAATAAACCCTTTAATGTATCATACAATGCAGTAGGAATAGCATATGTAAGTCCTAAAACTTTAAATGCATTAGAAGTTCCAGGATTACGGGTACCCTCTTCTCTTACATCTATACCTTTTATTTTTCCAAAAAAATAAGCAGGTAATATTGTCCCTAGTAAATACCCGATTATAATACTTAAAATACCAATCAATATGTCAAATACTTCCATACTTTTTCCACATTAAAAGTTAATATTCTATACTTTATTTGTAATAATATAAATATTTCCAATATCGTGTTGTATTAAATAGATATGAAGAAAATTACTCTTAATCTGAATTTAAACATTTTTAACTTAGATTATAAGTAAAGAAAAAAAAAAGTAATAAAAAAAATGTGTTCTAATTGTCTAAACTTAGGACAAATATGTTTAGTATTACTGAAGTTTGCTCTTTATTTGCTTGGATCTACTCCTGAGAGTCACTTCTGTCACTTTAGCGACTTCTGAAACTTCTGCTTGTGTCTTCCTATGATTTCCAGCTTTCGCGGCCATATATATAACACTTGCTGCTAACCCTTTTGGATCTTTACCTGTTCGCAATAATCCATTTTTAGAAGCTTCTGCTAACATATTAATAGCTTTCTTTTGAACTTCCATTGGTAGGCTTAAATCATTACCGAATCTAAAAACTAATTGTTCTGCCGTAATCGGTTTATATTTCAAATTTAACTCTGGGAGTACTTCCTTGACAACCATGCCTAAAGAACGGTGTACTGTCCTTCTTGGTGTCATTGATGCATCACAAACTTCTTCGAGTAATCGTGGGAATTCATGTACTCTAATAGCTGCATAAAGTGAAGCAGCAATAAATCCATCTATTGATCTTCCCATAGTTAATTTTTTTCTTGCTACAACACTATAGATTTTCCATGCTGTTTCTTTTATATATTCAGGTGTATTAAGCTTAGAAGTAAGCATCTTTAATTTTGGTTTTGCTTCCCAGAAATTTCGCTCAATACTTGAGATTAATGAATTTTGAATCTTAGATAATCGTGAAAATAAAGTTTTTCCTCGTGCATTAATAAGCCTTCCTTTCGAATCAATTTTAGAATTTGGAAGCATAGTACGTGGTCCAAATTCGCGCCATCTTGGTTCAGTTCTCCTTCGTTTATTAACTTCTTCTACAGTATATGCTCTACGCTCATTTCCTACGAGATTTCTTCCGTAAGTCATGCCACAATTAATACAAATCAAATCTCCATCTTTAGATTCAATACAAGGGTTATCGCAACAGTTTTCAGAGTTACAACTCCCTTCCTCAACTGGAGTCTTTGTAGATCGTAGGCGATCTTTATAGCTCATTTTATTCACTTTTAAATATTTTTTTAGATGATGTGTAGATCGTTAAGTGATCTTTTTGCCACATTTATTGTTTTTTCAATAATATCGAGATCTTTTTTGTTGATAAATCTTTATATTATACAATATAAATTTGATCTTTTTGTAATATTGAAAAAGAAGTCAATCATATATATATAAACTTTTTTATAAACACTTGTTATATGTTGCCGTACACACTTACTTAGGGGAAATTGGTGGGATTTATATTTTATAACATGACATAAATTATGGAATAATATTCATTAATCATTTTTATAAAAAAAGATATTTAATGGTAAAGAAACATGAAACGTTCCATATAATATAAAAAGATTTGATTATAATAGCCAGTAAAATAGACATCAGCGGCATGTCCAGCTAAAGGCATCCATAAAATAGCACATTTATTATTTCCTTTAGCAAGGTAAGTATTTTGTATATTTTCAGATATACTGAAATAATTGAGGATATCATGGGTGCCTTGAAAGATAAGGCAAGGTGGGCTACTTTTTGCAATTAATTTTTCAGGATTCTTAAATTCATCACATCCATTGATTCCAAAAAAAACCATTTGACCATTTGCGGGGTAAAAGGGGATTAAACCTTTAACCTTTAAATGTTCATTGAATATATGCGTATAATTCCCACTTGAAATAGCTAACGCTACAGCACATGCGAGATGACCTCCTGCAGATCCTCCACTTATAAATACAGAATTCAAATTAGCGTTGTAATCATTTGTATGATTAAAAATGTAATTTGTAAATATACCAATATGTCGCATCATATCGTCTATATTAAAATTCCCTTTACTATAATCGGGAGTTAGCGGATCTAATTCAAATAATGGATTTCTATCAAGTCCATATTGAATATCAAATACCACATATCCTTGACTTGCAAAATACTTATTCATCTGCATCATATTCATCATTCCTTTGTCACCTGAAACCCAACTACCTCCATGGATTCTAATTATTGTTGAATTTTCTCCAGGAAGATGTTTCCATTTATTCAACGGCATGTAAGCATCAAAATAAAGGCTTATTCCTTCATCATCATAAAATAATATATTTTTAGTAATTTTACAGTTATTAGGCTCAGTACCAAGATAATATCCCGTAAGTGTAAAAGGAGTTTTTAAAAAGAATCGGTTTGCTTCAGAAGGAATTCTAGTTTGCCAGTTTGAGCCAAAAGCGTCAGCAAACACTTTATCATCATTGTATATACTGGAATTAGACAGAAATAATGGCATCGATAACCACACAGATACAAAAATACCAATAATAGCAGTTCTATAAAATTTTTTTGTAGTTCTTTTATGTTTTTTTAGTTTTAAGAGTAGAATTGTATTAGCTAAAAATATAATAGAAAAAAAAAGACCAAATTGAGAAGAGATTATAGCGATAAAGACAGTTATTACTCCAAATGAACCAAAAATATTGACGATAGCAAATACAATTCCAATGCAAAAAGTAATTTTGGACAGTATTACTAAAATTTTATGTAATATCATTTTAACTTTTAATATTCCTATCTTCTTATTGTATGATTTTTTTATGAATTCTAAATCATTCTTAAGCAGTTGTTTGAGATTAAATACTGCAAAAAAAATTCCATATAGTAGAATTCCAAAATAACTGAAATAAATTATACAATAAGATCCAAAGTTTTCAATAAAAATGTTTGAATATACTGAAGATAGAAGTAAATTTCCTAAAATTATAAATAGTATAGCAATAATGATAAAAATCAAATATATATAACTAACTATAGTCACCTTTGGGCTTAATTTGTTTGATTTATGAAGGTTAAAATACACAAATAAAAGATTTTCAAACAATGTAATTGTAATAATTACACCAATAAAATCCCAAAATACTGAGCTAGAAGGTTTTAGAATATATAATAAACCGAATATAATACAAAATGTGTTTAGGATAAGGGTTAAGCAGCTGGTAAGCTTAATATTCCTTAAATTTTTAAAATCTTTTTCTTTCTTCATTTTACTACCATTTTTATCTAAATGACTAACCCTACAATATAAATGATACTGAGAGTGCGAATCTGTTAGTTTAATATATTCTTATACTTTTTGATTCCTAATTGAATCAAGGTCTTAAGCTTAATATATTAATGAAAATTCTAGTATAAAAAATTATTAAAAAAATAAAGTTTTTATAGATAAAGTAAAGCACTTTAAAATGGTTCTAAAAATCAGTATATTGACCTATATATTCAAAAAGTTATAAGGGAATCTATTATAATCTTATTTTTTAAGGAGAGGTAGTATTTGTGGCCCATTAGGTAAAACCAATATAGAAGCATTTTTTCCGTATTTCTTTAAACAGCTCTTAATAGCATCCTCAACAGTTTCAGCGTATTTCAATCCAATATTTCCTATTTCATTTTCTTTTAGTTTAGATATGACAAATATTTCTGCTTTCATCAAAATACGGGCTAAAATTTGGATTTCCCATTGATCAGGAGCCATAATCTCCCTATTTAAGATCTTTTTGTAGATCTCCTTTGGTTGCATTCCAGAAAATATTAATTCTTTAAACTTGTTTTGGCCTATACCAATACCATCACCACACTCATTTACAGAAATAATTGTTCCATTACTTTTAACAGCAATTTCGCCAATAGCCATACTTTTAACTGCTTGGTATAGATTTAGATCTAAAGGATATCCTCCATTTCCACATATAACTATATCATAAAGTTCTTTAATTTCTCTGAAGATATGTTTCAACTGATATCTAACAAGTTTTTCGTGAACATCCTCAAGACTTCCACTAGCTATCTGAACTATATCGTGTTGTTCGTTAATACATACATTAACAACGAAATGTACCCTAATCTTTTTTGAAATTTCAATAGAGTGTCTATGTAATGGATTTTCTTTTAAAATTCCAAATCTAGCATAAGGAGATGCAATATTTTCAGCAGAATGATTAGCTTGTATGGTTTCAGCTCCAGCAATTCCTGGAATTATCGACTTAGAACCACCAGAGAATCCCATGAAAAAATGGGGCTCAACATAACCTGTTAAAATCCTCAAATCTGCTTCATAATAATACTTATTTATCAAAATTGGAGAACCATCAGAGGTTTTACCAACGTTAACCAATGATTCTTCATCAATTGCGACATGATTAATTACTCTAACCTTATTTATGAGATTTTTTCCTATGATTCTCTCTAACTCCTCTTTACGAGAAACACGATGTAATCCTGTGGCAATTAGAATTATTATTCGATTATCATTAACCCCATAAAGGTTTAATTCTGAAATTAATGCCTCAAGAATTAGATATGAAGGCACTGGTCGAGTGGCATCACTTACTACGATGCAAGCACTTTTCAAATTACTTTTTTCTTGAACTATATCTTTAAGTGTTAACCCATGAATTGGATTATTAATTGACTCCTTGATTCTTTCAATAGGTTTATCAAAAGATACTTGATTCGATGGTTTGAAAATGGTTACATTCCATTTTGGATCAATTTGTATTTCTAGACCTTCTTTACCATAATCAAATTTCATAATTATTCATATTTTTTGTGTATGATCTCTCTAGCTTTTTCAAAAATCTCATGAGTTTTAACACCCGCAGGGCATTTAGTATAACAAATTGCACAAGAAGTGCATGTATGTATTACATCAGTTATTAATTCATTTAATTCTAGATCTCCATGAACCAAACCATTTAAAATACTTAATCTTCCTCTAGGACTATAGGATTCAATCATATGATAAATTCTTGAAGGACATGTTGTAATACAAAATCCACACCTCATGCATCTTAATTCTAAAATATCATCAGGACGATTTTTTAAACTTCTTAAAATGCTTATTTTTGGTAAAGAACGTTGATCACCCTTTCCAATTCCTGGATTTAAAATCATATTTGGATCAAAAAGTTTTTTAACTTTAGACATTAACTCAACCACTATAGAACCATGTTCAAGTTCAAGAAATGGTGATTTAATTTTACCTATCCCATGCTCTCCTGTAAGGCTTCCACCTACAGGAATTATTATGTTTTTATATAAATAATCAATAGCTGTTTGAAAATCTTTTACATCCTGTTCATCATTTTCATTAAATAAAAAAGTAGGATGTAAATTGCCTTCCATATGGCAAATTGTTGCCACTAATAAACTTTTTGCATTTATTTTCTCAGGAATCTCTTCAATTTGCTTGATAACCTTTGCAAAATGAGTTATTTGAATTGTGCAATCTTCTACCGATGTACTTGGTCTTATTCGAGAAAGTGCGGGGAGATTCGCCTTTCTCGCCAGAATTAGCTTTTCTCTCTCCTCTTCATTTTGAGCAATTTTATGGAATAGTGGGTCTTTTTGAATAATAACATCAAATAAATTTGAAAAATTTTCTTCTACCTCTTTTTTAGTAGTACCATCTACTTCTGCTAATAACACATATCCATTTGGAAAATCTAAAAATTCTCCTCCTAAATACTCTGAAACTGCTTTTAAAATTAATTTATCCATAAATTCTAAGAGATTTGGAACAATACCCTTAAGTCTTATTTCTAATACGGCATCTTTTATTTTATTAATATCTTTGAAAATAAAAAGCCCAAGTTTTCTCGTTTTTGGTAATGGTCGAATTCGTAAGCCTATATTCGTAATTACTCCAAGAGTTCCTTCAGAACCAATAAATAAGTCTTTTAAATTATAAGAGGATACGGATTTCAATACACCCGTACCCAAATTTATGATTTCCCCATTAGGCAATACAACTTCTAAATATAATACATAATTTTTAGTAACCCCATACTTAAATGCTTGAATTCCTCCCGCATTTGTAGCAACCATTCCTCCTATAGTAGCTACTGAGCTTGAGCCAGGATCAGGCGGAAAAAAATAACCATAGGGTTTTAATACCTCATTTAAATCATCACATATTACTCCAGGTTCAATTTCAACTAAATTATTCTCAATATCAATTTTTACAATCCTATTCATTTTAGATAAATCTAAAACTATACCCTTATAGGGAGTCATAGATCCTCCGGATAAACTTGTTCCGCTTCCTCGAGGAGTTACTGGGATTTGCTGTTCATTTGCTAATTTTAAAATCCTAGAAACCTGTTCAGCCGTACTGGGCAATAATATCAAATCAGGAATCCATTCTTTTTCAAAAATTGTGCCCCCAAATGAATAGGTATATCTATGGGTGAAACTTTCAAAACAAGAATTCTCTCCAACTATATCTCTAAATTTTCCAATTAGAGACGTTGATAATTTATTATATATAATTGCCATATTGAAAATAGATTCTTTGAAGTATTACTATATATCTTTAAATATTATAAGTTATATTTTTTTGTTTTCAAAATAAAGAAGTCCTTTTTTATTATCAAACTATTTTCATTTGATAATGATAAAGAATTTAAGAGTAAATTGATTTTTTAATCATGATAAAATAAGTATAATTTAGCACTTAAAGTAACTATTATGAAACAGAATGATAATGAATCTAAAGATATAGTAAATAGAAAGAATTTTGTTCCCGAAAACTATTTTAATCACTTAATTCAAAACTTATCGAATCCTCGGTTTTTAGGCTCAATACATTTGAAAAAAGAATTGAATCCTAGTTATAGTAAAGTTAAAGATTTCATTATAAATCAAAATGAATTAAAGATGACAAGAACATTAAAAAAAGCAATGTTCAATCCAATAACAAAGATCTTGATAATATCTGCTATTATTTTTAATATAATCTGGTTTCTTTTGATTTATTTTTTGTAAGAGAATAATGATATCACTTACATAGAGAAAAAATCATTATTTTCCTTTTAATATAATATAAAAGATATTTTTATTTTTCAAGATTAGAATTTATATATTTATTACAATAATTATAAATTTATAAGTTAAAAGGTCACTTAATAGTTGATTTACGATGTTATAATAATTGGAGGCGGAGTAACAGGATGTTGTATAGCTCGCACCCTTTCAAAGTATAATATTAAAGTTTGTTTGCTAGAAAAAGAGGCAGAACTGGCTTCTGGAACAACCAAAGCAAATTCTGGTGTTTTGCATGCAGGTTATGCATCACCACGAGAATATATTAAAAGGCATCTATGTATTAAAGGAAATAAATTATATACCCAAGCAGCCAATGAGTTAAATTTTCCCTTTAAGCGAATTGGATCTTTTGTAGTTGCACTTGAAAATGACCAGATTAAAATTTTGGAGGAAGATCGTAAAAAAGGAACAGAAGATGGGATACCTGAGCTGGAATTAATTTTTGATAAAAAGCAGATAAAAAAAATGGAACCTAATTTAACTGATGAAGTCGTTGGTGTGTTACATGCTCCAACCGCTGGACTTATTAGCCCCTATGAATTGACGTTCGCTTTAGCTGATAATGCTGCGATGAATGGTGTGAAATTCTATAGAAATCACGAAGTTGTGAGAATTAAACATGAAGATTATGTCTTCACCGTGCGAACCTATAAAGGTGAATTCCAAGGACGCAATCTTATTAATGCTGCAGGTCTTTATGCTGCGAAAATATCGAAAATGCTAGGCTTGGATTATTTTAGTATAATGCCAAGAAAAGGGGAATATATATTATTCGATAGAAATGCAATACAGCTTAACAAAATATTATTTCCAATGGCAACTAAGGTTTCTAAAGGGATTTTAGTATGTCCAACTTTACATGGCAACACGTTCATTGGTCCTAATGCTCAGAACATAACAGATCTAGAAGATGTATCCACAACTACAGCAGGATTAAAAGAAATCTTAGAAGGAGGGAGAAAATTAGTTCCTAATCTTCCTGTCAGAAGTTCTATAAGGAATTTTGCTGGTCTAAGAGCAGTTCCAGATACCTATGATTTTATTATAGATAATACTGATGTCTATGGTTTTATTAATGTCGCTGGAATTTTATCGCCTGGTCTTACAGCAACTTTTGCAATTGCTGAGAAAGTGGTTGATTATCTTGAATTATTGGGATTAGAATTGAAAATCAAGGAGGATTATAATCCAATTCGACCTAAACCAGAAAGATTTAAAGATTTTACAAAAATAGAGTTAGACAAGAAAATAAAAGAAGATCCAGCTTGGGGTAAAATAATTTGTCGTTGCGAAACAATACCGGAAAAAGAGATAATCAATGCGATTCATGCTCCCATTGGAGCTAATTCTGTAGACGGCATAAAATTTAGGTGTAGACCTGGCATGGGCAGATGTCAAGGTGGATTCTGTCGTCCACGCGTTATTGAAATTTTATCAAGGGAATTAAATAAATCTTATGAAGAAATTACAAAAAAGGGAGAAGACACTTATATTTTGGTGAGAAAAACCAAGGATTTCATTTTAAAAGGTGAAAAGAGAGGTGCCAGTGAAGAATGAAAAAATATGAAGTAGATGTTGCAGTGATTGGAGGTGGTTCTGCAGGTCTAGCAGCTGCTATAGTTGTTAAAAAAGCTGATCTTAATGTGATGATTTTAGAAAGAGATAGGGAATTGGGAGGAATTACTCTCCAATGTATTCATAATGGATTCGGTCTTCATGAATTTGAAGAAGAATTAACTGGTCCTGAATATGTGCAGAGATTTATCGATCAAGCTAAAGAATTAGAAATCCCTCATAAATTAGAAACTATGGTAATTGAATTTACTCCAGATAAAACATTATACGCTGTTAATAACAAAGAAGGTCTTATTGAAATAAAAGCTAAAGCCATCATCCTTGCTATGGGATGTCGAGAAAGAACTAGGGGTGCGATTAATATTCCTGGCTTTAGACCTGCGGGAATCTTTACTGCTGGACAAGCACAGAGATTTGTGAATATCGAGGGGTATTTACCTGGAAGGATGTTTGTTATTCTAGGTAGTGGAGATATCGGTATGATCATGGCTCGCCGACTTACATGGGAAGGCTGCCAAGTTAAAGCAGTGGTCGAAATACAACCCTATGTAAGTGGATTAATAAGAAATCAAGTACAGTGTTTAGAAGATTATGGCATTCCACTTATAACTAGTTATACAGTTACAAAAATTCATGGAAAAGACAGAGTAAAAGGAGTTACCATTTCCAAAGTTGATCGGAATTTTGATAGAGTTATAGGTTCTGAAAAATTTATCGAATGTGACACACTTCTCTTATCTGTAGGCTTAATCCCTGAAAACGAGTTAACGAGAGATGCAGGAGCACTTATCTCCGATATGGGAGGTCCTATCATAGATAATAATTTAGAATCCACAATCGAAGGAGTATTTGCATGCGGAAATGTCTTACAAGTTCATGATTTGGTTGATTTAGTAACTGCTGAAGCAAAACGAGCAGGACTGAATGCTGTTGAATATGTAGATAAAAGAAGTGGTAAAAGGGTAGAAAAAAAAGAACAAATTAAATGTATAGCAGGTGAAAATGTTAATTATATTAAACCTGATTTAATAAATAAATCAGATTTATCTAAGGATATAATTTTCACATTCAGAGTAAAAAGACCAGAGAGAAGAATTCAAATTCAGTTTAAAGATGATAACAACAAAGTATTGTATAAAAGAAAGAAACTTTATGTCATTCCTAGCGAGATGATTGAATTAAAATTAAATTTAGCCGAACATCAAATAGAATCTGATTGTCGTAGTTTGGAAATTGAAGTAATACCACGTCCAGAAGTTC
This sequence comes from Promethearchaeota archaeon, assembly GCA_048940925.1. Classification (GTDB taxonomy): domain Archaea; phylum Asgardarchaeota; class Lokiarchaeia; order Sigyniarchaeales; family SOKP01; genus Loki-b32. The sequence goes on along the minus strand of JBHLOC010000017.1, from coordinate 36,010 downwards.
TAATAGAAGAGGATTAATTATAAATGAGGTTTTAACAAATGTCAGCTAAATTAAGTGAAGATGATCAAAATCTTCCAGAAGGATTTAAGGATATTAGATGTATCGTTTGTCCTACGGGATGTTTAGTACATGTTGAAAATGTAAATGGAGAATTAATTATTGAGGGGCATTCTTGCAAGAGGGGTGAGGAATATGCTAGAGAGGAGTTTATAGCACCAAAACGGATTCTGACAACTACAATGAGGGTTGAAAATGGATTTTTACCCTTGATTCCTGTGAGATCGAATGTACCAATACCCAAAGAAAAACTTAAAGAAACGTTAAAAGAAATTGCAGAAACTGTTGTTAAAGCTCCTATTAAAATGGGGGATATTTTAATCCACAATGTTATAGGATTGAATGTTAATATAAAAGCAAGTCGAGACTTAAGCGAAATCTAATAGTATTAAACTTTTTTTGAAACTTATTTTAATTTTATGAATAATTATAAATAATTTTAGATTTAACTTCTTAAATATAGTATTATCTTAAAATAGAGATGTATTAAATGAATAAAGATGAAATTTTAATTCAATTGGAAAACATTTCTGGAAGAGATTTTGTTTCAAATAAAACTGAAGATCTTTATATCTACTCTCAAGATCCGGGGGCTTCTGAACCTCGTCCGGTTGATTTTGTGGTATTGCCTGAAACTGTAGAAGAGATCCAAAAGATTGTAAAATTAGCAAATAAGGAGAAAATTCCGCTTATTCCTATGGGTGGGGGATTAACTCTTAGCGGTTTAATAATTCCAATTCATAAGGGAATCGTTATGGATATGAAAAGAATGGATAAAATTCTTGAAATAAATAGTTTGGGACGATATGCAGTTTTAGAGGCTGGTGTTACAACAGGAGCACTAGTATCATATTTGAAAGAACATCATCCAAACTTGCAAGCTCCCATTCCTGACGCACCAACATCAGCTACTATTGCAGGGAACGTATTAATTCACGGATCAGGTTCTCTCTCCCAGAAGTATGGACACCATGCGGGTATGATCAATGGCTTAGAAGTTGTGTTACCGACGGGAGATATAGCCAAATTTGGATCTTGTGCAATTTCAGAATACTGGTTTTCAAAAGCACCCATTCCAGATTTAATTGGTCTATTCACAAGCAGTTTTGGCACTATGGGAATTATTACAAAAGTGTCCGTTAAACTATATCCGAATCCAAAAAACAGAGAACTAATTTTTGGATTAACTCAAGATTTTGATGGGATTCCAAACCTCATATCCAAAATAACATTTACGGAATTCACAGAAGATATTATGATATCACATTCCCATACACCTAGTAATATGAAGAATTTTTGCGCAATTATGGTATATATTACTGGAAATTCAAAAGAAGAAATGGATTTAAAACGAATTACGATAGAAAAGATATTTAAAGAAAACAACATTCAAGTGGCACCAGTAATAGGCCAAACAAGGACATATTTGATGGATCATCCCCAATATACTGCTGCTTTCGCTGCAGACTGGAGAAAGGGAGGAGGTTTCGAATATGTTGGGTCATTTATTCCATTAGGAAAAATTCCTGAAGCGATCGAAAAAGGAGTTATAATTTCAAAAAAATACGGGTTAATACCGTCATTATTATGTCGAATAATAGGAAGTGGTCACGCCGTCATGTTTTCTGTTACATTTCCATTTAATCGGGCAGATCCTGATGATAGGAAAAATGCTAGAGAAGGATTAGAAGAAACGAATAAGATGGTCTTAGAAATAGGCGGAGTTCCTTGGAAAACAGAAATTTTAGGCCAAAAGCTCATTATGGAGAAAGCAGATCCACACTTTAAGGATATATTTAAACGGGTTCGAACTATGTTAGATCCAAATGGAATAATGAACCCTGGAAATTGGGAGGTGTAAAATATGTCATCAAATCTAAAAAGTCGAGAACAAATGGGATTAAAATATTATGAAAATATAATACACAGATGCTTTAGATGTGGTTATTGCAAGTTCACGGGGGATTATTTTGATATCAATTGTCCTAGTTATAAAAAGTATAAATTTGAATCTTTCAGTACGGGAGGACGCATGTGGCTAATTCACGGATTAGTGTCTAATGAACTTGAATGGAGTGATTATATAAGTAAAATTCTATATGCGTGCACGACCTGTGGAAACTGCGGTGAGAATTGTAAACTATTGACACGAAAATTAGGATCAGAGTTTTTAGTAGATATAATTGAATTAGCACGGGCTGAAGCATTTAAAAATGGATTTTGCCCAGAAAAAGCTATTAACTTCGGAAATCATGCTGCTATAGAACATAATCCATATTTTGAAAAACATGAAAATAGGTTATCTTGGCTTCCCGATGATTTTAAAAATCCTGAAGATCCTGAAATTGGATATTTTGTAGGTTGTACATCATCTTATCGCGAAAAAGAGTTGGCTAAAAATACTTTTGAGGTTCTCGAGAAAATAGGTGTCAAATTCTCTATCTTGCGGGAGGAATGGTGCTGTGGATCACCATTACTTAGAACAGGGCAAAGAGAAACTGCAAAAGAACAAGCCCTACATAATATTGAATTGTTTAAAAATAAAAGCATAAAAACCATTATTACTTCTTGTGCAGGTTGTTATCGAACAATCAAAGAAGATTACCCCAAAATTCTCTACAATGAAGGTTCAGAAAATAATTTACCTTTTGAGGTTCTCCATATTTCAGAATATATCAAAAGGCTCCTAGATAAAGGAAAGATTGAATTTAAAAATAAATTAAATGGAAAAAGAAAAGTTACATATCACGATCCCTGCCATCTCGGTCGCCATGCTGGACTTTATGATGTGCCAAGAGAAATTATTAAAAAGATTCCCGGGATAGAGTTAGAAGAAATGCGCAAAATTAAAGGCGATGCAACATGTTGTGGTGCTGGGGGAGGTGTTAAAGCTGGATTTTCTGAATGGGCTTTAGAAATGGCAAGTAATCGTGTGGAAGAAGCAATAAAAACTGGAGCAGAAATATTAGTGACCACTTGTCCTTTTTGTGAGCGCAATTTCGCAGATGCTATAAAAGAGCATAATTATGATATCCAACTCATGGATTTAGTGAATTTACTAAAAGAACTATTATAGAAGTTGAAATTCATAAATAATTGGAAACATAAAAGCGAAAACAATTAAAAAAAATGATATATAAATTTAATTAAAATAGAAATACACATAAAATAAATTAAAATTAGATTAGAAAAAGGAAAAAATATGTTTTTAGAAGAAAAGTGTAAGAGAGATACATGTGGAATAGCTTGTTTAACAAACTGTTATTATATGAACTATTCAGAGGAAAAAGCAAAAGAAGAATTTGAGAAATTAATAAAAGGTGAACCAACTCCTATAACATCAGAATGTATCACATGTTGTGCGTGCACAATGTATTGCCCTGAAAATGCAGATCCCTTTGATCTCATAAGCAGGCGAATGGAAGAAACAGGAACATTTATCGGTGGTGAACGTGCAGCTAGTCAAATGAAATTCGCTAATTCTGCTCCATCATCTATAAGAAAGGGAGATCCTAGCAAACCTATAATGAATCTTTGTACAGTAAATTTAATTAAGGGAGCGATTGAAGGTCAATTGTTCGAGGGATTAACTATTATTCAAGGAGGGGATTATTTTTGCCAAATTGGCGGATACCACGCAGGATTACCAAGTATGGTTAGAGAGAATGCCCAGAAATTCATTGATAACGTTGCAAAGGTTATTTCCGATGACAATTATCTAATTTGTTTCCACGATGATTGTTATATGATGCTAGAGCATTATGCAAAGGATTTTGGAGTGGAAGTACCATTTAATTATGTTCATATAATTGAATATCTCCGAGATTATGTCAAGGAAAACCTCAATAAAATAGAGAAATTAAATATGAAAATCGCGTATCAGCAACCCTGTGCATCACGTATAGGATGGGATGCTTTTAGGAAAAAAGATAAAATGCTCGATGAGTTATTTGAATTATTGGGTGTTGAACGCGTAGATAGAAAATATGATCGTGAAAGGGCGCTCTGTTGCACAGCAGTTATTTCTCCTAATGATAAATATTGGAAAATGAATATCAGTGATGCTAAACAAGCTGGTGCCGAGGCAATGGTGTTTCTCTGCCCAATTTGTTGTCTCTACTTAAGGAGCAAAGCTCAAGCCGAAGGTTTAGAACCATATTTCCTAAGTAATTTAGTAAGGGAAGCGTTAGGTGAGAAGCTCCCTCAAGGAAGAGCTGGAAAAATTTATGACTAAAATAAGTTAATAATCAAATTTTATTTTTTATTAATTTAAATTTAAAAATATAAAATTCTTAATCTTTTTTTAAAACTCCTTTAATAGTCCAATTCTTCACCGAGAGACAGTCTACATAAGTCACTTAACAGATAAGATTTTAATCCTTTTCTCTGGACTTTAGATCCCAATGATTCTTGACACATTGGGCAACAAAAAATACATGCTTCAGCCCCATAATCAATCATATCGCTAACATTTTTATTTTGAGTAGGTCTTACTAGATTAGCTTTTCCAAGTGTAGGAAATGCTGCTGCGCAACATAGAGCGTTTTCCCGGTCATATTTTCGAGCCAAGCGTTCAACTCCAATCAAATCAAAGATTTTATCCACCCATTTCTCGGTTTCAGGTATGAATCGATTAGAACAAGATCTTTGATATGCTATCTTCATACCAAGTTTTGTAATTTCTGATTCATGGTCTTTTAAATAATTATAAAGATATTCATAGATATGAATCGGTTTGAAATCTTTTGGAAGTTCTATATTATTGCGGGGACAATATGAGGTGTAAAATCCATAACATTCATCATGAAAACAAATCATTTCCTTAATACCTTGTTTTCTAATGTTATCTAATATTATTGGAGCTCTTTCTTTGATAATAGAGTCTTTAGCGTAATGATGATATACTAAATTACAAAAATAAGAGAGTCCACTAACATATTGCAAATTTTCAAATAACTGACCCTCCATATTTTTAGCGTTTGTTCTCGGAAAAGCACATTTATTTAAAACTGGTTTTTCAGGATCAATTTCTTTTAATCGTAATTCATCATGGGGTTTATAAATCTTGATTGTTCTTTCTAAGATCTGTGGAGTTATTTCAAATGTATTGAATTTTTCTTGTAATTCTGCTATTAAATCGAAGGGATGTGAATTATATGGGCAATATTCATCACAGGCAAAGCATGTAGTACATTCCTTTAATACAAATGAATCTTCACAATTAATCATATTCTTCATTTCACTTCTTGCAGTTTCCTTATCAATATCAATCCACTGACAACGGGTTAAACAATCCACATTCTTACAGTCAGCACAATGAGAGCTATCAAACATTTTTTACATCAGTTTGTACTTTTTTGTATTTGTATGGTTGAAGTTTATAATTTATATATCAACTATCTAGAAAATGTTTTTAATTTTATGAAAATAAGGTAAATAGATGAATAGGAAATACACTCTTAAAAAAATATATAAAATGAGGTAGCATGGAAAGTATTATTCCTAATTTGAGTGATAAAGATTTATTATTTAAGGAAGAAATTGATAAAATAATTTCAAATGAGGTTATTCCTTATGTTGATGAGGTTGAACAAGGAAAAACCGATATCTGGGATGTACTTCGTCGACTTGGAAAGCATGGATTAATAGGAGTCACATATCCGAAAAAATTTGGTGGTCGTGGAGGCTCCATTACTCAAGAACTTCTGATGGTTGAAGCACTTTGTTATCAAAGTTATCCTATGGATATGAGTAGAGGATCGTCTACCTATCCCGCATCTTTAATTCGAACGTTTAGGAAAACAGAAATACTTAGAAAATATATTGATCCGCTAGTAAAGGGAGAACAAATTGGTTCATTCTGTTTTACTGAACCTGATGCAGGTAGTGATCTTTCAAGGATGAAAACAAAGTATGAAAAAGATGAGGATAATGATGAATTCATTCTTAACGGAGAAAAGAGATTCATAGTCAATGGAAGTATAGCAGACATCCTTGTTGTATATGCACGAAATGGTGCATTTATTGTTCAATCAGATTGGGATGGTTTCGAAGTTATAGAAGAATATTCGATGATGGGTCTCCATGGGCTCCATCTTGGACATTTGAAATTTAACAATGTTAGAGTCCCGAAAGAGAATGAACTTTTTTATAGAGAGTCTAAACCTTCTACAGAGGGCACCAAGAAGAGGAGAACCGAAGCAATATCAATTATGCAGCAATTTCTTGCTCCTGAAAGAGCTATAATGGCTTTACAAGCAGCTAGTGTTGCGAAGAGAGCACTAGACGAAGCTATTCATTATTCAAGAGAACGAGTTCAGTTTAATAGGCCTATATGTGAGTTTGAAGGGATTAGTTTCAAAATCGCAGAAATGGCTACTAATTATGAAGCAGGAAAAGCATTGGTTCAAAAATCTATACAAAACATGAATGATGGTGTTCTTGCGGCAATGGCAAAACTTTTTTCGTGTACCAATGCTTTTAAGATATGCGATGATGCTTTACAGGTGTTGGGAGGAATTGGTTATACCAATAAGTATCCCATTGAGAGATGCCTTCGAGACATTAGATTATCGCGAATAGGGGGAGGCACAGATGAAATTATGAAATATATTATCCAAAAAGGTCTTTATGAAAAACTAAAATAAAAAGGATTCAAAATGCAATAAAATATAATAATTTTTTCAGAGGTGAATGTTGCAAAACCATAATTTTAGATTCTTTTTTTTTATTTATCAAATTAAAGTGGTTTATACTTATAATAAGGTAGTTTTAGATTCCAGAACTAGATAAGATCTACAAAGTTCATGAGAATTTGTACCTAGGTGCCTATTGGCCAAAATTGAACTTTAGAAAACTAAAAGAAATTGGAATAACTACTATCGTTAATTTAATGGAAGAAAACCTTTATGATCCTACCTATTTAGGCTTTTCATATTTGCATAAGGGTTTTGCTGATGATTCATATTTATCACATGATTATCTGGAAGAAATCTTGACTTTCATCGATTTGCATCTAAATAATGGAGGAAAAGTTTTAGTTCATTGTTCAATGGGTATCTCAAGAAGTCCAGGGATAATTGTTGCATGGTTATTAAAAAAAAACCCAAGATGGAGTTGGAGAGATGCAATTTCCTATATTGAAAAAACTAAATTCATTGCTCCGGCAGTGGAACTAAGAGAATCAATTCTTGATTATCTTGAAAAGAGTGATAAGTATAGAAGAGGGGATTAAAAATTTTTTAAATTCTTCTTATATTGAGTAATTATTAACTTTTCTTTTACTAAAATATATAAAACCAAATTAAGATTAATTACTAAAAGATAAATTCATTGTTTAAAATTTTAGAGGAGATGTATTTTGTCTGAATTTGAACAGAAGGTTTTAAAATTACTTGAAGAGATTAATAGTAAACTTGATAGAGTTTTAAAAGTTGATACAACTGTAGGAAGTTCAGCTAGTACAGTATTAGTATCATCCACACCCTCTACAACTATTAAACCTTCTGCAATTGTTGAAAAACAAGAGGAGGAAGCAAAATTAAAAGAAAAACCACCTGTTGAAGGTAGGAGAGTTTGTCCAGATTGTGGTGGGACCTCTTTTAACGCAGTAGAAGATAAAACACAGGTTTTACATCAAATGGGCGGTGTTAAGATATATGCAAAGAAATATGTATGTCGTTCTTGCGGAAAAGAAATGTAAAGTCCTAAACTTTCCGAACTAATAGATTGGTAAATAAAATGTCTCTTTATTTTTTTTATTTATTTAGATTCTATCCCAGGTCTAATAAGAAATTATTATAAACATAAATTATATATAAAAATATATAGATTTTTAACATTAACATGTTTACAGTTTCTTATAAAAGTTCGAATCAGAAATGATGGTGTTCTACTAAATTCCTAAATGGAGAGTTAAAAAGTGGATTCAATATGTAAGGAATTTCTTTTTAAATAATTTCACTAATATGAAAATTCCTTATTCTGCTCAAATTGAACTAACACTTCGATGTAATGGGAAATGTCCATTTTGCTCAATACATACCTTACCAGAACAAATTTTAGGTAAAGATATGACTACTCCACAAATCAAATTTCTAATTGACCAAATTGCTGATTTGGGCGTCTTAGCGTTATCATTTACGGGTGGTGAACCTACTTTAAGAAAAGATCTCCCAGAACTTATATATCACACTGGAGTAGTACATGGTTTTATGAACGGGATAGCTACTAATGGATATCTTTTACCAAGACTTTTTAAAGAGAAGAAATTAGAAGGTTTGGATTATATTTTATTGTCTCTTGATTATCCTAATGCAGAACTCCACGATAAGACGCGAGGAATTAAAGTTTTTGATAGAGTATTAGAATCTATTGAACTTGCAAATAAGAATAACATAAAGACAATAATCAGCACGGTGGTCATGAAAGATAATATTCAGTACTTAAAAGAAATGGTTGAATTAGCGAATAATTTAAACTCTTCTATAGAATTATATCCTTGTGAAGATATAATAAGAGATTTCCCTAATAATCGCTATCAAATTGATGAGATTCAGAATATGATTCCAAATATCTCTATTTGGGCAAATTTAATAAGAGCTTTAAGAAGAGAATATAAGAATATTTTAACAGATCCTATAAGTATTGAAGTGGTTGAGAAAGGGGGATTTGGCGGAAATCCATCATATTATCAAAAGACTTTACGATGTCATGTCGCTGAAGCATATCTTTTCATCAGCCATGATGGTTTTCTTCATTATCCTTGTAAGATCCATCCTATAACAAGTTTTAATACCCTTAAATATCCTTTAAAAGATATTTATTATTCAGAACAGGTAAGAGAAATTATGAGTAATCATGATAACTATGGTTTTTGTAATAAATGTCGTTTAGGATGCGCTATAGCATCATCAATTCCAACGCGTTGGAAGACACTCTATTCTAAATATATAAGAGGATTCTTAGATGGAAATTTAAGATGATTATGTGCTAATGAGAGAAATATAATAAATATATGTAAAATTTCAAAAATTTTATTAAAAATATATTTTTTCCAAATATTGTGAATATTTTATGTCGAACGTAGCAGTTATACTTCAAATTCTATTTATAACCATTGGGATGTTCATTTTTGGAATCTTTCTTAATACAATTTTAGGAATACGTAAAGAAACAATAAAAGAGTTTAGAGGAAAAGCTTTAAATCTACAAGAACGCATGAAAAATGCCCAGGTGTTAGGTGATGCTCAACTCATGTTACAATTACAACGAGAAACTTTAAAACTCACTAAACAGATGATGGTAAAGCAAATTGTTCCTTTATTTTTAAGATGTGCAATTTTTTTTGGAATCATTTTTGTTCTTGGTGCTATATATACTGATTATGGCAGTGGATTATTACCTTTCCCACTTTTGTTTTTCGGGAGCGGATGGCTTGCCCTTTATTTTATTTTTTCAATATCTATTTCATTAATAGCATACGGCATGAAAATACTTTATAAGAAACTCACTGGTAAGGAAATAAGAACTCAAAAAGATTTACGAGAGTTAATGCAAATAATGTCTCCTTCCCCTCAAAGATCAGGTTTCACTTTACCAATGACAGGTGATACTTCTAGAAGTATACAGGAAAAAAATAGACCTGAAGAAAAAAATAGTTGGAAAAAACGGATCCAAAATTAAAATGATTCAATTTAAAATTGATATTTATTTTTCCATAATAATTAATATGTATCGCACTTTTCCTTATGAAACACAAGATTTTGCTTAACTTATTTTTTGTAGCTTTATTTGTGGTGTTCTTAGTTTTATCATTCGTAGTTGATTTCTTTTTCTTTATTCCGATAATTTGTTTTTTACCTTTTTCGTTTAAGTCTAACAAATTTAGAAAATCAAGTTCAAAAAATATTGAATCTAAACCCATTACCAATCAAGATTTACAAATTAGCACATGCCCTAAATGTGGGGGAAAAATCGCCTTAAATGGTGTTAAATTTTGCTATCATTGTGGAGTAAAATTAAAAGATAATTAAAAGGTGTTAAAAAACGATTGAGAATAATGATATCAGAAGACAAATGATATTATATTTTTTATTCGCTGCCTTAATGATCTTATTGAATTATTTAATCCAAAAATCAAACCAATTGTTTTTTACTCAGCTTATTTGTGAGAATTATGGAAATATCGATTTTATCCAGCTTTTATATTGCTCTACAAGTCCATTTAATATGCCTCAATTGATTGGGTCCATTGTTGCAGTTGGAATTACTTATATTATTAAATTTTTTCTTGACAAATTCATGGTCTTTAAACATACTGAAAAAAAATTAAAAGAAACATCAATACAATTCATAAAATACTTCGGATTTGCTATTTTAACCACTATTGAAAATATTGGAATTCAATTCCTTTTAACAAACTTTGTAAACACTACATTAGAAATTAGCTTTATAATTGCATTATCAATAGGTTATTTAACAAAATTTTTTCTTGATAGGAAATATGTATTTAATAAATACATGGTTAATAAGGAATAAAAAAATTTAATAGAAAAAATAGTGATTTTAATAATATGTCAGATGAACGAGAAGAACACGAAGAAGAAGATGATAAGTCAATTGTGGATGCTTTATCGACGCTGGGTTGGGTAGAAGAAAAGGAGGAAGAGGGAGAAACTTTAGCAACTGATGAAGATTTAGCGGAACAGCTAAATTTCTTTAGAGAAGAAAATAAAAAGTTAGTTGCAGAAATATCTGCAAAAGATAAAATGATATCTGATCTGGAGGAAAAAGTTCAAGAAATATCCACCCAACTTGAAGATAAACCTGATCATAACCAAGCAATCCAAAAATTATATGAGACAATCGAAAGAAAAAATGATGAAATAGAACAGTTAGGTGCTGTTCTTGAGGAACAATCTCAGAAATCAGAAAAAATTATAAATGATCAAATTGAGAAAATTAAAGAGTTGAATTCTCAGATTGAGGGTTCTCAAACTCAAAAAGATGCTCAAATTAGTGAATTGCAAGAACAGCTCCAATACCTTGAAAGCGATACAATTCAAAAATCGAAATTTGAAAAAGTTCAAGTATTACTCGAAAAAAAGGATGAAATCATTACTGAAAAGGAAAAATTAATTTTCACTCTTGAAAATAAATTAAAAGCAGGAAGTCAACGTATTCAAGAACTTGAGCAAGAAATAGAGACTTTTAGCTTAATGAAAAAAGATCTTGAAAAAAAAAGCGAAAGAAATAAAGAATTAGCTGTTGAGGTAGAAGAACTTAAGCAAAAAAATATTACTAATACGGAATTAGTAAATCGTCTTGAAGAAAAATTAGAAGAAGCTCATAGAAAAGCTGGTAACTTAACAGGTAAATTTGAATTGGAATTAGCAAATTTGAGAAATCTAGTAGATAGTAAGGATGATGAAATTAAAACCTTAAAAGAAAATTCCCTTAAAATAAGAAGCGATCTTGAAGAATATAAACAAGCAAAAGAAAGTGTAGTGAATGAAATTCAAGAGATTAAAGATGAAAAGCTGAAATTTGAAACTGAAATACAAGAAAAAAATAATGAAATTATCGAATTAAAGAAAAAGATAAAACTAATGCGCAGGGATTTACAAAAACCTTAAATAAATTTTGAAATCTATTTTACTCTTAAATTTTTATATAATATTTTTGGTTTAAAATTTGGATAATATTACTTTTTATTTGCTTTTAATTTTCGTTTAAATCGCATGAGATATGGAAATCCTCCAAAAAAATCTACTTCACTTATATTCTTCCTTTTTTTTCCATATTAACTATTGCGTCTGTAATTCTATTAAGGGCTTCTTTTAAGATTGATTTAGGGCATGCAATATTGATCCTTTCAAATCCTTCCCCGCCCTGACCAAAAATATAACCTTCATCTAGCGCTACTTTTGCTTTTTCTCTCATAAATTTTTCCAACTTTTTGTGCTCTAATCCTAATTCTCGAAAATCAAGCCAAACAAGATAAGTCCCCTCAGGTTCTATTATTTTTATTTGTGGGAGATTTTTTTTAATAAATGCTTTTAAAAAATTTAGGTTTCCTTTAAGATATTGCAATAGAGCATCTAACCAATTCTCACAAATTTCATTTTCATATGCAGTTTCCATCGCTGCTACAGCAAAAATGTTAGGTCTACCGACTCCAAAATTTGCTTGGGTATTTTTAAATGTTTGACGTATTTTTTGGTTTGGAATCACAATATTCGATATTTTTAGTCCAGCTAGATTAAAACTTTTACTTGAAGAAGTACACGTAATTGAGTTTTGGGCGAATTCATCATTTAGAGTAGCAAAATTTGTGATTTTATATCCAGGAAAAATTAAATCACAATGAATTTCGTCTGAGACGATTAAAATATCCTCTTTAATACAAATTTCCCCAAGATGCTTCAATTCTTCCTTAGTCCATACACGTCCTACTGGATTATGTGGATTGCATATAATTATCATTTTAGCCCTTGGATCTTTGACTTTTTTCTCTAGATCTTCAAAATCCATTGTATAATGGTTATTAGAAAACTTTAATGGATTTAGAAGGATTCCACACCCATTATTTTCAATGACAGGATAAAAAGGATAGTAAACAGGATTTTGCACAATCACTTTATCACCAGAATTACAAAAAGCATTAACGGTAACATCTAAAGCTGGTATAACACCAGGAGTTTGAGTTAACCATTCTTTTTCTATATCCCACCCATAGCGTCTCTTGAACCAACTTAGAACTGATGCAAAAAATGAAGGAGGAATAATTGAATAGCCAAATATCCCATATTCAGCTGTTTTAACTAATTTTTCGATTATAGGTTGCGGTGCTTTAAAATCCATATCAGCTACCCAAAGAGGTAATAGGTCAGGATCACCAAAACCTTTTTCTAAAACCTTCTTATCCCATTTTGTTGAATTAGATTTCGTTCGATCAATGACTTGATCAAAATCAAAAGAAGTGCGAGTTTCACTCATTTTCCTTATTCACTTATTAGTATGATATACTTGTAATCATTTTTTTATGATAAATTATAATTATAATAAAAAAGGTATATTGTTAAGATTTTTTGAGTTTTGTCAATAATATGGAGAATACTGCGACTGCGAGATTATTTTTAACGTGAAGCCTCGATTATTGGAAAATTGAACTTGTTTTTTGAAATTAATTATTATTGTTAATAATTTTTAATCTAACATTAAACTTCTTAACTAATTTAAAAAAAGAAAATAAAAGTTAAACAAAATTTTAATTTTAGGGCTATTTTTCTCGCCAGATTACTCCACACTCGCCGCATGTATATTTTTTGCCGTACATGCGTGGGTAATCTAAAATAATATTACCTTTATCAACACTTTCATGAATCATGTGGGGATCTTCGCACCCACATTCGGGACATTTCCTGCGCCCTTCCATTTTCTCAATAGTTAGGATAGTTTCATCAGTTCTGCCTGGTATTCCAGGTGCAGCTGCAGAGGCTCTTACTTCTGAAATGTCAGCTTTTACTTCTTCTGGAGAAACTTCCTTGACTTCTGATTTAAATTCAGGCTGAATTGCTGCAGCTATTTTATCATCTTCATCTACACCTTCTAATATGGATTCTGCTTTTAATTGCACAGCATCAGACTCTTTATAACCTTCACCTCTTTCTAATGCAGCAAGAAATTCTGCGTCATCACCTTCCTCAAAGATAGTTTCTTGTTGTAATCCAGCTCTATCAGCATCTATAGAACGTGCCCATTGGCCAGCCTTGACCTTTTCGGTAACTGTACAAGCATTTCCTTGCCAGATATACACTTTATTTCCTAAATCTGCTACATAGCAATCTTCTGACGCTAATGACTCTTTTTTAAAGGGAACCTGGATCATTTTCATAGCATTAATATCTTCAAATTCTTCTGAAGAAACCCGGTATAGAACATTTTTCCATTCAGTAAAACCTGCCCAATCACCTGTAGTTACATCTTTAAGTAATGTTTTAGCATAATTTTTCTCTACAATTTTCATTACTCCCATAGAAGATATAGCAGTTAAAAATTCCTTCGGTTCCTGACCTTGGTCTACAGTAATAATTTTTGCTGCACCGCCTCTTTGTTGGTCAAGAGTTCTAGCCTGAGCCGCACCCGCTGTTTTTTCATCAACAGAACATTTATTACCAATCCAAACATATATTGTATTTTCCGCGTCTAAGAGGTAAACGTCTCCGGAACTAAAAATACTCTTATTGATTTCTTTCAATTCTCCCTTGTCAATTAGATAAAGTTTCATACTTAATTTTCACTTTTACAATTTTTTTAAAATAATATTTTTTAATTACTTTATAAAAATTTTGTATTATAAAAATATCCAAAAAATTGTGCTTTATTAAAATAATATAATACAAAAATATCTTAAAAATTTGTAAAGCTAAATTAATCATCTTTATTAATTTAGAAATTTCATCAAGATCTATTAAGTAATAGATGGTAAAATACAGGCAAATCCTAAAGCTATAGTCTTTACCGATTTCAAGAAAACAAGTGGCTCTCTAAAAGGATTAATTGTTAAGCTTGCTGATAAGATAACAGGAATGTTATAATTCTATTCATAAGTTCTTCTTTTCTTATGTTAAACGCGTATATATCCTCGTTTCTCTCTTTTAAAGGTATTAATTTCATAATTAACTTTTTTGTCTTTGTCTTACCCTTTTTATCATATTCGAGGTTAGTTGAATATTTTATGACTTTTTTCTTTTTTTTAATATTATATGGATTCATAATAGGATAGAAGTGATCGAATTTAGTTAATTCCGATTCAGAAAAATCATTACCCATTATTTTTTGCATTGTATATTTGAATGATTTGTGCGATGTGTCTGATACTGAAGAGGATAAAGCTCGTGCAATGTCTCTTATTAATGAAGATTGCATATAAAATCCTAATCCTATTACTCTTAATTTAGTGATATATACAATACCTGTAAGCGTACTACCCCACGTAGCTACCATTCTTAAAATTTGTCCTGAAAATAAATACTCTATAGGTTCATATTTACTTAATGCATAATTTTCCATTAGAAATTTATCCATTTCCATTAATTGGTCTATTGAAAGAATTTTTTCTGCATATGTTCTAAATTGATAGTAACATTTACTCAATGCAAAATTAATATTTTCTCTGATCAGTTTACCATAAAAATCGTAAAAGTCTGGAAGATTATTCTGTTTATTTTTTAATACCTCCAACATTGCTTTAGCAAATTGCTTCTTTTTTCCAGAACGCATAATAGTTCTCAGATCCTCAAAGCTCATACTCATCAATATTACTCACTCATTTATAATTATTTAACTTTTTTGTAACTATTTAAACATTAATTAATAAATGTTTTTCATAGATAAGATTTATAATGAAAATTCAGAAGTAAAATCCTTGTTATCAACTATTATATCTTTATGCTTACTTTAAAAATCTTTAAGAGCTAAATCTATTCTTTTTACTAAATCTGATATTTTACTAAGATCTAAAGAGCAATAGGCAATACGAATTCCATTGATATTTTCGTCTGGTTTTTCAATGGGAATGATACCAACCTTATATTTTTTCAATAAATAGTCTGCGAATCTATTTGCTTTATATTTTTTAGGATCTAAATTCATAAATAGAAAAAAACCACCTGAGTTTGGATCAATTGAAATATCCGAATTCTTTATTTTACCTATTTCAGCATTGATTTTCTTATATCGTTCTTCCAGTAATTGTTTTATTTTTTCCCTGGATTCCATAATACGCTCTACGCCTTTACTATTAAATAATTTTTGAGTGAGTGATTGATAGAAATGGTTACAATTGGATATTGTGGCTCGGCTAAACCCTTCCAATTTATTATTAATTTCGAATTTTAATATTTCCAACTGTTCATCATTTTCTATCCAGTTTGGTTTTATTCCAATGGTCAAAAATCCAATTCTTGCACCATATATTAATAATTCTTTAGTAATTCCATCCAATTTAATTGGTATAATATTTTCATTTAGTTGGTGTAGATCATAGAATAAAGATCTATTTAAAGTGCTTTTAGAATAGATATAAGGCTCATAAGCATCATCAATTATCACGATTACAGGTTTACCATGAATTTTATAGCTTTTTCTTAGTAAATCTACAATCTCTTTAGCTTCTTCATTTGTGGGAACATAGCCAGTAGGATTATTTGGAAAATTTAAGATAATAACAATTTTATCTTGAATTTTAGCGGTTTCATTAATAACTTTTTCTAATCCATTAATATTAATCCCTTTTCCCTCAAAGAACTCGAATGATTTAATCCAAGCACCGATAAATTTAGTAATAATATTATCATAATTACCCCATCTTTTATTTGGTGCGATAATTATTTCATCAGGATTTAAAAACATAGCGCAACTCTGAAAAATTCCATTTGTGACACCCGATGTTATAATAGGATTTGATATATACTTCTCTAATCTATATACTAACCCTTTTTCCGATTCATTATCATATAATGATTTCCTAATTATCCATTGTTTCCAAATTTCTCTTATTTCACTTAAACCACCAATAGAGGCATAGGGAACTATTTCTTTAATTTTTAAACTAGAATATTCCGATATATCTTTGAGGTAACATGGTAACCACTCAGAACGTCCTCCATCAATGAAATCATGTTCATAAGCATAAGCAGAACCAATTGTCCCGACTAAGTCTGCTTCATTTTTAGCTCTTTCAGACCAATAAAAGATCCCCTCAGGTAAAAAAATTCTTTTCCCAATTTCTGAAAAGGTATTATATAAAGGTGTTTTCTGAATATAATTAAACTTCATGAGATATCTAGAGTTTATTTTTAAAATATCTAAAACCCATTTATCAATAAGTAATTAATTTACGACAAGGTAAGAAATTTACTGAATTTAAATAGTAAAAAAACTTTTAGAAGAAATATGAGCAATGAAAATAATTTAAGAGAATCTGAAGAAGAAAAATCAAAAGAAAGTCCGTTTGTAAAAGGATGGAAAAGCTTTGTTAGTGAAATAAAAGGAGGATTTGATGACTTTCAAAATTCATTGAAAAAACAATCACAAAAGAATAAGGAATTGTTTGAAGAGAATGCTGAAAAAGTCAATAAATTTTTCAAAGATATGAAACAAGATTGGGATAATAAGATCAACAAATGGAACGCTGAAATGGAACAAAAACAACTTGAATCAAAAGAACAATGGGAAGCTCGAAAGAATAAGATTCAACAAGATATAAAAAATTGGCAAGATCAGACACGAGAAGATTGGAAAGAAGGTGTTAAGCAAGTTAGAAAAGGATTCCTAAAAGGATATTGGATGACAATTTTATTAATTATCCCTATTATTGTTATAATCATAGTTGTGTTAGCTTTAGTGAGTGGACTTATAAGATGATTTGTTCATTTTAAACAGAGAATAAATCCTTAAATTCGCATTCATAATTATGATTCAAATTTTTTTCATTTCTTTTATTGTTGCTTTAACAGGTGCATTATCACCCGGACCATTATTGACTTTTACAATCTATAAGTCCATAAGACAAAAGAGAGGATATTTAGCAGGTATTTTTATTGTTTTAGGACACGCTACAATCGAATTCTTTTTAATAATGGCATTATTAGCCGGTGCAACGCTTTTTTTTCAAAATATTTTATTTTTAAGTATAATTGGAGTTATAGGGAGTTTTTTTTTAGTTATATTTGGATTCCTAGTTATAAAGAATGTATTTAATACTGATTTTAATTTAGATTTTAACCTTGAAGATAATAGCTTTAAAGGATATAAAGGTAATAGCTTTTTAGGAGGAATTATTGTTAGCTTAAGTAATCCTTATTGGGAATTTTGGTGGGCAGTCATTGGCTTAAGCCTTATGATTTCCTTTAATATTAGCTTTAAAAATCCTATAGGGATACTCCTTTTTTTCATAGGCCATGAACTTGGAGATATTATCTGGTATTTACCTATCTCTATGTTTGTTTATTTTGGAGGAAAGAGAATAAATCCAAAAATCTATAAATATATGTTAATAGCTTGCGGGGTTTTTATGATAATATTTGGAATTTATTTAATGATTAGCATAATAATAGTTCCCCCAGTTGTATGATCTCAATATTATTAAGAAATTTTATTATAGTTCGTTATCTAATCCTTAAAAAAATAGGATCGTTATATTTGAGAATTTAATTTTTCCTGATTTTCATGAAAGAAAAACTTTCAGATTCCAGAATTCACCCCTTTTTATTTCGAAAATTACTTACTATTTGCCCGGTATGTAAAAAGAAAATATATGGAAGAGATATCGATATTCTAAAAATAGATACATCGAAAATAACCCATTGGCCTTTAAGATATATCCATTGTCATACTAATAATGATATTCCTTTACACGCACTAACAATATTTATAGATTCTAACTTTTCCGTTCGTGGAAATGAAGTATCAAGCTTTTTAAAAATAGAAAAATAGATTTTTAATTTCAAAATTAAATCATTATAGATTATCTTCATTTTCAAACATTTCGGAATAAGGTTCTAAGAAAGAGTTTTGACACATCGGACATGAATTATGTTCAGAAAGCCAAAATGCTACACAAAGATAATGATATGTGCTAGCGCAGAATGGGCATGTAATAATCTTATCTTTGACAAAATTAATGTATTTATGGCAAACTGTACATTGAACATCTGATCTTGATATACCTTTGCTCATACGGACACGGTTTGACAAAATTTTTTCT
Source organism: Promethearchaeota archaeon (assembly GCA_048940925.1). GTDB lineage: Archaea > Asgardarchaeota > Lokiarchaeia > Sigyniarchaeales > SOKP01 > Loki-b32. The sequence goes on along the minus strand of JBHLOC010000017.1, from coordinate 17,181 downwards.
AATTTTGATAATTCTACTTGATAAAGCCCTAAGGAATTATTTAACTGATTTATCTTTGATTGTAATTCAGAGATTCTTTCCTTTAATTCATCCTCACTTAGTTTCTCTGCTAAATAAGCAGATAATGCAAAATTTAGAGGTAATTGATCAAAATTTTCAGTTTGCTCTGTTATTTCGGTGATTGTGGCAAATAAGATTCCTTCTTTATCAAGTAGCTCTTTAAAGTTTTTCAATAGCTTATTTATCAAAAGAGATATAAGAAAGGTTAATTGCTGCCTTTTGCGATTAAAATTATCTTCCCAAAGTTTTATCACTTGATAAAGATCAATATCATGCGTTTTAAATGAATCTAATCTCTTATATACATTTTCTTTTATTTGCTGAATTTTTCCACTATACTCATTTAACATTTCTCTAATTGTTTTTAATTGAGGAAACTCTTCTTTAATAATAACTGATGCTTCATCTTCATAGTTTCTGATCAATTTGTTAACTTCTGAAATTTTTTCACTTACAAATTTTCTAATATCAACTCTTATCTCTTCATCCTCAACAGTTTTGATAAATGTTAAATAATCATTTTTCCTACGAACTATTTCAGAAGTTATATTTGAAAAGATCTTTCTATATGGATCTGTAATATTTTCATAAGGTTTAAGTAGGGTTTCTATTGATAATACCCAATCTTCGATTTTTTGGATTTTTGAATAAAATTCATCAATTTTCGCATAGTAAAAGCTTGTGATTTTTTCAAACTCTTCTGATTCTTCAATGTCTTGAATCTTTTCTTGAAATTTCTTTTCTAATCCTTGAATATAATAATCCACTATTTTTGGTAAAAAAATACGAATTTTCTGAGTTTTAAGTATTTCAGAGTTGATTTCTATTTCTTTCTCTCTAATATCTAATTCATTAATTTCTATAATTATATCATGTAATTTCTCCAAAACTATATCTTTTAGAAAGGGTTTTATAAATTTCTTAAGATTTTCAATTACTTCTTTCCTTTCAAGTATATTAATAAATTCATCTCCTTGATATGTTTCTATGATTTTATTTTTATCTAAGAGATAAACTAAATCAAAATAAAATCTTATATCCTTCTCATTCATCGATAAAAAATATTGATTGATTTCATCGAAATGAACCGTTAATAGTAACTCCTTTTTATCTCTTTTTCTTTTTTTTAACCCTACTTCATGTAAGCTCTCGATAAAGGTAAAAAATTCTTTAAATTCATCCCATTTTTTTAGGTTATCAGGTAATTCGTTTAATTTGAAATTAAGATTCTTAATTTTATTTATTTCAATCCATAAATAAATTATATCCTCGTAGGCAATATTAATTTCTTTTAATGAATTTATTATATCAGATGCGATCTCATTACTCTTCCGAAGTAGTTCTATTGTTCGCGATATTAAATCATTTAGATAAACATTACTGTTTTTAATAAGTCTTTTAATATTCGAACAATTTGAATTTGCATTTTGTAGGTTTTGGATTATTTCATTTAATTCTTTAAGTATTTCAGACTTTACATGGTAAAATAATCCTAGATCTTCTTTCTCTTCTGAGTTAAAAATATATGAATCTAAGAAAATACTTATTCTTTCTAAATACTCAGAATATATATTTAAAACACTTGATGATAATTTTAAATTTGATTCAATATATTCATTAATCTCTGATTCTTCAACTTTTTTCGATTTGAATTCTTTTAAAGTATCTTTAATTTTTAATATTTCATCTTTCGTATAAGTTTTGATCTCCCGAGGGTCGCTAAAAGAATTTTTGGATAATTTCAACATCATCTAACCTGTAATAGAGCCTCTAATCCATATAATGAGAAAGAATTCTTATAATAAATTATTAATGATTTAAAGGAAATCAATTCTATTATAGTTTTAGAATACGTAAAAAAAAAGTTATTCTCCTATTTCCTTTATTTCAAAGTATTTCTCTTCTGCTCCTTTTTCTGTTATTGTCAGAAGATCTAACCCATTCCCAGACATGACATCCCGCTTAATTGCATTACGGATTGCTTTCTCAACCAGTTTTTCTCCAGCAGCAACAGTCATATCAGGTTTGTACTCTGCTTCTAAAATACCAATTGATAATAGCATTCCAGTTCCAGTTGTTCCATAATCGTCAGGCATTAAACTTCCAAGTGCATCTAATGTATATAACTTTGGACCATCCTTATCCATACCCGCTACAACTAAATTAGTTAATAATGGCATCATCTTACGAGAGTAAAGATAATTTGAAACCATCTTTCCCATGCTTTTAGTAGATATACGTTCCCCCGCGTCTAATAGATACAGGTTTGCTTGCGCTCGTAAAATTTTTACAAGGATCTGAAAATCTCCGATAAGACCATAGCATGCCATACCTATATATTCTGTAATCTTAAAAACCTTTCTTGTCATTTTATTAGTTACTGTATAGCCCCATGTTGCTCGTCGATCACTTCCTAAAACTACACCATCTTTGCATTTTAAACCAACCGAGGCAGCTCCAGGAACCATTATTGCTTCGGACATCAGATTTACCTTTTCAAATTTAATTTATTGAGTTAATAAGTTTATTTTGATAATATAAATAAAAAGAATTAATTAAAATTTGTGTTTTAAATTATAAAATTTAACCCTTTACGTTAAATAATATTGGTTTTGTTTTTCTTTATCAACAGCTATAATTTTTCATCTTCTATTTAACATAAAAGTTAAATATATCCTAAATATAAAATTAGCTTATATATATTTCTGCGAATTTAATTAGAAAAAATTCCAATGTAAAAAAAAATTAATATAGTAGATTTATAATGGCTAAAAAAAAAGTAATAGGGTTAATATTAGGTGGTGTCATTGGAGCAGCTATTATTGGGTATCTAATTTACTCCAATATCGCTCCGTCTCCTCATGATGAAACTCCATATGAACCACCTTTCGGTTATCAAAAACCACAAATCGCTGCGAATGATTACTTAAAAATAAAGAATTATAATGAATCTATTTGGACTGACATTTTTGGTAATGATAGTAGTCCTATCGACCTATTTGGACTAAATTCCGATAAAATCTACTATCAATGTAGACATTCTAATAAAGCTCTTGAAAATAGTTCAATTGATGTATTTGACATGATAGAAAGCTTATATGGAATAACTTTTGATGTTGCAGATAAAGATTTGATAAAACAAGCTCGTGATGAAATTGGTCGTAAATGGGATGTTTGGAGTATTACACGAGATATTTGGGATTTTTCTAACAATTCATTTGATACTGATCCAGATTTTGAAAATGTTAAATTCCCTATCCTTCAGAATCCTGTCAAAATCTCAGAAGTATATGAAGAAATTCAAGCTTTAATTAACTACTCATACTTAAAAATAGATAATTTCAGTGCTTCTGAATTCATTTATAAAATGGTGCTAAAAAGATTTCCTTTGGCAAGACCAGTGGATTCATATCTAGAGGAAATTATTACATCATTGAATCCTCAGAATATTTCATTGTTAGATGAGAATGTTATTGTTTTTTCAAGAAAGTGCATAAAAAATTATTCTATTTATGCCCAGTTCCACAATCAATCTAGCAATTTAATTTATATTTCTTTTAAAAATGAGGATAATATTACTTTCTACTATCAAAATGAAGTTGAACTCCATCCAGAAGCAGGCATTGATAGTTATGGATTAGTTATTATCTTAGGGATAATAGGTATAGCTACTATTGGTTTAATTTATATAAATTATAAAAAGAGGTTCCAAATTTTATGACAGATCTAAATAAGATTCTGATCATGATTATTTCCGTAATGCTCTTACCTATAACTGGTTTTTTAACTGGTAATGTTAACAATGAATTAGATAAAGAAAATCATCATATTGATGAACTTCAGAGCGTAATTAAAGTATGCGAAGATTTAAACTGGGAAGCATATAGTTTACATTATAATTTAAAATCAATGGATTGGTATATTGGAGCTATGGTGAATGACGGCTTAATGAGTGTAGAGGAAGGAAATAATACAATTTACAAATTTATTATTGAAAATGCTATGACACCATTAGAAATTGAAGATAGAAGTGGCATCAATGATTATTCTGATTTTAAAAATAACCCTGATATTATTACAGAACGTTATATTACTGATCTATATGACGAAAATTATTTTAGTTTTAATTTTACTTATGATATCTTAATTAATGAGTATGGCGAAAATACAAAACCATTTACAATCTTTTTTGAAACTGATGTTATGGATAGTATTGTTAGATCTATTCAATTAGACAGAATCTCATCGTTAAAAGAAATTCAATTTTATTTTAGTATTCTTATTAGCTTTTTTGGTTTCACTATTACATTATTAAGTATAAAAAGAAAAGCTGAAAAAAAGCAAAATAAAACCAAACCACTAGAACATGCTGAAAAATCATTATTGGATAAAATTTTGACAGATTTCTTACCATTTATCAGTTTTGGTATATGCATTGTATTCTTTGGATATCCTCTTTATCTATATTTAAGTTATTTCTTTTTCTAAATCTTCTATTTTTGAATAACTTTTTTACTTACTATTTATTTCAAATGAAGTAGAATTTTAATCTTCAATGACTGTATAAACCTTTTATATTACAATTATGCATATGATTCCTAGATTGAAATCTATTTTTACTTCTAAATTCTCTTATACCTTAACTTACATGATCATATAATTGATCATTTGATACTTATATGGGCATGATTTTTTTCACTTAAAAATTTTATAATTCCCCTTTGAATCATTATTAAACCTATATTATGGAAAAATCACTCAAAATAACCATCCGAATAATTATAATATTATAAAAATAACTTCATCTTTTTTGAATGGTTGACTATGAAATGATCATACAAGTGATGATAAGGCATTCATTAAGGATAACTTTATTTCACTTTATATTTACTAATTCGCCAATGAATTATAATAATAAATATTTAAAAAACCATTTCAGCATAATGAATCTTTGAATAATTATCATCCTAAAAAAATTAGTTCATTATTTTCGACTGATCAGCTATTGAATGATCATAAATGAAGACTCCTTATTTGAAACCAAAATTTTTTGTCGCAATTTTTTTTTCATTTAATTCTTCATAGTCTTCTGATTTGCCATAACATTTAAATAACTCTTCAGATATTATATTATCTAAGAAACTCTAAAAATAATCTTAAAAAAAATTAAAAATCTAAATTCTCAAAAAATAATTTAAAAAAATTGGAGGAATGAATTATGGCAAAGAAAAAGCATTCTTTTGCATGGTCACCGATTAGGAGATTAATGAAACAACAAGGCGCCTCAATCGTAGCTCGAAATGCTGTTGATTTATTAATTGATCATTTAGAAAAAACTGCTAGCGGGTTAACTGAACAAGCAAGAACTTTTACCATGCATGCAAACCGAAAGAAAATAACCAAGAATGACCTACTCCTGGCTATTAAATACAAATAAAAAGATTTAGATATTAAATAATTATATCTTTTTTTTTCTTTTTTTTAGTTTTAACTTTTTAAGTTTGCTTTATTAGAACTTCCAGATTTCTTTTGAGTATTGGAAAAAATTCTTTAGTAATTGGGTATTTAAGCTTTTTACATAGAGCGTCTAGTACTATATTATCAAACTTTCCTTTCAATATCGCTTCAGTCTCTTGCTCTGAAATATCTTCCAATTTTTCTGTTTGTTTAATAATTTTATGATTAGCAGGGCAAGGTAATTGGCACTTCATGCAACCTATTAAAGCATTATGCGCATCTGGGCTGATCCATGTTGGAAATTCCCCTGCAATTTCATTGTATAGAGTAACACATTTACCGACATCAATTACAAAATTTGATTTAGTAATGCATTTTGAAGGGCAATTATTCATGCAAATTCTACATTCTTTACATATATCCATTATTTCTAATTCAGTCCAATTATCTTCTTTGAAAGGAAAATCAGTAAAATATGCTAATAATGTAATTAAACTACCCCATTCGTCCACATAACAGAGATTGTTTCTACCATATTTTCCAAGTCCACTTCTTACAGCCATTAATTTCAAATGGACATGTTCTGCCAATTCAAATTTATATCCAGGTTCCTTTATTATCTTATTCAGTATTAAATTGTCTAAATCTTCACAAGTTATTCCATCATCGTAATATTGAGGGGGTACCATAATTTCATGTTTTTTACCATCCAATTGAAAATTAACTAATCCTAATTTTGTAAAAATCGCTATAACTATTACATTTTTAGCATTAGGTAAGCTTTCAGGAGTTTCAAACTTTTTATTGCTTAAATAATTTCTATACGTTTCATTATTACTGAGTTTACCTTCACGGTATAATTTGTCAATGTCTTCTTGCATCTCATTTAGATGTTTAATAGAAATTGTTTTATATTTATAATTAAATTTAATCTGTGAAGACACAATCTACAACACTATAGTTTTGAATATTCACTTCTTCATATATTATATAAAACTTTGGTGTTTAATTTTATATTAATTATATTATAGCAAAGAGTTGGAATATGATGAAATTCAATTCTATCATATTCTTAAAGCTAAATTAATCACTTGATAATGGAGTTTAAAAACTTTCATAAGAAAACTAATATAACCACAATGTATATTTTAATTCCATGATTATATATAATATACCTCTTAAAAATTGTGTAATTATTAAAAATGACTGAAACTAATGAAATTATTGTAAATGGGGAAGCAAAGAAGATTCTCTTTCAATCTATGGAATTGATTATAGATAATATACAGGCTAACATAACCCATTTAGACAAAAATTTCAAATACACTCAAAAATTCATAGATTTATTACATGATGGGCTGATAAATAGACGTAGATTTTTTTTATTAGCCTCTGGTAGGAGTGCTTTTATATTGCAATGTTTTGCAACCCGGTTAGTTCATTTAGGAGCTGAAGTGCATATTGTCACTAATTTAGCTTCAATGCCGGCATTAAGTAAAAAGGATATCTTAATTGTTCTTTCTGGGTCTGGGACTACGAGTATAGTTGTTAGTTTACTTAATAATTATGTAAATACTGTTAAACCATACGGAATTGTAACTATTACATCACATCCAGAAACAGTAATAGGTCGGGTTGGAGATATAACCATTAAGCTTAAGGGAAGGAGTAAGAGAGATAAAGCATCAGGAGACACGGCAGCTCTTACACCTGAGGGGACCATGTTTGAACAAGCAGCTTTCTGTTATTTAGATGCAATAATTGCTGAATTAGCTATTAAAATGGGTAAAACTGACGAAGATTTACTTAAAAAACACTCACAAGGTACTTAATTTCGAATAGTATTAGTTTAATGAAATAATTTTAAGTAACTTTTTTATCTTATAATATTAAAGTTTAAAATTACATATGCGCCGATTTATAGTGTTTTTATAAGAGTCTAAATTCGATGAGTAAAAATCTCCAAATCGGCGCACACTTTATAAACAAAGAGCTCCGAGAGCAGCAGAAAATTCTGAATTTTTTAAAAAAATAGCCTTATTCTTATTTACCCTACAAATGAGAGATAAGATTTTTGTTAATACTCTATTTTCTCTTAAAAATCCTCCACAAAAGACAATATTTGAAACACTATTATTAACAGCCATTAAATTTGCTATTGTGCCAATATTTTCCCCGATCATGCAAATTATTGAATTTATGAAATCTTCTTTCTTCAAATTATTTATATTAAAATTTAAATCGATCTTTCCTAGTGATGCAGCTGTGAACTCTCTGAATATTAAATCAATTCTATTATCTTCAGGACTATAGATATCAGAAACTTTTAAATCAATATTATATCTATTTCCTTCTTTAGCTAAATCTATAGCTTCTTGAAAATCATTAATATTGAATAAAGCTTTAATAAGCCCCATAAAAAATCCACCTCCCATAGCTGTTCCCCCTAGATGATCAACTATATCTGTTTTCAAAACTATTGAGGTACCAGTTCCTATACTAACAACTAATGAGTCGGGTATTGTTTTCTTTTTTTCAAGTAAATAAAAAATCTCGACACCTTTAACATTCGCTTCAAATTCATTTAATAATCGTGTATTGAAATCACCTGAATATTGCTGATACAAACCATAACTTTTTCCCCCGGTAAAATTAAGGTTTGAATACATATTCTTAATAGACTCTAAAAATTCCCTAATTTTTAAACTGCTATTTTGAGTAGGGTTAATTGACAAATATAATTCATTATCCTTTACATATGCTAATTTACTAAGGCTTTGACCAACATCAACTCCAACAGTTTGTTGTGAGAAATAAGATAATGGTTCTTTTAAAGGAAGTTTAATTAAGTTTTCTGAAGCCATTTATATCACTAACTAAAAATTTAATTAATTTTAAACTAATTTACTATAATAAAAGAGTATGTATAATTATATATAATGGAAAATCATTTAAAATCTGATAAAGCCAGTGTTGCTATAAGTAAAGGCACTACACCAGAGAATTGTGTGATAAGTGGTATAGAAAAATTAGGAGGAATAAGTAATTTCATTAAGGACGGAGATCAAGTATTTTTAAAAGTAAATTTAAGTTTGCCTATTGGTTTTCCAGTAACACCAAATTTAGATCTAATTAGTACAATAATAAATTCTTGTAAAAAAGTTGGAGCAAAAAAAGTTTATGTTGGAAGTTTCCTTTTTAAGGGAATTTCTATGAAAAAATTTTCTGAATTATTAGGTCTTCAAGAATACATTAAAAATCTGGGAGCAGAGTTAACATTTTTAGATAATAGTAATTACTTAGAGCAAAAAGGGATTAAACTAGAACAATTAAAAAAGATTAAAGATAATGAATTCTATAAAATCGAAGTAAATGATAATTTCTTTTTAATACCTCATGTAATAGTTGATTCAGATAAATTTATTTCTATAAACCAAGTTAATGTGAATCCATTATTCGGCATTAATTTATCCTTATTAAATTGTTATTCAAATGTTCCAGTATACAATCAAGAAGTTAATAAAAGGTTGCCTGATGAAAAAAGTTATATAAGTCAAGATATCTATAAACAAGAAATAATATCTAATATTTTAGATGTGTACTCTATCAAAAAGCCCGACCTAGCAATAAATGATTTATTCTTTTTATTAGAAGGAGCTGGTCCTTATATTTTTAGAGATTCCAATTTAAAAAAAACAAGTCTTGTAGTTATTGGGAATGATGCAATTTCAGTTGATGCCATAACTTTAAAGATGCTAAATGTTGACGTAAATACTCATGATCTATTATCTGCAGCCCAAAAAAGAGGATTAGGTATAACTGATTTTTCGAAAATAAAGATACTTGGTGAAACAGAAGATAATCTAGATATAAACTTGTGTGTACCAAAATTACAGGATATAAATTTAAAGAATTTTTTTATTGGCTCTGGATTATACTGTTCTGGATGCTTCAAACAAGGTTACCATCTATTAAATTTAATGAAAACAATTATGATAAAAGATTTAAAATATAATCCGATTAACTCTTTTTTAATTGGGGAAAATCCATCAGAACCTACCGATTTAGAAAATATCATTTTGTTTGGTGATTGTGCTATAAGAAGTACTAAAAATAGTGATTTTAGGACGATAAAGAAAGAAAAAGGAAAAAGTATCATTGATGATGCAAAAGATAAAGTGTTAAAGAAATCTAATTCTAAAAAGAAAATTAAAATTAAAGAAAAAGCAAATAAAAAAATATTAGAATTACCAGGATGCCCTCCTGATATTTTTAACTGCATAGAATTGATGGTAGAATATTATGGAAAAAAGAATGCTCCAAATTTGAGATTGTATAAAGAAATTGTTAAAATTTGGACCAATGGGAAAATTAAAGAGAAATTTGAGAAATGGGAGGTCCTCTAAATATTTGATAAATAAAAAATTTTCAACTAATTGGAAAGATTTCATTGAATTTAATTCTAAAATTGCTGTATTAGATAAATCAGAATTATTGGAACAAGACCTTCGAATCCCATTGACTCCGATCAAAATTAAAGCTTATATTTTGTATCATTTTTTTGAACTATTATACCCCAAATTTTTAAGCGACCAAAATAACATCTTAGACATTGTAATATCAAATGATGGGAGAGATGTTCTCAACTTATATTTATATGAGACAAGTAAAGCAGGAATACATGATTCATTTGAAAGATTACCATTGAATATTGTTAAATATAAACATAAACATTTTAAAGAATTTGATAAAATATTTAATAGATTCCAAGAAGATCTATTGAAAAAGAAGAATACAAGAATTTCCTCCATTCGACTATTTAAAAAAAGTGCGATTGATCTAATAAATAAATACTGTGAAAGAATTGAAGATTTACCTCTAAGTGATTTTATCCTTCAATTTCTCGAATTAATTCAGCAATTATTTGCAAAGGATTTATATTTTATTTATCCTGAACCAATTATATACCAATCTTTAAAAGAATTTATCACATTTCTAAACGACATTCATTTAAAAAGTCTCGTGAGTGTATCCTACGAAATTATACCCGAATTTAATATTGCTTTATTTGTAACGTCTGAAAATATGAATTTAATATTTCAATTACAAAATCACCGATCTGAATTAAGGAAACCTGAGTTTAAATTTAGAGTGATGCTTCCACTTGAGTTAGGAATTTATGATATTGATTTGAATGAGAAAGAAACTCTAGAAATTATTCAAGAGAAGTTAAATACAGAAAATGTGTATTGTGTAGATCAAAATATCATCCTATTTTTATTATCAGATTTAATTGAATTAACAGTTCCTCTAAAAAAAGAAAACTTACAATTTCTATTACAGAAAATTTTATTTGGATATCGTAGTTTTGAAAAATATTGGGATATGACCCCCCAACCAGTTATCTATAACACATTTGTAAGATTTATGTTGCGTCTATTTGGCCTAAATTTAAATCTTAGAAAATTATCTCATTGGGCTATACCTGATTTAATTTTTAATTTCTTTGAAACTAATTTTGGATTAAATTCTAAAGTTTTAATCATCCTAACTGAGGTAGATAAATATAAAAAAATTAATTTTAAAAAAACGGATTATCTAAAAGCTATAACTGACCATGCAATTTTATTAGAAATTGAGAACAGCACGTTAGTCAATTTATTACCTCTTAAAAAAGATATAATATTTTCTGATGGTATTTATAACTCTCTTGATTTAGTTAGAACAAAAGTTTCTGAGGAATTTGGAGTTATTTCAGCTATAATAATATTGGACAAATCAATAATTAGAAATGTATTAAAAAATTTTGTTGGAGAACATACAAAATTAACTCCACTTTTAAAATTAAAAACATTGAAGATGCTAAAAAAACCTCAATATTTCTATATATATCCTGAAATACCAATTTATCAATTGATTAGGAGGAAAGGAGTACTTTCACTCTTGAATTTACTGCTTCTAATTATTATTGATAGACATGAATTCTAATTATTGCTTTATAAAACCTTTAGATACTAATAATTCAGCATTTAATATAGCTCCACCAGCAGCTCCCCTTATTGTATTATGACTTAAAGCAACAAACTTAAAATCAAAAATACTATCTGGTCTTAATCGCCCTACTGTAATTGCCATTCCTTTATCAATATCTCTATCTTTCTTTGGCTGAGGTCTATCAACCTGTTCTAAATAAATTATTGGTTGTTTTGGTGCGAATGGTAAGTCCAATTCCTGTGGTAATGATTTAAAATCTCTCCAAATTTTAATTATCTCATCTTTATTCGCTTTTTTATCTTTAAACTTTAAAGTTACACATGCTATATGTCCGTCAGTCACAGGGACTCTAGTGCAAGTAGAACTTATTTGAATTGAATCATCATTTATAATATGATCTCCACCAATTTTACCAAAAATTTTTAATGGCTCCTTTTCTGTTTTTTCTTCTTCTCCGTCAATATACGGAACTACATTATCAACTACATCTAATGAAGCTACTCCAGGATATCCCGCCCCTGAAACAGCTTGAAGTGTGGTTATAATTAATTTCTCTACTTTATATCCCTCTCTTTCAATTGCATAAATAGGTGTAAGATAACTTTGAACTGAGCAGTTCGGTTTAACTAAAACAAAACCTTTAGAAAAACTCCTATTCTGTTGCTGATATGGTATTATGTCTATATGGTTATGATTAATTTCAGGAATTATCATAGGAACATCAGGAGTCCATCTATGAGCAGAATTATTGCTTATAACAGGGATTCCTCTTCGGGCATATTCAAATTCAACTTCCTTAATTTGATCTTTAGTTGGCATATTTATTGCAGAGAATACAAAATTTAACTTTGGATCAATAGATTCAAAATCTTGGACATCTCTTACTAGTAAATTCTCGATATCCTTTGGAATCGGTATTACCATTTGCCATTTTTTCTTAGCAGCATCCTTGAAACTTTTACCAGCAGATCTAGGAGATGCGGCAACGTCAATTATTTCAAACCAAGGATGGTCTTGCAATAATTTGATATAATTTTGACCAACCATTCCTGTAGCACCTAAGATGCCAACCTTAAACTTTTTCATCAAGAACCACACTACTTTATTTTAATCTAGAAATAATGTTTTGATTTTTAGATTTTAATCTAATTCAACTTAAAAGGTTTTCTTTCTAAACCAGCTAAATTTAATAAAACTTTAATCTTTAGAATCTTTTATGTTATCGAAATCATTAACTTATTTGATAACATATTAGTATTTTAAAATATAAATTTGATGCTAATGCCAGGACCTTTTGATGAGATTGAGAAAGAAGCTGAAAATCTAGAAAAACTATCAAAAGAGGAGTTCAATAAAAAAAATTTTATTCAGTCAATTTCATTATTAGAAAAAGCAAAAGAGATATATAGAAAATTAGGATTTCAGGGAAAAATCGGGATGCTCAACCAAAGGATTGCTAGAGTAAAAAATTTGATTAAGCATGAACAACAAAGCACGACTACTATAACAAAAAGAGAGGGTGAGTTTGATAAAAAAGTGAAAGAAGTTGAAACAAAACAGCAAAGATATCAAGAAAGTAAGTTAGCAGAACAGAAAGTTCTCCCCTCTGGAGTAAAGACCACCCTTGAAAAAGTCAAACTATTGGTAGAAAAGGCTGAGAGGGAAGAAACGTTAGGGAAATTTCCAAGAGCTATAGAACGATATGAATATATTTTAAAACTATATCGATCAATCCCACCTGAGGTAATAAATTTATCAAATGAGATCTCAGAAATTGAGAAAAAAATTGCGCTCATCAGAACTAAAATTTGAAGAAAATTAGATTTTTATCTTAAATAAATTATTTTTTGAATTTTTATGAAGAATCCTTTCGATGAATTTTATCATGTACCTTCTTCTTCTGAATTATTAGACACAGCTTTCAAGAAAGCTATGAAGAGTTCTGCCCAAGTTTCAAAAAATGCACCGATTATTATTAAAGCCAAAAAAAAGGAATCAAGAAGAATAAAAGTAGCCATTGATGACCTTATATATCGGATTCTTAATGTTATTAAACAGGTACCAATGATAGATGATATCCCTGACTTTTATAAGGAGTTAGCTAGTCTTTTAGTAAATGTTGATGAATTTAAGTTAACACTTGGAAAATTAAATGGTATATTACCGATCCTTAGTCAAATTGAGAGAGAATTTCGCTACAAATTTAATAGAATTCAAACTCCAAAAGAAGGTGACCAATTACGAAGAGCTGCTTTTGGTAGAATTTCATCAATCATAAATAAACAAAATAAAAATCTAGAATACTTAAATAATATCAGAGGGCGATTACGTGAAATTCCTTCAATAGATTACACGATACCATGTATAGTAGTAGCAGGTTATCCAAACGTAGGTAAAAGTAGTATTGTGCGTGAAATTTCAACAAATAAGAAAATTGAAGTCCAAGAATATCCATTTACCACAAAAAAGTTAAATCTAGGGCATTTAACAATAGAGAGACGTTTTGATGTAATAAAAATCCAAATTATGGATACTCCTGGTATTTTGGATCGTCCTATGGTAAAACGAAATAATATCGAACTACAAGCTATTTTAGCTTTACGACTAATTTCTGATCTAATTCTTTTTATATTTGATCCCACTCCCGCTTCAGGTTATGATGTTGATTCCCAAATTGAATTATTTCATGAAATTACCAAAAATTTTGTCCAAAATAATGAAGTAGACGTTATTATAGTATTTAATAAAATGGATTTAGCTAAAGGTTCTGAAATCAGATATCTAAAAGATAAATTGAAGCTAGAAGACAATGATTTTTTTTTAACCAATGCTCAAACTGGAGAGAACTTAGACAAGCTCATAACTTATTTAAAAAACCGTTATAGAGGTAGTTAAAACGCCACATGTATTGGGTTTAGATATTGGGGGTGCAAATACTAAAGCAGCTTTAATATTATTTAAAAATGACGATATAATTAAATCATTTTCATATATCGAATATTTTCCCTTTTGGGAAAAGACAATAAATGATATACCAGATATGTTAGGACGAATTGTGGAGAATTTAGCAAATAAAATTAATTTTAAGTTGAAAACCATAGAGTATATAGCAGTTACAATTACAGCTGAACTCTCAGATGCTTTTCAAACGAAAAAAGAAGGAATTCTAACTATTTTAAAGGCATTAAAACAAGTTTTTGATAAAGACAAATTGTATTTTATTACAAATCAAGGAAAATATATTAATTATACTTCTGCAAAATCAACATTTAATTCTATTGCAGGTGCAAATTGGGTGTCTACATCATTATTTTTAGGATATTTCCAACCACTATGCATTCTAATTGATGCAGGTTCAACTACAATAGATATTATCCCAATTGTTAATTCTATTCCAGTTACTCAAGGAAAAGATGATATTTCAAGGATGTTGAATCATGAATTGTTGTATACTGGAGGTCTTCGCGCAACTATCCCATCCATTACACAATTTGTGCCTTATCATGGAAAATTAGTAAGAATTTCTTTCGAAAGATTCGCTTTGATTTCTGATGTTCATCTAATATTAGGCAATATCACGGAAGATGAATATATTAATGATACTGCGGATAATAGATCTAAATCCTTGGAAGATTGCTTTGCTCGGTTATCAAGAATTATATGTATGGATAGAGAAACAATTACTAAAGAAGAGTTGTACACAATTGCTGAATATATTTATGAAAAACAATTAGAAATAATAAAATATGAAATTCAAGAATTCTTATCAAGCCTTAGTATCAGATTTCCAGAATTTGAACAAGATCCTAGATTTGTTATAACAGGCTTATCTGCGAATTTCTTAATTAGAAAAACTCTATTAAATTTAGGATATAGTAATATTTTAAGTTATGAGGAAGTAACTAATATTTCTGATCAAATCAGCTCGTCAGCTTTTGCTATAGCAGGAGCTTTTTATTATCAACAAAAAGGTAATATACAAAATGGCAATCCCCTCAGCTATATTTAAAATCGGTGGAAAAATTTTAGATAATAGTAAAAATCTTATAAATACCATTGCTCAATTGACTCAACTTTATGAAGATGGTATTATAAATAAAATTATTTTAATACCTGGAGGAGGCACAATTGCTAATTTTGTAAGAAGCATTTATAAAGAATTCCATTTTGATGCTGATCTCGCGCATTGGATAGGTATTTATTCTATGGAGTATAATGGATTAGAAGTAAAGAGAAAATTTCCTCACTTGCAAATATACCAAGACTACAAAAATTTACGGAAAGAAAGGAAATTAATCTCAGTATTTCTCCCTTATAAATATCTAAAAAGAAAAGATGAATTACCTCATATTTGGGATGTTACTTCAGATTCAATCACTTTATATCTGGCTAAAAAACTTGGTTTGAGTGAGTGTTTTTTAATCAAAGATGTTGATAGAATTTTGAATTCTAATCAAACTCTTATAAAAGAAATCTCAACGGTAGAGTATAGGAATTTAAAGAATAAGGGCAAACTTAGAATTAATGATTTGGGAGAAACAAATTTAAAAGCTAAAACTAGACCGATTGATCCTTATTTATTAACGCTAATTGATAATTATCGAATTCCCTGTATAATATTAAACGGTTCACATTCAACTACTAAAATTTTTAATTATTTTACAATTCCTAGCAAAGAAGATAAAGTATTTACTAAAATATATTCAATCTAACTATTAATTAAAGTTTTAATTTAATTGAGCCTAATTTATATATATCAATAAAATCTTAAGAGTTAGATAGAAATGGGTATCGAAGAAATGAAAAAAAATGCTAAGTCCTTAATAGAGAATCTCCCTGGAAAAGATTTGCCAGGGAGTGTAAAAATCAGTGTAAGATATAGGAATTTAGTGAATTTTGCAAGGTGTTTTGGTATCACTGATCCAAAATATGTTGGTCCTGAAGAAGAGGGTATTATTGCTTGCCATGCTTATGCTAACGCTTATACAATAAAAGGACTCTATAGTTTAGCTCCAGGAGCAAAATTAATTCAAGATGGAGAAGAACGAATGCTTATAAAAAATCCTAGAATGTTGCTACATACTGGAAATAAATATAATTGGGAGGGGTGTGTAGATGTTAAACCAGGGGATAAATTAACAGTTACTGCTAAATGGGGGAATGTGTGGTTAGTTGAATCTAATATGATGTTATTTGCTGAAATAATTACAACCGTTAAAAACCAAAATGATAAAACTGTATGTAACGTCGTCGTAACCGCAGGAATAAGAAAAGGGGGTTATTAAATTATGGTTAAATTATCAGATTTAAAGGTCGGACAGGTTTTTAGAAATGAATTTAAGGCAATAACAAGAGATCTATTAAAACAATATGCTAAAAGTTCTGGAGACACGAATCCAATTCACATTAACGATGCAGTTGCCGAAGCCGCAGGTCTAAAAGGAGTAATCGCACATGGACTGTTTTCATTGGGATTTATCACTAAACTTTTTGAAGATCTTCTGGAACATGGAAAATTTGGAAATCTTATCGGGATTGATGTAGAAATGAGAGGCATGGTGCGAGTCGGAGATTTGTTAATTACAGAAGCAATTATTAATAAAATTGAAGGAAAAAGAGTCTATTTAGACGTAAAACAAACAACTATAACTGATGTGGATATAAAAGACA
>JBHLOC010000057.1:0-25628 GCA_048940925.1 Promethearchaeota archaeon | reverse complement strand
TGTAATCATTGTAATAATAAGTAATTATTATTTACAAATGAGACACAAGGTAAATATAAATATCCCCAATAATATTGGTTTCATGTAGATAACCTTAAGTTAATTATTAAGGGTTGGATAATTAGTTATGGAAATCACTCAATCTAGTATATTAGAGGTTAATTTAAAAAATGATTCTGAATCTATAGTAATAGAATCAGATGATCAAATCGAAAAGATTGTCAAAGCCTTATCCTCACGAACAAGGCGTCAAATTCTTCATTATATCCAAGATGAACCGCTGGATGTTTCAAATATCGCCTCAAATCTAGATATGACAGAAGCAAATATATCTGCTCAAATTAAAAAACTTGAAGAAGCCGGACTTGTTACATGTTCCTATTCTTCTGGAGATCATGGAGTCCGTAAAATTAGTACTCTTAAATATAATAAACTAACAATCAAGTTTTAATCCTTCTTATTTTATTAGATCTGATATTGATTGAGTTTTGGGTGTATTATTTTCATTATTTTATTATGCTGAAATGATTGATTTTGAGCTATGTAGATTCAACAATATATTTAAATAATTATAATTTCTTTTAAACTATACTATAATCATCTTTCCTAAAATTTTTCAATATAGTGTGAAAATGATGAAAATTAAGTCAGGATTTTCAGAAGAGAGTTTAAGGGAAATAGCGGCGCAGAAAGTTAGTTTTAGGTTTTCTGTAAAGATACATATAACTATTTTCGTTATAGTAAATATATTACTTTTTATAGTAGATCTAGGATTTACACCAGATTTTTATTGGATTATCTTTCCCTTTTTTTCATGGTTAATAGGTATGAATATGCATGCCTTAGCCTATATATTATATGCTAGGGGTGTTTATCCAATGGCTAAACGAGGCGTTATTTATCATTTAACATCTTACGTTTTTGTTATGCTTTTTTTATTTATAATTAACTTTACTACATTTCCTGAGTTTTACTGGGTAATTTTTCCATCCATTTTTTGGGGCGCTGCTGTGATTTTACATATTTTTATATACTTTCAATATTATAGTAAAAAAGCTGAACCAACTGGAAGATGGAAATCAAGAAAAGAAAAAGCAATTGAAAAAGAATTAGAAAAAATGAGAAAAAAACAAATAAAGAATAATCTAAAGACAAAATAAGATGTGGTTAAGTAAATTTTTAGATCTTGAAGAGGATTTAGAAAATTTAAGATCTAAAATTGAGGAAGAAGTTTTTAATAATATAAAAATATACAGACTTACTCCTCTTGAATTTACAATTATAGAGAGTATTTTTAATAGTAAAAGAATCTCTGGGTATGACCTGATTAGAATTTTAAATGAACATTTTGCTGGTACATGGAAAGCGCAATCTGGTACTATATATCCCATTTTATCAAAATTGAAAAAAAATGGATTTCTAAAAATTGAACGAGTTAAAAGTGAGATTGGTCCTATCAAGAAAGTTTACTCTCTGACTGATGTAGGAGAAGAAATACTTAAAGTTAAAGTAAATAAAAATTTTCAAGATCAATTGAATTTCATCAAAAATTTCTTGGTTGAGCTTTCATCAATCTACATTCATTCTTTTTCTAAAGAACAAAAAGAAGAAATAATCAAAGAAGTTCAGAATTCAATAAAAATTACTTTGGAAAGTGTTATAAAAAATATTCCTCCAATGGTAAAATTTAAAGTTTTATGTCAAAATTGCGGAACAGAGTTTGATCGAAATACCGTTAAATATTGTTCTGAATGTGGATCTCCCTTGTTTTCAAAATGATACAAAATGTAAAGAAAAAAGTTCCTTATTCCAAATAGAATTTAATTTTAATAATTTGTAGCTTTTACTGGTTCTATTGATTTTTTATCTAAGGGTAAGATTTCATTCATTTTTTCAAGTTTTTCAGGTTTTTCAGTAATTAAAGGTTTTCCAGCTTTTGCACGCTCCATAATTTCTCTCATCTCATCGGATATTATTGATGAAGTCATCCCCATATCGTGAAGCATTTCTACACCACTCACTATACATGTTTTAACAAAACGAGGAACATTTCGACCCATCCAATTGAATCTTCCAAATGGATTACAATATCTTTTTGCAAGTAATCTGAGCCAATCTCCATTAAGATAATAAGCAGAATATGCTTCTGCTACTAATCGATACATTTCTATATTGGTTAACTGATTTGTTCTCATCATTGGATGGAATAAATTATAATGTTTGAAATTATTGCTAGTCACCATGCCCTTTTCTTTCATTTCATTGTAAAAATCAGTACCTGGAAATGCGGTAATAGGAGTGAATTGTATACAGGTTAAATTAAGTGAACGTGCAAATTGAATATTTTGCCTTACCATTGTTTTAGTTTCTCCAGGGTACCCAATAATCACACCCCCAAAAATCGAAATTCCGCGATCTTGAAGTAATGATACGACTTTTCTGACCATATCAGGAGTTGTATTCTGCTTATTCATAGCATCTAAACTCTGTTGATGAACTGATTCAATACCAAGGAATACTTGCCTCATACCTGCTTTATGCATTAAATCAATTAACCATTGATTTCGATATAAAGTATCAACTCGAGATTGGCAAGAAAAATACATTTTGTTTGGAACTCCTGAACGAATTATTGTTTCAAGTATTTCTTTTGTTCTTTTTATTTTAATTGTAAAATTATCTTCGCAGAAAAAGATAAAATCATTTCTCCAATCAATGTCGTATATTTCTTGCATAATTCTTTTAATTGATTTTGTCCGATATGTAATAGGGCGATCTGGATTTCTCCACATTTTTATAATACAACAAAATTTACAATTATGTGGGCAGCCTCGTGAAGTTTCAAGTTGAGCTACTCTAGCACCTAAATAAATATATCTTTTATCGTCTAATAAATCTCTTCG
This sequence comes from Promethearchaeota archaeon, assembly GCA_048940925.1. Taxonomy (GTDB): domain Archaea; phylum Asgardarchaeota; class Lokiarchaeia; order Sigyniarchaeales; family SOKP01; genus Loki-b32. The sequence continues at coordinate 22,725 of JBHLOC010000057.1, read as the reverse complement.
AGGCATTGGAAATTTATCTAAATCAAGTTCTAATTTACGATCTTTGTTATGAAGTACTTGTCCTTCTTTGTTTTTATATGAAATTCCATCAATATTTCTTAATGCAGTATTGTCTTTATTTCCATCGATAAAGTCTACAAGTTCGTGAAAAGTATGTTCTCCCTCACCGCGAACGGCATAATCTATTGCTGGATGTTTCGCCACATATTCAGGAGCTAATGTAGGTTGATATCCACCAATTATTGTGATACATCCGTGTTCTTTTGCCATTTGAGCAACTTCAAATGCATGAGAGATTTGAGGTGTCATACTTGTGAGAGCTACTATATCACTATCATTTAATAATGAATGAAATTTCTTCTCATTATACTTGTGGACTTTAAAATCGAATAGTTGCGCATCATGTTCCGGAACCATAGCCGCTATTGATATTAAACTTAGAGGGGGTCCCTTAATTATAGCATCAAGACCAGAGGTAATTCGAGCAGGATTAACATATAAAATTTTCATTGTTTTCTTCTCCGTACTTTTCTTTTAATCTTTTTAATTCTTGCCTATTCTAATCTATGTCGTTAATAATTTTAATATAACTAATAGATTAGAAACAGCGTTGAGAATTTTTCTTTTAATTCTCTTTTTTATTGAATAATGTTTAATTAACTAGATTATTGTTTGATATTATATAAATTTTTGTTATTTCTATATAGCTGCCAAATTGTATTAGAGTGCCTGAATAATCCATAGAACTATAGTAAAATTAGTGGTCGTATAAGTGCTATAGAAGAAGTGTTATGATTATATTTGTGTTCTCTAATCTGTTTAATTTATCTTATAAGAAGATATCATTAAATTTTTATAAGAATCAATTTTAAACTTCATTGTCATGGACAAATTAGAATATTTTTGTAATATGGTTAAACAAGGATATCAAAAGGGCGCGTGTGAAACTTATTTAAAAGATAATTCTAAAAAATCCGCATGTCAAGCAACCCTGAAGTTTGAGAATGGAAAGTATCATCGAGTAATAACTGCGATGCATTTATCCAGACCAGAAGATTATTTTTCAATCTATCAATCTGGTTGTAATCATAGTTGTCTTAAATGCCATTCTTGGGAATTCTCAAAGCATTTTAATGGGCGATGGTATTCCACAGATGAAATTGCTGAGGAATGCAAACAATATGAGAGTTTTGTCACTGTTTTTGAACCACGGGAGCAAGCTTTAATGTATTATGCAAATAAACAATGTCGACACTGCGGTTCCTGTATAATATACAACAAACCGAGTCCACTATGTCCAAATCTGCTCTCAAGAGATCAGATTGTATTAGGTCCTCAAGGATTTGGTCCTGCTAGGAATATTGTAGCGTTTACAGGCGGAGATATTGCGTGTCAGGGAGAATTTTATGCAGAAGCAACTCAAAAAATAAAGCAAAAATGTGATAATATATGGGTGCTTTTAGAATCAAATGGATTTGGACTTACTGAAAAAAATTTAGATCTTCTTCAAAAAGCAGGATTAGATTCTTATTGGTTAGATATCAAAGCTTATGATGCTGAAATTTATAGAAAATTATGTGGAACTTCAAATAAGACAGTTCTTAGGGCTCCAAGAGAAATTATTAAGAGGAATTTTGTTTTAGAAATTCTTACAGTTTTTATTCCAAATTTTATTGAGGTAGAGCAATTTAAAAAAGTTGCTGAGTTAATTGTAGAAATCGATGAGAATATTCCCTTTCATATATTAGCGTTTTTCCCTCAGTATAAATTAAAAGATTATCGTTCTCCTAAGTTAGATGAAATAATAGAAACATATAATGTGGTAAAAGAGGTAGGGTTAAAGCAAATTCAGATTGGCAATATCGGAGTTTTTGCGAAAAATGAAGATGAAATTAAAAGATTAATAGATTCAGTAGGACCTGAAGCTTTTTAAATAAATTATTTCATTTAAAATAAGAGATTAGTGTGTTTTTTATACTCTCAAAATGCCCTAGATTAACTTTTAGGAGATCTTCAAATCCTTCTCTTACTCCTAGTCTTTCGATTCTTTCAGTAATTGTAAAATAAGGAGATTTTTTCAATTGTTTAATTAATGCTTTATTCTCCTTCATACCATCAAAAAGATATGCAGATGAATTTATTTCTTGTATACCTAACATTTGTTGAATAATAGCTAGGAGCATTGTATCAAAAGTCACTCTTAGGATAACTTCATGATCAAATTCAGGAGATTTAGGAAATAGATAAGTTTTAAGAAGAGAAATTGACTCCTTAAAGCGATTAATCGAATCCATACCTAGTTTCTTAATTTTCTCATTAAAGTCACGGTTTTCAGATGCCCGTAAACATAATGCAGAGAATGTTTGATATTCCGCTACAAAATGTATAAATCGTGCTCTTGCATTAAGCATTGTATCTGTAGATTCTTCCTCATCAATAATTTCTCTCAAATCTTCTAATGCTGACTGGAAGTATGTTGCAATATTATTGAATTTTTTAGCTGCTGCTTCAAGTTCACCTGCTGATATGAGATATAAAGCACGTTTTTCTGCTTCTTCATATAATTCGTCAAATTTCTTAATTTTCATTACTGCTTTAAGTATTAAGCGTTTACCTAAATCCTTTTTTATTCGTGATCGCTCAAATGTTTGTCCTGCTTTTAAAAGCAAGACTGAAGAAAGACTATTATATTCTTCAGGATCAACCTCAATTAGATATTCTGAAGCTTTTTGCCAAGATTCTCCTGCAGTTTCCCAATCTCGCATTCTATAAGAAACATTCCCTAACTGTATTAACAATTTCGCTGAAACTTCGTTTAATTTCAATTCCTCAGTTTTTCTTATAATGGATTTTAATCTATAGACTGCTTGAATATTATTTTTAAACTGTGAAATTATTTGTGCTATTCTTATGTATAATTCATCTAATTTGATATAACTACCTAAATCAAGATAAATCTGGGCTGCTTTTTCATAAAAATTAATTGCTTCTTCTCCTTTATTCCGATCAGCTAAATCTTCTGCTTTATCTATTAATTGTATTGCTTCTATTTCCTTACTCTCATTATCAAAATTATTTATCATAATCTTTCTCGGTAAAATTCAACAATATATAAATTAACTCTAATTACATAGACTTAATTAAAATATTAAAATCTTAGTATTGATTGGTTTTTCTTGTTATTTATTTGATTTATTAGTTAAATTTAGAAAAATTACAATTCAAAAAGTTTAATTTTCTGACTTTTTAGTATACTTTTAAACTCAAATGATTGTTTTGCTGAAGCAAATGATTCTTTTGCATCTTCAATAGCTCCATAAAAGATAAAATTAGAGAACCATGATGCTATAAACATGATACTTGCTCTTCTATATCTTGTATGAAATTTAGCATTTAGACGTGGAGAGGAGTATTTAAAAAGAAAAAGATTTGGCGCTGTACCTACAGGAAGTTTTAATGACATGCTAATTAATCTTTGAGTTTCTAAAATGTGTGCTAAACTTTCTAAATCAATAACACCTCCATCAATCCAAATCATTTCAATTCCTATATTTTTTAAGCCTTCAAGAATGTTAGTGTTGTTAGGTTGATTATTCTCTGTAAGATATGCAAATCTCTGAGTGGACGTCATATTATTTGCACCCAATATTAACACAACTAAAGATCTAATTTTATATTTTTGGAGTAATTGTAATTCTCTTTTGTTTTTTAGATTTGAGATAGAATTATATATATAATGCTCAGGTTTGATCCCATGATCTGCGAGATATTCAATTCCAGCAACTCTGGATTCAAAATTTCCTCCTAATACAAACGGAGGTTTATAATGATCTAAATAGAATTCTAAATATTTCACCATAGCTCTGGGCGTTATAGCTGATATCTCAATTAGGTTAGGAATATTGTATTTCTCAGATAAGGAGATATGTATGTCAATCCTTTTTTTAGCTTTTTGAATATTAAAAATTTCACTTTTTTTTCTATCTAAAATTGTCTCATTTTGATAAAAAATTGTACCAATTAGCACTGGAGGTAGTTCGAAACTTCCTCTACCTAATTTTATATTACCATAAGAATAATAATTAGAATCGATCATGGTTACGTGTTATCAATAATATAAAACTCTATTTTGTAGATTAATTTATTTTAATCAATTAATGTTGAAAAAATAAATTAATTTGATATAAAGTAGGAATTAGCATATAATTAATCTTATATTTTAAAGTATTAATTATAATTTGCTAAATTTTTCCTAATTTGATTAAAATATCAAGCTCAGCTATTAACCACGTAAGAAGATCATAAGGTAGTCCTTGGAAGAATATTTGTGCCGCTTTTTCTTTTTTTCTCTGTTCTTCCTTATATCTAGCGTCTTTTTGTGCAATAAGTTCTCTTTCCGCAAGCATCCAACATAATTTATCATAAGTATAATTCTTTTGTGCAAGAAAATATGCTGCTACATTTATTTGTTGCTTTAAATTATTTACATCACTCATTATATTTCTCAACTTATTTTTTAATAAAGGTGGAGCTTTACATCGCAATTTCTACAATGTCCACCTTTTAACTTTTTAAAGCAATCCTCATGATAAAGAGTATTGCATCCTAAATTACCACATTGAACTACTCTCTGTCCCTTTTCAAAAATAAAATGACATACTGGACAAGCATTAAATAAAGCGTCTTCTCCTAGTATTGCAACATTTTCGATAAATTTCGCTGGAATAACTTCTGGTCTTTTAGTTGGTTTTTCTTTAGGTCCTCCAGTAAGAATACGTAATTTTTGTATTTGAGATATTTCCATTGGAATTTTAACTAAATAAAAACAGTGTGGACATCTAGCAGTCCCAGATCTCTTTGCTACATGATCCTTTTGAGAATCAGCCCAGGCAGCTAGACAATGTATGTGAAAAGGAGTAGTACAATTAGGACAGTATCTGCCTGTCAAATAAAAAGAACCTTTAGTATAAGGATTTTTATCAGAAAAACAGATTGAACATTTTTTATAATCTACCTCTCCTCTTATTTGTTTAGCTCTTTGTTCTTGATCTTTAGTTAAATCTTGAACTCTCAATAAATTTGCTGCGATTTTCCTAAGAAAAGCAGGATTTTCATTAATTTTCTGAGTATTTAATCCATAAGTCTTATAATTATCATCAGCGATTTCTTGGGCAGATCGTATTAGGCATTCAGGATCATTATTATAAAAAAATCTACCTTCCGTAAGATCACTTAATCTTTTTAAAATATTTTGATGACTTAATTCTCCTATTAGAAAGGTATCTATCTTAATATTCAAGCCTTGAGCAAGTCGTGCCATTTTTAGAGGATCCACAGCGGTGTTCATTGTTTTTCCATCAGAGATTAAGAGAATTCTGGGAGATTTTGCACTGACCTTTCGTAATTCTGCTATGAGGGTTTTAATTGATAGTGCTAATCCATCACCAATAGAAGAATATCCTCCACAAGTTAAAGAATCTAAAGCAGAATCTATATTATCTACAAAACTGGAACTTGTAAAATCTATTATTTTTTCTGCTGTATCAGAAAATTTTATTATCGCAAATGCACTTAAACAATCTTTATTGAATCTCTCTTTTATTAGAGTTTTAATAGCATTTACACAGCTAGTCAGTCGATTTGGGGAATAATCTTTTCTATACATCGATCTCGAAGAATCTATACAAACAACAATATTTTCTGGGATTCTTTGCTCAGCCATTTTATGTTAACGATTTTTAGGAACATTTATAAAGAATAAATCTCAGAACTTTGCTAATTACTCTAATTATTATTCTTTTATTAATAATTAAATAATAGTTCAATAATTTAATTATTTAGATTAATGAAAAAATAAAGTTTTATTTTCTAAATAACATATATTTAATAATACTTTATTTATCTATTAAAATAGAGTTAAGATAATTGTTAACAAATCTGATGCCATATGTTACAAAATGAAGATAAAAGTGTTATATTAAAAGATTTCTTTAAAAGTCATGTTCTAATCAATGAATTAGAAGAAATACTGCGATTTAAACCAGAAACGTTGATAGGTGTTGATAAAGTTAGCTCTGATCATTTAATTTCTAATGGTATTAAGACAATCGAAGATTTAGCTAATTTAACTGTAACAAATCTCCCAGAAATCAAAGAAATACTTCCAAATATCCTTCAAAAATGGGTGAAAATTGCACAGGTTATAGAAAAGAATGTGAGGGAGCAACTAAAGCGTCATAAGAAGATTTTACTAACTGGTCTTGATAATGGGGGAAAAACCTCTATTTTAGCAGTAGTTCAAGAAAAGTTTTCGATTATAAAGTCATTATTGCCGACAAGAGGAGTCAAAAGGGAAAAACTGGATTTTTTCGGTTATCCTATCATTTCATGGGATTTAGGCGGACAGGTTCAATATCGAGAAAAATTATACTTCAATAGACCAGAGTTATTTTTCACTGAAGCAGATATTATGTTATATGTAGTAGATATTCAAGATCCAGATAGATTTCCTGAATCTGCTAACTATTTTCGTGAAGTTTTAAATTCATTTACTAAGTTAGGAGAAAAACCAGAATTATTAATAGTTTTGAGTAAAAGTGATCAAGATTTTAGAAAAACTCTTCAATGGCAACAGAATGTAACTTCTATTAAAAATAAATTTTCTAAAATTGTTGATGAATTCGAGCAATTTGCCATCGAGTTTTGTGATACTACGGTGTTTCAACCAAGGACCGTGATGCAAATGTTCAGTGTTGCGCTCAAAAAGGTTTCCGATACCTCAGAGATTATTGAAAATATTTTAGAAGATTTCATCAATCAGGTAGATGCAAAAGCCGCAAGTTTAGTATCTATGGACGGTTTAATCTTTGGAAGTTATACAAAAACCGATACTGATGAAATGTTAGTCAATAATACAGCATTGCTGTTACAAACTCTTTCCAATTTTTATAACTCGATAGGACTAATAAGAGAAAATACCATAAAACTTGATTTACCCCTAAATGGCTTTACTATTCGTGGTGAAAAATTATTTGAATATTCAGATCTTCAGATTCCTGTATATTTATGGGCACTTGCTGAAGATCTTGAAAAATTAGAGGGTAAATTGAATTATTTTAAAGAACAATTATTACCTTTAATTAATCTCTTTCTTTAAATATATTTTTCAAGTATATAGAAATGTTATTTTCTTTTCATTAATTTTTATTATAAATTATATAAAGGAAGATTCTAAAAAGTTATTCCAAATCATTATAAGCTTTAAGTAAATATTCATTGCATTTATCTAACATCTCAATGGCATTAGTTAAATTCTCAGCGACTGAAACTAATCCTCTATTTCTTGCAAGATCTCTCCACTTTAAAAAACTCTCTTTATGGGAATCATTATGATCAGCCCAATGTTTACACAATTTTGATAACTTTAATACATCTTTATCTTGCTTATCCAAAATTTATCATATCTTTAATGTTAAATTAGTTCACAAATTAAACAATTCTATACAGCATTATTTTTTAGTTTTTCTATTTAAATAGATTTGAATGACCTAAAATTATTGAATTATTTTAACTACTTTAGGATTGATAAAGAATAAAAGCGATATAAACTTCAAAAAAGAATTATATAAGAAACTTTCCCCAGATAGTTATATATTAACCAGAAATGAACCTCTTTACCTCAATTTTGAAATTAAATAAAGATTCCATAGATTTATTTTTATTAAATATTCATATAGAATATAAGAGTATTTCCTTAAAATAAAATGAGCAATGGATTAAAACTGAAGAAATATGGGTTTTAATATATTATTAGTGAATCCAAATAGATTTATAAATCCACCAGTAATCCCAATTGGTTTAGAGTATCTTATTACTGTGTTAGAGAAACATAGTCATAATGTTGATATATTAGATTTATGTTTTTATGAATCGCCAGGAGATATGTTAACTAAAACCCTAAATAAAAAATTTTACGATCTTGTGGGTTTCTCAATTCGTAACATAGATTCTTTAGGTTATTTCAATAATGAATTTTTTTTACCTTCTATTAAACAGTTAGTTCAATGTGTTAAAAACCGCAACATTCCCGTACTTCTTGGTGGCTCTGGATTTTCTGCTATGCCAATTGAAATCTTAGATTATCTCGATGGGGATTATGGGATATTAGGACCTGGTGAGGCAATTTTTCCCCATTTTTTAGAATTATTACAATCTAGGCAATTAACAAAAAAAATTTATGATGGTTGGCAATATTATCATGACCTTAAGTTGATTCATTTACGCGGAAAAAAGTTTGATTACATGAAATATTTATCTCTCACTAAGACTGTTGGATTTGAAACACATAAAGGATGTTTAGGACAATGTCCGTACTGTATTAATGCTGGTACACAAACTTGGTACAAAAAGGTCCGAAATATTATAGAGGAATTAAAATATATTGTTAACCAGGGGTATACTCACTTTCATTTATGTGATGATGAGTTTAACTCAGATTTAGACTTTTCAATCGAGTTTTGTAAAGCATTGATCGAGGCTAATCTTCCTTTAAAATGGCAGCTTTTTATGAAACCTTATCCTTATAATAAAGAATTATTTAGATTACTATATGAAACTAATGCTTATAGAATTTCTATTGATGTTGCCAGTGATAAAAAAATTCAAGATTCAAATAATTATACATATAACGATTTAGAGAAAATTATTGATTTTTGTAGAGAATATGAGTTAGAGTTAGCAATTAATTTATTGGTCGGTTACCCATACGAATCACTTGAATCTGTTAAAAATATGATAAATTTTTTTAAAACTCATCGACCTACGACAATAAGCATTGATTCTTACTTTAGAGTATATGAACACACCGAATTAGCGAATCTAATTAGAACCGACACTTCTTTACAGAGAAATTTGATAAAACCTTATTCCGAAGAACTAAAATTCGTGGAACCTGTTTTTTATAATCAATTTAGTCACAATGTAATAGAAAAATTAATTTCAGATGATGATTTGTTTAGAATTGCTTGGTTAACTTCAGAATTAGAAAATCATCGGATCTAATCTATTAAAAATAAGTTATAGAAAAGAAAAATAAAAAAAATATATTAAATTAAGTTCGACACAGTCTTTTTAAAAGTGTTGGATCGACAATCTCTTTTGGTTGCCAGCCTTTTTCTTCTAAATATTCCATAATTTCATCTTTCATGTTAATAGGAATATCTGCTTCCTGTCGGATGAATTTCTCTAAATCATTCGGGAATTTGACGCCCTTATATTTTCGTTCTAAATCAATCCAGTGAGAGAGTTTTATCATTCGACCTTTAGAGTTATCAGCAGGTCTTATTGCTAATTTAGCAACTAGACAAATGGCTTGCTCAATACTTTCTGCGGTTGTTAATAAATGTTCTGGACCAGGACCAACTAGATGATCAGAAGATCCGTCTCTGGCATTAAAGACTTTCCATACTTCTTCATCATCAGATCTTCCAATGTACATTCTTCTATACTCTGCTGCATGTGGTCCACATACTGCAGGAACACCTAAACCATTTGCCATACTAGCGATACTTGCAGCTTTCTGAGACATAGCGCCCCACGCTACACCTACAGCGCCAACTCTGTTCAATATATAATCAGCTATTTCTTCAAAATTCCCACGTAATGGTCTTCGAGCAAAAATATTTGCAACTTTAATTGCTGCACCTGTTATATGAGGATTGCTAACACAGCTTCCAACATTTACTAAACCACCTCTATCAAAATCACCTGGAAACCTATCATATAATGTTTTACCCTCTTCATTTTTTACAAGTCCAATATCCATCGCTCCGCAACCAGATACGACCACAATATAATTTCTTTTTAAAAATTCTTCTGCCATTTTATATAATTCTTGGATTTCATGCGCATAACTCGCACACCCAATTATAGCAACAATTCCGGGAATTTCCCCAAGAACAATTGGAGCTCCTACATTTCTGATTTCAGTATCCATTATAGGGCCACGTCCTGCCCGACAATTAAATTTCTCATTCCTAATCTTTTCTCTCGCAGCATACTGAATTAGAGTTAGTGGTGATACACCTTTCATACAATCTCCTTCACATCGACCACAACCTAGACAATCATCAAAAACATCTCCTAATAATGAAAAGTCTCCTTCTTTTGCTAAATTTACTCCCTCTACAAGAGGTAGATCGTTTGGACAATTTCTTTGACAGTTACCACAGCCATTACAATTCATTGCCATATCTATACATCCTTGTTCATCAGGAACTCCGCTTTTAGCTTTTCTAATGGGTTTTACTTTTATTGCTGTTTCTGCGGCGACCGCTCCAGCTTTAATTGGATCTAAAATAAGAACTCCCGGTTCCTTTCCACTAACTAAATCATCAACAATCTCGTTAACAGGATCATCAGTTCTATTAGGTAGTCCACTCATATTCTTTTCATTTGTAGCAATAAATGGAGCTCCAATTAATTGAGCTTGCTCAAAAGATCTTAGATTTACACATTGTTCATCAACCATAACTACATCTGGAATCCCAGATCGAATCATATGAAGTTGTCTTGACATTGATCCTACTATCTTAGCACCATCATAATATCTTGTTAAATCATGGGCAGTACAACAAATTGCGCCAACATCGACCTTTTCATCGATACCTTTTTCTCTTATATAGTCGACTAACTCAACACCAGGTGCTACATTGTGGCCAATCATTAAAATTACTGCTTTGCTTGTATCAAGTGTTCCCATCCCCAATTCTACAATAGGAACGTCAGGATCACCCATAGGGAATCCATATGCTGCAATTTGGACGGCATCAGAAATTTCCATACCAACTGAATCAGCTAAGCCTGCTAAAAAACTTTTTGATTCATAATCGAGATAATTTGATTCTTGACCAGTATGACCAGCAGCAAGTAAGTGAGTTATAGTATAATGAACCCATTCCATTGCAGTTTCTAAGTCTTCTAATGTTTCAGGTTTCATACCTACGACTAATCGTGTATGGGGCATCTCTACTGCGATATTATTTCCGAAATTAATTGGTACATTTCCGTATTTTTCTTTTAACCAATGTAGAAGATGATCACCATGAGCAGAATGACACGCAGCTCCGATACAACAAGCAATTTCAACAATTCTAGATTGCTGAGTTTCCATATTAATTCCACAAGCTCCTGTCCTACCTTTTGAAAGATTACATTTTCCGTATGTACATAAACAACACATATCGCATATAGGCATATAGAACGGTTTATATCTATCCATCAATTTGAAAAACCAGCTCCGTAAGGTAGGAATATGGGGTTGAGGATGAGGTCCCATCGGCTCCCATTCCGTCTCATCTCCGTAAGAAACTTTTCCAGTAGTCAGTTCGAATCCTTTAATTGTTCCAAGAGGTCCTTTATACTCATCAATCTTGAGTTTTGCTCCTCTTTTTTCCATATTAATTCACTATTCTAATATTATTTGTTGATATATTTTTTTTTTATCTTTATATCAAAATCTTTTAATTATATTTGTAATAAATAATCTAACAAAATAAAAGCTATTGATTTACTTTTAAAACGCTTATTCACGACTTATTTATAGAAAATTAGTGTGAAGCTTCACACACTTTAAAATGAGCATATCATATTAAAATCTAAATTAGGATCTTACCTTCCAGAGTGTGGGAAATAGATGGAATTGATATAAAGATTTTGGGAGATTAGTTAGAAAGGATTAAAATTATTTTAAACAAATTCAGAATTAAAGTGTTGAGAGGAATTCAGATACGGATTCTTCTGGAAGCTCATCAACTAAGTTATCATCTAATTCTTCACCAATAAAGTTAAATCTATACACACATTTTTGACCACCAAGAAGAACACATTCAATTTCCTCACCGTCAACATCAATATTTAAGATTTCAAATGTCCCATTTAATATTCCCTGATAAATAAGACATAAGTTTTTTGCCATTATATTATCACGTTCGTCACTAGCAAGCGAATCTTCTACATCTATTAGAATATAATTTTTTTTAAAAATTGCTGTTAAATGTCCAAAACCCATAAGTTCCATAGCTTCAAGGACACCTAAAATGACTTCTTTTTTTGTGGCCATAGTTTCAGTGTTCCAATCTTTATTATAAAAGAATTTTTCTATAAAGGAACGTCCTAATGACTTACCAACCCAAATAAGAATATCATCTGCATTTGTTCCAGCAAATTCGGAAAATTCGATTAAATCGATAGGTCTTAACATTAATAGACGTAAATCTTTCTTTTTATTTCCAAAATACAGTTGTCCTGTTTTTTCATCAATTAATATCTGGAGCTCTTTTTTTAATCTTTTTTCCATATTATTTCCCCAATTTTATAAGCAAAATGAATTATAAATACTTATAATAGAAATTAATGACGAGATATTTAAATTTAATGATTAAATGATTTTTAATTTAAGCTAATACTTTATTTTCTCACTAGATTAAATCAAAAATCGTTTCTATTAAAGTCTCCATATTGAAGTTAGTTTTAACTGAGGTAAAGAGGAAGAACCATTCTCTATTTTTAATTTTTTTAAAATCAAAATACTTAAAAAGTTCTTCCTTTAAAGATTGAAGCTGATCTTCATATTCATTATCTGAATATTTGAATAGATCGATTTTATTTCCTATAATTACTAAAGGAACTCCATCCAACTCACTTCTGTTTATTATATCCCAAAATTCTTGTTTTGATTCTTCAAATCTTCTTTGGTTTGCAATATCAATCATGTAGACGAGTATGTTAGAATCTTGAAGACCTTTAAGCCATTTTGATCTGAAGAGTTTTTGGCCAGGCATATCCCACACAGCTAACAGGGAACCTTTTTCTTCAACTGGAATATATTCGATATTAAATTTCCTTGTAGGCGTAAAAAAATTTTCGTTAAATTCCCCTGTTTTTAATCGTCTTACTAAACTTGACTTCCCTACTTCATCAATACCAAAGAGAAACACTTTGAAAAAAGTTTCTTTTTGATAGTAATATTCTATTTCGGATGGTTTTTCTATGACTTCGTCTCCAAACCTGCGAATATCAATAAAAATTGATATTAAAAAATTATCGATCTCAATTTCATCCTCAAATGAATAACCTTCTCCATTATTTAATAATTCGTTCAATTGTTCTTCAAAGATAAGTTTGTAATCATAAGGATTATCTTCTTTATCAAATATTAATCCTATGAGAATGTTTCCGTTAATACATGACGTGTATAAATTTAATTTTTTAGTTATTTGGGCAACAGGAATGTCAATTTTATAATGATTGTGATTATTACAATATGAATAGGATTTATTGTTATAATTTAATTCTCCTTTATTATGACTAAGAATAATGTCTTTTATAAGGTCTTCATTGGTATTTTTGATTATTTCATTTGGATAGCAATATATCTCTAAATCTTTTAAATTTTGTAACTTCGTACCCTTAAATAGAAATATATTTTGTAACAATTAAAAATCCAAATTTCATAATTCTTATAAGTTTGAAAATAAAAAATTCTTAAAAAATATTTGGAATCTTCTTAAATCTTCTTGCTTTTAAAGTTTTCGGTTTAGTATATAAAAGATTATTATGCTTTTGGTATTTTTAAATTGATCTAAAAAATAAGTATATGAAAATTATATAAAGTAGTGTTATTTATCCTCTTCTTTTTCAATATTATCAGAAGATTTATCTGTTGGTTCTTCATGGTCCTCTTCCTTTGATTCTTGTTTTTGTTCAGGAATTGGCTCTGGTTCAATTTTAGCATCCACAGGAGTATCACAAATTGGACATTTACTCCATCCTGGACGTAGAGAATACCCACATTTAACACATTCTTTCATTTCTTTATCTGCTTCCCATTCAGGAATATCTAAACCCCCTTGTCTCTTTCGTGCTAAATCTTGTAATTCTTCTTCTGTCCATACCTCCATACCGGCTGGTAATCCTGTCCCTCGTTCAGCAGCAAATTTAGATAAATCTTCTTCTGTCCATGCGGGCATATCTGGCTGAGCACTCATTCTTTTTTGCGCTTCCTCAGCAAGTTCTTCAGCGGTCCAAACTTTAATTTCTGGACTACTTGGAGTCCGCATAGCTCCTGGAACCTGAATAGGAACGGTCGTAGTAGTAGAGGGTGCATTACAACATTCAGCAGAAAATCTAAGAAGAGCTTCAAAACACCTAGAGTATTTATTAGGGTCTGCTCCCTCATCAATTACTAATAATAATGTGGTATTATCTTCTGGGATAGGAACTGCTATAGCAAACGCAGCAATATCGGAAGTAAGTCGATTTGATTCCAACCCTGAAGTGATTCTTTCCATTGCTTTCATTAATTCATCGTTCCTCATTAGAAAATCGCAAATTGGATCCCCATGTCTTTGAAATTCTTCATGATATTTTGCAAGCTGATTTCGGTTAAGAATGGAATCTAATGAATCTATAACTGCACTCACAAAAGAATGTATTTCTGATTTGGGAATTTTCTGAGATTCATCAATTTTATAGCCGCCTAAATCTAGACTTCCAGTTATAGGAGCAAATAAAGGTTTTTCTCCTTTTATTTTACCAAAAATAACAGGTCTTGAGATAGGGCATTTAATTTCACCATAATATGCTATAGCATTATCTAACAATTCTAATTTCTTATTAAAGATAATACGAGGTACTGTGCGAAACATTACGTTCATCCAAGGCATTTCTTTTACTGGGATTATTACAACACATGTTTTTTCGATTAAATCTCGTAGTTTTTTAACATAACCCTTTAGTTCCTTTTTAAGATCCTCATAATCTTCGTTTTCTAATTCTTCAGAAGCATTTTTTTCAAGTTCCTTAAACTTTTCCTCATTTATCTTTAAACTACCTCCAAATGCTTTAATTTCTTCTACGATATTATCTTTCATAATTAAAGTTGCACTTTCAATCGCTTTTTTCTGAAAATCTGAAAGCTCAGCTTCTGTGGATGCAATTAAATAGTCAGCAAGAGTAAATTCTAATTTATTTACAAAAACTTCAAAAAGCTTTTTTTCCGCCAAATTCTCTATACCTTCTTTCTTAATAATTTTGATATATAAATTCTTTCTTAGAAAGAAAGAAACGAAATGTATATAAAAATTTATTTGAATTAAGAAATATATAGTAGAATTAAAGAAATGGCTCTTCTTTAATTAGTAGGAAATTATTATAACAATCCGGAACTATGAAGGATTCAAATTTTTTTGGTAATAATTCGGATAAAATAGTAACTGTATGTTTCATTTCCAGAATTTCCACACAAGCTAAAAAATATTTAATTGACAAATTAAATTCTCTGAATAATGTTGAAATTATTTTTCGAGAAGATAAATCGAAAGATAATTTATTGAATGTTGTTCCAAAAGCAGATATTTTGATAGGATGGCGCCCAACTAAAGAGATTTTAAGAAAAGCTGAAAATCTTAAATTATTCATTAATCCTGGAGCTGGTGTTCAACATATTATAGATCTCTTTAGAAATGTAAATAGAGAAAGGAAAATATTGCTAATCAATAGTCATGGAAATTCATATTTTGTTGCTCAACATACAGTAGCACTTTTATTAACTCTGATGAATAAAGTAATACAACATCATGAGTGGATGAAGCAAGGTAAATGGAGAACTGGAGATGATGATGCTGAATCTATTCCATTAAGAAATAGAAAGGTTGGATTACTGGGTTACGGGGCAATAAATCAAAAAGTTCACCGATTTTTAAGTGGATTTGATGTTGAATTTTCCATTTTAAGAAAACATTGGGAAAAACAAGAAGAAAATCTTTCCTCAAATATAAAGAAATACAAATTCTCCCAACTTAATGAATTTCTTGAATATGTTGATACTTTATTAATCGCTATCCCATTAACTTCACTGACTAAAAAGATAATTGCTAAAAAAGAATTAAAACTTTTAGGTTCTCAAGGATTACTTGTAAATGTAAGTAGAGGAGACATTATTGATGAGGAAAGTCTATACCAATGTTTAAAAGATAAGATAATACAAGGAGCAGCAATTGATGTGTGGTACAACTATACTCCTCTAAGCAATAAAGAAGGTAAAAAATATCCTTTTACATTTCCATTTCATACCCTTGATAATATTATTCTCTCACCACATAGAGGATATTCACCTTTTAATGATTTAATACGATGGAATGAACTAATTGAAAATATAACTCGAATGGCTCAAGGGCGAGAAGATTTTATTAATGTTGTGAACCTAGAGGAAGAATATTAAAAGATTCGAATAAATATATTCCTAATATCAATAGTTAAAAGAAAAAATGAAAAGTGAGAATTAATACTATTAAGTGAGGATTTTTAATCAAACCATTGACTATTTATATTAAAAAATAGTTTAAAATAAACATTATTTATATTTTCTCAAGTTTTATAGTTATTTGTTTGAGGTTAATTTTACTTTTTTATAACAACGTTCATACATATTAATATATATAGATAGATATATGAAATGCTGTTAAAATTTGAGCAGTTGAGCAGAATTTTAAATTTATTAACTGAAAATTAATTTACAAGTTATTTAAGATATGACATAATAGTAATGCTCGAACTATTTTTAAAGTATTAACCGAGTAAAAGAAAATCTTTAAATAGTAAAATATAATAACAGTTTATATACAAAAAAAATTTGTGGTTTAAGGCGATTGTTTTAATAAACGGCTTTAGACATTATGCCGAATATTTGATTTTCGGCATTAAAAATACTCAGAGAGTGATCGCATGAAAATAGTAACAGTTAACATTCCTGAATCCTATCTTGATAGTATTGAAAGGCTAATTGGAGAGGATGGATTATATCCTTCGAGATCCGAGCTAATTCGTTGTGCTGTGAGAGATTTCTTAATAAAAGAATTAAAAAGAGCAAATCAGATGATTAAGTATAAAGAATCCCAAACTGAAAATTTTGATGATAAAAACTATGTAAGAGTACCTATTGAAAAAGTAAATAAGAATAATGAACCTGTACGTGAGTTTAAAACTTACAAAATAATAAAACGTTTAGAATTATAATTGTTCGATAGATTTTAGGATTTGGAAGGGAGCCTTCTTTCCCCCTTTTATTTTTTTATTTTTTTCCAACAAACTAGAATTAGCAATAGTCCTATAGTGCTTCGCTATGAGATTAAACTTTCCTTTCACTAAAAAAGTTGAAAGAGAAAGCAGGATCCAAAAACCAGTATAATATTTTAGATGTTTTAGTCATTTTCCGTAGACTTCCTTGATTCAACTCGGACTTCCATCCTTCCCTTTGCAAGCAGAAGAATACTTGCTCGCCTCGTATTCTCTCTTCATTTTTAATACCCACAATAGCAGATTAATCCATCATTTATAAATAAAAAATTACAATACATTTAAATAACAAATTTGAATCTTTAACACTGAATAGATAAAATTATGTACTGAAATCAATAGAACAAATTAATCTAAGTGTGAAAAATCACCAAAAGACAAGATAATGAATAAAGCGAAATATATGAGGACTTATCATAAAAGATATAAAATAAGTGTGTTTGGAGGTAAAGATGTAGGCAAAAATGCGCTCGTAACTAAATATCTGGTATCATATTTTGATAAAGATTTGACAATGACAATCGGTGTTGATTTTTTTTCTAAAAGTGTTGTTATTAATGGAGATAAAATAATAAAATTACAATTTTGGATGCTTAGTGATGATATATGTAATAGAATTAACTGGAGGGTTTACATTCGAGGCTCAAATCTAACTATCTTGTTATATGATATCACCAACCGAAAATCCTTAGACAATCTCTCTGAATTCTTGAAAGAAATAAAAAATGAAATAGGACATGAGCATCCAATATTATTAATAGGAAATAAAATAGATTTAGAAAAAAATCGAGATGTTACCAGAAAACAAGTAGATGATTTCAAAAATACTAATAATATCACAGAATCAATTGAAATATCTCTAAAAACAAGAGAAAATCTAAGAGAAATGTTCAAGAAAATCATAAAAATTCTAGAGAACGAGGATATAGATGAAATTAAAGTTGATTTAGAACCTCAAATCCCACGCCATACTCCTCATATAGACCACCCTTACTCCATAAAAGATAAACTTGGTTTTCCATTTCCGCCAAAACGATCTCCCCATACTAAAAGGAAGAGAAAACACTCAAAGAAAGATGTCGACTATTTAATTACATATATAAGACATCTCGAACACAAAATGAAACTCTTAAAGGCTGAAAAACACTCATCAAAAAAAGAACTTAAAAGATTAGAAGATGAGATACAAAATGTGAAAGCGGAAATTGAAAAACTAAAACCCAAAAAATGAGAAAAAAGATCAAAGAGAATAAGATTATAAGAAGCTTAGGAAATATAATTATAATTAAAGCAAACGCAATGATTCAATATTTTTTATAATGAATCCGAGAAAATACAATACAAAAGATGGTATTCCAAAAAAAATAGGAAAGAAGAAAAATTCTTAGACAAGATCAGTTTCTTTATTTATAAAAGTCAGAATCACAGGTTCGTTATTTTTTTTAGCTTTATGATTTTTTCATTAATGAACAAAATATCTTAAGTGAACTAATAAACTGCTAAGTTTAAGACATATTAATATATTTTCAAAATATCTCTCATTTGTGATTCATAATAAAGAACAATAATAAATATATTGCATTGAAATAATACTTATAAAATCTAAATAAAAAAAGGAAGATGTGATTTTTTATTCCTGCTAAAAAAGAAATTGATAATCAGGAAACATATAAAGCTAAATTCATGGAGTGGGGCATTATCAATAAAGAAAACTTTAAGGATAAGACTACTTTTGATTTACCAATTAAACGGTGGGATCCTCTTTCAACAATAAAAATTACTACTGAAGATTTTGGACTTCGTAAGGAGCGTATACGATATTATGGTCATTATTCTTATATTAGCCCAATAAGAGGTAGTAGACCGCGAGGATTTAAAACTATTGAAGAAGAAAAAGAATTACAGGATTGTTCTAAGAGAGTAATTAGAAAGCATGAAGATGTATTTACAGCAGTTACAGAAGGTAAACCCATTTATGATGATGGTGGTACATTAATTGGTGATGGATACACAATAATAATTACACAAGATGAAATAAAACGTGATCATCCTTTTTCAGGTGCACCCCATCGAATAGAGAGAATTCCTGAATCAAGTAAAGCAATTACATTAATTAATAGATATCCCTCAATGGCAAGGATAGTAGATCCAGAAGTAGAGAAATATGCGTTAGAAATATTACCTTCTCATTTAAAACTCTCAAAAGGGATAAACTTAGTGAGCATTTCAAGACATTTTTTTCCTTCCTTATGTTTTGAATTAATTCCTGAAGAGATTTTATCAGCTATTTTTGTTTCTATGAAAACAGCAATTCTTTATTGTATTGAAGAAGCAATCAATAAAGACTACTATGATATCCCTGTCATGCCATTTTTTAATATAGGATCTAAAGTCGGTGGTTCCCAACCTCGAATTCATAGTCAAACATATATTGATCTAAACATGGATGGCCATGGGAGTCGTTTAGAAGGACATCTTAGAGCTTTTAAAGAAATGGGAAATGATTGTCATCTATGTAAAACAACACATGGGGGTACGGATAGAATCATATTAGAAACTGAATTTTGGACATTTTACACCACGGGTAGTCCCGTAAGAAATTACCACATTCGCTTTCATCCTAATGAGCATATTCGACGTTTTTCTCAATTAAAGATTAATCAAATAAACGACTTGGCTTATTCATTAAAAATTATTTTTCAAGCTTTGGATGATATAGAAATAGATAGAAATCGTAATATCCTATTTAATAGCTGTCCTTTTGGGTATGATGCTGATTTTCACTTATTTGCAGATATAATCCCTCATGAAATAATTGGTGGGGCAGAAATGGCTGATGATATGCGAGTAGCTAGGAAACTACCACATATTGCAGCGAAAGAAATTAGAGATTCTTTGCAAAAATATCTCAATTAAAACTCTCTTTCCAATAAATTGATAAGTTTTTTAAAGTAAATAAAATTAGATTTATATCTGTTGTATATGTTTATATATAATGTGTATTTACTCGATGAATTCACATTTTATCTTTTTCAATTGTAAAATTAATATATAATGCCTCGTGAATGGTCTGCAATAATCTTAGCTGGCGGTAAAGGTAAACGCTTAATGCCTTTGACCTCTTTAATTCCCAAGCCGTTAGTAAAAGTTACTAATGTGCCAATGGTAGATTATGCAATTGCTCATTTAGTATATGCTGATATAAAGTATATTATTCTTGCATTAGCTCATGGAGGCGAGAAATTAAAAGAATATGTAGAAAAAACTTGGACTCCCGATAAACTGGGAGATGTCGAATTAGAATGGGCAATTCAAGATAGTAAAGGCACAGCTGATGCATATAGACTATTAACAGATCGCATAGACTCTGAAAACGTAGTAGTGAGTATGGCTGATATTGTTACTAATCTTCCAATGAAAGATTTTATGAGTTTTCATTCTGAAAAAGATGGTTTAGCTACTATTTCAATGAAAACTGTTGAAAGTCATATTTCTCAATATGGAGTTGTACTCTTAGATAAAAACCGAAAGATATATCTATTCTTAGAGAAACCAGCACCCATGGAGTTGTATTTAAGCAGTATGGCTCAAAGAACAGATCTTTTTCTTCATACAAATGTAGTGAACACAGGAATCTATTGTTTTAAAAAAAATATTGAGAATATCCTTCATGAAACAAGTTTAATGGATTTTGGTGGTGAATTATTTCCATACCTTCTTGAGAATAATTATGATTTATATGGATTTGTAAAAAATTACTATTGGATGGACGCGGGAAATTCAACTACTTATTTATGGGCAAATTGGGACCTCCTAAGGAAATATGCATGGCCAATTTTACCTGATGGTGTAGAATATGACGGAATTTATGTGAAAGGAATAATTAATTCTGGTCAGAACATTAGTATTGGCAGACCATCTTGTTTTGGGGAATTTGTTGTGCTTGGGAATCGCGTGAAAATAGGTGATTTGACCTCAATAGGTCAAAGTGTATCAATTGGCGAAGATACGAAAATTGAAAAAAGTGTTTTATGGGATAATATAAATATAGGAGCAGGTTGCATAATTAATGAAAGTATAATATGCAATAATTGTGAAATAGGAGAAAATGTAGTTTTAGAGAGAGCAATCATTGCCCCAAATTGTAAAATTAGTAATAATTCCCAGATTAGAGACCAAACCCTAGAACTTGGTCAAAGCTTGTAAAAAAGATTTTAAAATTCGTTTAATTTAAATCAATCTCATAACATCTAATTAATTTGAAGAAGATTTCTTCAAGATAATGAAATATTTAAATTATCAAATGTAATAAATTATAATATCATGTCACCATTTTGTACAAAATGTGGAAATGAAGTAGAAGAATCTTGGAGGGTTTGTCCTAATTGCGGTAAAAATCTAATGGAAAGTGAAGTCCCCCAACCACAACCTCAAATATCACCCGAACCTCAGTATCAAACACAACCACCAGCACAACCATATCAAGTCCAACCCTATCGACAAACATATTATCCTGAAAAACCAACTCAATATGGAACGGCAGCTTTGATATGTGGAATAATAGGTTGTTGTTGTTTTGGGATAGTATTAGGACCTATAGCTATTGTTTTAGGTGCTCTTGGTATGAAACGAGATCAAAATACTTCAATGGCAACAGCAGGTTTAATTTTTGGAATAATTGCTTTTGTAGGCTGGCTTATAAGTATGATCTTCTTGTATTCATTGATTGGATCGATTTCACCCATTTAGTAGGGAAAATAATGAAATAATGAAATAATTATAGCATAGTTACAAATCTTAGATTTTACTTTTAATCTGCAATTTATCTTAATTTGGAGCAATGTTTCAATTTAAAAGAAATTGTAGAGTGGAAATATATTGAGGTGGATCAAATACAACTTAACAGTAAAAATAATCAAGTGGAAGAACTCACTTCAAATACTAGTGATGTTTCAGTTAAATTTAAAGGGAAATTTAGAAAGTATTACTTGTATACTAAATGTTTTATCCCAATTTTTTTGAGACATCATCCAGAATGCAACAAATTCGAAGGACATACAATCAAATTTAGAGGAAAAGAATTTTGTATTGGTTGTTTTATTGGTTATCCTACAGCTTTACTTGCATTACCTCTATTGATTTTCTTTAGAATAAATGAATTGATCCCTTCTCACTTTCTTTTGTTAGTTAGTGTTATTTTTATAGGAACTTTTTTTCTCAGTCCTTTAAATTTAATTAGAAATAAAAAAGTTAAAATTGTTCAAAAGTTTCTAATTGGTCTTGGTGCTGCATTACTACTTATTTGGATTATGGAACTCCCCTATCCAAAGAGTTTAAATTCAATAATAGCATTTATTATTTTTAATATTTTAATTGTTATTTTAAATCTATACCATGCCTATGGTATTCTACATACCTGTTACAATTGTGAGACCCCATTTGACTGGGGAAAATGCTCTGGGTTTTGTACAATAAGAGATAGAATGGAAAAAAACAATTTAAACAACTTTTTATTAGACCTTGAGAATTTTTCAATCAAGATTTTAGAAAAAAGAACATTAAAAAGAGAAAAAAAAAGATAGATTTAAACCT
>JBHLOC010000086.1:0-6003 GCA_048940925.1 Promethearchaeota archaeon | reverse complement strand
CCATTATACCATCAATATTTATGTCTTAAATATATAATTATACCAGATTGTATCCTTTTATTCCATGTAACCTATTATGATATCACTTAGAGTGAACAAATTTAAATGATTATTTTATAAATTATTGAAATTGGTAACTTAGCTTTTTGTTTTATCTAATGTATTTCTTATACCTATTATTCTAAAATTTTTTAAGATATTTATTTCTTTTCTTATGTGAAAATTATAAAAAATCGTATTAATAAAATTTCTCATCTTAAATGAATAATTATTAATTTTTAAAGAAATTCCCCATTGATTTAAACTTAAATGATATTCAGATAACCCTATTGATACTTTACTTCTCATTGGATTAAGATTGATATTTTATTACGAGTTTAATCTTTTTTAATTTAGCAATATAAATCTAATAAACAAACTATTTTATAGTAAAGTGAAATAGAATGATTAGAAGAACAACTGAAGGGATGCGAGATTGGTTTGGTATATTTCAATCAGTAACATTTGGAGAGGGAAAATGCCATTTGATAGGTGGTATGGCTAATACAGGAGTAATTGAAACTAAAGATGGACTTGTAATATTTGATGTTCCTATCAAACAATTTGCAGGAAGAACATTCAGAGAGATTAGAAAACGTACAAAGAAACAGGTCAAATACATAATATATTCTCATGGTCATTTTGATCATGCGTTTGGATTTGCTCCTTTTATAGAAGAGATTAAAGAAAAAGGTTGGGAAATGCCACAAATTATTGCGCATGAAAATTGCATAAAACGATTTGAAAAATACAAAATGCTTGACAAGTATCATGATTGGATCAATAAAATGCAATTTGCTTCTGTTGCTGGAAGAAGACAATCCGTTCTTGTAACCGCACTTGAAACACTTGATCCTACTATAATTCTAAAAGGAAATAATGATTCTTACTTCTTTAAGTTAGGGGAATTTAGTTTTGAGATATATCATGATAAAGGAGAAACTGACGATTCTATTTGGCTATGGGTTCCTGAGAAGAGGACTATTTGCGCTGGAGATTTATTTGTATCCTCTTTTCCCAATGTTGGAAATCCATATAAAGTCCAACGTTATCCTAAGGACTGGGCTATAGCTATGGAAAAAATGATTGAAAAAGAGCCAGATTACTTAATGCCAGGTCATGGTCCCTTAATTGAAAGTAATGAATTGGTTAAAGACTCATTATTAATTACTGCTCAAGCTATGCATTTTGTTCATGATGAGGTGGTGAAAAGACTAAATCAAGGGAAATGGTTTGAGCAAATATACCATGAAATGATAGAAATCTTTCCTGAAAAATTCAAAAATCATAAAATGTTAAGACCTATGTATGGATGCTATCGTTTTGCTATACATGCTGCTTATCGTCTTTATCATGGCTGGTATGATAATGGGAATCCTACTGATCTTTTTCCATCAAAGTTGAGTGATATTGCACAAGAATTTTTGAAAATTAATTCTGAAGAGAAGTATCTAGATCATGCGAAAAAAATTTATAATGAAGGCAAGTTACAATTAGCCCTTCATATTCTAGATGTAATAATTAATGGTATAGAAGATGAAAATAATAGGATTCTTATAGAAGCACTGAAATTAAAATTTAAAATTTTAAGAGAAAAATCGAAGGAAGAAACATCATTTATTGCTGCTAATATTATAGATAATGCTGCTTTTCAAATTAAGAAGAAAATAAAAGAAATAGAGAAAAAATAAAAATTTTTATATTCTTTTTTTAGAATTCTCGTTCTTTTGGCATAGCTGTAATTGTTTTATCTTTAGGTTCAGGTACAAATTGGAGAACAATAAAGACACCGATAAATGCAACTAAACTTAAAAGCATTCCCATTCCTAACGCGTGAAGTGATATTAAAGGATTAGCTAATCTTTCTGCTGTTGTTGTATAGGGATTAAGAGCATCAGAAATCATTCCTACCATAAAACCTCCAAAACTAGCACCTCGTGCTATTGAGAAAATGATGGAATTGGCAGAAGCTCTAATTTCAGTATCATATAATTCAGAAGACCATACTCCAAAAATTCCGTGTAATGCAAAGCCAATTGTAATAAATCCAGCTGCTATAATAATCAATATAGAATTAAAGATTGGAAACACGAATATTGCAAATAATACTCCCCCAATAATGCCAATTATATTATCTATTAGAAAAGCTTTTTTCCTGCCAATGTAATCACTCAACAAACCAAATGAAAATAACATAACTGCAGCGATTATCATATAAATTAACATAATTATTAAAGCAGTACTAGATGGATCTGAAAAACCTGCATTTGCAAAGAGATACTCGAAAAATACTGGAGCAAAATCTACTAAAGTATGATACGCTGTTTCTGCAAACCAAAAAAGAAGTGTCAATAGAATTGTAATCTTTAGCCATTTTTTTCCAAATACTTCTTTTATTCTTAGTTTTTGTTTTTTCCGTTGTGCTTTAATAGTTTTATCATACTCGGACCAAATCTCTGATTCGGGTAAGGCAATCCAAAATAAAATGAGAAACGGAATAGGGAATAACGCTGTAAGAAAACAATATTGCCACCCTAGTGGTCCAAGGATTAGCGTTATTATAATTGCTGCAATATAACCTATTACAAAGGTGGAATGCACCAAGCCTCCCGCAGCTCCCCTTTTTTGAGAAGAAAAGTGCTCCGAAATTATGGAAAATGAAATCCCCCAACTCACACCAAGCCCAGATAACATTCTTAATATAGCAAAAAGTATAAAACCATTTCTAGGGACAAAAGCGGTGGTAGCAGAAAAAACAGCATCCCAAGCAATCGAAACAATTAAGGCTTTTTTACGCCCAAATCTATCACCTAACTCTCCAAATAATATCGCTCCTGGTACGGTACAGACAAATTGTAATGAGATCACTAAGCCTATGGCTGAATCTCCCACATTAAAATACGTTTTAATTCTTTGAGCAAGTGTACTTATTAGAACAAGTGAATAACCATCATGCATCCAAGCAATTATCGCCGCGAGAACTACAACTAACATAATACCTCTTGAATACGATTTTTCTTCACTCATTTTTTAAGAAATCCTCTTTGTAGAAAATTATAAAATTGAATGGTTAAATTTCATCAACATTTTTATTCAATTTGGTTAGATTTGATAAAAACTTTTATTAAAAATTGTTTAATTTATATTATAGTCTTGGATTTATTAAAAAAGGTTATTATAAATCAGAAGTCTAAAGTAGTCGGGAATGGTGTGAATACCTACTCGATAGAGGCTATGGGTCTTAGCCCTCATGAATAAGGCACAGTGATGCAACCTTCATGTAAACTATTCTTTTAAAAATTTTAATAAAATTGATTACCTGACCTCTTCATATATTTAAAACTATAAAAAAAATCTAATTCGCAGCAATTCTTTTCGGATATTTTGGTTGTGCCTTTAAATTTTCTTGTAATAATTTTATAACAAGTTCAAATCGCGTATTTTTAAAACTTTTATCATACCATAAATTATTCAATTCATAGGGATCATTTCTACGGTCATAAATGTCACCAAAATCATCTAAATTTTCATAGATCGTTAATTTATAATCCTCTGTAATAAGGTGTCGTAATCTAGCTTCAAGGGGACCTACTTCTTCATCATTTTCAATGAAGACACAATCTCTCACTCTTTGATTAGGATCAATTAAAATTGGAGTAATAACATTACCTTGCATATCAGGAGGATAGTGCCTTTCTTTTATATCAAGAAGATTTAAAATTGTTTCAGGGTAATCAATAGAACTAACTAATGAATGTGATACACTTCCGGATTTTGTTAATCCTGGTACCTTCCATATTAGGGGCAGTTGTAAAACACCGTTAAATGGACAAGGACCTTTAAATAAAAGTCCATGTTCTCCCATTAAATCTCCATGGTCGCTCATAAAAACAACGATAGTATTATCTGAATATCCCATTTTTTCTAATGCAGCTAAAATCTGGCCTATACTATAATCCACGTATGTTATTGCGGCATAAGTTAATGCTGTAATTTTAAGGATTTCTTCTTCAGTTGATTCGCGTAAAAAAGCTTTTTTAAAAGGAGGGTGTTTCAAATGGTAACCTAAAAATTCATGGTTATACAAATTTTTTATATCATTAAAATTTGGCGGGAGCACTATATCTTCTGGTTTATACATTTTTTGATATTTTATGGGAGGAAATAAAGGATAATGGGGATCGGGAAAGGAACAATGTAAATAAAATGGTTTATTTCCATAATCTCCATAAGCGTATCTTTCAAGGAATGCTAATGCTCTTTCTTTTACCCATGTTGTATTATATAATTCGTCAGGTATTGGATCACAGAAAAGACTAAATAAATTATCATAGTCCTGAACTCTGATTTTCATCTCTTCAGCAATTTCAGGGGCTTTTTCCTCCAACCATTCTATATAATGTCCTGCACATACAGTACCATTCCCAGAAATTAACTCTACTTCTTCATAACCATAATAAGGCAAGGGAAAATTATTTCTAACAGGGTAAGTTTCATCTCTATCTAAAACCCAATCATTCATACATTCAGCAGATCTGCTCTTATGTTTAAATGGGCCCATCCAATATTGATGGTGTAATTTTCCAATTGCTGTTGTGTGCCATCCTCTTTTCGTTAATGTTTGAATGATTGTAGGAATATTTTGCCGAAGATTTATTCCATTACTTCTAACCCCATGAACATTAGGATACACCCCAGTAATTAAAGTTGCTCTATTTGGCATACAAATAGGATTGGTACAAAAGTGGTTAGTAAATCTGACACCTTCTTTAGCTAATTTATCAAGGTTAGGAGTTTTCACTATTGGATTACCTGCACAACACATATGATCTGCGCGCATAGCATCAGCAATAATAAACAAAACATTCATTTTTTCACTCATACACATCAAATAAATGAATTCTATAGTATTTTATTATTTTAAATGTACTTTCTTGTATTCATTTAGTCCTCTATACGTTTTTCAGATATGAAAATTTTTCTTTTTTCGAGTTCCATTCTCATATGTTCTATATTTAGATCGGGGCACCCCTCTGGAGGGAATACACCATGAGATTCGATATCTTTATTGATAATCATTTGAGCAAGTATTGACGCAGGTACAGAGGTAAGCTTAGCAACTGGTCCTATAACGGCATATGATAAGTGAAGATCTTTCTTATTTTTTGAACCGATAACATCACTCCTAAAAGATGAAAAAATTTCTCTTTCTTCAATGTTACCAGTTATAAGTGGAAAAATTCTCAAAAAGAATTTTACAATTAATTTCATTAGTTTTATGTCTTTTATCAAAATTAATCTATCAAGGATTTTTGTCAGAAGAATATCTGATTCTGGTAAAATTCCTCCCTTACATATTGCTTCATTTGTATTTATATATCGAGGGATGGTTACAGGTTCAGGATGACCAACAAAGTATACTGGGATCGATCCTAATGGTTTAGGAAAATCTACAATCTCTCTAGCCGAGAGAGCTTTAATGTCAACCCATTTTCCATCAATAAATTGGGGTATTTTTCCCATCGCGATATGACTCCAATGTGCTAGTTGTCCAAATCCAATAGTTTCCCCTGTATCTTCAAACCATAAGATTCTTACAGAATTAACTTTTTCCAATTTATCTGCACCTATTTTTGCCATTATATTTGTTAGTCCTGCAGATGCTCCAGAATTAATGAGAAAAGTTAAATTTTCATGCTTAACAATCTTATTCATATTTAAAAACATGATAGTCGCATCGTGATCATCACAGATATCAACATAATTTATTCCTGCCTGAATTGTAGCTCTTGGAATATAATCACCAAACATAAAGTACGGTCCAACGTTATTTACAACTAATTGATATTCTTTAAGTAATTCTACTAAATTATCAAACTCCATAACATCTAATTTCTGAAATGAGGCTTTGCTTCCTAATCTCTTTGCAAGTTGTTCACCTTCTTTTTCCCTTATATCAGCTAA
>JBHLOC010000056.1:0-26424 GCA_048940925.1 Promethearchaeota archaeon | reverse complement strand
AATACTATGATTATGCCCAAGCCATCAAAGACAAAAAAAATTATCGAAAAAATCATCATCATCAAAAAAGATTTGTCACCAGAAGAACGTGAAGAACTACTTAAAACATTGAAAGCCCGCTTTGAAAAAAACATGAACCGCCATAAAGACTTTGAATGGGCTAAAGTACAAGCGAAGCTGGAAGTAAATCCTGAAAAACTGTGGTCACTCAATGAAATGGAAAGAACTGGGGGTGAACCAGATATTATTGGTTATGATAAAAAGACCGATGAATATATTTTTAATGATTGTTCAGCTGAAAGTCCTAAAGGACGCAGAAATGTTTGTTATGACCGTAAAGGGCAGGAGGCGAGGGAAAAGAAAGGGGTACATCCAGCAGGAAACGCTATTGATATAGCAACTGCCATGGGCATTGAGCTTTTAACGGAAGAGCAATATCGAGAGTTGCAGAAACTTGGAAATTTCGATACGAAGACGTCTAGCTGGGTGAAAACTCCTTCTGATATTAGAAAACTCGGCGGCGCTATCTTTGCTGATCGCCGCTACGACCACGTTTTCGTGTATCATAACAGTGCACCCTCTTTCTATAGCGCTAGGGCGTTCCGTGGCTCGCTAAGGGTCTAAATTTGGAATTCGAATTTTAATATTTCTTTGATTTTTGCTTTTGTTTTTTACGAGCTGCATTTTGTGGTTTCTCCTGTTGTCCTTAAATTATTGATTGGGAAAACTCTTTTTTAATGATAATTAATTATATTTAAGACAAAATTATTTTTGATTTTCAAATTTAATTTATTAATATTTATGATTTTATTAAATTTGGATATCTTTATCATTCAAATTCACTTTCTTAATTGAGTAAAATTAATCAGTTATATTGACTTTTTCCTCTGGATCAAATCCCAACACTGAACGCCCGCCATCGACTGGAATCACCGCACCGTTAATAAAACTTGCATCGCTTGACAAGAGAAAATCGACTACTTTTGCGACTTCTTCTGGTTGACCAATTCTACCAATTGGATGTATTCTTCGAATCTGACTTTGAATACGCTCAACTTCTTCATGAGTTTGTTCAGAAATATACTTTTCAAATCGTTCAGTCGTGATTGATCCTAAAGCTACTGCATTTATTCGGATTCCTAAAGGGCCATAATCCACTGCGAGTGCTCGTGTCAGACCTTCAATTGCAGCTTTGGCTGTTGAATATGGTAAAGAACCTCTTACTGGTCTTTGAGCTTGATGAGAGGATATATTAACGATAGATCCACTTGTTTTAGTCCTGAGATAACATTTTACTGCCGTTGCACAACCAACTAAAGCAAGACTTAGATTTTCTTCTATTGCATTTAACATTTCATGCATAAGACAAGAATGAATTGATAAATCATTAAATACAGCTGCATTGTTGACCCATCCAACGAGCTTTCCCACTTTTTGAGCTTGATCAGAAGCTTGATTAGTGATATGTTCTTCTCTTGCGTTACCTAATACGATTTGAATACAAGACTTGTCTGGATGGTTCTCTATCCACTTTATAGAAGATTGATCACGTTCAATAATTACAACTGAGTTATTTGCATTATTAAGAAGTTGTTGGACAATCGCTTTTCCTATACCACGTCCACCACC
Organism: Promethearchaeota archaeon; assembly: GCA_048940925.1. Lineage (GTDB taxonomy): Archaea > Asgardarchaeota > Lokiarchaeia > Sigyniarchaeales > SOKP01 > Loki-b32. The sequence goes on along the minus strand of JBHLOC010000056.1, from coordinate 24,795 downwards.
TGTTACTACATATGAATTGTTCATTTTCATCTACCGTTTTGATAATCATATATGGTATTTATTAAAAAAAAAAAGGAAATAAATATCTTATGTATAATACAACCAAAGAAGTAATAATTAGAATTATTCGTAATGAAGATTTTCCTTGTTTAGTTGATTACAGGTTTAAAAATCTAAAAAATCAATTAAAAAGAGCAAATGAATTAGGAGTGCTGATTGCTTTAATTGTTGGACCAGATGAAATGGAAAAGAATCGAGTAACTGTAAAAAATATGGTATCCGAAGAGCAAAATACTATATTAATCGATGATCTAATTGATGAGATCTATAGAATTATTGATGAATTTGAAGAGTTTAAGAAAGATCAATAATAATTTATTTTACTTCTCTATTTATAATAATAACCACTGAAAAATTCAATAAAAATTCAATAAATATAAATGAGATAAAATCCCTACATCGTATAAATAAACAAGAAAAGTTTATTCAATCAAGCAAGGAAAATGAATTAATAATGTATGAAAAGTCTAAAATCTATTTTAGTAATCGCATTCAAAAAATTCTCTGATTAATTACTTTGAACTTTCCCTTTTACTTTTTATACATATCAATAATTCTTGGTGGTAAATGTCCAAGACTTACAATTTTATACCAAGGATTAGGTAAATAGTAATCATTACCAATAAGAACAAGATTTTTCCATGTGACTCTTTCATTCCTTTCTTTATTTTGATGAAAAGGATAATAGGCCCCCAGTTCTTCACGTTTATCACTTTTAAGATTAGGACATAAATGACTAAGTGATTTTGCCCTACCTACAGCTCTTAATGGGAGAAAAGAGAATATTAACCCTAGGGATTGGTAATGTTCAATCATTTCTTTTGGAAGTAATGACTTTGAATCTTTAGATATTATAGTTAACACAATTATATTAAACAATTTTTTCTTCTCGGATGGGAGAGTTGATTTATATTTAATAACATTGTCAAGACTTTTTGCTCTTCCTTTTTGAGCATCAAAATTTTGATGAAATGTGTCAATGCTGAGATAAAGACGTAAGCGTTTATTTGCATTATTAAAATATCTTTGAAAAAGTTCATAACATTTTTTATAATCAATGAAATTACTACCATTTGTTGTAAAACCAGGATCGAAATCAGACTTAGAAATCTCAATTAAAAGATCCACCAAATTTAATTCTCCATCTGACCATAAAGTTGGCTCACCACCAGAAAAGTGAACCCATTCTATTGTTTCTAATTTACGACAATCTGATAAACACAACTTAAGTTGCTCATAAGATAATTTATAACCAACAGGCATAGGTTCATCTATTCGTACACAATGATTACATGAAAAATTACATTCCTCTAACAAAAAGATCATCATATGAGAATTGTCAAACTTTGTTTTCATCTCAATTATAATATTATCCCTCGTCAATTATAAATACATTTATTCAAATTACAGATTCACGCCCAGAAACTAAATATTAGTGCAACTCTTCCCCTAAAAAATTAATAACACGCTTTTCCCAAAATCTCTAATCTAGTTTTAAAATTTTATAAGTTAATTGGATATAATCGTAACCATTAAACATCAAAACATAAAACTCCCGGATTTAGAACATTATTAGGATCAAAAATCTTTTTCACTTTTTTTAATGCCATCTTCGTTGAATCATCATGATTTTTATAAATTTTTTTTGTCAAAATACCATATGGTCTATTAAAAAATGCACCAGAATTTATTAGTTTAGTACTCAATTTTAACAAATTTGCTTTAACATTCATTTTTTCCATATTATTAGTAGGGTCGTAAAAAAGATCGAATTCACAGTGATAGGAGGTCCCTTGGTTAATTGGCTGAATGTAAATACCTAAATCTTTAGAAACTTGTTTTTCGGTAATTGAGAATGTTTCATAAAATATATTAGAGATAATACCTCGAAAGAGATATATACAGAAATTATTAATTCATTCTAAATTTAAAAAACATAATTTTTAAATGATGTTTCAGTCTGCTGAAAATTCATATAAACTTACCTTTGTTATTATGGACTTAATCTAATAGAAAAAGATATATACATGAAGATTATTTAAATATATAAGAAAAAGAATTTAATCAAATGAGAGCTTTGCTTATTTGAGTAAAATTTAAAAGATATAAATGAGAAATCTAAGAAAAGTTGGGATATTTATGGCCTTACATCATAAAAATTATAGAACATGTTTTCGAACGGAGTATAATTTGGAAGTCTCATTTATTTTTGAAATTGGTCTCATTTATTTTTGCAAAAGTCTCATTTTTTATTGAAAGTTGCAGCTAATATTAATTAAAAAATACAAATAATTTATCCTTATTATGTATTTTATTGAGAAGTTAATTCAATTAATTAAAGAAAAACGAAGCGTTGTTTCTATGGGACTTGATCCCAGAATGGATAAAGAGGGGGAAATTCCCCGATATTTAATTGAAGAATACAGTAATTCTGATAAAATTATATTAGAATTTAATAAGGAACTAATTGAAAGTACCTTTGATTTAATTCCTGTTGTAAAACCTCAAATTGCATTTTACGAAAAATACGAAGCTTTAACCGCTTTGAAAGAAACAATAAAATATGCCCATAAAAATGATTTATTAGTTATCTTAGATTCAAAAAGGAATGATATCGGATCAACTTCTGAAGCGTATGCTTATTCTATGTTTAAAAATTTTAATTCAGATGCGTGTACTATAAATGCATACTTAGGATTTGATGGCGTTAAACCCTTTTTAGAATATAAAGAAAAAGGTTTGTTTGTACTGGTGAAAACGTCAAATCCAAGCAGTAATGATTTTCAAAATTTATTCAGCACTAGAATAGAAAATATATCTGATCGTGAGTTCGAATATAAAACTGAAGAAAAGATTTTAAAAAGAAACTATATTAATATGGCAGAATTGGTAAGAGAATGGTCAATACCATTACAGAAATTTAATTCATTTGTGAATTTAGGAGCAGTAGTTGGAGCTACATACCCTAATGAATTAAGAGAAATCAGACATATTGTAAAGAATTCATTTATTCTAATCCCAGGTTATGGAAGACAGGGAGCTCAAGCACAAGATATTAAATATGGTTTTTTTGAAAAAGGATTGGGTGGAATAGTAAATTCATCTCGAAGTATAATATATGCTTATAATAAAAGTAATAAATTTTCCGAAAGGGAATTCAGTAAAGCAGCTAGAGACGAGATTATTGATATGAATCTAAAGATAAATAAAGAAATTGGAATCTAACAGAACCTTGAAAGTTTTACCTAAATACAGTTCCTCCCGAAAATATTATAGCCATTGTAAAAGCAATAGGTGCAAGAATTAAAATCATTAATACAAAGGAACGTTTTAAGCCAATTTTATGAATGATGTTTATTATATTAGTAATTAGGAGACCAGAAAAGATAATAACCAGTATTATAATAAGAGGGTCTGGTCCCCTTTCAGAAGAAGTCATAGATAAGGGCAAACTAATAAAAAGAGTAACACCAAATAGTATTCCAAAACTCACAGCTACCCATTTCATATTAGTTTTTTCTTGAGCTTTTGTTATAACCAACCCAATTTTGAATAATAAAATACTGCCTAAAATTAAGACTAGTGTAATAATAATGATCTCGATTCCTCCCATGCCACCTTGAAAAATCATACAAAAATCACCTAAAAGCTTATTTTCTTAGATTTTAAAAATTAAATTTATTTTTAAAACTACTTTTAACTATTTATATTATAAAAGATATAAGAAACATTTTTGATATAAATTTATTTAACTAAAACAATACAGTTAGGTTTAGAAAAATAACTTATAAATTGGAGGAATTTACAAGAAAGGTAAAAAAAGATGTGATTTGCAATGGAAAATGATAACAGTGAAGAAATACGAATTTTCGTTGCTATATGCGATTGAGGCCTAAATATTGCTGAAATTATTGATACAAATTCCTTAGTAGAATTCTCAAAAACACTTCCTAATGTAGTTGGGGCAGAACGATATATTAGTCTTTGTACCGAGCCAGGAGCTGAATTTATTAAAGAAAATATGATTGAAAATAATGCAAATAGACTAGTAGTAGCATCATGCACTCCTAAAACACATGAACCAGTGTTTAAAAGTGTATTAGAATCTATGGATTTAGATCCTTCATTTTTAGAATTTGTAAATATACGTGAACATTCTAGTTTTGTTCATCGAAAAGATAAAGTAGGAGCTCAAAAGGTTGCAGAAGACCAATTAAAGTCGTCAGTGGCAAGAGCGTCTGTTTTAGAACACATTCAAATAAAAGAGGTTGATATCACGAAAAAAGCATTGATTATTGGTGGTGGAGTTGCCGGATTATCTGCAGGAATTGATTTAGCTGAAGAAGGATTTGAAGTACATTTAGTTGAAAAGAGTCCTACAATCGGAGGAAAAATGGCAAAATTGGATCGAACATTTCCCACAGATGATTGCAGTATATGAATACTGGGACCAGTTATGCTCCAAGCATCTAGAACAGTAGGATTGAATTTATACACATATAGTGAAGTAGAAGAAGTTAATGGATTCGTTGGAAATTTTACCGTAAAAATTCGAAAAAAAGCCCGATATGTTAATAATGATTGTAATGGTTGTGGAGCTTGTTTTGAAGTATGCCCAGCATATGGATACAATGAATTTAATGAGGGAATGGATTCGAGAAAAGCGATATACATAGCATTTGCTCAAGCAGTCCCTTCACTAGCTCAGATAGATATGACAAGATGTATAAAATGTGAATTATGTAAAGGCGTTTGTGAATTAAATGCTATAGATTTTGACCAAGAAGACGAAATTGTAGAACTTAAAGTTGGTTCGATTATTGTAGCTACAGGATGGGATGAATTTGAACCACCTGTAGGATATTTAGGTTATAACAAATATCCAAATGTTATTACGCAATTAAAACTTGAAAGAATGCTAGCTCCAAATGGACCAACAGTAGGACATATTGTCCGCCCTTCTGATGGTAAGGAACCAAAGAAAATTTTATTCATTCAATGTGTAGGATCTAGGGATTTAAACATGAATACATACTGCAGTTCCGGTGTATGTTGTATGATTTCGATAAAAAATAGTAAGCTAATAAAACAACATTCTCCAGACGCCGATATTACTGTTGCATATATGGACATGAGAGCTGCTGGGAAAGATTACGAGGAATATTTCACACTTTCAAGAAAAGAAGGTATTAAATATATAAGAACAAATGTCAGCCGTATAAAAGAAGACCCAACCACTCATAATCTGAAGATAATGATGCAAAATACCCTAGGCTCAGGAGGTTTGAAAGAATTAGAATATGATTTGGTTATACTCTCTGCATCAATGGTGCCACCTAAAGGCATAAAAAACATCCAAAAAATTTTAAAGCTTGAAACTAGTCAAGATGGGTTTTTCAAAGAATTTCATGCTCGGTTAAACCCAATAGATACAAAAATTCCTGGCATAGTTCTGGCTGGAGTGAGTCAGGGACCTAAATCTATAGTAGAAACTATTGCCCAAGGTCGAGCTGCTGCCTCTTCAATAGCTAGACTTATGACGAAGGACAAATACCGTATTCTTTTAATTCGAGCAGCAGTTGAAGATAAAGATAAGTGTGCAAAATGTGGATTATGTGAACTGAATTGTCCCTACAATGCTATTACAGTTATGGATGATGGAGCTGAAGTGAATGAAATATTATGTAGAGGATGTGGATCTTGTTTAGCTAACTGTCCTTCTGAAGCAATCACTCTAAGATACTATAGAGAACCTCAATATGAAAAACAAATTGATGCAATCTTGGAAGAGGTATAGAGAGGTGACAAAAATGACTGAGGTTTTAGATAATGATATTAAAATATTAGCATTTTTATGTTGGAAATGAGGATATGGAGCAGGAGATATGGCAGGAACCATTCGTGCTCAATATCCAGCCACGTTAAGACCAATAAGGATTAATTGCACTGGAAGAGTTACTCCTAGCCTAATGATGCGTGCGATAGGAAAAGGAGCGGATGGAGTAGCAATTGGAGCTTGATACCGGGGTGAATGTGATTATGAAACTGGAAATTTAGTAGCTGAACGTAATGTTGCGTATACAAAAGAAATATTAAAATCAGTAGGAATATCCCCTGAGAGAATACAAATGTTTCATTGTAGTGCTGCTGAGGGACAAAAATTTCAGAATGAAGCTACTCGGATTACTGAAATAATTCAAAATTTAGGCAATAATCCATTAAAAAATTCAAGTTCTTCTAAGAAAAAAGAAAAAAAATCTGAAGAAGGAAAATAAACCGAATGAATGAATCTTATGAAAAAATACTAGTTATAAGATGACAAACCATACTGTAATGGTTTCGGTAATTAAAATTATATGATAGGAAAAAAAAAAAAAAATATAAATAATTTAATTAATACTCCTTTTTACATTTATTCTCCGCGTCCAAAGATTTTATCTCCAAATTTTTCGAAAACAAATGCTATAATTGCTATAATGCCAGAAATGAAGATACCTATGGATGCAAAACCAATTGTGAGATCTGTATTAAAATATACCCAGAACAAAATTGAAAAAACGAACATTCCTAAACCAGAGAGTAAATAAATTAACCAATCCCATTTAAATTCTTTTCCTCTCCAAATATTAATAGCATATGTTAAAAGTAATGTTATCGAAACTAATGTTATTCCTAAATACCAAAGAGTTCCTCCATAGAAACCCCCCCATCCCCCATCTTCACCGCTCATATAACCAACAATTCCGCCTAACCAATAACTCACTGTTTCATCTGACATTGCCGTTGCTCCACTGAACGCTGGAGTAAAAACTGAGATAATTCCTAATATTCCGGATATTAGGGCATACAACCAAGTATCTTTTTTAAAATCTACCATATTTATTCAACTCATATTTTTTTTTCAGATCTAAAAATTTTCATAAATTAAGTGTTAATCTCACTTAATTCTCAAATTATTTAAATTTTTTTCAACTTCAAATTTAAATACCTTTTTATTTAAAATTTAATTTTTTTATGGAAATTCTGATTACTTTTTCAGAAAAGGGATCCAAACAAAATTATTAAATTGATAATAAGCATCTAGAATCTTTTAAACTCAGTAATCTAGTTTTATTCTAATCTAAATTTGCATCAAAACATAAATTCAATTTTTTTAAATAACTTAAAAAAGAGAATTTTTATGGTTGAAATTTTCAAAGAAGAAGCTACATCCTCAAAGGTAATTTCTCTAATTGCGGTTTTATTTATAATCTTATGAATAAATTTTAGGCACAAAACGAAAAATCATTAAGTACTGGTTTCGGTATCTAAATTAAAAAATAATAATAACAATAAAAAAAAATTTAATATTTTATAATTAATACTTATTTTAAGTTTACGCGCCGCGTCCAAAGATTTTATCTCCGAATTTATCAAGCACAAATGCGACTATAGATATACAACCTGAGATGAGAATCCCAATAGGTGCGAAACTAACAGTCACATCACCGAATATACCTTTTGAATCGAATACCATCATTAAGATTGGGAATACAATCAGTGCAATTCCGATTAGTGCATAAAATAACCAAGCCCATTTAAATTCCATACCTTTCATATTATGGATTCCATAAAATAAGAGTCCTGCAATTGACATACAAGTTATTCCTAAAGTCCAAAGACTTGCAGCTCCATAACCTAACCAGTTTGGATCTAAATCTTTACTATAAAATATAACTGTAGTCCACCAAAGGGTGAAGTCTGGAAGATCTTGTCCCTGAAAAGAGCCTCCTTCAATAGTTCCTACTGGAGTGAAAATCGATATGATTGCTAAGACAGCAGCAATTAAAACATATAACCAAATGTCTTTCTTAAAATCTACCATAATTTTCAACTCAATTTTTTTATTATTAATATAGTTTATTGGAAAATTCGTTGCTAAGTTCATTTTATTCACAGATTATTTAAATCTTATTGAATTTCATAACATTTTCAATTTTAAAAGTCATTATTGTTAAAATGAATCCCCTCAACTGTTAAACTAAACTCAGTGAATCTAAATAATATTTTTTAAAAACTTAGCATTCCTTAAAATTTTGAAAATTATTTGAGCTTTGGTTGCTTTTTCATCCATTTATTAATATTTTAATACTCAAGAAAAATAAAAGAGAAGATTATTGTAAATATTGATCTAATTAGTTGATCCTATTTAAAAAGCTAATTCTTTTTTTCTTTTTTCAATAAAAAACTCTTAAGATAATTATTTGCTTAATTTTTAATTTTAAAATAAATTAATAGAAGTAATATTATTTATCTAAGTGAGTTTGAAATGGGCAAAGACGCCAAAAAATTATTATTAAAAGCTGACAAACTAAATAAAGCAATGCAATATAAAAGAGCAGCTAAAGTTTACAGTTCTGCTGGTGATTCTTATCTAAATTTAGGTAATTATACCCTCGCAAGAGATTGTTTTTTTAATGCTGCCATATGTTCTAATAATGAAGAGAAATATCAAGTAAGTGTTGGATTTTTAAGAAATGCTGGAAATGCCGCACTCCTAGATTCTGATTTCCCGGAAGCTTATCAAATTTTTAGAAAAAGTCTAGAATATATTCCAAGCTTAAGAAATGTTTCAGATAGAAATTACAATTACATATTATTTTCAAGTTTATCCTACATGTGCTTATTTCTTGAAGGAAAGCAAGAAGATGGTCTCAATGTAGTTAAGAAATATAGAAGTGATATTGATAGCACATATTTTAAAGAAAATCCATTGGTTCATTTTATCACAAATTTAACCCTTGCAATAAAAGAAAAAAGCGTTAAACATTTAGAAAGAATTGAAAACGATTTCGATAACCTTAAATTTAAAGAAGGTGAAATTAAATTGGCTAAACATGTATTAGTTTTAGCTAAATCCAATATTTCATTAATAACTAGATTGAATTTTGACAAAGATATATACACTACTAATGATACTATAAAAATAATTTTAGAAATTGACACAAACCCTCTAATAAAAATTTCTAATAATAATTTCTATGATTATACAATAGAAGATTTAGAAATATCAAGGATAAGTATTACTCTTTCTGATAATTTAACTTCACAAAAACCCTCAGACCTTCCAATTACAATAAAATTAGGAAAGATTCACATAACTGATCTTTTTATTAAACCTCATTTCCAAATGGAAAATCCATTTATAGGACCAATGTTGTTGCACGCCAAATTAAATGGAAATTTAATATTTTATCATGAAATTTCTCAAGTATTAAAACCAAATTTAATATCTCCACCGCCTTCACTTGAAATTTCAGTTGATACTTTACGAACACCTCTCATTGATACGACATTTCCTCTAGAAATTCTCCTAGAAAATAAAAGTGAAGGAGAAGCTCTTAATTTAAATATAAATGTAGAGTTTCCAGAACAAATCAAAGTTATGAGAGGTACATTAGAAAAACAAATATATTCATTAAGAACCAATGAAAATATAAGATGGGAAATAAACATTAAACCTATTGAAGCAGGAGATTACATTATTAAGATTAATACAAAATTTAATGATCCTGATCAAAATATTATTGAAGATATTAAGGAATTCCCCCTTTCAATAAAACTCTAAAATCTTTTTTCAAATTATCTTTATTTAAAAGAAAAATATGGGTGAAATTTGATATTAATTAAATTATAATTGGATCTTTATAATTATACGTGACTTGCTCACATTTTTGTTTTCCAATAATCACATCATCTTCCTGTCTGATTCCCCATTTACTAGGCCAATACAAACCTGGTTCATTTGTATAAACCATATTTTCCTTCAATTTATTTTCTTTTGATGACTTCCAACTTATTCTAGCACCAATATCGTGGGCTTCAAAGCCTAAAGAGTGTCCTAATCCATGAAAGAACAATCTTTCATGGTCATAACCTTTCTCAGCTAAAAACTCCCTACACATTTTTGCAGGTAAGTAATTTGGTGTATCACCAATATAATATTTATTTGCTACCTGTTTTGATTCATATAGAATCTGATATGCTTGCAAAAATTCATCAGGCGGATTTTTTTTAACCCAAAATGTCCAAGTTATATCAGAACACATCTGATCAATTTGAAGTCCTGTGTCAATCAATAAAACACCTGATTCTATTTTTTTAGATGAGGTATTATGATGTGGATCAGCAGAATTAGCTCCTGATGCTACTATTGCCTCAAACGATGGTTTTCCTATTTTCATATACTCATACTCTAATTTCGCTTTAATCTCCATCTCAGTCATACCGATTTGGACCCAATCTGGAATAGTTTCTAATATTTCTAAAGTAGCTTTACATACATTGCGTAAATCGTCTAATTCCTCCTGAGATTTTACACGCCTCAGTTCTTCTATAATAGGTGCCGCTGAAATAAATTCTGTATTTGGCACTAAAGCTTTTACAGAGAAGAAGTCACCTGTTTTTATTTGATCAGCATAAGCGGTTCCATCTTCTGTAAGAACATTTTCTCCAAAATTTAGAGCAATTCTAGGTTTACTAATTATTGGCTTTAATTTTGTAACTAAATCCTCGATTGTAGTATAAGAAATCACTTGAGCATCCACACCTTTTTTTTCAAGAGATTTTTTAATCATAGCAGCTTCCATTTCAACGGAAAGCACCTTATGCTGACCATTTGCAGCAACATAAATATAATGTCTTGCGTGAGAAGCAACCCCCAATAAGAATCGAGAATGAATATCACTATCTTCGTTACATATTATTAACCAACCATCTCCATTTAACGTTTTTAATTTTTCTTGTGCTTTTTCAAACTTATTCATATTACTTGACTTAAAATTTACTTTTTTATTTTTATCTAAATATTAGTTAATTTATTTTAATTTTCTTTTTAGAAATTGGTGAGAATGATTTTAAATGAAATTTCAAAAATATCAGAAAAAGAATTATGAACGATACAACAAAATTATTAATTATTTTTGTTTTATATCTGTATATATCATAAAAACAGATAATAATTATGAAGCTAAAAGTAAAAAGTATTAATTTTGAGACAGGAAACACTAAAGATGTGGTATTAAACATTAAAGATGCTCAGGAACTAGGACAAAAAGCGGGAGAACGCTTATATATTAAAAATTTAAAATCAAAATCTTTTGAAGAAAAATACTGGATAGCAATTATACAAATAGATTATTCAAATTCTATAGTACAATCTGGCGAAATAGGAATCTTCTTAGACATTCTAAGAGAAAAGAAGGATTTAGATGAAAAAACAGTGGTTTCTGTAAAACCAGCAGATCCTCCTGATTCTTTTAAATATATCCAAAAAAAGATAAAAGGATTAAAAATAACTAGTGAAGAGATTTCCAGTATAATCAGTGATGCTGTTTCTGGATCGTTATCTCGCATAGATCTAGCAGCCTTTATTACAGGTGTCTCAATCAATGGAATGGATAATGAGGAGATGACAGCTCTAACTTTATCAGAAACTAGGAGTGGAGAGATTTTTTATTTCGGAATGGATGTTTACGATAAACATAGCACAAAAATTTACATCTAGTAAATTTTGTTAAAAGGTGGCGTTCCAGGAAATAAAGTCTCCCTGATCATTGTCCCAATTGTTGCAGCAGCAGGATTAACAATACCTAAATCTTCAACTCGAGCAATCACATCCCCATCAGGAACAGCAGATTCTATGGAAGTTTTAGCTCCTGTAGCATTTACTCCAGAAGAATTAAATGATATTATACATAAAGAAAAATCGTGTATAATCTGGGGGGGAGCTCTTGAAACAGCTCCAGCAGATAATGTTTTAATTGAAATTGAACGTCCCTTACATATGGATCCTGTAGGTCTTATGATTCCATCAATTCTAACTAAAAAGCTTTCTCTGGGGGTAAAAAAACTAGTTCTTGATATACCTGTTGGTGGTGGAACCAAATTTCCAACACCAGATAAGGGTAAACAATTTGCTTATTTATTTAAAGAAATTGCTGCTAATGTAGGAATCGAAGCAGAATGTGCTTTAACATTAGCCCATCAACCGATTGGTCATGCAATTGGACCTGCTCTAGAAGCTAAAGAAGCTTTAACGTTATTAATGGATTATTCTGCAGGTCCAAATTCGTTAATTGAAAAATCTACTGATTTAGCAGGGATGCTATTAGAAATGGGTGGTAAAGCTCAAAAAGGAAATGGTCAGAACTTAGCGAAAGAAATATTAAGAAGTGGAAAAGCATATGAAAAAATGAAAAAAATTATTGAAATTCAAGGAGGAAATCCTGATATTAAACCAGATGATATTATAATAGGTCCTTATATCAAAGAATTTTTCGCAACTAAAGAAGGTTATATTGTAGAAGTGAAAAATTCAATAATAAATCAAATTGCGAAAGCAGTAGGGTGTCCTAATTCAAAAAACTCTGGAGTTGAAATCATAAAAAAGCAGGGTGCAAGAATAAAGGAAGGAGATCTTATTTTTCGAGTTTATTCTCAAAATCAATCAAAATTGAAAAAAGCAGAAAAAATATATAACGCATCAGGAGGTCCTATAACATTAGGTGGAATGGTATTAGAAAAGATTTAGAATAAAAATAAAAATAAAAAAAAGTATGCCTTTAACTCCTAACGCAATTTATGAAGATTATATTAATAATGAACTCGATAAGACTTTTGCAATTGAATTATTAAAAACATTAATAGAAAACACAGAAAATATTGAGACGCGATTAGAAAGCATTAGAATTTTTGATAAACTTCCATTTATGGATGATGTTAATTTCAAATTTTTAGAACATATTTTAATCTCAGATTTGAATAAAGAAATTAAGATATTAACTTGTAAAGTTTTAAAAAATCATTATTTAGGTAAAGCGTTAGCTCCAATCTCTTGGCTACTTGAACATGAAAAATCTTTAAAATGCATCGTAACTGCCATTTCTGTTATAAGTGAGATAGACACTTACGAATCTAAGTCAATTTTAGTTGAAAAGATCAAAAAACTTAGCAAAAAAGAATCTAAATATGATTTTAAAGAAATTCTTAAAACGAGGAAATTAGAGGATTTTTATATTCAAGATCTTGCAGATATTTTATTGAATTATTACCTCATCTCATTTCTAAAAATTAAGTTTGGTTATATAAAATATGAATTAGATGATTCGGGTTGCATTACAAAATTAGATTTGTCTAATGTAGATCCTCAGGGTATTTCTTTGCCAAATTTGCTTGATTTAATATTCTCACTTAAACATCTTAGATTTTTTGATTTAAGATTTAATCATTTAATAAAATTGTCAGAAATCTCAAATGAATCAGATTCAATTATATCCTTAGATTTAAGTTATAATAATTTAATTAATCTTACCCATTCAATTAAAAAATTAAAGACCTTAAAAATATTAAATTTGAAATCTAATAGATTAAGATCCCTTCCTAAGTCTGTCGGTAATTTATATTCACTTGAAGTACTAAATCTAAGAAACAATTTATTGGCAAAAATCCCTGAATCATTAAAATCTCTCCAAAAACTTAAGGTTTTAGACCTCCATGGAAATAAATTAAAATCAATCGATCTTAAATTATATAACTCAATTAGAGAACTAGAATTAGGATGGAACAACCTGCTAGAGTTTCCATCTAGTATAAAATCTCTAACATCATTAGAAAAATTAGGCATAAGTGGAAATAAGTTAAAGAAAATTCCAAAATGGATTGGTTCCTTAAATCAATTAAAAGAATTAGAATTATATGATAATAGTATTGAAGAATTACCTCAATCACTTGGTTCGGTTACTACTTTACAAAAATTAAATTTAAGAAATAACCACCTAAAAACACTTCCCTCCTCTTTTATTTTTCTAAAGTCGCTTAAATATTTAAACCTTAGCTGGAACAACTTCACTTCTCTTCCAGAATGGATCGGAAGTTTATCAGCTTTAGAAGAATTAAACTTATGGGGTAATAGACTTGGAACTCTTCCTTATTCTATTACTACTTTATCATCATTAAAAGTTTTAGATTTAAATTTTAATAAATTTGAACGATTACCTCCCTTCTTGAAGGAATTAGAAAGTAAAAATGGGCTAATTATAAAATTATAATTAATAATGAAAAGGTACAACTAACATTGGTACAAAATAAAAAAATTCAGATAATCATTAATGAGGAAAAATGTAGTGGGTGTATTTTATGTATGCTTTGGTGTTCCTATACTCATTATAAGATATTCAATCCATCAAAAGCCAATCTAAAAATTAAAGAAAGATATGGACTAAATCCAGAAATTTTTTTCTTAGACACGTGTGTCAAATGTGGACAATGTGCTCAACATTGTCTTTATGGAGCATTAACTTTAATGGAGGAAGATAATTGATGGAATTAAATGGTTATACTGGAAGTATCCTCAATGTCAATCTGACAAATAAAAGAATTAATATTACTAAACTAAATACTGATGATATTGATCAATTTATTGGCGGACTTGGAATAAATACTAAAATTGCAGCTGAATTGATAAAGCCAAATATTGATCCATTATCCCCTGAAAATTATATAATAATCGGAGTAGGTCCCTTGGTAGGTACAATTACTCCAGGATCTTCCCGTACTGTTGGCACAAGTAAATTTCCGGCGACCGGAGCAATTGCTTATTCATGTGGTAGCATGAGTTTTGGATTTCAGTTAAAACAAGCAGGATTCGATCACATAATCCTCTCAGGTAAATCAGATAAACCAGTTTTTTTGTTAATTTTAGATGAATACATTGATTTAATAGATGCAAAAAATATCTGGGGGCAAGATATAGTAGAATCAACTAATTTCATACTGAAAAAGTATAATGATTGTGGAGTAATCGCAATTGGACAAGCTGGTGAAAATCTTGTAAAAAATTCATTAACTTTAATTGATAGAACATCTACTTTTGGACGAGGGGGCCTTGGCGCAGTTATGGGTTCTAAAATGCTTAAAGCAATTGCTGTAAAAGGGACGAAAGGAGTTTCAATTGCTAACCCTAACGAATTTAATAAAATTTATAATAACCTATTCAAGCGAATTGAAAACTATCCTCATAGAGAATCTTGGCATAGATTGGGAATGTTGAGGAGTTTACCTGTAGCTATGATTTTAAACGCTTCAGGTCAAAATCAAAAAGCTCGACAATGTAGTGAGCGTGAATATCTTAGAAAGTTTAAAAAAAGACGAATAGCTTGTCCTTCTTGCCCGATGGGTGACAAAGATATTCTTGAAATTAAGGAAGGAAGTTACTCTGAGTTTTTAACCTACACCTCTTCAATAATTAATCCCTTTTTAATGTTTACCCTTGAAGATTTAAGTAAAGTTAGTGAAGCTATTAAAGGATATGATATAACCAATAGATATGGACTAGATTCATTAACAATTACATCCTTACTAAAATTTTGTACATACCTATACAAGAAAGGGATTTTCACAAAAGAAAATACAGGAATAGAATGGAAAACAGATTATAATACCTTATTTAAACTGATAGATATGATAACGTATCGGAGAGGATTTGGAAATGTTTTAGCTGAGGGTTGGAAGAAATTAACAGAATTGTATGACTCTATTGAAAATGAAATGCTTACTGTCAAGGGATTAGATGTTATATTTGAACCAAGACTTTTACGTCTTGGTACTATGGAATTTGAGCAAGTTGTAAATCCTAAAGGAGCTCATGTTGCATCTGGTGGATCCCCAACTTATTTAGGTGCTGGCAGTTCAATAGAAAAATTTCACATTCATTTTTCACGGATGGGAATTCCTAAATCTGCAATTAATCGTATTTTTTCTCCCCCATTAAAGGAAATGGTTGTAAATATAGGAAGATTAACAAGATATTCAGAAGATTGGTATACTGTTTTAACTTCTTTAGGTCTATGTGCAAGAGCTCAAATGAATCGTTTCTACGGTTTAGAGTCAACAACAGAATTCTATAATGCAGTAACAGGCCTTAATTCTTCCACAGAAGATTTACGGGTAGCAGCTGAAAGGACTTGGAACTTACTTAAAATACTAAATATGAAAGAAGGTTTTTCTCGAAAAGATGATAAATTTCCAGAAGCATGGTTTAAATCATTGAAATTTGGAAAAAGTGTGCTTCCATTTCAAGATTTTTTTGGTGAAACAATAATTACTCCTGAAATTGCTAATCAATTACTTGATGATTATTATGATGAACGTGGGTGGGATAAAAAATATGGAACTCCAACTAAAGCAAAAATCAGAGAACTTAACTTAGAAGATCTTATTTAATGCTATGAAACCCTTTTCTATCACAGTTTCCATATAGGGAAATCTAAATTATATTCCTCAAATCCAAGTTCCTTTATAAAATTATATGAGATTTTGTTATCTTTAAAAACCTTACATCTTAGTTCCTTAACACCCTTACCTTTAAAAAAATTCCAACTCGCTATTCCTAGAAAAGTACCTAAACCTTTATTTTGAAGTTCTGGTAATATGCCTAATCCTGCTATTACACCTACATTCTTTTTTTCTCCTGTAAAATATAAGATTATAAATCCAATATCAGTGGAATTTTCTTCAGCAATTAATATTGTAATGTCAGGATCTTTAATTATTTCTAATAAATTTTCTTTAGAAAGTGCATGATAAGGCATAGGGGTAGAATGCCATGCTTTGTCATGTATAGCAATTAAATTATCAATATCTTTTTCAACCGCTTCTCTGATTCTTACCTGTGTCACTTTATTTTTAATCTTATTTTTAAGTGAATCTTCAAAATTTTTCGTGATTTTGTTTACTGACAATCGCATTTGTATATAGTTAGGTTCTCTTTGGAATCCCTCTCTAATTTTATTCGAAATTGATTTAAAAAAGTTTTTTAAAGATTCCATAAAAATTATTTAGATTTATTCTGATATGAATAATAATATCTTCTAGTTTAATAAAGCTAAAAAATCAAACTATTCAAGTAAGAATTCCTCCTATTGTGAATGATTGAAAGAATTAATGTCCAAGTATTTCTATTTACGAGAAATCCGGAATTTAAAGTCTTAATCTTAAAAAGAACCAAAGAAAAAGGTGGGTTTTGGCAACCCATAAGTGGAGGAATTGAAAAGGGTGAAAAAATTTATGATACTATTAAGAGGGAGGTATTTGAAGAAACTGGGATTCAAGATATAATAAGGATTTTCGATTTGAATTACTCTTTTATTTTTAAAGCACCAATCAGTCGAAAACTGATGAAAGATATTTGTTTTAGTGTTGAATTGGATAAAATTTCTGATGTTAAATTAAGCAATGAACATAACGAATATAAGTGGTGTAGCGAAAAAGAAGCGAAAAACTTACTAAATTGGAAATATAACATAATAGCTTTTAAAAAACTACTAAAACAAGTAAAAAAATCTAATCTGCAAAATTAGAATATATTAGTGTTAATCATCTTTAAACTTTTTTTTTAAATGACCAATTTGAATAAATTAAACCCGGTAATTTAAAAAATTTATATCAATTTCTTAACATAATGGAATTAAGCCCTGAAAAAATTTACCAAGAATATATAAAAAATAATTTAGATAAGTTTTCTGCGACTAAATTACTATTATCTTTAATTGAAAGCAGTGATAATAGTAAGGTTAGAGTAGATAGTATAAAAGACTTGGAGTGTATAGGAACAAATGATAAAAGTGTTTTTAATATCGTGGAGAATTTGCTTATCTCTGATTCTAGTTTAACAGTCAGAAACGCGGCAGCTCTTTTTCTAAAACATGTGTTTTTAGATAAATCATTTGAACCAATGAAATGGGCACTAATGCATGAAGAATCACCTTCTTGTTTAAGAACGATACATAAAGTACTTATTGACATAATTAATAATTGGTCAAGAAGTTCTGATCCAGTTATTAAAACTATATTGCTGAAAGAAGTAAAAAAAATAAAGAATAAGGAATTTAAATTAGGATTAAAAATTCTGTGTGAATCTAAAAATATTGAATTGTTTACTCCACGAAAATTAGCAGATATATTAATTAATTATTTTACAATAACTCTTTTTGAGAAAATATATTGGCGATTGAAATATAAAATTAGAAAATGTAAAATAATCGAATTAGACTTCATTTTTAAAAATTTAACAACTATTCCTCCCCCTCTCAAATATTTAACTTCATTAAAAACATTAATTCTAAGGTATAATCAAATATCAATTCTTCCTGATTGGATTGGTTCACTTACTTCTCTTGAAAATCTTAATCTAAATGTTAATAATGTAAAATATCTCCCAGAGTCGATTGGAGACTTAAAATCGTTAAAATATTTATACTTATGGAGAAATGAGTTAAATAAAATCCCTAAATCTATCAAATATTTACATAAGTTACAAATAATTAATCTTAGATTAAATAATTTAACTGAGTTACCTGATACAATAGGAGATTTAGTATCTTTAAAAGAATTGAATTTGCATGATAATCAATTAAAAGAATTACCAGAAAATATTAAGTTTTTAACTAACCTTGAGAATTTAAATTTGAGTTGGAATAGTCTAGAATCTTTACCTGAATCTATAGGATTGCTTTCTTCTTTAAAAATTTTAGACTTAGAAAGGAATGAATTGGTAAATCTCCCTCAAAATATAGGAAATCTTTTCTCTTTAGAAATTTTGAATATAAGTGATAATAAATTGGAAAAAATTCCTGAAAGTATAAGAAAATTGAAATCTCTTCAAACTTTAAATTTATCAAGAAATAAACTTGAGTCCATTCCAAAATCAATAGTATCACTAAAATCATTAAAAAAAATATATATTGGGGAAAACAATTTTGATGAAACTCCAGATATTTTAAAAACTTTAGAAAATAGAGGGATTCAAATCTACCTCTAGATAACTAAATTTATTGAGTCTCATATAATTCTTTAATTTCTTCTACTGTTGTTGTATCTTTTGGACCTTTATCTGGACGCAATCTATTATAGACTGGAAATCTCATTGAATATCCTAGTGTAGCAAACTTATCACTTTTAGTTATTTCATCACCTGTTATTTCCATGACTACTTCAGGTTTTAACCATATATCAGGTTTATCTTCACAAATCACATTATCAGGTTTTTTTTCTAATAGATATTGTTTCATATCTTTAGTTAGAGTATCTGATAATACATCATCTATTCCTGAGAAGAATCGAGTAAACGCAACATAAATATCATTCTCAGGATCGTATACTGCGCCAATATACGTTCCATATACTCCTGTTCTCCGCCCTTTACCATAAAAAGCACCAACTAAAACTACATCAATATTATCTTTAAGTTTACCACCTTCTAGACTTTTCAACTTTAACCATTTATAACCTCGATTTCCCGCTTGATAAATTGAATCTTCTGTGATCGATTTTGCCATTATACCCTCAGTTCCCTCTTTTCTAGCCTTATTAAAGAAATCCAACAATTCTTCAGTAGATTTAATTTGAACAGACTCAACTAAACGTAATTCGTCTCTTTCTTCTACTATTTCTTCAAGTTTTTGTCTTCGCTCTGGTAGTGGTTTATTCACATATGATACATCTTCTAATTTTAAAAGATCAAATATAAATAGACATACAGGAACTTCTTTAGAAATATCATCTACATCATACTTTCTTCTTCTTTTACTTAAAACTTGAAATGGAAGCATTTTTTCATAGAAATGATCCATAGCAACAACTTCTCCTTCAAAAATTACATTTTCAGCTTTTACACTCTCTTTTACTTTTTGACAAACATCAGGATACTGATCTGAAATATCAAGTAAGCGTCGTGAAAATAAAGATATATTAACGCCATTTTTATGGATTTGAAGTCGTTCTCCATCTAACTTGTATTCAGCAATGAATGGAACTCCCAATCTTTTAATGAATTCGGTATAAACTTCTCGAGAAGCAAGCATACTAAGGATAGGAATTCCATATTCTATATCAATCTTTTTCACCTCATCTAAACCAGATTCTGCTAAAATTTTTGAGATCTCACCTAAATCTGGATGTAATGTATAAACTCTTTCGATAACATCCTTGCTATCTTTTCCACCCGTGAATGCTAAAGCTAAACCTTCAATTATTGTAGGAGATTGAACTCCAACTCTTAAGGTAGAAGTTATTGTCCGTAATAAATATTTCACTTCTAATGGAGAACATTTTCTCATTAATCCTCTTAATATTCCTAATTTAATATCATGAGAACCAGCACCATCAGTTAACGCTATTTTCATTAATTCTGAATACAAATCGGAAATCTCTAGAGAACTTTCTAAAGTTTCATTTTCTTTATTATAATCAAATAATGATTTTTGCTTTTTTTTTTTTGATAAAATCAATTCTGCTGTTGCTCCGATATCACCTTTTTTAATTAAGATTTCTTTAATTCTTTCTGCTTCTATTCCAGAATGCAAAGATAATGCCTCAATTATCATTTTCTCAGCTAAACCCATTTTCGGAAATTGTTTAATGTTTGGAGCTAGTTGACCTTGCAAGAGATAAATAACCTTGTCTAAATCTTCATATTTTCCTTTTTTTTTAATTCTACTAAAAAAGCTTGATAATAAATCAATCATTTCAAGTCTTTTTGTAGTAGCTTCTAATTCTGAAAACAGTTGTGCTAGTTTATTAAATTTCATAATAATAATTTTCTATTTATTTTAAAAACAGGAATAATATCTCTATTATCATTCCTATAAATATAAAAAAAAGATAATAATAAAAATTGTATATAAAAAAATATATTACTTTTTGGGATCTACCCTAAAAATTTTGAGAGTTCTATAAATTTCTTCTGAATTGCGGTTTTAACTTTTGTATCAATTCCAGAAAAACTATCTGCTGTGAAATTTAATTTACTTCCCTCTTTTATCGAAAATGTGCAGATAGGGCCATCCATCATTTCAACAGAATAAGTTCCATCTTTTTTTTTTGAAATCCAAATGTCATCAAAATGTTCTAAGATTCCAGAAAAGACAAATGCAACTTTAGCATCAGTTTTAAGGCTTGTTTTTGAAACCTGTATAGAAGGTGCTGGTTTTGATTCAACTTTAATAGATGGTAAGGGTTCTGCTTCTTCATATTCAGAAGCAGATTCAACAGATTTAACAGGTGTAACTACTTTTTTTAGTTCAACAGGTTTTGCAGGTTCAATTGGTTTTGAAACAGTGGGAGCAGGAGTTGGAGAAGGTTTTGCTTCAACTTTTACTTCCGCCTTTCCTGTTTGTACTGCAACTACAGGCTTAACAGCACCTGCTTCGAACGTTACAATATAGTTATCTAATTCTGTAACTTTTAAATCTAATAGAGCTTGAAGTTCATCATTTTGAGCACTATCTTCTGGTACTTTTCCAATCTTTCTTCCATCTATTTCCTTTATTTGTTTGATATCCCGTCCAATAATGCTTTTACCTACCGTATAACCGTGTCCTTTAAGTGATTCAGCTTGTCTCAGAGCTGTCCTTCGAGCGACTAATCCTTGCTGAACTCCATGCCATAAATACAATGATTCAGAGCTCTCATCTAATACTATTATTGAAGTATCTGGTAAAAAATTATCTTTACTCCATCTAATGACTTCAATTTCCCCACCTGGTTTAACATTGAACATTAGAGCAAGGTTCAAACTCGATCACCATTTCTTATGTATTGTTTCAACAAAAAATATTATCATCGAATATTTATAATAATATAATAAAATAATTTGTTTAAAAGATTAATCTAAAAGAAACTATTAATTTTATTTAAAAATCCTCTTTTATTGTCACTTTTAGCTACCCTTAAAAGGAAGATTGATTTATTATCTATATTTCAGAAAATGAGGATTTAGACTTAAATCTTATAAATCTTTGTATGGTTAAATTATTATATATACAAGGGTTATTGATTTTAAATGCAAGAAAAATTATTGAAAATATCTATTCCAAAGGGAAGTCTCCAAAAAGATATATCTTCTTTTTTTGAAAGGGCAGGATTAAAATTGTCTTTTGGATCAAAACGAGATTATAGACCTTCTGTAGGGGATCCTGAAATATATCTTAAACTATTAAGGCCCCAAGAGATACCGAATTATTTGATAGGTGAAAATCAATTTGATCTAGGAATTTCAGGACGAGACTGGATTAAAGAATCTAATGCTGATGTGCAAATTCTATTGGATTTAGAAATCGGTGCTGTTTCATTAGTCTTATGTGTTCCAAAAAATTGGGATGATATTAAGTCGCTTGATAATATTCTACAAAATTTTTCTTCTGAAAATAAGACATTGAGAATTTCAACTGAATATTTAACATTATCAATGAATTATTTAAAAAATAATTTAACCTATCAAAAGCTGTATGGTCAGAAAGAACCTTTAGTTATTACTCCTTGGAAAAATTGGGGTGAAAATGAGAAAGTGAAAATTTTCTTATCATTTGGAGCAACAGAAGCAAAGCCTCCTGAAGAAGTAGATGTTATAATTGATAATACATCGACAGGGTCTACATTGGAGGCTAATAATTTAAAAATCATCGATATAATCGATACTTCTACTGCCGTATTAATTGCAAACAAAAATGCTTTAAAAGATGAATGGAAAAAGGAAAAAATAATGGATATTCTTGTTCTTCTAAAGGGTGTTATAGAAGCATCAAAAAAGCTCCATATATTTATGAACGTAAAAGAGGAAAATTTAAATAAAATTTTAAATGAACTCCCTGCTTTAAAACGGCCTACTATCTCAAAATTAGCTGGTGAAGGTGATTGGTTTGCTATAAATACAATAATTAAAAAACAGGATTTTCTAAATTTAATTCCATTGCTGAGAAAATATGCTCAGGGTTTAGTAGTTCATGAACCAAGGCAAATACTTCCCTTGGAAGGGACAAGGTGATTTTTATAAATTCTATTAGAATTGTTAAATCAGAGGTAATAAATGAGATTAATATATCTGAATTTATTCCCCGAAATTTTCTTCAAATTAATTCTATTAAAGAAACAATTCTAGGCATTATTGAAGGGGTAAAAAAAAAAGGGGATAAAGCGATTCTTGAGTTTACAAAAAAATATGATGGTGTGGAATTAGTTGAATCAGAACTTAAAGTTACTCCAGAAGAGATTTCTAATGCATATAATAAAATAGATAAGAATTTACTGAAGGCATTGGAATACGCAAAAATGAATTTAATAAAATTCCATCGAGCTCAAATAAGAGAAGATTGGATGATAAAAATAGAAAAAGGTGTGAAAGCGGGACAAGTATATCGACCTTTAGAAAGAATTGGGATTTATATTCCTGGGGGGAGAGCCATTTATCCTAGTACAGTCTTAATGACAGCAACTCCTGCATATGTAGCAGGTGTTAAAGAAATTATTTTATGTTCACCTCCTCAAATAAATAAAAAAATTGCCCCAGAGATTATAGTGGCTGCGAGTGAATTTAATATTAATAATATATATAAAATCGGGGGTGCTCAAGCTATAGCTGCGATGGCATTAGGCACAAATACAATTCCTAAAGTGCAAAAAATTATAGGTCCTGGAAATAAATGGGTAAATGCTGCAAAGCAAATTTTATCTAATATTGTAGCTATAGATACTCCAGCAGGTCCAAGCGAAATTTTAATAATTGCTGATAATTCTTCTGACTATAACCTTGTCATAGTTGATTTACTTTCCCAAATCGAACATGACATTGATAATATAGGAATTATAGTATCAACATCGACAGATTTAATAGATAATATCATCAATAACATAGAATCATATGTAGACAAATCGGAAAGGAAAGATATAATCAAAAGTGCATTAAAAAATAACAGTCTCATTATAGAAGCTAAAGATCTAGAAGACTGTGTTAGGATTTGCAATCTAATTGCACCAGAACATCTTGAAATAATGACTAAAAATCCTAAAGCTATAGTGCCGAAAATAATGAATGCTGGTGCTATTTTTATAGGACCAAATACACCTGTATCATTAGGAGATTATTCTGCAGGAACAAATCATGTATTACCAACTGGTGGAAATGCTGTAAACTATTCAGGATTGAATTCATATGATTTTTTAAAGATAATTGATGTTTTAGAGTGTGATTTAGATGGTTTAAGAGCATTGAGTAAATCTTCTTCTATTATAGCTGATTTCGAAGGTTTACCTGCTCATAAAAAATCTATCGAAAAAAGATTAAAAAAAAGTAATAATTTTTATTAAAATTTAGTTTTAACAAAAAATTTTTTAGAAATCTATACCAAATGTTCAATATCGGTATAAAAAATATATGGTATTTAAAATGGACTTAAATGCATTATTGAGAGAAAATCTCAAAAAATTTACACCATATGAATCTGGAGAACAGCCTTCTGAAAAAGGATGGATTAAATTAAATACAAATGAAAATCCATATCCACCAATTCCAGAAATCTTAGAAGATATTAAAGGTGCAATAGACGATAAACTTAGACTTTATCCTGATCCTACTGCATTTGAACTTCGAAAAGAAATACTAAATGTATTACTACGAGACAAAGAAACCCTTACAAATAGAAATTCAATTTTTATCGGAAATGGTTCAGATGAGATTTTAGACGTCATTTTTAAAGTTTTTATTGATCCTAATGATGAAATTATAATTTTTTATCCCTCTTATGGATTATATAAAGTATTAGGAACACTTTATAATGCAAAAATAAAAGAAATACCTCTAAATGAAGATTTTTCCATACCTGATTCTACTTATACAGCAAAGGGAAAATTGATGTTTATCAATTC
>JBHLOC010000016.1:81088-89598 GCA_048940925.1 Promethearchaeota archaeon | reverse complement strand
TATATATAATTATTATTAATATTCTGAATTTGAGGATGAAGAAATAAAATGCTAGATATATTTTAATTTTTTATTTTTATACTCAAGATTTATTATGAAATTAAGATTTGACATAATATCTAAAAATTTAAACCTCTTTTATATTAACATTATTAAATATTAAGGATAAAATGAGATTAGAGAAAATTCATTTGTAAAATATTCTATTAGAACCTATGGTTGATGTTAATTTTGCGATAGCGTTTATATCTGGCTTATCAATAGGAATAACACCATGTATATTGCTAATGTTAAGTGTGTTTGGTACATCCCTAGTTATAACTGAAGAAAAGAGGAAATTTATGGCAATTTCTATAGGTTTGATCTCAGGTATGATTTTAGCATATATTCTTATATCAATTGTCTTTCTTTATTTCTTCCAACTATTAGAAAATTTTTTCATTTCTAGCTACATATTTGCAGCTATTCTAATTATAATTGGAACGTGGGAGATAATAGAATGTAAAAAGGAACATAGCACAATTTATAGAACGCCAGAAAAAATTAAAACGATCTTGAAAGATTTTATTGAACAGAACTCAGGATTTTATGCTTTTTTAGTAGGAATCATTTTCGTGTTAATTAAAATTCCATGTTTTGGCACAATTTATTTATCATTACTATATAATCTTCAAAATAATCCATTATTATATGTTTTTATTTTTGTTTATTTATTAGGTATGATTATTCCGATTATACTTTTACTATTATTGTTGAGGTTGGGTTTAGAATCAAATAAGATAAATGATTTCAGATTGAAATATCGCCCATATTTAAGAATATTAAGTGGAGCAATTTTAATTTTTCTTGCAATTTATCTTCTTGTTAATCAAGTTTTATTAACCTAGCTTACTGAGAAAAAGTTTTATTATTACAAATCTTAATCAATTTATAAATACAGAAATGTTATATAATCTTTATAATATAATTTAAGTTTATTAGTTTATTAAAAAATTAGAACCCTCACGAGGCTGTCATCTTGTAACTAGGTTTTTTTTACAAGATTCATCCACTTTTATCTCTAAATTTATTTTAAAGAGTATATTGATTTGATAATTATTCAATTCTTTTGATATTATTTCCCAATCGTCAAATCTTTTATTTTCTTGTAATGAGCGTTTTCATCTTTTACATTTTTCATCATCACTATTATTTTCATCGTTGAGGCTGAATTTTATATTAAAAACTGCGAAAACAATAGAAATGATAATGGTAGCTATTAATATTATAGAAAGAATAATTAACAACACTCTTTTAATCTGTTTTTTTCTATAATTCTGCATATTATTTTTTTTGTTAATATAGCAATTTTAATATTTAATTAATAAGTATTTAATTTTTTTTCTAATGTTTAATAGTTTCTTACAAAATATGTGAAATCATTCTTTATTTAATATCTAATTAAAAAAAATTAAAAAAGTTAATAAATTTTTAATTTAATTTTTATTTTGAAACGTTTTAAGCATTATTTAGTTCGAAATTAAAAAATATTTTATTTAATAATAAATTCGAAGTTCTTTTATCTTGAATGATAAAAGAGATTTTTAAAAAATTATCATAAAAATAAAGAGAGATAGCCGCGCACGGATTCGAACCGTGGTCTCAGGGTTCAAGGCCCTAAATGCTTGGCCACTACACCACGCGGCTACATATTATATTTTATAATTCAATTATATTTTATATATTAAAAGGTCTTAATTCTTGGTTTAAAAATTCTTCATCCAATAAATTTTTATTGGACTGAAGGAATTCAGTTTCTTTTTTCTCGTCTCTATATTGATCAGGGAGCATTTGGGGTATGGTATCAATAATGGGGTACCATCTATTGCAATTTTTACAAAATAATAAACCTGAATCAATTTCTATCTCCAACTTTACCTTATTTAAAAAATATATTTCAGGCAATATACTATCAAGTTTATCAATATTCAGTTGTTCAGAAAATCCTAAAATTTTAGGTTTAATTTTTGATTTAATAATATCTAAACTTTTTTTACTCAAATCATTACCACTTTTATCAAAAATGAAATCCATTTCATTTATACTTTTGAGAAGCGAATTAAGATATAGTTTAAGTGAGGTGAATTCAAAAATAATGTTATCTTTCAAGAAAATATTATCGTTTTTTTTAGATAATTCGATAATATTCTCATTTTTAATATGATCAATCTTTCTCTTTTCATACACTTCAATATAGGTTTGAAATTCTTCTCTTTCAGATTCATATGAGAAAATGTATAATTCTAATGGGAAATATTTGTCAATAGGGCATGCAAGAATATCAAATAACCAAGGTTTCATTATATTTTACACTTAAAAAAATATTATTTTATAAAAGATAACTCCTTAATTGTTGAATGAATTTATCAATAGTTCTATCTATTTTTCTTCTTCTTTTATTGAAATCATCATATAATTTGAGATAAGCTGCTCTAGAAGGTAACCTACCTCTTTTATAGCGGGATTCTAAAAGATTTAAGCTATCTTTAATACTAATTTGCTCGGCTTCTAAAACATCTAGTCTTTTTACGATCTTTTCGAAAGTTTCGCTTGTTTCCACTAGTGTTTTTTTAAATGGAACAATCTCTTTTTGTATTTCATCTATTTTTGCAGTATTTTTGTTTAAAATATTCTTATAATTCTTTTTTGCTATTTTTTTACGTTTTGCATTTTCTTCTGCTTGCCTAATCTCTAAAATTAAAGCATTCTTTTCCTCATATAAAGAACAGAATTCTCGAATTTCATTTACAGGGATGTATTCTTTTTCCAATAAAGGTGATTCTGTTCCTTTTTTTCTTAATTTTACTACTAATACAAATGAGGAAAGAATAATAGAAATTAAAAGTAAAATAAAAATAGGTCTTAAAAGTAAATCAAATAGATCTAGTGTAAATGTAAATTGAATAAATTTAGAATCCAGAGAGGTAAAAAAATTAGAGCTATAAGTTAATACAGTAGCTCCATGTGATTTTTCAATTAGTTCAGGTGGTTCAGATATGAAATTTATGCTAGAACATCCATCTATTATTATTTTAATAATTTGTCGTCTCCCTAGGTACTCAAAACTTGATGTTAACAGATCAATTTTAATTGATTCTTGAATCCAATTTATTGAATAATAGTTTTCAAAAGGTAAAAAATATCTTACACTAAACGTAAACGAAGAATTAGGTATCATCTGAACACGGTTTTGTAATATATCAATTTTTAATTCTTTATGGGTTGAATTTTTATTTGATAAAATTTCTAATCCTAATATTTTTCCAAATTCATCTGATACATATGGTTCTCTAGCTTTACGAGGAATTTCTATTTTGATTGTGTTATAGTTAGTGATTCCCAAATTTTCTATAGTAATATCTTCTTTAACTTTGATTATCCCCCATGGCGAAATAAATATTTCTCGATATATTTTACTTATCTCTAACCTAGAAAACTCATCATGATAAAACGTAATATTGATTATTCGACTTTCGTTTAAATTCTCTAAAAAAGGTAAAAGGTAATCCTCATTTACTTTATCTCTTATATCTTTAAATCTATATTCAATATAGTATAATTCATGCTCTACACGCCCCCAGCTTCCTTGAATATCACCAGCAATCTTTGGAATATGATATTGTGCTTCGACATCTCCTACAGCCTTATATGGGAATAAGGGAAAGACAAAACCCTTAAATTTTAAATACTGATGTGTTTCTTCATACGTTACTTCATAATAAGTGATTTGATTACGATATTGGTGAATAAATATTATTGTTTTAGATTGTTGTGGTAAAAGAGGTGTATCAAAATATATGGTAATTAATTCAAATTCACTCATTACTACATAAGAGCGCTCTGATGATAGCGTATTCCCATCAATTCCAGTGGCTTTATAAAAAACTAAATCATCTGAAAGATTTAATGGAATTGCAATAAAAATAGAAGTAATGGGATTATTATTTAAATTTTTAACTGTGATAGTGTCTTCGAAAAGAACAAGACCATATCCGCTTATATTAGCGATTCTATTCACTTTTGTTATTATAATATTTTCTATATCTTCCAAATTTCCATTAGATTTTGGATTTTCTACATTATTCTGAGCATGAGAAATTAGTTTAGAATTATTTGTAATATTTAAGATTTGAATAGAGATTAGAATGATTATTACAGAAATTATCAGAAATCTTAATTTTTTTAACATATTAATAATCAATATCTTAAATTATCTAAAATTAATGAATTCAATTTTTAAAAACTTATTATATTATAAATTTAAACTTTAAAGATAAAAATTTATATTTTTCTAGTGATTAATACATATATCTAAAAAACTTAATATAAATATCATAAAATGTCAACTCGTCGTACTCAATCTAGACGCAAGAAAAGAAGAAGTGGAAGTACTCCAATGCCTATGGGAGGAGCGGGATTAATGAGATTTTTTGAAGACAGTTCAATAGGTATTAAAGTTGGTCCGATAAGTACAATCATACTTTCAGTCACTCTTATATTACTAGTAATATTAGCACATGTAGGTGTATTTAATTGGCTTTTTACTCCAGGTGGCGGTTGATCTAATACCTTACCATATATTAAATAAATCACTTATCTTTATTAGATGAAAATTTCAAAATTCCAAGATTTAATAAAAACACTCTATTTTAAAAAAGATAAAAAAAGGGGTCTGAAACACACTTTTATTTGGTTGATTGAAGAGATTGGAGAATTAGCTCAACTTCTTAAATCTACGGAAGTTGATAAGAATAAAGTGTCAGAAGAATTAGCAGATATAATTGCTTGGACGTCCTCAATAGCAAACTTATTAGAAATTGATCTTGAACTTAGTTTATTTCAAAAATATCCTAATATATGTATTAAATGTAAATCAAATCCATGTATATGTGGAGAATTATAAGGTTTCTTAATTATTTTCATAAAGCAAATGTTTAGATTTTAGTAAATCATATAAACTGTCTAAATTTTTAAAAATTATATCATTTTTTTAAAGTCTTAATACTTTGATTTGGAATATGAGCCTTCATAATAAAAAAATATGGATCGATATTGAGCAGCCTAAAAGTGCGGTTATGTTTCAATCATTAATAAGAATGTTTATAAAAGAAAAATCAGAACTTTTATTAACTGCTCGAAATTATGATTCTACATATCAAATTTTAGATGATTTTGGGATAAGTTACAATAAAATAGGAAGGCATGGTGGTGACCGATTAGATAACAAGCTTAGTACTTATATAGATCGTTTGAAAGATCTTTTCCCTGTAGTCAAAAAGTTTTCTCCTAATTATTTTATAACTTTTTTGTCAGTAGAAGGTACAAGAATTGCATATGGATTAAAAATTCCTTCAATTGGATTTAATGATGAACCTCGAAATGAACCTGTTTGCAAGTTAATTCATCCATTCATAGGAAATATAATTACACCAGAGTGTATCCCTAAAGAATGGTATATAAAGTTATATGCTTCCCCAGAAAAAATAATTCGTTATAATGGTCTAGATGAAATTGCTTGGCTTTCTCAATATACTCCTAATCCTAATATTCTTGATAACTATAATCTAGAGAAAGGAAAATTTGTTTTGATTAGAAGCGAACCATCACATGCTTGTTATTTAATTGATAAAATCAAACCAGAGGAAACAATGATAAGTAAATTCTTTTCACCGATATATAAAGAATTTCCAAACCATAAATATTTAATACTTGTTCGGAATGATAAACAAGTAAAATTTCTCTCTAAAAAACTCAAAGAATATAATAAAGAAAAAAATGTTATAATTACTCAATATTTACCCAATATCGTTGATTTATGCTTCTACGGAGCCTTAACCATAAGTGGTGGTGGAACAATTGTTCGTGAATCAAGCCTATTAAATGTTCCTAGTATAGAATATTTTCCAGGAGATTCTGCCCCTCAGGAGTTATTTCTAATAAAAAATGGATTTCCATTAGAACATTTAAAAGATAAAGAACAAATAATTAAGAGATCCATAGAAATTCTTTCTCAAGAACCATCATCAAAGAGATTTAAAATAAATGTGTTTAAAGAAAAAATTAAACAATTTGAGAACCCTGTAGAAATCTGTTTTAATTTTGTCAAAAATAAATTAGTCTGAATTACGTTAACTTTAAACTGAATATGTTTTTAATCATAAAGAAGTTTGTTATAGATAATTTCAAGTTTTTTACCTACAGAATTCCATGTATATCTTTTAATAAATTTTTGAGCTTTATTAATAAGATTATTCCTTTCAAAATCATTTTGTAATAAACGTAAAATTTCAATAGCTAATTGTTTAGGACTCTTAGGAGCAACATAAATAGCGTTATCTTTTAAAATTTCTTTATATGCTATCATTGAAGAACATATAACTGGAGTTCCACATGCTATAGCTTCAACAGGAGTCAAACCAAAACCTTCAGAGGCAAAGGAATAAGTAATGAATATATCTCCTAAAGAATAATAATAAGGAATCTCGTTATCAGGCACGAAACCAACAAAATGAATATCTCTATATTTAGTTACCCATTCATTATATATTTTTTCCATTTGGAAATCAGGTTTCCCTCCTATAATTAAATTAATATTTGGAATTGTTTTTTTTACAATATTATAAGCTGTAATAATATCATCTACACCCTTATAAAATGCGATTCGACCAATATAGAGAAGTACAGGGCCCTCTATCGATAATCTATCTTTTAATTTTTCGGCTTCTTTTGGATATGGCTTAAATTTATCTTCAATACCGTTATATAAAGTGAAAATATTATTTATATTTACTTTCGGTATAAAATAATTAATTTCATTTTTTACAAAATCAGAAACAGTTGTTATCATTGATGCTTTTTGTACAGCTAACTTAATTAAATACTTTTCAATTGGAATTTTTGTAAATCTCGTTTCAAATGGTCCTAAATCGTGAATTGTAGTAATAAACTTCTTTTTATTAGCAATTAAAATGGGTAATGTGCCTTTAGGAGCATTTCCATGAAAAATGTCAAATTTATAACTATTAATATATTTACTTGCTTTTAAAAAAAATAGAGGTGCCCAAAGAAAACGTTTCCGAACTAAGTTGATTTGTATGATATCAGGATCTTTGAGATCGATATTCCATTTTCCTGTAATTAATTTTACATTATGTCCTTGTTTTCTGAGATAATCAAAAATTCCTCTAAAACTTTTTCCAGCTCCATCTTGGCTATCTGGAGCGATTGTAACAGAAACAAGGCAAATATTTAATTTTTCCATAAAAAAATTTACAATTTTAGTTAATAGACATATTGAAAAATTTAAGTTAATTGCTCATATCCATCCTCAGTTATCAGCATAGTATCTTCTGATTGCGCAACATACTCACCTTTTTTTTCTGCCAGAACATAATGAGCTTGTAATTTTCCTTGTTGTACAAGTTCTTGGAGTCCAAATGCTACGCCTAATCTAAATTCTTTCGCTAACCATCTTTCAGCAAAAGGTAAAGTCTTATAATTCTTATTGATAAAACCCAATAATTGCTTAGAGATTTTCCTACGTAGAGGAACTCTCCCAGAATAGGGATTTATTTCGTATATATATGAAAAGGGGGTATTATGTACTGAACCTTCACCTGTACTCGCAAATATCTCTATAGAAAAAACTTCTCCCTCCTCTATAATATCACCACCTTGAGATCCTAATTCTGGTAATGCTTTTTTTCCATGAACTGTCCATCTCTCAATTTGGTGACCACCAAGTTCTTTGATTGGAGTATATTTAAAACCCCTTACGATACTTTCTATTTTTTTTCCTATTTCTTTTGTATTCAATTTAGGTTTAATCATCATTTTTGCAGCGTCAAGAGCTACTTCAGTAGCTTGAATGATATTCTCAAGTGATTCATATTCATTGAATTTTACAGTAAACGCAGTATCTACAATATATCCTTCAATATGAACTCCTAAATCGATTTTAACAATATCCCCATCGCTGATGGTCAGTCCATCGTCTTTTAATGGAGAGGTGTAATGTGCTGCAATATTATTTATACTTAAATTAACAGGAAAAGCAGAAAAACCACCTAACTCTTCTATTTTTGCCTCAGTCATATTAATTAAATCTACTACTTTTATGCCTATTTTTACTTTTGGCTTGATAAATTCTTTAACCTGCTGAGCAATTTTCCCAGCTCTTCTTAGTGAGTCGATTTTAATTTTTTCTTCTTCTTCTTTCTCCAATTCTTCCTTATTTTTTTCTTCCTGTGTATTGCCATTTATTTTTTGATTCTCAGTCATCACAATTAC
Source organism: Promethearchaeota archaeon (assembly GCA_048940925.1). Lineage (GTDB taxonomy): Archaea > Asgardarchaeota > Lokiarchaeia > Sigyniarchaeales > SOKP01 > Loki-b32. The sequence continues at coordinate 81,270 of JBHLOC010000016.1, read as the reverse complement.
TAATGTGGAGTTTGATAAAAATATTTTTTAAATATGAATTAACTTTTATAATAAAGTTAATATTAAAATAAGATCAAAAAAAAAATAATTTTATAATATAATTATCTTATTAGATTATTAAGCACTATTTATTCAAGTTGATTAATTGTTGAGTGAAAACATCGCTGAACTCACTGACTTAT
>JBHLOC010000016.1:0-80988 GCA_048940925.1 Promethearchaeota archaeon | reverse complement strand
AAACGAATTCTCATTGAAGGCCTTGATGGGATAATTATTTTATCAAAAGCAGGAGAAAATGCAATTTTATGCACTTTAGCTCGAAGTGATGCCTCATTAGGCATGGTTTTCTTAAATATCCAAAGTGTTTCTAAAAAAATAGCTGAGCTTTTGGATTAATTTGCTAATATCTAAGCAGTAATATTTGTTAAGAATTTATTATAATCTTGCTTCTTATGATTCATATTATGTCGTCAAATCATTATATTAAACAATTTAAAATGAAAACTTCAAATATCAGAGATAAGCAAATTTTTGAAAGAATTTACTATAAGGAATTGGGTAAATGTCTTAAAATTGGACAAATTAAAAACTTTAAGAAGTTATTTAGTGCCTCTATTGATTTTGATATTTTTATTGATGTAAAAAAAATAAATAGACGATTTGAATTTATATCTAAATTACTTATGAATTTTACAGATAAGATTTCTACCGAATATCGAACTTCAGCATTGGGAGATCAAATTGATATTTTAAGATTTTGTAATGAATATGGTTTATTGGAAAAGGAATTAACTGAAGCAGAAAAAAATTCAATAAAAAAAATTAAAAAAGACAAGTTATTATTAGCTAATCTAAATGATTTGTATGGTCAGGTATCAGATTCATTTTTATATTATGTATATTTTAATTTTCCACGAGAACTTTATAAACATATAATAAGTAGACCGAATTTAAATTTCCAAGATAAAGATGCTTTAATTCATTATATTAAGAATAATTTTTTCAATCAATATACTATATATGGTCTTAGTGTAAGATATTTGAGTTCCATAAGGAGATTTATTGATATTTTCAATAAGAATTTCAATTTTTTGAAAAATGAAGAAGCGAAAGAAAAAGTAAATTTATATAATAACAGTAAAGAATTTATGGAATTTAATGTAATTTATAGAACATTTTATTATGGAATTGAGGAAAATCGTGAATTTCGTGAAATTAAAAAACATCTTGTATCACCAGAAAATATAATAAAAAACATAGATAATATCTTGAAAAGTAATAATTATAAATTTTATAGCATATCAATGGTTCTACTTGGTGGGTTAGGACCACAAGGTTTAGGGTTCACATATTCCACTCCCAAGGGAGAAATTATAGAAATATGCTCTGATCAAAAAGAAACTGAAGCTATTATTATAAAATTCAAGCAATATCTAAAAAGAAAATTTTTAAGTAAATTAGAAAATGAATTAGTCAATTTTAAAATTGATATTGATATTAGAAATAAGATTATTGAGTTTTTATCAGAAATTCTAAATCCAGAAGAACTTGTAAATTATTATGATAAAAATTCAATTTTGAAAAAGATAAAGAAATTCTTGAACAACATTGAAGAATTTCAACAAGATTACAAAATCGAATTGGAAGAGATAATAAGAAAGATTTCGCAAGCGATTTCAATCATATTTCGGAGAATTAAGCTTAAAGACCAATTTATGGCACGGATGGATTTAGTTGCTAAGAATAAAATCAAATCAGAGGATATTGCTAAATTAACAAGTTTAAGAGGAAAATCTCATTATGATGTATTGCGAGAGCGTTTTTTCTTTCAGTATATTGTAGATTGGGTATATGATATTTACAGTGTTGAACAAAAAATTGGTACTTAATCGAAAATAATTTTCACTAACCATGAAAATTTAGATGTGAAAAAAGTATTGATTTTATTTAACAAATATCATTATTTTCTTATCTCTTCGATTTGATCAAAGATATTGTCAAAACGCTCTCGAATTGAACCGTATAACCCCTCTTCTTCTGAAACTACTGAATTTATAGCTGTTTTTAAACCATAATGACTTTCAGATATTAATACTCTAATAGGCAAAGTAAGAATCTCATTGATTATCATTAAAAACTGTTGAATTAAGTTTATAATTTGTGGCATTTTCTCACGTGTTTTCTCAACTGCAGAAGCTTCTGCAGTTATTAATCCATTTTCACGTTCTTTTTTTAATTCTTCCCACACATTATCCTTTAATTCAGAGAAATCAATCCCTAAGTTTTCAAGTGCCATTTGAGCCCCTTCAAAAAGGTAATTAATCGTATCTTTTCCTGAAAATTGTCTAACATTATCAATCATTTCAGTAGGAGCTAAACCTTCAAGAAAATTAACTAATAATTCATTATAATCACGAATTACATCTAATGGAATAAATAACAAAGTCATTTCTTTAAGTTGTTTAAAAATATAACCTAGAACTTTCGCAAACCATTCATTTTTAAGAGATTTCTCCACTAATCCTCCATATTCATTTAAGAGATGTGTGCCTAAATATCCAATTATTCTTATCATATCATCTTCATAATTTCTAAAATAATCAAAAAAATGCTCAGGTTCCATATTCAATTTATCTCTAATAATATCAGCAACACTATCTTTTATACTTTCCAAGGGTTCATCAAGATATGCCTCTAATTTATCGATTGAGATAACATCTTGGAGTCTGTCTATAACATCAATTTTTGTTTCTTGAATAATCTCTTCTTCTTCTAAATCTTCTTCAAAATATGTTCTTAATATTGCTTTTTCTTGAACTCTCGAAGCCATCAATTCTTTCCATTCATTAATATCATGTATTTTGCAGATAAATTGCAAGGAATTTCCTCCTTTGGCGATGCAATCTTGCTCTATTATTTGGATTCTGTAATCATTCCTTTTTACCTTTAATATAAAATTAGCAACAGTTTCTAACATTCCACAGAGACCGCAAGCTAGTCCTTCTGTCTCTTTACTTTTCAGGTTATTGAAATCAAACGAATCCTCGTCATCCTTGCCATAACCAGCACAAATAGGGCATTTTTTTATGTTTAAAACATAATCATTATATTTTGAATCTGCTTTGGGAATTTCTTCATATGTATAATCATCTAATTCTCTACCAAATACAACAACCCAGAGAATCTCGAAATAATCTAAAACTTTTTTTGGAGATCCTGGCATAAATTTAAAAATACTTGAATGTCGCTCACAAGATTCGATGGCGGCTCTCTTTCCAATCTCTCTAAGAACTAAAAGACTTTCTTCTTCTTTTTTGGTGATGTCGTTAATTTCCTTAAGTAATTCTCTATAAAGTAAGGTATAAAATAGAGCATTTGTAGACCGACCGAATGCTTTTGTTATTTTTTTCATTAACCACTGAAAAGCTCCCATTTCTAACCTTTCTCCCCTATTCGGTATTTATATAATTGAATACATGCTTTATTTCCATATGCTCGAGATTCTTTTATCTTGTACGGTAATAAAAATATGGAAGAAGGATCTTGAAATTCTTGGTTTATAAGAGAAATTATTTCAGAAACCAAACCTAGTATAATCTCACAACCAGCTATTTCTAAGTTATCATAATGATATTTACATAAAGCACATTTATAATCTTGAATTTTTATTAAATTTTCCGCCTGATTTATTTCAATTGATATACTACTATTGAAAATTTTTTGATAAATTGTTGTAATCACGTCTTTTATATTAGAGATATTAACTAAATTAGTAGGCTTCCAGTATTGAATATAAGTCTTCGCAATATTTTTTCCCATCTTCCTCAATTTATGCTTCATATCAGTTACTCCATTTTTCTCCATAAATCGAGCTAAACCATAAATGGCATTTCTCATTTGATTCATAGTTGCGTCTGTTTGTATTACTTCTTTTCTTGAATAATTCATATTGCTGTTTTCCAATATTTTATCAAATTAAATATTGTAAAACTTTCATTAAATAAAAAATTTATAATTTGAATAATAGATTATTTATATGATTTCTCATTATCTCATTGAATTGGATTATTGGGATAATTTTAGTTCCTTAAGGAATTATTACAATTTTTATTCTATATTATTCTAATATTAATTCTGTTTTAGAAATTGTATTTTAGAAAAATAAAAAATAATTTTTTTCTATTATGACAGTTTTGTTTTACGATAATTACATTTTTTCAATGATTTCACGAATAACTTGTTCTCCTGCAGCACCGATCATTATCCCGTTGTTCACTAATATCTGTCCTTGAACTTCTATGGGATGATTTAAAAGTTCCCCATTGTTGAAAAAGAGAAGAGTTGGAATGGCTGTAATTCCAAATCTTTCACCAAGTGGTCTATTTTTATCTAGATCCTCTTTTAACAAATGAATTATTCCTTCACCTTTCAATTTTTCTAAGATAGGGCTTAAAAAACGGCAGGGTCCACACCATTCTGTATAGATATCGACAACTACTTTTCCTTTTTTCAAATCTCCTGTGATTTTAAAACCATATTCCTCTAATTCTTCGATATTTGTCATTATATCTCAATTATAAAATATTTGCCATTCAGAATATATTGTTAAATAATTGGGAGAATAAATATTTAATTACTTATATTAATTTCAATTACCACATAAAATGAGGATTTTAATAATAATTTTTAGACAATGAAAATAAAATAGATTTATTTCATGTTTAAAAACCATTTCTTAAAAGAATTAATTTTAAAATCAACTAAAAGTTATATTACATAATATCAAGATATACTGATCGATATAAATGGCAACTATAGATTTTGATTTTAGGAACCAAATTCTTGGTAATGATATCGGCACTACATTAGCATATTGTTATCAATGTGCTACTTGTAGCGGTGCTTGTCCAGTAGCACAAGTTACAGAAGGTAAATATAATCCTAGGAGATTAATATTAGATGCTCTATTAGGGCTGAAAGAAAAAATATTTGGGGCTGAAAATGCATTCAATATTTGGGGTTGTACAATGTGTGATACATGTGATGAAGTATGTCCCCAAAAAGTTGAGTTAACAGAAATCTTTATTATCTTAAAGAATATGAGCGTGGAAAGGGGTGAAGCCCCAACACATTATAGTGGCCAAGCTGCTACTATTTTAGAGCATGGTAAAGCAATACCAATGCAACCTGCAATAGAAAGGAGACGTTCACAGCTGGGTTTACCAGAAATAATAACGCCTGATGTAGATGAGGTAAAGAAGATTTTAAAAGCAACAAAATTATCTGAAAAACTCCCAAAACAAGAATAACTTTTTATTTTCTCTTAATGATTTGTTATTTCCAGAAATTTTAGGTAGAATTTTATAGAATTTAAAACTTACAACTATTATTGCGAAATTAAATTATATTAAGATTAACTTATATAAAGAGGTAAGAAAAATTGAGGAAACCAATAATTGGTGGGAATTGGAAAATGAATTTGGGAATTCCCGAAGATTGTATAAACATGTTAAAAAAATTAATACCTTTAGTAGAGGAAATTTATACAGTTGATATTGTTATTGCTCCACCTTTCACTGTTTTAACTAGTGCATATGAGATATTAAAAGATACAAATATCAGATTAGGTGCCCAAAACATGCATTTTGAAGAGAAAGGTGCTTTTACAGGTGAAATTTCACCAACGTTCTTAAAAAAAGTAGGTGTCGAATATGTAATTCTTGGCCATAGTGAAAGACGAAATATTTTTAATGAATCAGATGCCTTAATTAATAAAAAATTAAAAAAGGCATTGTCTAATGACTTAGTTCCTATTGTTTGTATAGGAGAACATTTAGAAGAAAGAGAAGGTGGTAAAACACACCAAATCATTAAATATCAAATGAATGAAACATTTAAAGATTTAACGAGAGAACAAATATTAAAAGTTATTATAGCATATGAACCTATTTGGGCGATAGGTACAGGTAAAACAGCAACTCCAGAACAAGCAGAAGAAGTTCACATTTATATTCGAAAATTATTATCCCAAAAATACGATAAAGAGACAGCAAATTTAATAAGAATTCAATATGGGGGATCTATTAAACCTACGAATGCAATAGAATTATTTAGAAAAGAAAATATCGATGGGGGTCTTGTTGGAGGAGCATCACTTGAAACAGATTCTTTCTATCAAATAATAAAGGCTGCATCTAAAATGGATTAATTAGTTTGAGTAGTACTTAGGATTTAAGGATTTATTTGCCTTTATTTCAATCAAGAATTTTATTAAATGAAGTTGTTAGTTTTCCAGGGAATTCTGCAAAGAAACTTTGTGGATCGGCAAAAAGTAAGTAAAAAAATGGTTCAAACAGAACTTCCTCAACAGTAGGCCCGACTCCTGATTTTATAATACATACCTGAATTTGTTCTTCAGAAAAAAATGATGTCCTATAAATCCAATCTAAAGGAGTTATTTCGGGAATATATCCAATACGCCTTAAAATCTCATTTATATGTTTCAATGAATATTTTTTTCCAAACGCAATTATGGGTGAAAGATCAAACGAAGTTATGCAGATTCCCCATAAACCATAATCTTTCATCTCACTCAGAAAGTCATTTGCAGAGCGTTTTAATTCATTTTGGCGCTCTTTTATTATATTTCTAGCTTTTGAATCTGTTAAAATTTCAACTATTTTATTTTGTTCGCTTTTCATAATTTCTTCTGAAGAATCCAGAGGTATTTTAGAATTTATAAAATTATTATATATTAGTTTTACTTTTTCTTGAACTGATTTATGGAGTAAAAAAGATTCGGTTTGGGTTGTAATCAATACATCTCCTTGATACTTTGCTTTCTCTTCAACATTTTTCGAAGATTTAATAGTCTTTGTGGGTTTAAATTCTAAAACATGGATTCTTTTATCTATATTACGGGCAAATTCATATAAAGCGGAAATTAAACCTGCTGTGAGATCAAATTTTGAATTTGGTTCCAATTTTTCATGAACTGTTGACTTATCTTTAGAAAAATCAAAAAATCTTAGAAAAATTTTCACACCTTCAGGTATCGGTTTTATAATTTTGGAGTAGTATGGAAAACCTGTGGTTGAGATGATACTGAGTTCATATATCGTCATTTTTAATAGATTACTTGATTTTTTCTAAGATTTTAATTAAAGCCATTTTTTTATTAATTTTAATATTTTCAGTATAAAAATATTTTATTTAATTGTAAATTAATAAATTTCTATTAAAAGTTATTTAATTAAAAAGATAATTAAAGTACACTTATAACTATATTATGATACAACAATAGCGGGTTTACCTGGTAGAGCTTGAGAGGCTTTTTGTTCGGTAGATTCTATTTCAAAGATAATTTTAACATCACATTTATATTTCTGTTCAATAATAATCCTAATTTCATTAAAAAATTGATATTCTTCATTTGAAGATAGTAAAGATTTTGGATATTTCCCAACATTCTTTAATATTCTATCGACTAATTTATTAATTTGTTTACTATACTTTTGAAAATTTTTATTTTGCATCAAATCTTTCATTATTTCCCCTTTATTTTTAGTTTTTTCTAAGATCAGCATTAGAGAGTCATAAATTTTCATTTTCCATGGATCAGCAATAATCAATGAAATAGATTCCAAATTTTCTTTTTTCATTAGAGTTTTTATGTTATTAATATCTTCTATGATACTATTCATTAATTTCCATTTATACTCTGATTCTTCACTTAGCAATTCTTCATTGTAAGATGGCCAAGTTGCTAGACTTGCATATCCCTTCTTGCCAAGACTTTCCCAGATTTCTTCAGTCATGTGAGGAGCTATTGGATGAAGCAACAATACTAAATTCTCTACACATTCATTATAAATTGCTTCATTAACTCCTTCATTCTTATATTTACTAAGTTCTGATGTAAATTGTATAAGGTTATTAACAGCATTTCTTATAGCGATCTTCCTCATGTATATAGTAAAATCTTTAATGGTCTTATTTAAATAGTATTGGATTAATGTATCTCTTATATTTAGATCATCTCTTATATGTTCTGGAGGTTCAGAAACTAAATTGAAGGTGCTTTTTATAAATCTATATGCGTAATCAACACCTTCATCTGCCCATTCTAATCCTGATGTGGGACTTGCTCCGAATAATATAAAAAACCTTGCTGCGTCTGCTCCGTACTTTTCAATAATTTCTCCAGGATCTACAGTGTTTCCATAACTTTTGCTCATTTTTACAGACTTTTGAATAAGATCTACGCTACCACATATTTTACACTTCATTTGGGTCAAATCGGCTTTCATAAGAAATACATTACAGTTGGGACAATAAGGATGGGCTTTATTTATCATTCCTTGGGTTAAAAGAGATTGGAAGGGTTCGTCAAATTTATGAAGCCCTAAATCTCTTGTTACTTTTGTAAAAAATCTAGCATAAATTAAGTGCATAATAGCATGCTCTATACCTCCAATATACTGATCAACATTACCCCAATAGTTTACGATTTCTTTATTATATGGAACCTTTGCTTCTATGGATGGTGGATCGCAGAAGGCGAAGAAATACCAAGAACTATCAATAAAAGTGTCCATTGTGTCAGTTTCACGTTTAGCATCTTTACCACAATTAGGACATTTAGTATTTATAAAACTATTGCTCGTTTCTAAGGGGTTACCAGCGCCAGTGAATTTAACATCTTTTGGTAAATAAACTGGCAAATCATCATAGGGTACTGGTACAATACCACATTCATCGCAATAAATTACCGGTATAGGACAGCCCCAATATCTCTGACGTGAAATTCCCCAATCTCTTAATTTATAATTGATAGTTGCATTACCCATTCCCATTTCAACTAATTTCTGGGTGATCGCATCTATAGCACTTCTATTCTCCATACCATTAAACTCTTCTGAATTAACTAGAACCCCATCACTCTCATAAGCCCGAGTCATTTTATCTACATTTAAATCATAATCATGAGGTTGAATTACAATTCTAATAGGAATCCCATATTCTCGGGCAAACTCGAAATCTCGTTGGTCATGAGCAGGTACAGCCATAACTGCACCCGCTCCATATTCGTAAATTACAAAATTTCCAATATATATTGGGACTTCTTTATTAGTGATCGGGTTGATAGCATACTTTCCAATAAACAATCCTTTTTTCTCGATCTCGATATCAGTTCTTTCAAATTTGTCTTGATGCATAACTTCATCATAAAGTTTCTTAAAATCCGCTTCATATTCTGTATCTTTAACCCACTCATAAACCCAGGGATGTTCAGGTGCAAATACCATGAATGTAACTCCATATAAAGTATCAGGTCTTGTAGTAAATATATCTATAGTACGCTTTTCACCTACAATTGGGAATTTGATAATCGAACCTTCTGAGCGTCCTATCCAGTTTGTTTGCATTATTTTAACTCTTTCTGGCCATTCTACAATATTTAATCCTTCTAATAACTCTTCAGCGTAATCTCTAATCTTTAAGAACCATTGTGGAAGAAATTTTTGATCCACAGTACTGGTACAACGCCAACATCTTCCTCCTTGTGCCTGTTCGTTAGCTAACACGGTCATACATTTGGGGCACCAATTCACATAACTTTCTTGCTTGTATGCTAAACCTTTCTCAAGCATTTTGAGAAAGAACCATTGATCCCATTTATAGAAGTGAGGATTATGACTACAAATTTCTCTGGACCAGTCATAAGAGAGTCCGATCCTTTTCTGTTGGTTCTTCATTGTATCTATATTTTTATTAGTCCATTCTTCAGGATTGGCGCCATGGTTAATTGCAGCATTTTCTGCTGGCATACCAAATGAATCATAGCCCATAGGATAAAGAACATTAAAATCGTTCATTCTTTTATATCTTGCATAACAATCCCCGATAGTATAATTCCTAAGATGTCCCATATGAAGTTTACCTGAAGGATATGGATACATCTCTAATACATAATATTTTTCCTTCTTAGGATCCAATTTTACTTCAAAAATTTTATCTTTTTCCCACCTTTCTTGCCATTTCTTTTCTATTTTTTGCGCATTATATGCAACCATAAGACTCTACCAATTTTTTTAAAATTCGGGGATAGTTCATATCTTTAGTATTTAAATTATTGCATCAATAAAATTTTTATGTAGACTAATATATTCTATAAGTTCTGATATCACTTTAGAGAACAATTTTTATTAGATCAAGATAAAAATATAATTTGAAGGAAAAAAACTTAATATTACAGATTTACTAGAGAGATCAATGGATATAGAAAAAATAAGGGTATCTGTAGGAAGTGCTTCTGTTTTAGGATTAATTTCAAAAAGAAAATTCAAAGATGATCCAACAACTTGCTATATTATGACTTTTAAAGAGGGGAATTGTTCAGCAAATTGCGGTTTTTGCCCACAAGCAAGAAGTTCAAAAAGCTCGAAGGAAAAACTTTCTCGGATTACCTGGCCTGTTTTTTCGTTCAAGGAATTTTTAACAAAATTAAAATATTTACCCCCTTCAAGAAAATTCAAAAGAATTTGCATTCAAACGTTGAATTATTCTGATAATTTTAATGATTTAACAAAAATTGTTGCTCAAATCAAAATTAATTCAAATACTCCAATATCTATTGCAATCCCTCCTATGTCAATAGATAAATTGCGTGAATTAAAAAATAAAGGAGTTCAAAGAGTGGGTATTGCTTTAGATGGCGCAACACCAGAGATTTTTGATGAAATTAAAGGATTTAAAGTGGAGGGACCTTATACCTGGGATAATCATTTTCAAAAATTGAATGAAGCATTAGAAGTTTTTGGAGAAGAGGCTGTAAGTACCCATGTGATCATAGGTTTGGGAGAAATTGAAGAAGATGTAATGAAACTCATTGAAAAACTAAACAATTTAAAGATAACAGTGGCTCTATTTGCTTTTACTCCAATAAAAGGTACTAGATATGAAAATATGAATCAACCTAACCTATTAAGTTTTAGAAAACTGCAGTTAGGTAGATATGTAATCTTGAATATGGAAAAACATCTGGAAGATTTTACATTTAACATGAAGGGTAATATTGTAAATATCAATATCAGTAAAGGAGACTTAAAAAACATCTTAAATAATAGTGATGCTTTCTTAACATCTGGATGTCCCGGATGTAATCGCCCTTATTATACTTCAAAGCCATCAGGTCCTATTTATAACTATCCACGAAAATTAAATGAAATTGAGAAAGAAGAAATCTATAATATATTAGTTAAATTTACAAACTAGTAATTTATTAAGCAAAATGAATTCATTTCGGTTTATACCATTAACAGTTAGAAATGGATTTTGGAACATGGCTTTAGACGAAGCCATATTAAGAATGGTGATCCTAAAAAAATCACCAAATACTCTGAGATTTTACAAGTGGAGTCCCTCAACAGCGAGTATAGGAAGAAATCAAAGTTTATCGGCAGAAATAGATATGAATTTCGCTAACCAAAAGGGGTTTAATGTTGTTAGGCGTATTACAGGAGGGGGTGCTGTATTTCATGACGAAGATCGGGAGCTGACTTATTCAATTATTTGTCCAACAAAATTTTTAGAACATCTTGGTTGTAAAAAAGTGCTAGACCAATTTGAAATTATTACACAAGGAATTATTGCGGGACTTATGATTTTTGGATTGGAACCTGAAAAAGATGTAATTCATTGTCCTGCAATTACAATAGAGGGGAAAAAATTTTCTGGAAATGCACAGGTGAGGAAGAAAGGTTATATTCTCCAACATGGTACAATTTTATTAGATCTTGATCCTAATTTGATGTATTCAGTTTTAAAAGCACCTGAAAATGTTAGTAAAACTAAAATGGTGAAATCTGTCCGTGCTAAATGTATTGGAATTAAGGAATATATTCAAAATTATAACGAAAATAAATTAATTAATTCACTTAAGAGAGGATTTGAAAAAATATTAGGATTTAAACTAGTAAATGGAGCTTTCACTAAGGAAGAATTAATTTTAGCTGAACAGTTGGTAAAAGAAAAATACTCAAATTTGAAATGGTTAAAGAAATATGAGTAATACTCAAGAATTGGTTGAAAAAATCGAATCTGGGTCTGCTTCTTGGTCAGATTATTCAGCTTTCTTAAATTTGAAGGCTGATGAATTAAAGCCGTTCTTAAAATTAGCTCAAAATATCACTAAAAAAAATTTTGGTAATATTTTAAAAATATATATTCCTAATAAGAGATTTCCTGCGGTTAGTATAACAGGGAACAAATGTGCTTTAAGATGTGAACATTGTGATAGGAAATATTTAAACAATATGAAACAAATTACTGAGAATAGCGATTTAGAGGATTTCCTAATAGATCTTTCAGAAGAAAATGGAGTTGGAGCATTGATTTCTGGTGGAAGTGAGGTGGATGGATCAGTACCTTTATTAAGTTTTTTAGAAACCATTAAAAAAATAAAAGCTCAAACAAATCTAATAATTAATGCTCATACAGGCTTACTAAATGAAGAGACTGCTAAGAAACTTTCGGAGGCTCAAGTAGATATTGTATCTTTTGATATTACTATGGATGAGGAAATAATAAGAAATATTTACCATTTAAATATTGAATTAAAAGAATATAGCAGGGCAATTGCCTTATTAAAAAAATATAATTTAAATATAGTTCCTCATATTTGCATTGGTTTATATTATGGACGCCTCCATAAAGAGTTAGATTGTATAAAATTTATTCAAGAGACTAAAATAGATCCATCTTTAATTGTTGTAATTGTATTAATTCCTCCAAAAGATTCTAAAATAAAATTTGAGATTCCCCAACCTATAGATATCGCAAAAGTAATAGCTCTGATAAGATTTGTTTTTCCTAATACTGAAATATCATTAGGTTGTATGAGACCTAAAGTCAAATTAAAGAAAGAAATTGAAAAATATGCCTTAAGCGCAGGGATTACTAGAATTGAAATTCCATCAAAAGATACGTTAATATGGTTAAAGAATCATAACTCTAAAATTCAATTTAAATTTTTTTCTGCATGTTGTGCAATTCCAGAAAAATATGAAATATTAGCTAAAAGTAAAGATATGGATATTAAAAGATATTTAAATATCTAAATTTGATATATTATGAATTTAGAAAATGAAATTCAATTAATAGGGCTAAAAAGTATTCCAATAGTTAAAAAAGGAGATAATATCTCTCAAGTTATTATCAATGCTTTAGAAAAACAAAAATTAACTTTAGAAAATGGTGATATTATTGTAATTGCTCAATCTTTGATATCAAAAAGCAACGGAAGAGTTAGAAATCTTAGTGATTTCAAACCAAGTGGGAAAGCTTTGGAGATTTATGAAAAAGTAACTCCAAAAGCAAAGAAACAAGGAATTCCAATAAAAGATCCAAGATTAATCCAAGCAATTATAGAGGAATCCAAAAATATAATAAGAGCTGAGCATGTACTAATTACTGAAACTAATCATGGGTTTATTTGTGCTGATGCAGGAATAGATAAGTCCAATGTTGAAGGTGAGGGAAATATATCATTATTACCAAAAAATCCTGATCACGATGCTGAAAAGATAAGAAAAGATTTAAAAAGTAAATTCAATATAGATATTGCAATTATCATTTCTGATTCTTTCGGAAGAGCTTTTAGGGTAGGTGCTGTAGGGATTGCAGTAGGAGTTTCAGGGATAGATCCTATATTGGATAAAAGAGGTGAGAAAGATTTATTTGGTTATGAACTACAAAGCACAATTATGGGTCAAGTTGATAGCCTTGCTTCAGCAGCGCAATTGGTTATGGGAGAAGCTGATGAGGGAATTCCAGTAGTGTTAATAAAGGGTTATAAGTTTGAATTAAATGAAAACGCTACTATTAAACCAATCATAAGAAAGAAAGAACTTGATTTATTTGTTGATAATGAAAGTATAAAATTAGAAAAAATTCTGAGAAATCGAAGAAGTTATAAATTATCGTTTGAAAATAAAAAAGTAGATAAGAATTTAATCGAAGAGTGCATTGAACTTGCAAGATGGGCACCAAGTGCACATAATGGGCAATTTTGGAGGTATTGTATAATGGAAAAAGGCATCATGCGCGAACAATTAATAGACAATATGAACGAAAAATTAAAAAATGATTTACAGAATAATGGAAAATCTAATGACTTTATAGAATTTAAAGTAAACAAGACTAAAACGAATTTTTTGCAGGCACCTATTCTTGTCCTTCTGTGTTTAGACACAAAAGACTTAGAAAAATATCCTGATAATGAACGAACACAAAATGAATTTATATTGGGTGTCCAAAGCGTAAGTTGTTCAGGAATTTATTTTCTTATTGCGCTTGAGATGAAGAATTTAGCAGCATGTTGGTATTGTGCACCCCTTTTCGCTAAAGATCTAATCAAAAAAACCCTAAAACTCCCTGAATCTTATATTCCAATGGCATTTTTTACTGTGGGGTATTCTTCAAAATCAGTTGATGCACCACCACGCAGACAATTGAAAAAAATTATATTTAATATTAAAACTAATTAGTACCAAAAATCATGAATAGAGACTTCTATTTACTCCTAGCTGGAGGTGTTGGTGCTGCCAAATTTATTGAAGGATTGGCAAATGTAGTAAGTCCTGAACTGTTAAAAATTATTGTGAATACAGGTGATGATATTGATTTATTCGGTTTGAAAATTTGTCCTGATTTGGATATAATAATTTATACACTATCAAATTTAGTTGATAAGGAAAAGGGATGGGGATTTGCTGAAGAAACATTTAATTGTTTAAGTATTCTAAGAAAATTTTATAATACAGGATGGTTTAATGCTGGTGATAAGGATTTAGCAACTCATATCTATCGAACAGACTTGTATAGAAAAGGTTTTAGTAAAGCAGAGATCACAGCTAAGATTTGCAAATGTTTTGGAGTTAAGTCTCAGATAATTCCTATGTCTAATGAACCAGTTGAAACATATATTAAAACTAGTATAGAATCTATGCATTTTGAAAAATATTATATAAAATATCAATGTAAACCAGAAGTTTTAGGAGTAGAATTAAGAGGAATCAAAGAAGCTAAACCTGTTAAGGGAATATTAGAATATATCAATAAGGCGAAAAGAATTATCATTTGTCCATCTAATCCGATTGTGTCAATCGATACCATACTAAAAGTAAAGGGAATTAAAGATATTCTTTTAAAAGTTAAGAAAAAAGTTTATGCGATTAGCCCAATAATAAAAGGAACGACTGTTAAAGGTCCTGCTGATAAACTAATGAAATCTTTAGGTTTAGAAGTTTCTTGTGTAGGAGTAGCAAACTTTTATAGGAACATTATTGGTCATTTTATAATAGATAATAAAGATTGTGAATTAAAACCAGAAATTGAGAAATTAGGAATTAGAACTTATTGTTATGATACTCTCATGACAAATATAGAAAAGAAAATTCAATTGGCTCAGTTTATGATCAATTTACCTTAAATAAAAAAAAAATGAAACTAAGTTGTTTCTGTAACGACTTCTTCAGTTCCTACTTTTTGATCTTCTACTTTTTCCTCCTCAACTTTAACATAATCCCCAACAGATGCAAGAATCTCCTTGATACGCCCCTCCTGTTGCAATCTAATTATTAAATTACGATGTTTAATAAATGATATCAATTGAGAAATTACAGGGAAGAGAAGCATAATTGGAAGTAATAGTATTATGATTACCTCTGGGGAATACATCGCAACACTTTCAGTAATTGAATCTGGTAACTGAATAATCGTTTTAAAAAACCAAAGAGGATGGATGATAATAAAACTTATTATCAAGAGTAAACCTACTCGATATGTAAAATTAATTGCAGTTGATGTTATTAAATTTATAGCCCGAGGTGCTGAAGACCTTGCGGTTAAAGTATCTCTAGCTTCTAAATCCTCCCTAAAAAGTCGTTCGATATATCGTCCAAGCCTTCTCGTTTTAGAAGCAGCAGTTACTAATTTTTTTTCTTCTTCTTCTAATTTCCTTCTTTCTATCATTTCTTTGACATATGAGAATCGCTTACCGGTTTTTGCAAAGAATTTTGTTATTGCTAAACCTTCCTTTTGTTCTGCTTCAATTTCTTCTCTTCTTTTCTTAGCCTCTTCTTTAATTTTATCAACATTTGCTATTACGAAATGTGATTCTCGTTCTAAAATATTTAATTGTGCTTCTAACCTATCACTCCTTTCTAAAGAAGGTTTAGTAACAATTTCTGTATAATCAATTTGAAATGCTAACTCTAAATATATATAAGAGATAATGGCAAAAAGAATAACTGGACTTGATATAAATAGAAAGAAATTATCTATTGGGATTTCAAATAAACTTTGATCAAGCGGGTTTGCGCTTGCCATTTGATCTATATATTGAAATCGAAAATTTAACAAATCTAACAAATCTTTCAAACCAATTATCATGAGTGGGAGGATAATCATAAGAATTATCGAACCAAGAGAGATAAGATAAGTTTTTGGATCGCTTTTGAAAAATGCTCTAATGGCATAAACAATAGAAATTACAAATAACAATTGAAATGCAAATAAATAAAAATCATTAAATAATATTCCCAATTCGCTTGAAATTAGATTAGGAATGTCTTGTAAATTTGGTGCTTCAATCATAAACCATGAGCTTAAATATTTCTGAAAGAATAAATTAACAAATTCAAATAAATCGGCACTATACATACCCGCAGTGAAGAAAGCGCAAGCATAGGCAATAGCTAGACCTACTCCATATATCAAGTAAGAAAATACATTTCTAATCGCTTCAAAGAATGCCAATATGACGAATTCGTCATCTGCAGTTCTTATTACCACATCAAAATGAAAAATTGATATGAGAAATATCAAGAATAGCCAAATATACACTACCACATTAATAATTTTTAACGTCAATAAATAACTTCGCACCATGCTTTAAAACGCCCTCCCTTTCTTTTTCGCTTCCATGTAATTACCTAAGACTTGATTCATCATATCATCGGGTCCACACGTTATAATATTTATACCTAGATTTCGAAGTTCTTGTTTAATTGTTAAAACATGTTCCATCATTGCCTCGCTTATCGCTTCTGCTAACGCTTTATCTGTTGATGATAGATCAATCTCATGAATTTCAAACCAAGGACTAAAGGGATTGATTATTATTACAGAATGATTGAAGGGTATAAGCTTTTTTACTGCTTGACTGATTTCTTTGGGATTTGCTTCTAAATCAGATATAATGAAAACTAAACTTCGTTTCTGAAATCTTCGTGTGAAATAATCAAGGGCTTCTACAATTCTACATTTTCCTTCTGGTTTTACTCGAGCAACAAAATCTAACACTTGATAAAAATGTTCCTCGCCACTATTTGGTTTTAAGAAATTGAAATTCTTCTTATCAGAAAACGTAAACACTCCAACGTTATCTCTTCGTGTTAAAGCTACTTTAGTTAAAAGCATGCATGATCTAATTGCATATTCAAATTTAGTATTTTCAATTGCCCCTCCCGCCATAGTTTCTGAAGAATCTACTAAAATCATAACAGTTACATCTCTTTCACTCTCAAATTCTTTTACTATTAAGGTTTGAGCTCGAGCACTTGCTTTCCAATCTATTAATCTAAATTGGTCCCCAAAAACATATTTTCTCATGCCATAAAATTCTGATCCAAGACCCTTTTGCTTTGATCTCTGTAAACCATAGTTTAATTGTAAAGATCTTTTGGAACCTAATATTTCAATTCTTTTAATATCTTCATATGGGGGATATATTAATATATCAGTTACACTATCAGGAACTATTCGTTCTAATGAATTAAAACCTAATCTATCTTTAACTATTACAGACAATGGTCCAAGCGCATATTCTCCCCTAACTCTTGGTTCAAGAACATATGAAAATTTAACTATTTCTTTGGGACCGATTCGAGTTGAAATAAAATTTTCACCTAAAATTAATCTAAACAGCTGGGGGTTAAAACTATCTCTGATTTCAAGAAAATCAAAACTGGCATTCCCAATATTTTCAATGATTACTTTTACATGGACAAAATCATCTTTAAATACTTTCTCTTTTTCTAATTCTCGATGGACTAATAATTCTTCAACGTTCATTTTATAGTGGAAAACCGGTAAGCTGATAATAGTACTAAAAAGTAATAATACAGCAAAGTATACTAGAAAGTAATTTTCAAAAGCAAATCCAGCTGTAAGAAAAAAAACTGCGAATAAAATTAAACTTCTACCTTTTCCACCTAAAATATTGTTTCACCGTCTCTTCATTATATTTAATCATTTTATAAAAAATTAAAAAAATTCGTGAATTAGATGGGTACTGGAATTTCTTCTATGATCGATTTTAATACACTCTGAGTATCTAAACCTTCTAATTCTGCTTCGGGTTTTAAAAGAACTCTATGATTCAATGCAGGTATGATTAATGCACGCACATCATCAGGAGTAACATAAGTTCGACCAAGTATTGCAGCACGTGCTTTAGCACATTTCATTAAAGTGAGTGAAGCTCTGGGTCCACATCCTAGAGCGATTTGAGGATGGTTTCGCGTTTTAATTGTGATATCTCGGATATATTTTAGAATTCTATCATCAATATAAACTAGATTCATAATTTTTTGTGCTGCTAATATTTCCTCTCCTGCAGTTATTGCTTCAACTGAAGGAGATTCACCTGATAATTGTCGTCTCATAATTTCCACCTCTTCAGTATCTTCTGGATAATCTAACCAAAGTTTAAACAAAAATCGATCCACTTGTGCTTCTGGCAATGGGTAAGTTCCTTCCATTTCTACAGGATTTTCTGTAGCTATGACGATAAATGGTTTTTCAAGTGCGAGGGTTTGACCTTCTATAGTTACCTGTCTTTCAGCCATAGCTTCAAGTAAAGCAGCTTGAGTTTTAGGTGCACTCCTATTAATTTCATCAGCAAGTACTACATTTGCAAATATAGGTCCTTTTTGAAGTACAAAAGCACCTTCATTTTGATCAAATATTTTAGTACCAGTTATATCTGCAGGGAGTAAGTCAGGTGTAAACTGAACTCTTCTAAAACTAATTCCTAACGTAGCGGCAAATGTTTTGGCCATGACAGTTTTACCTAAACCTGGTACACCTTCGAGGAGAACATGACCATTAACTAACAAAGCAACAAAAAGCTGTTGAAGGATTTCTCCATAACCAACAATAACTCTTGAAACTTCGCTCAGAACTTCTTGTGCTATTTCACGAATTGGTGTTACATCAATTTCTTCTCTTTCATAGTATTTTGCTTTATCCTGTGTTTCCATACTTTTATAACCTCTTATTTTTTATTTTATTTTTAATGTTTTTTACAATTTTATTTGAATTTTAAATTTTTTATTTAATTTATTTATATATTATTCACTGCCCAACTCATTTCGAAAAATATTTCTTCAAAATCGTCTTCAGTTCTAACTTTGTATTTACCTTCTTTAATAGCTAAAATTCTATCCATAAATCTGGATAATCTTCTTATTTTTAGTTTAGTTGATGATGGATCTTTAGCAATCACCATATCAATTACCCTTTTTGTTGAAATTTTTTCACCTCGTAATAATGCATGTAATTTTCTTTCCAGTCTTCTATAGAGTAATAGCAATGCTTCACCATATTTCGCTTTGTCTTTAAATTCTTCAATTTTTTGTGCAAAAAATGAAGATGTTCTAAATCGTGCTTTTTCTTCTTTCTTTTCTTCTTCTTCTGCAACTTTTTCTTGTTCTTTCTGTTTATCTTTTTTAGGAAGATATCTTTTTAAAGTATAGACTGCGAGGAGTGGATAGATCCATGCAGTAATAGGATTTGTTGAAAGATGTACTATGTATTGCATTATAAATCCATATATACCAGCTGAAGACAAATCTCTCGACTTTTCGGGACGAATATGAGCCTCATCAAAAACCACAACCCAATTATCTTTATCAACTCCAAGATCCGTATATGTTAGCCATTCTACTATATTTATGCCAAATTGCTTATTATCATATCCAAGATTTTCATCAATTAATTCGTTATTAAAAAGACTAGCATCTGCTGACACGAACACCCTAGAGTTTCCGAATTCCTTCGCTAAGAATACATGAGGGGTAAATGGACTATAGAGTGGTAGCTTTAATAATTCACTAGGAAAACCTGTGAGCGTTTCACCGATGAATCCCAGGTCAAGAACATCAATTTCAGGATCTACCTTTCCATTGAAAGGTTTTTTATCTACCCAGCTGTATAATTCACTAGCAGATCCTACAACATCCCATCCAAAAAATTCTACGAGGGGTCCTCCTGCAGCACAAGATGCAACTGAAAGAATAACTTCATCAATTCCAGATGTTGTAGGATGGGAATAATCAAATGTTCTAATAACGGGAAATTCGGGTGTAGTATCATAAGAAGCATTATCACGTAAAATACCATTGGGAAAAATGGTTACAGGGAATATTCCTGTGGAATTTTGATTCCCGAAATTAAGCATATTAGCAACAAAGATCTCCCATAGTAAAGTACTTGTAGATCCATGGTCGTGACATAACAATAAAGAATTTCTACCATTAAAGAAATCTATAAAGTATGGTATTTCAAAAACTGGGTCATAAAACATATTAGGACCCATTAAAATTAATAAAATTGATTGATTTAGTCGTTGAGTAGTACTTAAACTTGATTGTACAGTCATTACATTATATCCTGCTTGTTCTATAGTTCGTTTAAACTCTGAACAACCATTCCATCTATTATTATAGACTGAGAAGTTTTGATTATTAACTCCTCTGTCAATAATAGGAGATAGTAAAGGGATAAATGCAAAAATAAAAATTATTAAGAAGAGGGCTTGTTTATAAACTGATCCTGCTTTTATTTTTTTGCGAGATTGGGTTTGACGTACTTTATGGGTTGTTACATTCCTGATAAAAATAATTAAAGCAATTCCGCAAAAAGCAGCACCAACATAACATAAAAGCGGTAAATAACTTACAAAAAGCGGTATTCCACCTGTAGGAGAATTAAAGTAAATACTAATAAAAATCCCAAAGAATATGAGATAAAAAGTGAAAAAAGTAAAGACTATCCCTTTTGAAATATTTAGACTTTTTTCTGTTGCTTTTGCTGCTTTTACCATTTTTTTCAAACTTAACTTTATTATTTAAAACTTAAATTATTAAAGTATTTCTTCATATAATTTTATATTTTAAACGAGATTGTTTTACCAGTAATTTCGTTATAAAGATTTGAGAATAAATCGATAGCAAAGTTTAATTCTTTATTAGTGGGTTCGACTCCACCATAAATGATATCTTCTATTTTTTTAATAAACGGATACACGGATTCTGGTTTTAATTTTTTTTCTAACTCATTTACACAGTTAATAGCAAATTCTCTAATAGTCTGATGAGCTAATCTAGGTTTTTTAAATTTAATGTTGATAAGATCATCATAAACGAGATATATGTAAGCAATAGCTTCCTTGGGTCTATTAGATTCTACTAATACTTTGACATTATCAAGTCTCTGTTTGATGTCAATCTCTGGTTCTGGTTTCTTTTTCTTCTTTTTCGCCATATTTTTTACCTATTTCTGTTATTTTTTTAAACAATTTATTTAATAATTTTTTTTGAATTTATAATTTTTTGTACTTCTTTTCATTTTTATTGTACTTTGATTAACTTGAATTTAAAAATTTAATACGAAATTATATCCTGTTAATTGAAAATATATTGGTGAAAACAACCCGCATGTCTCATAAAAATCGTTTTCAGTTATTTTGAAAGGTTTTGCATAAATTACTTCTTCAACTTTTTGAATAAATGGGTATATTGCGGCAGGAGTTAATTTTAATTCTTTTACAGATATAATTGCAAAATCTCTAATTGTCTCAGTTTCTTTCCTAGTTCTACCATATTTTGCATTTATTAAATCCATGAAAATAGCATTAAACAAATATGATAATGATTCTTCTAATCTTCCCGTATCTTTAAGGATTTTAAGATTAATGAGCTTTGATTCAAGAGGCAAATTAACTACACGAGATCCTTTTTCCTGTTTTTTATAATATCGTATTCCATATACAATTAAAACCCCCATTATAACTGCTAAAATGGGAAAAAATATTACAGAAAAGAGGAAAAAAGGTGGTTGACCAGATGAGGGTATAGGAACATAAATAGCTGCTGTAACATTTATGTAATGTTCAATGGAAATATCTAATCCTGCGGTATTGTCTAAACTAATTCGAATAGTCCTATTGCCTGCCCCCGATCGAATTGTATATGTGGTAGTAAAATATCCATCTGAATCAGTCTCAATAGTGTCAACTTGAGTTCCTTCATAGGAGATAAGAACGGTTCTATTGTATAATTTAAGAGTTGTATTATCTCTTGAAATGATTTGTCCTGAGATTGTGATGTTGTCCCCTTCAGAAGCTCTAGTTGGTATCTCTATATTTTGCCATATTACACCTGTAAATAATTGAATTTTTGGGATAGCTATTTCTGAGTTACCAATAAGGTATAGAATTCCAGGATAACTTAAATTTAAATTAATTATTTGTGAATAGGCATCGAAAGGGATTGGTAAATTAGTTAAAAGAGATCCAAAAGAATTTGTGAAAAATGACCCCATAGGCCATTTATGTGAACCATTATACCAATTATAATTTATTTGAGCATCTGGAATACCATCCCCATCCATATTATCATACCTTAAAAAACCTTCAATTCTAAAATCTTCTCCAGGTAGTTTAGGAATATTCTCTCTATAACTTATATCGAAAATGGAAGTAGCATTAACATAAATAATAAAGAAATTGATTGGAAAAATATCATCATTACCTAAATCATCAATACACTCTACCTCAATCTTATGACTTAAATAAATATCTAATTTAAAGGGAATTCTATAGTTAATTTGAAATTCCCCATCTCCATTAGATTGAGCAGTGTAATTAGTATCTAAATTACCATCAACAACAATAGCAACGTTAACACCCGATAAGTTATCATATGGAGGAGGAGGGGGTACTGGTTTGTATATCTTCCCTTCAATTGGGATAATTGAATCATGAGGATGAGTAGTTTCATTAATCCAATAATTTGTTAAATTTATTTCTCCAATTAATTTTGAAAGTTTCGGAGTTTTTTTAACATCAACATCTAATTCATTATCATTATTTTTCCTATTTAGCATAATATTATGTCTAATAGAAATTGTTAAAAAAGAAGATATTAAAAGAAATAAAAAGATTCCAATTAAGCATCTATTTAATTTCTTTTTTCTATCCATCATGATTAATTTTTTTTCTAGTATTCAATGTTATTTTTTGTATAATTTAAGGTGGGTATAATATACCTTCACTACCTACAACATTGTCTATATTATTAGTAATTGGATCAAAAGTGATTCTTATTAAAGCTAAACTTCTTTCTGTTGGCCAGAGTGGATTAGAAGGATCAATATATATTGAGACATCAAAATAACCATTTAGATCTGTATACACTGTATCGTTATAAGATATAACTGTACCATCAAGCAATTCGACAGTGACATTTATAATCATTCCAGATACTCCCGTATTGTTATCCCAGTTTAAAGTTCCATTCACATATATAGTGTCTCCACCAACCCATATATATGGATAATCATCCTGATATTCTGTATAATAGAAAAGGTCAGTAAGTTGAGTACCTGCGGTAATGTTTATAGGGATGGAATGATTTGAACTTACCATATAAGGTGTTAATAGAGAAATGAAAAGGATTCCATCAGAATGTTCTATTCTCCCCGTGAAATTAATCAAAATATCATATGCTCCTTGTATACAATTTTGGAAAATCCTGCTGGTATATGAGTAATATCCAGCATCATTGATAAATTGAATTTTAGGATCAAATAAATCGAGATGAACTGAAACATCTGTTCCTGCACTATCGAGGAGTATTATTTCTACTTGTAATCCTCTAAGATTTTCTGAAAGATCAGATAAGGTTCCTGAAATGGTAAAAATATCATTATTTCTTAAAATAATATAATCAGTCGAACTACCACTAATACTAACTGTCTCATTTATAATGATATAAGTTGAATTATAAGGATAAACAATGGAATTATATTCATATTCTACCTCAATATAATGTAATCCCGCATGAAGAGTGGTAGTGTCAACAGTAAATTGAGCATTTCCACCCTCTGTGCCATCGTAATCATGAAAATCTAAAATATCATTTGTATATATATCTCTAAGTCTCACTGTTGAACCTAGAGGAGCAGGTAATCCACTTTGATTTATCCAAACTTCAAAATCAGCAATTTCACCTCTCTTATACGTTTCTGGAGGATTACCATCATTATAAAACAGTGATCTATGAGTTCCTTCAATCTTAAAAATAATTATAACTTCCTCTGGATCATAAATTTTTAACTGATAATCAGCATAAGCCGCAACTGAAAAGTTACTAACATAAGATAAATAGAAAGCATATGGTTTTGGAGGAGGGGTAAAAAAAGTTCCATTAAACCATACTTCTAAGGTATAATTGTCAGTATCAACAAAACTAGCAACACTAAATACTGCATCAATCTCTCCATTCACATCAGATTGATAAGAACCACTTTCTAAAATTAGCCCATTTAATATTTCAGTTTTGGTAGGAACCTCGAACAGATGAATAGAGATTCCACTATTTTTAATTGGTTGTAAATTTTGTGCATCTTGTAGAAATCCATGGATAGAAAAGGTTCTATCTAATGACCCAGTTTTACTAACATTCCGATTTTGTGGCCATATATCAAGATTGATACTAATTGGAGCGTCTAGAATGAAATAGGAATAATTCTTTACTTTTCCTAATTTCGCATATAATAAATTAGGGCCAGCAGTATTACTATCTACATAGTAATCAAAAATCGTAATACCATTTACATCCGTAGTATTACTTCCAATAAATGTATTAAGAGAATGATCGTAAAATTCAACAATTTCACCAGGAACAGGATCTCCAGTTTCATTAAGTATACGAGCTTTTAGTTTAAGTGTTGAATACCTTGAAACGCGAGGATTTTCATAATAATCTGCTTCAAAATTGTTAATGTAAAATAATACATTAAAAGTAGATTCTTCAGTTATATTAAAATCTATTTTATTACTTGAGTCATTCATAATACCCAGAGCTACGGGCCAACCACTCCAGGAGCCATTAAAATCAACCCGAATTTCGTAAAATCCCTTTGGAATCCAAGAGTTTACATTCACATATTCATCAAAATCGCCATTATCATCTGTATCAGTGTATGTAATATCAAAGGGCCAAGGCATTATATTCTGTGAGATTTTTTCTAATAAAACGAATTCGACAGTAGCATTTTTCACTCTTTGATTAGCTATAGGATCATTAACAAATCCCTGAATTCTGGTTGTATTACTAATTGAACGATTAATCATTGTTGGATTTACACTCGTAAGAGTTACATCAATATCTCCGTATACTACATAATAAGTATAGTTAGTAGATAGTTGATAAGAGGCACTAATAAAGTGAGGACCAACAACTTGAGAATTATCAATATCAACTATAATTGACGCATTACCATATTGATCTGTTAATGCACTCCCAAGAGAAATTTCTGAGGTATGATCATAGAAATTAATATTTTTATTCTCAACAGAACCTCCTGTTGGAGAGCTTAATGTAGCGGTTAATTCAGCTACTTGGGGTCGATAACCAGCCGTAAAATTTGAGATTACATCTATATTGAAAAGACTTATTGGAGGCTCAATAGGACCTCCTCCAAAATTATCAAAAATAACATCCATTTGGACCCATTGACCATTGCCAGAGACGTCTGTAGGTACAAAAACTTCGGCCCAATTGTATAAGTGTTTATATTTTATTAATACAGAATTTCTACCTTCATTGGCATCATAAATTTCATCAACTTCTCCTAAAAAGTCAGTTTTAAATCCATCCACAAAACGACTTGGTACATTAAAAGCTCTTGTAAAAGCACAAAAAGTAGAAGCCCATTCAGCCCATAAACCCTCTCCGTGTTCTAAGAACCAATCTACAATATCCTCTTCATCTTCTTGAGGATCGTTCATTAATGCATCATATCCTACCGCAAAGTTGGCTTGAAGATAATTTCTAATTTTGTTGGCTACCACAAAAGCATTATCATTTTCATCTATTATTGTGTTTAAAGCATCATAATGAGATTTAAATAGAGGATGTGAGTTGAGATATTCATTAATAGAAGGTGGTAATTGTAAATATAAATCTTTTATGACATCGGGAGTATAAGATGAATGAATTGCACTATTATTAATATCATTATTAGATGGTAAATCTAATCCAAATTGTTCATAAGTCATATTAACGGATTCATCACTTGTAAATTCAAGGTCGACAATGCTACAATTAAAATCATCTTTATACAACACTGTTGACTCAGGGATTAAATTGGGGGCAGAAAGACTATCTTCCATAATAAATGGAGTCGGAAAGAGTGTAGGTATTACCATAGAATTAGCTATTCCGGGAGTAGGGGACATTGCCATCTTCATTCTAAATAAATCTAAATAGTAATACTTAGAACGATAATCATCATAAGGATAAAAATCATTAAATCCTTTATTTGCTGTTGACTGCCACTCATCACCAGTAAATTCATTAAAACATTCCATTTTCCATAAAACGCCTGATAATTTATTACTATTAATATCGGTATAATAAGGATCAGTAGCATTATAAAATCTGAAAACTTCTTGCTCAGCTGCGGCACCACCAGCTAAGGCTCCCATTAGGAGAAGAGCTTGAGAATAATCGCTTAAATCAAAATTATCAATGTCACCATCAAACATTTCATTTAAAAATTCAGTAAGTTGTTGTAATGCTTCTGGATCATTCTGAAAATATTTCAATAATTGTTCTAAAAAATCAAGAGGAAGGGGAGGTGCTACTAGTATCACATCTTCAGGTGGAGTAATTGCTTTTTCCTTGTTAGGTTCTATTCTCTGAGTTCCGAATAACAAACTAACAACTACTACAGAAAAGGTAAATAAGGAGATTAATATGATGGTAACTAACAAAAGTGCGATTATTCTCTTTTTATTAATCCCCCCTGCTAATAACTCCTCTCTTAATTCTGACATCTGAAACAATGACGAACTTATCTATTTATCGAAATAAGCTTAGAATATTAATTTAAATTATTATATATATAATTTTCCACATATCATATTAAGTTATTATTTTTTTAACTATTATATTTTAAACGAAAATTGTAATTATATTAGGTGAATGATTGATTTTAAAAATGGATTTGTGAATTAGATTAACCTTAACAATTAAAACTCAAGTTAAGGAAAAATTCTCTTAAAAAGTATAAAAATTACAGATTTGATCTATTAAAATTCAAATCCACATTTAGTACATACAGATTTTTTCGCGTAAATAGGTTTAGGAATGTAACTAATTATTTTAGTTTTGTCTTCAACTTCTTTTACAGCAAAACCAGATGCTCCACAATTTGGACAGATTCTACGTCCAGTTCCGGTCTGTACGGATGGGCTAGGAGTTGTTGTTGGTGAGGTTGTATAAGAAGGAGTAGTTCCAAAGCTAGTTGTTGTTTGGGATGTGATCCCTTGAGCTAAACTAGAGGGCATAACTGCTTTTGGTTCTTTTAACTCTTCAATTCGTTTCTCTTTATAAACAATTTCTTCTTGCAATTTAGCGATTTGAGCTTGTAGTGGTCCAATTTGTTGTTGTAACATCGAGTTGTGTTGCTGCAATTCTTGTACTTGTTGTTGTAATCCGGGAATATGTGCTTGTAATTGAGCATTTTCACTTGTAAGTTGGTTTACCTGTTGTTGATATGCTTCAGCGGAACTTTGAAGAGATTGCATTTGGTTTGTTAACCGAGTCACTTGGTTATCTTTCTCTTTTAGTTGAGCATTTAATTGAGATAATTGTATATTTAAATTGCTAACTTGATTTTGTAATTGATTTATATTGGTACTTTTTTCTTGGAGTTGGGTTAATACGGAATCATAATCTTGTTGTGAGGGACCTATTGGACTAGTTGATGCAGGTTCTATTGAAGTTGGAGAAAAAGTTTCAGTAATGGGGGGAGGTGGTGCTTCAATTGATGGAGGTCGAGATGGTGGGGGTGTCATCGGAGGTGTTTCTGAAGGAGGGGGCATTGAAGGAGGAGGTGTTAGTGGAGTGACTGAGGGTGGTGGTATTTGAGGGGGTGTGATTTCTTTCTTTTTCTTTTTTTTATCATCATTCGTCATAATTATCTCCTCATTTTTAAAATAATTTATATAATATTTATCTAACATAAATATGGTATGTAAGTTTATAAAATTATACCAAAATTATAACATAAAATAGTTCTGAATAATGAATTTAAAAGCATTTCCAATAAGGACTTAATCTATCCTTTAATGCAGGAATTAGTTTCTTTTTTAAATAATCTAATAGTGCTTGTTCTGATAATCTAGGTTTTTCAAGAACTAAGTTTTCTTCTTCATTATTAAGTACTCTTAAACAATTATATACTGCTCTTGCTTGTTTATCAATTTGGTATCCTCCCTCTAGAGTGATTAATATTTGATCATTTGAATATTCTTCTGCGATTTTTTTGATCCTTTTTAAATAATTTGCTGGTCCTTGAATTGTCCAACCCATATTTGTGAGATCATCTGTCCAATGGGTATCAAAACCTGCAGAAATAAGAATAAATTCAGGTTTAAATTCTGATAAGATCGGTAAAATAATTTCATCAAAATAAATAATGATTGCATCATCAGCTGAGTTAGGGGGCATAGGGTAGTTAATTATTTTGCCTTCTCCTTTTCCTGAACCTATTTCTCCAATATAACCACTTCCAGGGTATAGTGTTCTACCATCCTGATGAGAGTTAAACATAATTAATTGCCCATTTTTAGATTTCGAACCATGATAAAAAATATCTTGTGTTCCATTACCATGATGACAATCCCAATCTATTATTGCGACTTTGTTTACATTCTTTTCTCTAAAGAGATATTCTGCCGTGATAGCGATATTATTGAATATACAGAAACCAGCACATTTATAAGAATTGGAATGGTGTCCAGGAGGTCTTACTAATGCGAAGGCGTTTTTTATATTTTGACTCAAAATCTCATCTACGGCTTGTAAGTTACCTCCGACAGAGTACAAGGATGCTTCATATGTTTTGGAAGACACATCAGTGTCCATATCAAGACTTTGAATACGACCCGTTTTTTCTGCTAAATCACTGATTTCTCGAACTTCATTAATTAATCTTTCTTCATGCACATATCTAATTTGATCTAGGGTAGCGGGTCTGGGTTTAATTAATTTAAAGTTTGGATTTTCAAATATCTTTTTACTTTTTAAGAATTCCATAATTTCAATGAGTCTATAATGACTTTCAACATGGGTTCCAATTCTGTGTTCAAGATAAATATCATCATATACTATACCTGTAGTCATAAAAAATAATCACTTTCCCATTTTTTAAATTCAAACTTCGTTGATTTATTTTTAGAATTTAATTATTTTATTATTTACATATAAACTTAAAAAACTTTCTTCATAAAATATATTATATATGAGCAACATCAAGAAATTTACACTAAAAATCATTTTAATTGGAGATCCCGCAGTTGGTAAGACAAGTTTAGTTAAGAAATTTGTTTCGGGTCAATTTTCAAGAGATTATCGTTCAAGTATTGGTACAAATATATATATTAAAAATATTATCTTAAACAACAATGTTAAAGTAACGCTTCAAATATGGGATATTGCTGGGCAAGAACGTTGGACTAAAATGAGGAATGCGTATTATGCTGGAGCTAAAGGTATACTCTTAGTTGGAGATTTAACAAGAAAAAATACATTTATTCAGATTGAAGACTTCTGGTTTCCAGATATGAAACACTATTGTCCTTCTGCTCCAATATCATTACTTGCTAATAAAAATGATTTGGTAAAAGAATTAACTGAACAAGAAATCACTTCTTTAGGCAGACGAATAAATTCAATTTCAACTTTTTATACTTCAGCAAAAACAGGGGATAATGTAGAATTAGCATTTAAAACAATTTCGGAGGGAGCAATTAAATATTTTCATGATAATTGAGATTCTATTAGAGTACTTAAATTAATTAATAAAGTATGAATTTTAAAAAAAGTAAATTTCTATATAATCAAATCAATCATAAAAGATACAAAAAATTATTCTGTTTTATTTGTAAATCTGATAAATCCATTCCTGGGTTCATATATTGTTCCCTCTTTAATCAATTCTTCAAGTGCATTTTCAATAAACTTTTTATCTAAGTTTTCTTCTAATTCTAAGATTTGAACTATATTATTTTTCTCTATTGATTTCCAATTATTTTCTTCAAAAATTTCTTTTAATCTATTCATTAACGTTTCAAGTTTATTAAGGTTACTTCTAGATTGTCCAACAAAAATTCTATCCATATCAATCTTTCCAGTCGTTTCATCATAACCAGTATCCTTAAGATATTTTTTAAATAATTTTATAATTTCTTCTACATCCTCTTTTATTACATTATCTCTTAATGCCATTTTTGCATGAGATTCACACAATCTAACAAGAGCATCCAGATTTCTAGCTAAAATGGAAATAATTGCATCTTCACTTTCATATTGACCACGTAATTCTAAGTAAAATTCTTTTATTCTTTCTTTTGCCTCATCAGTTAAAGTAGGAAAACATGTTCTTCTTGCATGTTTAACATATTTTTTAAGAATATCTTTATCAATTGGAGAGATAAGATCTTCTTCTTCAAAGGTATCTTCTGGTCCAACCATGGAATTATTTAAAATAAATTCAGCCATTTGTGCATCCTCAGAAGGATTAGGTCTGTCTACAACAACGAAAATCAAATCAAAACGAGATAAAAGAGAAGGTGGCAAACGGATATTTTGTGTAGGAGTTTTATATCTGTCATATCTACCAGAATAAGGATTCGCAGCAGCAATAATTGCTGTTTGAGCTTTTAATGTGGCTACTATTCCGGCTTTAGCAATGCTTACAGTTTGTTGTTCCATTGCTTCGTGCAGCGCTGAGCGATCTGCTGTGTCCATTTTATCAAATTCATCAATTGCAGCAACACCTCCATTAGCCAGCACAACAACACCCGCTTCAAGGCTCATTTGACCTGTTTCTGCTTCTTTTATTACAGCAGCAGTTAATCCTACTCCAGTGGAACCTTTACCTGAAGTATATAATCCTCTAGGAGAAACTTCTATTGCACCTTTTAAAATGACAGACTTTCCTGTACCAGGGTCCCCTACCATAAGGAAATGAATATCTCCCCGCTTATATCCTCCACCTGGTTTTTTTCTTCTTGTTCCTCCAAATAAACTTAAGGCACACGCCATTTTTAATTTGTCTCTACCATAAATACTTGGAGCAATTGAACGTGCTATCTTTTTTTGGATCATTGGTTCTTTTGATAATTTTTCGATTTTTTCTTTATCTTCTTTAGAAAGTTCAATAGTATCATCGCTTTTATCTTCTGGATCAATAAAATTAACATTTATATAAGTCTTGAATAAAGTTGAATTGATACTTTTAGTTGACTGAGCTAAAACAGATTTATAAATTCCCATCACATTAACTCTATCTCCCGGTTTGACAGAATCTACTAAATCATATGTTAATAATGCTTGAATGGATCTAGGAATTCTCCCAGGAGGCAAATCTTCAGGGATTTCTTGGATCATAACGCTTTGCCAGTCAATAAACTCAGATTTTTTTGATATCAGTCGGAAGTCTGATTGGGTTTTTGCTTTACATCGTTTGTTAGTGCAAAATTTTGGCCATCTTATCTTCGATGTTAATTGAATTACTTCAAATTGGGCGCCACATAAATTGCACTCGAATGTAGCATTTACTAGTTTTGGTCTAATCGCAGAACTTCTAACTAAAATTCCTTTAGACCAAGTCATTTTATCAATATGCTTTGCTCTTAGCATTCTTAAATGAACTAACAGAGGAGATTTTTTATCTTTAGTTGTTAGTCTAACAAAAAATCTTTGATCATTTATTGATGCACCCTGAAATTTTAAAATATTTTTAAATGCATCTATCGCATCTTCTAATAAAGATTCAGGATCATTTTTCAGCATTTCAGCAATTTGAGGATCAAAAGCGAGTATATCTTCATAAAGAATAATCAGTGAATTTCCTCCTTTTGAGACGATATCATTTATTTGATCCTGATATTTATATACTCCTGGTCTTTCTTGAAATAAACGATAAAAATCTTCAAAGCGTTGAATTTTATTAATTGGTTGAGTAGAGGTTGAAATAGGTGTCGTCATTAATAATCATATCACTTTTTTCAATTTGCCTAAATTAATTTTGATAATTTTATAATCCTTAGTATTAATCACATAATTTTATTAAAGTGTAAATAAATAATTATATAAACCAAAAGACAGGTGGAGGATTTATTGATTTTTAGTTTTTCTACTTACTAAAAATAAATTTGGTCTCAATTTTCTTTTAATTGTTGAAGAATTCCACAAATTACTGGATCTTGACTCATTTCACATCTTATTTTTAATAAAGATATAACTCTTTTCTTAATTTTTTCATCTTCATATTTCACAGTTCTACCAAGAATTATTGCTATTGAACGTTGACTTTCTAGGGAACCTTCATCACTAAGATTCTTTAATAAATTTGACAATATTTGATTAAGTCCTAACTTTTGAATTATCTCTACAAAACTATTGATTATACTTGATCTTACTTCTTTAGAGGAGTCATCTAATAATAGAACTAGGTGATCGAATATATCATTAATTTGATTCCAATATATTTTAATTAAGTTTGCTGCTGCTTCCCTAACTTTAGAGTCTTCGCTGGATAGATTTTGAAGTATGATCTCAAACGGTATTTGTTTTTCATTGACTTCCTTAATATTTGATAAAATGTTCATTGTAGTTCTACGGACCCAATTTTGATCATCTTTAAGTAAGGGAATAAGTTTCTTAATAATATGTTCCTTTTTCTCTACATGTTCAATTATTTTTCCTAAACTTGAAATGGCTGCTTCTCTGACAATCCATTCTTCATCTTTTAAAGCTTGATTTATTAAAACGTCTATAACAGGTAAAGGAAGTTTATATCCTATTAATCCTAAAATTTTTGTATTTGTCTCACGAATGAAAGAATCTGAATCTGAAATAAAGTTAATAATATTACTAATAGGAATAATTTCTGGAGAAACTTTTGCTATATCTAATAATGATTTAGAAAGAACGATCTTTACTGATAATTCTTGTTTATTAAATGCTTGAATAAATTCAGAAATAAATGGTTTTATTAAAGAAGGATCATTCTTAGCAATTTCCGATATAACTTTTGAAGCTTCCTTCTTTATTTGATTATTTTTATCGGTTTGTAATAATGCTATTATTGGTTTTATTTCAATAATTATATTGAACTCATCAACTAATCCTTCTAGTGAGATAATAGCATTTAGTCTTATGTTGTCATTTTCATTTTGCAGATAAGAGAGTAACTTTTGAATTACTTTATTAGGATATCTTTTACCAATATTAATTATTGTTCTTGATATTATACCCTTAGTAATATGTTTAGAAATATCGGGAACTTTAATTAAATTTCCAATTATCAAATCGGGATTTTTGATATATTTTTCAATTAGGATTTTAGAAATATCTTCTTGTAATTTTTCACTTTCAATTTTTATGTAATTTAATAATGTCATTAATATTTTTTCCGGATTAAATTCCCATAGTTTACCAAGTAAAATTATAATACTGTTCAACTGATCATAATTATTTGGATCAATTTTATTTATTATTAAATCTAGATCTAAGGAAGAAGGTTGTTCGGTATAATATTTTTCAAGTGCTAATACTGCAGAATTTCTAACATTTTCATTAGAATCAGTTAATCCTTCTAAAAATGGTAAAATTGGAATTTTATACTTTTTAAAATTTCCAATTTTGGCAAATACACCAAATATGGATGATCTAATTAAACTAGAAGGATCTTTCATTAATGGAACGATTTGTGGAACTAATTTAGGATCAAATTCCTTTATTTCAAGATTTTTTAAGCTTTTAATAGCTATTGAGCTAATTTCCTTATTTGAATGATTAATTTTATCAAATATTATTTCAATAGGGAGTATCAAAGAAGAATTAGAAATGATTTTAAGAATTTCTACTTGAACTTTACTATTGGGGTCATTTATTAATTTTATAATATTTAAATATTCAATTAAATCTTTATTTTTATCAAGTAATCGAGATATTACTTTCAATCCTAATATTCGAGTTCTCCATTCAGTATCTTCAATAAGACTAAGGATCAAATCATTTGGTAATTTTTCTAAAAGATTTATATCTATTGTTAATAAAGATCTTAATATTGGGATACTTTTATCATAATTTGGAGATTTTAATGATTCAATTATCCAAGGTAATATAATATCTGGAACATCTTCCTCTAATTGGGTCAAAATTTTGTAAGATATTCTTCTTGAATTTGGATCAGAATCACATAACCCATCAAATATTAAATATTTATATTTCCATTCATTTAGATTTATATCAGATTTAAGAGGAATTCTTTCAAACATTAAAATTAGAGTTTCTTCTGCATGTTTTCTTATTTTAAGATCTTGATTTTTGATAAGGTTAAATAATGGGATTGGATCAAAGGTTTGACCACTTTTAGTGATACTGGAATAACGAATATTTCTTAAAAATTCATTTTTTTTAGCTAAAAAGTAATATGATGTGAAAATAACTAATACTATTTCTTCAATTGCTGCTGCCCAAGCTAATAAATAATAATTGGGTACTATTTGGTTCGTTAAATTCCATAAATTAAAAGTATAAAATAATTTATTTGGATTTACTATTAAAAAATTGACTAAAACATTAATTCCTATCGCTGCCATAAGATAAGCAGCAAAATAAATATCTATTCCTCGATATTTTATCTTTCTTCCCCAAAAACGGGTGAAATATCCCATTATTCCAAAAAAAAGGGTTACAAATACAAATATGGAAGACATTGTTGATATTGCTAGAGATTTTGTAAAAAAGAAAGCAATTGTTTGGATTAAAGAAAACCATGCCCATATAAAAACAAATAACATTAATCCAAAAACAATATATGGTCCTGGATTAGAAGCAAATTGCTTCATTCCTCTCTTACTATCTTCAAAATTAAGAAATATAGACCTTCTTATATCGGGAATATGATAATAAACATTTGAAATTCCAGCAATATATCCCTTAGAACCATAATATGTTAATATCATTAAAGGGTATATAAGCACAAAAGTTAACCATCCAATTATAAAAGGCAATCCAATAAGT
This sequence comes from Promethearchaeota archaeon, assembly GCA_048940925.1. Classification (GTDB taxonomy): domain Archaea; phylum Asgardarchaeota; class Lokiarchaeia; order Sigyniarchaeales; family SOKP01; genus Loki-b32. The sequence continues at coordinate 45,766 of JBHLOC010000016.1, read as the reverse complement.
ACTAAAAGAAGAGGAGTTAGAAAAAAAACTAAAGCAAAAAAGATTATAGCAAATATGATTGCAAGAGATTTTTTCTTAAATCTATTAATTATATGTTCACTAATAAATTTATGAAAGGGTGTTAAACCCTCATCTGACTCTTTACTTAAAGCAATATAAAGAAAATCGACAAGGGGGTATAATGAAATATAAACTAAACAGAATGTAAAAGGTATAAGTAATGCTAATGGATGTACTTCGGGGGGCGTTGTTTCCCAAAATTCGGGTGTTTTTACGGTGAATATAAAGGCAACTGTAATTACAACCATAACTGCCATACTAAAAATGATTCCATAAACCACACATTGAAGACGATCTTTTATATTGAATTCGCCTTTCTTAACTAATGAAACTTGTCTGAAAATTATATAAAAACCAAAAATGAAAAAGGCAATAAATATTATAAGTAAAATTATTTCTAAAATCAATAATATCACTCAAATCGGTAGAATATTAATAATTTAATATGATATTTAATTCTCTTGAAATACTTCTGTATATTATATAAAGATTTTTTAATTTATTAAATCTGGTGAGAGAATTATTGGAAAAGTTCGAAGACCAATTAGCAAGTTCACTAAATAGAATTAAATTTAGTTTTAAAAATGAAAAAATTAATACAGATTGTATTAAAAGTCATAACGGGTTTACTTTATTAGGGGAATCTTTTGGTCCTTTTGAAAAAGGAAAAAAATATAAGCTAAAAATGTTTTCTGCTATTCCTTTTATTGAAGATGAGATCTTAAAAGTAGATGAGTCTGATAAATGTGATAGTGTTGATGTTCAACGATATGCTATAAGGGAAAAAGATGACCCTAAATTGATTAGATTGGATAATAATTACTTATTGACCAAAATTAAGGAGTTCAAAATATTTATAGAAAATGATATTAAACTCAAAAAAAAGCCAGTAATTGATCTTGATAGATTTAATTCATATACAGCAAGCGTAATTGATACAAGATTACTTAAATTATTGAAGTTATCCAAAGCAGAATTATCATTGGAAGATGAGAGAAGGTTAACAATATCTGAAAAGTTACTTTATAAATTTATTTATAATTTGATAAAAATCTGGCGAGATTTTTTTTTAACAAACACATAAATGGTATTAATATCTCTCTTATAGTTAATTGGTTAGTATAATCTCTTCAGAGCCATATTTTTTATAGTATCCTTCTATTTTTTTCGCTATTTCTTTATCTAATTTAAGTTTTGGTAGTAATTCTTTAGCATTACTCATCGCATAATATTTAACATCTTGTTCTAGGATAATTTCTTCTACACTCTTGCCATCATCTCGTAACTCGTTTCTATCAGTCAATACAAGAGCAGCGACAGGGTTAATACCTATTTTCTTTAATTCTTTAATAGTTCCAACCAGTGAATCACCAGTTGTCACCACATCTTCTAAAATTATAACTTTACCATTGGGGGTTCCTAAAAAAACTCTATCTTTCGGGTCACCATGCTCTTTTTTTAGCCCTCTCCCCATTGATAAAGTATAAAGTCCAGCATTGTAAATCTTATGCCTTTTTGCCCACTTATATTGGGTTATAATTCCTAATTTACTTGCCCCTTCTGGTACTCCATAAAAACAATTAGGTTTAAGATCTAAGTAATCTGTATAGGACAGTAAATAATCAGTTAATTTATCAAGTAAATAGACATCAGAAGCTATATTTCTCCAATTAACATACCAGTATGATTCTCTACCTGATTTCAATACTATTGGTTCCTTAAATAAACCAATTACTTTGTTTTCAATAATAAAATTATTATAATTTATTTTTTCTTTTTCCCAATTCATATGAATTAAAATTAATCTTTCAATGTTAAATATTCCTTTCTAGCATTTGCATATTCTTGTCCATTTATTTTTCCTTCTAAGAATAATTTCTCTTTCTCGCGCATTATTTTTCTTTTTTTTATTAACTCTTTTCTTCTCTCTGCTTTTTGAAAATTATTTGAAATCTTTTGGGTTAATTTAATAATTTGAGTATTTTTCATCTCCGATAATTTTTCCAAATAAGGTTTAATTGGTTTAACCATTTCAATTTTATTTTTTGAAATTTCTTCAATTCTCGTTAGAGCTAAAATGATTTCTTCTATATTGTTTCCTTCTAAGACGCCTATCAATCTAGGTATTGCCACGTCTTTTAAAATTTCATCAAGGTACTTCTCTAATTCTACTCTTACTTTCGCATCATCATAATTTTTTAATTGATTATTTCGAATGTATTCAATAAAAATTAAGGGAAGTTCAACAGGCCATTCTTGCATTTTTTCTTTATCAATTAATTGAACAGCTCCACCATCTTTTTTAAGAAAAATTTTCATATCCAATCACCCGTGGTTAATTTTTCTGGTAAATATTCATCAGTTAAGAATTCAAATCCATGTGACGATAACGCTTGAATTTCTGCTTTAATCTTTAAATTAAGTGCTAATTTAAGATCTTGTTCCCACTGTTTATTTTTTATGACAAAATCTTCCTTAAGAAGTTCTTTTGTCCTTTTAATATCCATTTTGTTCATTGAAAGTCTACAATCATTTGGTACATTATATTTATCTAAATCTCTGGTTAAAACTCCTAATAATTTAATATCTGGCGTAGCTAGAAATGGAGATTCATAACTTAATCGTTTTGATCCTCTTAGATAAACTGAATGAATATAATGACCATATGGATCACTATCAACTAAACTAAAAACTGGGAGATTTAAATCTTTACTTAATTTTCTTAAAAACATTCTGGTTGCAATATCAGCGGCACCCTTTGCCGTCAATATAATACATGGATATTTTCGCCAAAAGCGAGCTTCTGATAACCTTATCATAGCTGCATCTTTCTCTACAACAATTATGAACTCCGCATCTGATTCAATTATTTCAATATTATCGAGCATTGGGCTTATTGTCCACCCTCCACTGCCCAATCCTTCTAAATCGATAATATCATTTTTATCTCTAATTCTAAGTCTGCCAATACAGGAACCCTTGGCTGAAGCTACAATGTGAGTAGCGTTTCTAGTAGTATAAAGCATAGTAGCAACATCTTCAATGCTCTTATCACTGTTTTTTTGATCTTGGAATAATTTAACATCAGAATAAAAAATTTCTCTTTTGGTAGCATGTAAATCTTTTATCAATAACTCATTAACCTTTTCTAACACTTTTATTAACCGTGTAATGTCTGCCACACTTGTAAGTGAGTGAAACTGTTTTTCCATTATTTGCTTACCAAGAAGTAATAAATCATTTTCTTCATCCCAAATAATATTTGAACTTGTTCTTGAAGGAAGTTGTATAGATGGACGACCTGTATCATATATTTTTTTTAACACATCATCAATCAATAAATATAATCTTTCAAGAGCTTCTTTTCTTTTAAGATCATCTATTTTAACGGTATCAGGAGGGAGTTCAATAGGTTTATCTTCACTTCCTTTCTCTAAATATTCATTAAACAAACTTTTAGCAGCCTTTAAATCCCATTCTTTACTTTTTGCTTTTTCACTCATAATTATTCACCCTTTCTATTTTAATTTCCAATGCTTTCTACCCATCTTAATTTCTACTAAAACTTCTCCTTTACGTTCTAATTCTTTGAGTTTGAGTTGAAGATATCTAGCATCCATCATATCCTTAATTTTTAATTTAAATATAAGATGTTTAATGGTTTGCCACTCATCTGATAATGCTTCTAGTATTTTATCAGTTGTTATGACTGGTAATGTTGTTTGAGTTGGTTGTGTTTTGGCTAGTTTTGGTTTAGGTTTTGGCTTTATTATTTCTTGAGCAATTGCAGGTTTTTTTGAGGGTTTCATTACAGCAATCTTCTTGGAGACTATTTGTTTTTCTACAGGTATTATTTCTGGTTTTTCTATTACTCTTTCTTCAGCAAATGATTTTAATATTTTTTCTATGATTTCAGCCTTTCTAGCTTTAGATGGAACATAAATATTGCTTTCATTACAATAATCTCTAAGTTCTTTTACATTCCAATTCAACAGAGTTTTCTTGGAAATTTGGGGTTTTTCAATATGTATTTTTTCTTTTATTGGTTTTACTGCACTAATTACTTCAGTTTCTTTAGGTTCTTCTGGCTTGATTTCTTCTTTTTTTAGTTCTTTCTCTATGGTTTCGGTTTTAGAAGGTAATTCTGGCTCTTTTAAAGCTTTAGGTGCAGGTTTTTTACCAATTGCCCCTCTCATTAAATCTTCTAATTCTTTTACATTAATCTTCGCTTTATATATGCTATTACCCTGTGTTGCAATATTATAAATGCTTTCAACGAAAATAGGTATATATTTGTCAATTAAACTAGCTCTTTTCTCAGTTTTACGAAGACTCGCTTTTCTATTAAGATAGACACGTAATCTTCTCCCAATTGCTTCAAGACAATATTTAATTTCTTTAATTAAATCTTCGTCATCAGCTAAAGCGTTTTTTGATTGAGATTTAAACATTAAATGAACAAAAGGACCAGAAACATTAACCAATAATTTAATTGGTCCCTTTGGGAGTCCATTATCATATGTATCTAAATTATAATTTTTCCAATTTACTGATTGAACTGCTTTAGTTATAGCACAATCTGCGCTATCTCTAAGTTTAGGAGTTCTGTTTACAAATCTTGATAAAACATCTCTAGAACGTTTTGGTATTTCAATATTTCTAGAATAAGCCAATACAGCTTCAACAACATAAGCTAAACCTTTTCCACTTGTCGGAGCTCTTGTTTCAGCAGCGACAAAATCATCATCTCTAGTATAATTCTCAATAAAATATTCAAATAAATTCGTATAACTTTCAATAGGTTCTAATTCAGAAAAAGTAAGAATATCATCAATATATTGTGTGTATTGTTCATCATCTTCTTTTCCCTCTACAATTTCGATACTTCCTAATATTTCAGAGCTTATATTAATGATTTCATCAGAATCAATAGATATATTATTTATCATGTTCTCCCTTATCTTAGGATCTTCATTTTTTAATAGTTTGTGTTTTTCTTTTAATAAGATTTCAGTTGTTTGTTTTATGTTATCTAGTGGTAAATCAAAATCATCCAGATTTTCTGAGATTTTTAGTCCAATTTCCTTAATTAGTGTGTTCTCTAAGATAGAATCACCTACAGGAATAGCTGTGTCTGTAGGTGGTGCTAGGTATTTTATAGATTTAAAAGCAAGAAAAAGAGAATTAAATTGTTCTTTGGTTAAATCAATTGGTTTGACTTTAGAAATTTGAACTTCATTAACTAAATCTTCGAAATCACTTCGATTTTTAATTTTTTTTAATTCAATTAAACCATCTTTTTTAGTTTCAAAAAGATTACTCACTTGAAGTTTTAATTTTTCTTTTTCTTTTTTAATATTATCTATATTTTTCATTAACTTTTTTACTTCTTTTTCAATGTTTTTGATTTCTCTTTGGGTTTCAGATTTTTCAATTCGATTATTATGTTTTCTTATCTCTTTATTAATCTTTTCCTGTTTCTTATCAATTTTATTATATTCATCCATAAATTTCCAAAAATCTTCTTTCAAATCTAAAGATTCAATTTCATATATAATTAATTTATCTCTTGGTTTATTTGATCGTCCAAATACTCGTTTTTCAAATTTTAGGAAATATATTTTATCAATTTTTTTTTGAACTTTAGTTACAAAACCCTTTTCAAGAATCAAGAGGTTTAATTTATCTTGAAGAAATTTTTCTGCTAATTCTACAATTTCTTTGGCTGTTCTAGAACTAATTCTAACAAAATTTTCTTTTAAGAAAGCGGTAATATTTTTGTTATCTGACTTCGTTATTAAATCCTGCAAATCTCCAATGTTAACAGACGAAGGATGTGGTTTGGCGTATTTGGGTTCTTTGGGAAAAGAAGAAGCTAATCTTCGATAAATCTTTTCCTTTCCTTCCGGATCAATATAAATAATAGTTATATGAGGGTTCATAAATGCGGTTTCTTCAATATATTTTTCAACATAACCCCTGACGTATTTTACATTAAGATAATTTAACTTGATGTATGTTCCATGAAGAAATGGACTGTCTATCTCTGAGGGGTGAATTAAATACTTTTTCTCATTTTTGGAAGTTGTGAAAAATTCGGTTACTGTTGCATAAACATTATCAACAGTCTTTGAAACAGTGATAATAGGCCTGCCAGTAGTGTTTTGAGCGTCACTAAATGCACTAGGAGCACCAAATCCTTGACTTCCGCGTGTTTGTTTAAGTTCTATAGATTTTGATGAAGCTAAGTATCTTCCAAATTTTCTTAAATCTATCTTTGACATTCCAGTTCCATTATCAAAAATTTCGAAAGTAAAACTCATAACATTTTTTTGACTTATTTCAGATGTTAAAAACGAGGGCGCTTCAAATTCTCTTATACGAACTATACAAATTGGTTCAACATCAATAATATATTCAACAGGTTTAATAAGTTCCTGCATATCGTCAATAATTCTTTTTACCTCCTCTTCTACTTCCAATTCTTCTTTATCTGTAATTTCTCCAGATTCTTCTTCTTCTACTTCTAATTCTTGGACTGTAGACCGTTGCACTTCAGTAGTTTCAATACCAAATTCTTGCATTAAGGTATGTTTTGCTTCCTCATCTAGGTGTTGAGATTTTTTTTCTTCTTTTGCTTCTTCTACTATAGAGAATTTCTCTAAAAATAATTCTTGATCTAAGGAGAATTTTACTTTTGAATCAGTTCTTTTTAATTCCTTCCATTGAAAACTTTCAATAGCATCAAGCGCGTTATCTATAAATTCTGCACAATATTGAACATGTTTCCAATATCCAAACTCAAAACCTACAAGCTGTGTTCTTTTTCGCATATATTCTGCGATGGTACCTTGTTTTATCTTGCCTTCTTCTTTAGATGAAATTTTAGACACACTCTTTTGCTTTTCAATTTTATTAATGCTTTAAACAAATTATAAACTTTTACTTAAATATTCCTAATTATTATTGTTTAATAATTATATAATAAAACAATAATCTATTGGTCTTATTGTCTAACAATTATTAGCTTATCTATTACTAATTTCTTCACTTCTTACAGTAAGTAAATTATTATTTAAATATTTTGATTGGGATCTTAATTTTTAAAATTTTAGGAGAGTTAAGAAAAAAGAAATTTAACAGTTTTTATTAAAATTAACCTCTAAAGATCCCTTTTTTTATAAACATCTAAAGCTACATCAAGTATTTTTGATGCTATAAACCTTTTAGTATTTCTTTCAACATGAGTTATATGTTTTTTCTTATCTATAATGAATACTTCATTGTATTTGCTACTAAATCCAATATCATCTCTACCAATATCATTTGCTACAACTAAATCTGCTTCAGATTTAACGAGTCTATTGTACGCTCTTTCAATTAACTCAGTTTTAGAAACATTCGTCTCTGCTTTAAAGGCAACAATAAATAAATTGTAATCCTTTTTTCTAGCAACATTTATAATTTTTGGAGTCAGTTTCATATCAAGATGTAATTCTTCTACACTATCAGAAGATATTTTTCCGTTAATACATTCGATTGGTTTATAATCACTTACTGCTGCAGCTGAAATGAATAAATCATAATGATTGTATGAAATTTCTTCTTTAACAGCCTTTATAAAATCATCAGTAGATACAACGTGTTTAGTGTTTATATAATCTGGAAGTTTTGCCATGCACTCTCCAGCAATTAACAAGACATTAGCACCTCTAGCTGCCGCTTCTTTTGCTAATTCTATTCCCATTTTTCCAGATGACTTATTTGAAACAAATCTAACAGAATCTATTGCTTCTCTTGTGGGTCCTGCCGTAATAAGGATTTTCTTGCCTTCTAAATTTTTCTCAGAAATTAATAAATCTATAACCCTATCAATTATATCATCTACTCTAGCAATTTTGGCTTTTCCCTCTGATAATCTCGGTCCTAAAATTTCGATCCCCCATTCTTTTAACTTTTCTTCATTTTTCTCTAAAATAGGATGTCTATACATGCTTTCATGCATTGCAGGTACAATAACTATGGGAATAGATGATCCAAATGCTGTTGATACAACAGTAGTAACTGAGGTATCGTCGATTCCGCATGCGATTTTTGAAATGGTATTTGCAGTGGCAGGACAAATCAAAATTAAATCAGCTTTTCCAACACTTCTAGGTCTTTCTCCCGCTAGATAAACATGTTCTACAGCCCCAGTTAACTTAGTGATTACTTTATTTCCTGTTGCCCATTCCATTAGAGCAGGATTAATTAATTTTGTAGCGGCTTTAGACATTACACTTATTACTTCGGCTCCTAATCTCATAAGTTCTCGAGCAACAATAGGAGAAGAGATTACAGCTACTGAACCCGTTAAGCACAAACAAATTGTTTTTCCTCTTAAAATAGTTCCTTTACTTTCGACAATATCTTTTGAGGGATGTTGGAATGAAGTGTTTTTCATATCTTGACCATTTAATTAGATTTTATTAAATAAATTTATAGATCCTATTTAAAATAAAATATATCCAAAATAAAAAAATATTGTTATTATAAAGTCCGTCTTTATGATATTTCTTTATAAAACCTCGAAAATGAATAGTAAATCCAACTTTTTCTCTTAATATTTGTAATTTAAATAATTTTTGTGGTTTTTAAATAATTTGTACTTAAATTTATTACAAGTTATTATAAACCCAATTAAAATAAAATGCAAAAAATATGTGATCTTCATTTACATAGTAAGTATTCTGGAGGAGCAAGCAAAAGTATAAATATTTCTAAAATTGCATTCAATTGTAAGAAAAAAGGGATCGAAATAGTAGCCACAGGAGATTGTTTTCATCCCCTTTGGTTAAATGAATTAAAAAACGAGTTACTTGAATATTCAGAAGGAGTTTTTTATTCCCCTAAAGTACCGAATGTAAATTTTATTATACAAACTGAAATTGAAGTTATTTGGAATTATAACTCGAATATGAAAAAAGTCCATTTCATCATATTATTCCCTAATTTTGAAAAATTAGAAGAATCTGTGGAATATTTATCAAAATTTGGTAATTTAAGAAAAGAAGGAAGAGCTAAATTATATAACACACCTGAGAAAATAATCTTTGGATTAAACTCAATTGATAATGATATTGAAATAATACCAGCTCATATTTTCACACCTTTTTTTGGTATTTTTGGAGAGAACTCGCAATTTAATAATTTAAGAGAAGCTTTAGGAGATGGTTCGAAATATGTTAACGCTGTAGAAACGGGTTTAAGTGCAGATCCACTAATGATAAGAAGTATTTCAGATTTAGATAATATTTCAATTATTTCTAATTCAGACAGCCATTCTACAAATTATCATAGATTAGGTAGAGAGGCTACAATACTGAAGATTAATAATTTAAACTATAGAAATTTAATTGATTCCATCAGGAAGAATAGAATCATTAAAACTTATGAATTCAAACCTTCAGCAGGTAAATATTATTATGATGGACATAGAGAAGACCGTCATATACATGGTGAAGATTACTTTTGTAGTCCTAAGCTTAATAAAATAAAATGTCCTTATTGTGGTAAAAAATTAACAAAAGGAGTCTTATCTAGAGTATATGAATTAAGTGATCACAAGAATCCTATATCACTTAATTTTCAATATATTGTTCCACTATTAAATTTAATTGCCCTCATTTTAGGGGGTACCGAATATAGTAAAAAAAATATCTCTCTATATCAAGATTTAGTTACCAAAAACGGAGGGGAATTTAATATTTGGGAAGGAAAAAGCAATTTTGATGGATTTCCTGAAGAATTAATTGATGCGATTGATAAAGTAAGAAAAGGAAATTTCTGGTTTATACCAGGTCATGATGCAACATACGGTAAATTACAATTTGATGCTTAATTTTATAACTCATTTAAAGGTGTTTTCGATATTCAATTTTAGATTTAATTTTAAAGCAAAATCTGAGAGCTTCTTGAATTTTTCTGGTCTAAGAGTGAATTTATCTTCTAAATCTAAAATATTTAAAATTTTAGAACCATAAAAAGTTTCATTTATTTCCGAAATGTTATAATTAACTTCATTTCTACTATGTAATTTATAGATCTTCGATGATTCAAACTCCTCCTTCCTAATATTTAAGATTTGATAAGAATATTTTGAAAAAGAAGTATTTCGTAATTTTTTCAAATCAAATACGATGGTACTCCCAATATCTCTTTTTAACAACAATTCCTTTATATATGAATGTATTTCATTTAAAAATCTTATTTTAAAATCTTTTAAATTAATATTAGAGTAAAGAATATCTTTCATAATTTCAAAAAAAGGCAAATTTAATCCATTTAATTCATTCCTCAAATCTAATAATGTAAGGATTTGAAGTGATCTCTCTTTAGGGTGTGTTTTTAATTCTTGAAAAATATAATCCCTGTGTTTATAAATAAAGTCAAACAAATATTTCTTAAAAGCTCTGATGAAGTGAGAGTAATTCGGTATAAACAATTTATTAGGATTAGTTATTACTATTTCATTTGCTTGAAAGGGACTTAGCTCTTTGGTTAAAACAGCTTTTACAAGTGATAATGGATAATAACCTTCAATAAAATCCATTCCTTTAGAAATACTTTTAATAGCATCTTTAAATGAGCACTTTGTAATAATATTAATTGTCTTAATAATACCTTCTATTTTTACAGGAGTCTTTTTACAATAACAAAGATCAAAAGGCTTTATATCATGAAATAATGGATTATTTTGATCTGGAATAATAATTTGAGAGCCATAAGCATTCACAATACTTCCTTGAATGGGTTTGTTTGCTAGATCCCATTCAATAATCATAACTTCATCTGAATATTTTTGTTCACCCTCATAACTGTATTCTATATTTTTGCTTAACAAAGAAAAACCGTTCATTGATCTAATATCATATTCATTTTCTCCCCAGAATTGTTTTCTATAATAATCAACATCTTGAAAGGAACTCAAATCATCTAAAAATAATTCTTTCATTATAAAGTAATTAGTACCGATTTCTGATGATTTAATTGTTTGTTCATTCAATCCAAAAAAGCCAATACGAGAAATTATGTAGTGATAAACAGGATTTTTTATATTATCTATATTATGTTGTACAATATATGCATTTCTTTTTTTTCTGAATTCTCCTTTAGATTTAATTATCTTATATTTTTCTATCAAAAATTTTAAAAATGAAAACTTTTTCAAGTATACTTTTCTTTCAAGTTCTTTAATTTCTGTCTTGTAATTTTTATATTTAACATAAAATTTTTCTTTAGGTATATCTATTACTTTGAATTGTTTTTTTAGCAACTTTAATTTATCAATAATACAAAAATTATCAATTTCAGAATAAAAATAATTCAGAATATCTTTTTTTAATAAATTTAATTTTTCCTGCTTGAGGATCACTTTGAGATTTGGATTTGCTTTAACAAGTTTTTCATAATTTTTCTTAATCAAATAAATTGAGAAGTAGTTGTTATTAAAATTAGTGCTTTCAACTAAAATATTTATTTTATTTATATCTGAAACAAGAAGAGAAATATCTATAAAATTAAAAATTATATCTATGGATTCAATTATTTTAAGCAAATTGTAGAAAGAGTACTGAGGTATTATGTCTAAAAATTTTTTAAAACCTTTTTCTACAAGTTCAAAATTTTTTATAAAATAATCTCCTAACTCATTTTCATATCCATATTGTAAAAATTCAAAGAATTCAACGTATAAATTGTTGTTTATTGCTGTTCTAATATAAGTCTGAATAATCGGTTCTCTCTCGTGTTGGTTAATTATTGCTTTATTTAAATAATTCAGTGCTTCAACACAATTTTCTCTTTCAAAGCAACTATTAGATAGTAATAAAAAGTTTTTGCTTTTTCTTTTTGAACCTAAATCTTCTGAAGTTAAATTATAAGTTTTTAGATTTTTCAATATCTTTTGAGAGAGTTGATTTTTGATAATTAGAAAAAGTTTAATAAGATGAACACATATTTTCTTATCTCTTTCAGAGTGAATCAAAAAAGAAGGACAGTCATGGTATATTTCAGATTTGACTTCATCAATTATGAGATGATATTCACGTTCATTGTCCAATATAATACATCTAATTTTTAATGGTTCTTCTCGTAAGTAAAAAATATTTATTTTATTACTAAGGAATTTAAGACTCTTTTGGTAAAGGTTTAAGCCGAATTTATTTATTATTAGACTTGATATTGATTTTTTTTCCATCTTATCATTTAGAACCTTGATTTTATTATCTCTGAAATTAATTTGGGAAATTCATTCCAATCCTTAATTGTTAAAAGTTGTCCTCCAGCAACTTTAACCATTTTATTAGCCTCTTTTAAATTATAGGAAGATTCTGGACAAACTAAGATGAAATCTACCCCTAATGATCGCATTTTTCTAAATTCTATCATAGCTTCCTTAAGATCAAAAATTTCAGCATCAGTAAATAATACATTTAATTTTTCACGTGAATTTGAATGGTCTTTAAATTGCTTATTTGCCCATTCAACAGCACTTTGTAGTTTTGTACCACCTCGAGCAGAAACAGATAATAACTCCTCTGCTAATTTGTCTAAATCTACTTTTTCATCTAAAGATTTCAAAACGTGAGTATCTGACTCAAAGAAAGTTATTCCAAGTTCATCTTTTCGCATCCCATAGCACAACATCGTTACACAGATTCCCATATATGCTAGTTTGTCTCCCGACATACTTCCAGAAATATCTAATTCAAAACAAGCAGTTCTAAGACCTTTAGCTGTTTCAAAAACGAAAAAATCATCATATTCTATATGCTCTAATTTTTTTCCTTTCTCTAAAATATTAAAAATTGTTTCTTCTAGATCAATATTTTCAAAATCATCTCCTATTGAATAGGGTCTAACTATATTAATAGGTATTGGTCCTGTAGTGGAGCTACCTAAACGAGCACGTGAATAATAGATACCAAGTTCGATTAAAACTTTTTTTGCTAATTCCTTTACTTTTTGTTTTGCATTCTCTGGTAAGGTACTTCGATGAATAAACCATTGTTTTAGAAGATTTTCGCCACCTCCTGCAGTTAGACAAGAGATCATTTTATTTTGTGCTTCTTTACCACCAATTTGCTGAGCACCTCTTAAAGCTTCACTCAGATTAAAGTTTCCTAAAGCTCCTAAAGCATCTCTATTATCTGAAGCCAAAGCACTTGTTATTAATTCTTTAATTCTTTCATAATTTAATTGATCTTTAAGTTGATTCATTAAATTGCTTATACGTTGAAAATCAGCTGTCTTTTTATCAACTAATTTTTTTAATAATTGATAATTTGGTTCTATTAATTCAAAAATATCTTCCTCTGGCATTCCAATCCTCTCTCCGGATTTCTTTATATCTTCTGGTGCTGGATTCAACCCAAGTTTTCTTAAGAATTCAACTGCATTTTTTAATTGAAAAGGATTATCACATGAATCTAATGTTTGGGAAATTAGATTTGGAATAGTTTGAGCCATTTTTTGACCACAATGCATATTTGGGCAACTATTTGCTAATTGTTGCATTTGATGTGTTAAAGTTTTGAGAGCTTCGTATTTTTTACTTTGATTCATAGCTTCGTTAATAGCATTTTGAAGAGCCTTATTAAATAGTGAATTCCATGACTTATTAGCAAATGCTGTTTTAGTTAAAGTTTCAAGTGAAATATTCATTTGGGAATTTTTTATCTGTTGATCAAATTTGTCTAATAATGAGGTTCTAAGGTTAGTACCAAAAAATTGATCAAGGGAATTTGCTAAATTAAAATTATGCTCGAATGAAGATTTTTCCAAGGAATTATTCAGTATTTTATCTTGATTAAAATTGGGAGTTTCTCCTAAATGTTTTGCTGCTTGAAATAATTGATCTAAATTATCTATTTTATTTTGAAGTTCATTTCTCAGATTCTCGAATTTTTTTTTAGAAATGGCGTCTGTGTCTTTTAAGAATTTCATAGATTGCAGAAGATCTTCTAAACTGCCTGATTTTAATAATTTATTTAAATCAGAATCAATAGATTGATTATTTAAAGCTTTACTTGTAACTTTTTCCCATTCTCTTAAGGATTTTTCTGAAATTAGACTATTTAAGCCTAAATTAGTACCAGCTTTAAGGTCTTTTGGATCTAAAGAATTAATTTTTTGTAGCATTCTGTTCTTAGCTTCTTTTAATAATTCTTCTAAAGATGTAATTTGTTCTTTATATAATTCAGAATCATCATCAAAAAAGTTAAGAGCAGACTTAAACGGCTCTTCATTTCTTTTCTGATTTAGTTCATCCATAAATTGTTCCATTTGTTTGATAAAATCAGAATCAATCGATTTTGTAACTTCAATTTCATCTATTAATTCTTGTAATTCATCTAATTCTGATTTAATCTCCCTAGGAATCAAATCATCTTCGATTTCATCAAATTCATTACCTTCAAAAAATGATTTCATTATATTCTTTTTATAATTGGGAAATAATATTTCAAAAGCTATCTCCTTCGCTAATTGTTGATTATCTGGAAAAGAGGTTACTTTACTAATCTCAATGAAATCACTTGGAGTCACAGATCCCTTCCGGTAATATCTCGATACAATTAATTTAGGGATCGATAGTACTTGACGTGAGGAAGGTATTTGAATTATATCTGGATGGATCCTCATCCGTCGAATGAATTCAACAGCAAATTCACACGGATTTTCAGGAAATACCCCCATAGAATTATCCTCCTAAAGTTTTTTGAATAATACTTTCTATGACATTTTCAACCTTTACTCCCGGTTTAGGTTTTATACTTCCTAATAACACATTTCTTGCTATTTCGGATAAAAATACATAAATAGATTCTTTTTCTCTTACTTTGTTTTCTTTTTCTAAAAGTCTTTTTCTTCCTAATAATTTAGCCATTGCAATTCCAGCTCTTATTGAAGCAGGAATTTCAACATCAATTTTATTTTGTCGTGTTTCTTTAATAACAGAATAAATTAACTCTAATTCAGATTCTTCGATATGAAAATGTTCGGGTAAATTGATTCTTATTATATCTAATTCTGTTGATTTATCAGGATAAGTTAATTTGATCCACACTTTTATCCTATCTTTTAATGCTTCAGATAAACGATGAGTTCCGGATAATTCCTCAGGATTCATAGCGCATATAAAGAAAAAATCCTCTTGAGCTTTAATCCTACCTAAATGAGGAATTCCAATTGAAGCTTCTTCTAAAGGCTCTAATAATGTATTTTGCGAATATTCTGTGGCTCGATTAATCTCATTCGCTAAGAATGTGCCTCCCTCTAACATAGCACTTAATAAAGGGCCGGGATTAAATGCCTCTAATATAAAACCTTCCTTTAATGTAATTGCAGGGTCAAATGAACCTATAAAATGAGATGGTTTAATGCTCTCATCCATCGTAAGCCAGTAAAAATTTTTAGATTTACTCTCACGAGCCCGTAAACTAGCAAAATATCGGCATAAAATTGTTTTTCCAACTCCTGGTGGTCCAACTAAAGCTGGAAAGAGACCTGTTGCCTCTGCATCTCTTAATAGTTCAAGTGCTTTACCATATTGACCAGAAAGGACTATATCAATATCTTCTTGAGAAATATCTTTGATAAGCTGTCGACTAAACAATTCTTCAAATTTTTGTTTGTTAATCATATCTAAGATTTTAATACTTGTAGATAATTTTGATGTTTTTATTACATGAATATTAAGTGCTAGATAATATAAAACTTTAAAGTTAATAATTAAAAGATATTATAATTTCTTAATCTATTCCATAAGGATTATAGATATATCTTTTATTTTTTCTTATAATGATAGAGCCTTATTTTCAAGAAAACAGTTTCATCTTATATCATGGAGATGCACTAAAAATCTTAGAACAATTTGAAATTAATAAATTTGATTTAATTTATGCTGATCCCCCTTATTTTTTATCAAATGATGGTGTTACATGTTCTTCTGGGAAAATGGTCTCTGTAAATAAGGGAGAATGGGACAAATCAATGGGATTTGAAGAAGATGTTAAATTTATTGATGCTTGGTTAAAGGGGTGTAAGAGATTAATGAAAGAAAATGGTACTATTTGGATTTCTGGTACTTTACACATTATTTATAAGATTGGATATTTGCTTGAAAAAAATAATTTCGATTTAATTAACGATATAATATGGTATAAACCAAATGCTCCTCCAAATTTGTCATGTAAATATTTCACACATAGTCATGAAATCGTAATATGGGCACGTAAATCAAAGACAGCTAAACATAGATTTAATTACGAAAAAATGAAATTTTGGAATAATCCGAAAGACAAATTAAAGAATAAAGATAAACAAATGAGAAGTGTATGGTCTATCCCATTAATTCCAAAGGATGAGAAAGAATTTGGTAAACATCCTACTCAAAAACCTTTAGAACTCTTAAATCGAATAATTGTAGCCTCATCAAAAGAAGGAGATTGGGTATTAGATCCTTTTATGGGTTCTGGTACAACTGGAATTGTATGCACCATTTTAAATAGAAAATTCATTGGAATTGATATAAATAAAGATTATCTTGATTTAGCAATTAAAAGGTATAAAAGTAATAGAAAGAAAAATCTTTTATACTCTTCAAGAAAAGAGCATGAATTAACAAAATTTCTATAATCATATTTAATTGGAAGATCTAAGTATTTTTTATAGACATAATCTTTTTTAAAATTCATAATAATAATTTTAATTAATACGCACAAATTAATAGAAATTGATGATTTTTTGGGATATCAATGCAGGTAGAACAAAATATTTTTGCAGTTTACAATGATCGTGTCTTAAATATGAAAGATAAGCTTGTAAAAGCTCCACATGAAATTTGTATCGAAAGAGCTAAGCTTTTTACAGAGTCATATAAAATGACTAAAGGGGAAAATCCAATCATAAGATTTGCAAAAGCTATGGATTATTATTTGACAAATATGACAATTAAAATTTGGAATGATGAATATATTATCGGAAATAGATGTACAAAGTTTGTAGGAACTCCTCTATATCCTGAAGCTCGAATAGATACAATAGAGCAAGATATTGATAATTATGATACTCGTCCTATCCAAAAGCTTTTCTTAACAAATGAAGAAAGAGAACTAATAAAAGAAAAGATTATTCCTTATTGGAAAAATGAAGAAGAGACTGTTCAAGAAAGGTTTCAATCATATTTAAATTCAGATTTAAGATATATTATGGAAAAACTTGTATATACTGTTGATGTGGAATTATCTAGTGGAATTGGTCATTTCTTTCCAGGACATGAAAATATATTAAAATACGGGATCAAGGGTTTAATTCAAAAAACAAGTGAGAGTTTGGAAAAGTTTTCTAATGATAAAAATAAAAAAATTTTTTTAGAATCAGTAATCATTGAATTGAAAGCAGCTATAAAATTCATGCAAAGGTTTTCAAATTTAGCGAGAGAAATGGCTGAAAATGAGCAGAATCTCGAACGTCAAAAAGAACTCTTTGATATCTCTGAAATTTGCAATAATATCTCTGGAAATCCACCAAGTAGTTTTGAAGAGGCACTACAGCTAATCTACTTTACTCATCTAATATGTGGCTTAGAAGATGGCGGCTTTGCTATTTCTGTTGGGCGATTAGATCAATATTTATATCCTTATTATTTAGAAGATATAGAAAAAGGGAAGATTACAGACGAAAAAGTTCAGTTTCTTATTGAATGCTTTTTCATAAAGCTTTCTACTTTATGGAACTATGTTATATCAAAAGGAGTGGTGGCTGTTGAGGGTCCTCCTATTGCTGAAAACGTAGTAATTGGGGGATTAGATTTTGAGGGAAAAGACGCTACAAATAAATTATCTATGATTATTTTAGATTCATACACTCATATTAAAACAGTTCAACCAACTTTTTGTGTGAGAATTCACAAAAATACTTCAGAAGATTATCTTAATAAAGTGGGAGAATCTATAAAAAGTGGTACTAGCATTGCCTTATTTAATGATCATGTAATGATCCCTGGTCTTATTAATCGAGGTTTTACTCTTGAAGATGCGCGAGAATACGCACCAATAGGATGTGTTGAACCTCAACATCCATATAAATCATTTGGATCAACAAATGCAAACCAATTCAATATAGTGAAATGTTTAGAATTAGTATTGAACAATGGAGTCGACATGTTAACTAGAAGAGAATACGGACTTAAAATTTCTAAAGAGATTACTTCTTATGGAGATCTTTGGGATAACTTTAAGAAGCAAATAAAATATTTCATTGAAAAGATGGTTAAAACAATGTATTTTCTTGATAAAGCAATTGCTGAACTTACTCCTCAACCATTTTTATCTGCAACTATAGACGCTTGTATAGAACGGGGATTAGATATAACAAAAGGTGGGGCAATTTACAATTTTACAGGTCCTCAACTAATTGGTCTAGCTACAGTTGCAGACAGTCTTGCTGTAATTAAAAAGGTTGTTTTTGAAGATAAACTCCTGCAATTTGAAGATTTAGTTCAGTTGCTAGTAAAGAATTTCAAGGGTACTTATAAAGGAAGAAAAGGAAATGAGTGGCGTGAAATTTTTGTAAATAAAGTTCCAAAATTTGGAAACGATGACAATTACGTTGATCAAATAGCAATTGATGTTGCACGATTTTATTGTGAAGAAATTGTAAAGCATACAAATTATCGAGGAGGGAAATTTAATCCTGGAATTTATTCCACAACATTTCATTTAGCATTTGGTGTTTTTACCGCGGCTTCAGCAGACGGTAGAAGAAAGTCAGAACCACTTTCGAATGGTCTGGGTCCTACAAGTGGGATGGATAAAAAAGGTCCTACTGCTATTCTTAATTCTATAAAAAAACTTAAAAATGAGTTGATGACAAATGGTAATTCATTGATTTTATCTTTTCACCCAAATACGTTAAAAACAGAAGTGTTGATTCCACTGATTCGAACGTTTTTTGAACCTAAAGGGGGTTATCAAGTCCAATTTAATGTTGTGGGGAAAGAAACTCTATGTGAAGCTCAAAAAAATCCTAATGATTATAGAGGTTTGGTTGTAAGGATTGCAGGATACTCGGTATATTTTACAGAATTATCAAAAAACGCACAGGATGAAATTATAGCCCGAACCGAGTATTAATCTCTTATTTTCAAATGATCCTTGAAAAATAATAAAAAATTTTAGGTATTTTGTTTTAAAGAATATATATATTAAAAATTATAGTTGGGCCTGTAGATCAGTGGAAGATCGCTTGATTCGCATTCAAGAGGTCACGGGTTCAATTCCCGTCAGGTCCATTTATAGATAAAAAACAACCAATATTTAATTTCAAAATCAATCAGAGTATTAGTTTCACATTAAGAATTTCATTATATTTGATTAAAAATGTTAGATTTCAACAATTTATCAAAAGTACATGATCCACAGAAAATTGAAAAAAGTATCTATGAATGGTGGGAATCAGAAGGATATTTTCGCCCTGAAAAACAACGAGAATTAGGATTAGTAAAAGAGAAAGGACCCCGTTTTTGTATAACATTTCCACCTCCGAATGTAACTGGTGTTCTTCATCTAGGACATGCGATTGTCATTACACTTGAAGATCTTATGACTCGTTATGAACGTATGAACCAAAAAGAAACTCTATTTCTTCCGGGGACTGACCATGCCAGTATAGCTACCCATAATGTTGTGGAAAGAGAATTAGCAAAAAAAGGGATTAATAGAAAAGATATTGGACGAAAAAAATTTATTGAAATAGCATGGGATTGGACTAATAAACATCAGGATATAATATTAGACCAATCTAGAAGAATGGGTGCTTCATGCGATTGGACTCGCAATAGATTTACTTTGGATGAGAAATATCATAAAGCTGTGTTAACAGCATTTAAACACCTTTATGATAAAGGTTTAATATATAGAGGAACATATATGGTAAATTGGTGTCCTGGAAGGTGCACCTCTGCGATCTCAAATTTAGAAGCCGAAAATGAAGAACACATGAGTAACTTATGGTATTTGAAATATCCTATTTTAACAGATAAATGGAAAGGACCAAAAGCGGAATGGGCATCCGGTAAATGGGCGGAAGGTGCCACAGATTTTATAATACTAGCAACAACTCGTCCCGAAACATTATTAGGTGACACCGCAATTGCTATTGCTATAAACCATCCACAATACTCTAAATATAAGGGAAAAACCGCTTTATTACCAGTTCTTGGACGTGAAATCCCTGTTTTTGAAGATAAATATGTCGATCCTGAATTTGGAACAGGAGCTCTAAAAATTACTCCCGCACATGATCCAAATGATTATGAAATTGGAATTAAGTATGATTTAGAGGCTATAACCGTCATAGATGAAACTGGAAAGATGGTTCCAAAATATTCTGGAAAATATGCAAATATAGATCGATTTAAATGTCGAGAAGAAATAGTCAGGGATTTGAAAAAAGAAGGCTTATTAGATAAAATTGAACCTTATACTCATACTGTCGCTCATTGTCAACGATGTAACACTGTTATTGAACCAAGAATTTCAACTCAATGGTTTGTTAGAACGAAAAATCTTGCTAGAGAAGCCATTGATGCCGTCAGAAGTGGAATAACTATGATGATACCAGAAAGAGAAGAATTACGATTTTATCAATGGATGGAGAATATAAGAGATTGGTGTATCAGTCGTCAATTATGGTGGGGACATCAAATTCCAGTATGGTATTGCTCAAATGGGCATGAAATCTGTGAAATGGAAGAACCTGCTCACTGTCCTATTTGTAATGATAAAAATCTGAAGCAAGATGAGGATATTTTAGATACTTGGTTTTCTTCCGGGTTATGGCCATTCGCAACTTTAGGTTGGCCAAATATGGAGAGTGAAGATTTAAAAAGATTTTATCCCAATGACATACGTGAAACAGGATATGATATTCTATTTTTCTGGGTCGCTCGAGAAATGATGTTAGGATTAGAATTAACTAAACAATCTCCTTATCGATTATGTTATTTTCATGGAATGATTCGCAATGAAGAAGGTAAGAAGATAAGTAAATCAATGGAAAACATTGAAGAATATGATCCATTAAAGATTATTGAAAAATATGGGGCAGACTCATTACGATTTACATTTATTGCAAACACGGTGCCTGGTAAAGACTTAAATCTTGGAGAGGGGCTTCTTAGAGCCTCAAAAAATTTTTGTAATAAGATCTGGCAATCTGTAAACTATATTCTTAGCACCCTTGATAAAACAGAAAAGATCGAAAGGTTTTCAGCTTTAAATCTAATGGAAAAGCTTCATATTGGAGACCGATGGATTGTTTCTCGATTAAATAAAATGATAAAACAAGTTAATAACTTTTATAAAGAATATGATTATTTAAACGCTGCTCGTTCGATAAGGTCGTTTTATTGGGATCAATTTTGTGATTGGTATATTGAAATTTCTAAAATCCGGATTTATGATGAAAAAGAGCGAGATAAAATTATACCAATATCAATTTTGCTGTATGTTTTAGAAACATCACTACGTCTTCTCCATCCTATCATACCTTTTCTGACAGAGACTTTATGGCAGGCATTACCAGAAGAGGTAAAAGATGGTCCTGCCTTAATTGTAGCAAAATGGCCAGAACCAGATGAATCATTAATAGAGAACACACTCGAGAAGGATTTTGATTTAATCACTTCAATAATTCATGAAATTCGACGAACAAGAAGGGAGTTCAATATAGAATCTGGTTTGAAAATACCATTGATTATACAAACTGGAGAAAAAAGGGGATTAATTGAGAGTGTCACTTCAGAAATAATCACTTTATCTCGTATAGATAAAAATAAATTTAAAATTGATGTAACCAATGTACCAAGACATTCTGCTCGATTCGTTCTTCAAGGGATAGCAATATATCTTCCATTAGAAGAAATAATTGACATAAAAATGGAAATTGTACGTATTTCAAAACAAATTGAATCTATTGCTGAACAAATACAAAAGAGCGAAATAAAATTGAATGGACCTTTTGCAATACGAGCTAATCCAGAAATAGTTCAAAGGGAGCGAGAAAACCGAGAACAATTAAAAAAAAGAATGGAAATGCTCGAAGAACAACTTGAAATTCTACGCTGAAGGAAAGTAGATCAGAAATGAAAAAGCTATTAAAAATTTAAGATTTGAGTTCTCTTTTACTTATTCATTTTTTAACCTGTAATTAATTTCTTGAAGTTTTTAGATTAGATTTAAATAAATCTTATAAAGTTATCAAATATTATGTATTTTTATATTTATTATTCTTCTAGCTAGAGTCTAAAATGGCACAAGAAACAATTTATCCAAAACGGTTTAACTTTAAAGAAGTTCAAAAAAAATGGATGAAATTTTGGAAAGAAAATAAGATATATGCATTTGATGAAGACTGTAAGGATGAAGTATTTACCATTGATACACCACCTCCTTTCGTAAGTGGAGATCTCCATATGGGGCATATTTTAAATCATTCATGGATTGATTTCGTAGCAAGATATCATAAAATGAAAGGTGATAATGTTTATTTCCCCCAAGGTTTTGATTGTCATGGTCTTCCTGTGGAATTAGCCGTACAAAGAGAATATGGAATCTCTCAACATCAACGAGATGATTTCTTAGAAAAATGTGTTGAATGGGTAGATGCCAATATTAAAAATATGAGAAGGCAATTTGATGAGTTAGGATATTCTTCTGATTGGAATTTTACGTATCGTACTATGAATGATGATTATAAATATAAAGTTCAATTATCACTTCTTTATTTCTATGAAAAAGGATGGTTATATCGTGAAAAATTTCCAACTCATTTTTGTGTTAACTGCGAGACTTCTGTTGCTAAAGCAGAAGTGGGATATCAGGAAGAGAAAGGAAAATTATGGTATTTAAAATTACCAATCGTAGGTAGAGACAATGAATTTGTGTCTATAGCTACAACACGTCCAGAATATATGGAAGCATGTGTTGCAGTAATGGTAAATCCAAATGATGATCGTTATTATGACCTATCTGCTGCTGAAATAGAAATTCCTTTTACGAACCGTACTGTTCGAGTTTATATGGATAGCACAGTTGATATGAATTTTGGCACTGGTGTTGTCTATGTTTGCACATATGGAGATGAGATGGATATTAAATGGAAAATCGAATATAATTTAGATGAGATCCAAATATTTACTGAAGATGGTCATATGAATAAGAACTCTAAATATCAAGGATTAACGATAATGGAAGCTAGAGAGCAAATTGTCAAAGATCTTGATAAGATGGGGCTAATTGAGAAAATAGAAGATTATGAACATAGTATTATTGTCCATACTGAACGATCATCTTGTCGCAAGCCCATTGAATATTTGCCAGTTTATCAGTGGTTTATTAATGTAAAAGATTTTACTCAGGAGATTATTGATTCAGCAAAAAATATGAGATGGTATCCAGAAAAACAAAAACAAAGATTACTCGATTGGGCTGAAGGTCTGGATTGGAATTGGGTTATTTCCCGACAACGAGTTTTCGGAACTCCTATACCCTTTTGGTATTGTAAAGATTGTGATTATGTAATACCTCCAGATAAAGGGGATTTACCATTAGATCCAGTTAAAGTTTCTCCACCTGTTGAGGAATGCCCTAAATGTAAGAGTAATAAGATTGTAGGAGAAAAAGATATATGTGATTGTTGGATTGATTCAAGCATAACTCCTTTAGTAATAGCAAAATGGGAAGAAGATGATGCCTTTTTTGAAAAAATTTATTTGAATGCTAAAGTTCATCGACCTCAAGGCTATGAAATTATCCGAACTTGGTTATTTTATACATTATTTCGATGTAAAAAATTAACTGGAAAATCTCCATTTTATGAAGCAATGATAAATGGGATGGTCGCTGGTCCAGATGGTCGGCATATGTCTAAAAGTCTTGGTAATTCTGTATCACCAGATGAAGTTATGCCTGATTTTGGAGCAGATACTCTTAGGTATTGGGCAGCAATGGGTTCACTTGGTGATGATTATCCATTCGAATTTTCTTGGATTAATCTTCAATCTAATCAGCCAATCTCCATTGAAAAGATCTTAAAGGAAAAGAACAAGCTTACAGAAGATAAATTTAATAAAAAGTATGGGATAAGGTATGAACAATTGGTTGGTGCTTCAAGATTTATTACTAAAATATGGAACGCGTATAGATTTTTATTTTTAAGTTTAAATAAAGTCGATATTAATGACCTAAATATAAATCCTAAAGATTTATCTCCAATTGATTGTTTCTTCTATTCAGAATTTAACAATAACTTAGAGCTGATTACTAAATATTTTGACGCATACAATTGGCACGAAGCCACAATGCTTTTACGTTCTTTTTTCTGGAATGATATTTGCGATCAATACATCGAAGCAATAAAGTATAAGTTTTATATAGAAGATCCAAACATTAGAAAAACCTCATTGAAACATGCTCTAAATTTATTTTACAAAATATTGAACATTTTAGCGATAATTATGCCTTTTATTTCTGAGGAAATATATCATGTCATTTATAAAAAATTTAGAAATCTGAAATCAATTCATTTAGAGAAGTGGCCTATGAACTATGAAAACATTTCTGAGGAATTTTCTAAAAAAGGTAAATTTGCTATTGAATTAATAAAACATCTGAGAATGCTCAAATCACAGCTTCAAATACCCTTAAATCAAGAGATTGAGAGAGTGATCTTTATAACTGATAAAAATCAAATGGATAAAATTATAGACTCAAGAGAAGATATAATGAATACAAATAGAATATCAAATATAGAAGTTATTGATAAGTCTGAAGAGAAATCTATTGAAGTTGAATCAGATTTGAAGCAGAATATCGAAGATCTTGATATAAAAATTTATTTTTTCAAATAAATTGTTAACAATTGGATTTATTCTTTGTCTAATTTTTCTTGATCTATGTTCTGTTCATCTTCAATTTCTTCTGGTTGTTCGCTACTTGTAACTTCTTCTACCCCTAATTGTTTAATCATAACACGTTTCAATTCAATTTTATCTTTCGGCAATCCGAACATATCAGAATATTTATCTGTTGTAGTTAACTCATGAGTTCTTCCTTTTTTGACAGCATCTATAAATCCATTATCAATTAGATATTTTACATGTTCATATGCTCCAGATCCTCTTAATTTTACCACGGTTGATTTTAAAATTGGTTGTTTTAAAGCTATAATAGTCAAGGTTCTTAAATATCGCTCTGCAATAGCTCCTCCTTTAGCAAATTTAGAAACTTTTTCTGTATATTCTGGTTTAATCTGCATTTGGTATCTATCCCCAATTTGAGCTATAACTAATGCTGTCGATCGTTCCATATAATCAAAAGCAACCAAATTAATTAATTCTTCTACTTCTTTTTTAGATATTTCTAACTTATTCGAAATTTCTTCGATGCTCAGAGGCCTGCCTGCAGCATATAATGAAGCTTCAATTAAGTTCCTATGAAATTCTCTGAGTTGTACTTCTAATGATACTTCTTCTAGCGGTTCACTCTCTAAAGGTTTAAGTTCAACACTCTCATCAAGATTTTCTAAATTTTCACGTTCTATATACTCATCTTCAATATCCCCATATTTTTCTTCTATAGTATCTCCTTTCTCATCGATACCGAATTCATCTTTACTGACTTCATCAATAGAAACTTCTTTAACCTGTTGATCACTCTCTTTAATTTCTTCTGCTTCATTCCCTTCATTTGAAACTACTTCAGAGATTTCTTCAATATTTTCGAGAGGTTCTTCCTCTGGATTTTCCTTTAAATTTTTGTTTAAATTATTCATGAGATTTTAATTTGTCTATAATTATTTTATTTTAAATCTATAGATATATTCTTAAAATCTTCATCTTGAGATAAATTCAATTTACCTCCTGTGGATAAAAACATTAAAGCTAAAAACATCCTTACTAAAATAAATTTCCTACCTATGCTAGTTTCTTCTTCATCTTTAATAATTTTTGTCAAATCAAAAAAACTCGTTTCTTTATCATCTAAATTAATTGTAGCTTTTATCCTGTTATACCATGATTCATGTAACTCTTCAATTGTCTGATCTTTTCCACTAATGTGTTTTAAAAGTTCTTTTGGTAATTGAGCTTTTGATCTCAATTGTATTCTTTGTTGTTTTAATTCTTCTTTTCGCATCCTCCTTCTTTTTAATTTTTCTTTACTTTGCATTACTTCTATTATAGCAGATCTCATAGCATCAAACAATTCCTCCTTTGTAGCAATTTGCATTTTAGGTTGTATTGGTTGGGGTAGAGCTTTTGGTATTGATCTGCTATGTCTTTGTCGATATCGTTCTAATTCTTCTTTTTTTTGAATTTGTTCTTCTTCTTTTATTATACTAGTAATTTTATAATGATGTAATGATGCTGAAGTCTTTAATGCAATTCCGGAGATCTTATAGTTAATTAAATCTTCGTGAAGCATATTATCGAAAAATTCATCAACTAGACTAGCTAAATCATAAAAAGCTATATCTGATTCTTTAGCTAATTCTGTATCCAATAAACTGGAAAATGGGGGTTGCTGCCAAAATTTTAGATCCATTTTTTCTTTCCTTAATAAAGCAAGATCATCCTCGTCATCAAAATCTGCTATTAGCTCTTCCTCCAATTCTTCTGGTTCTTCAGATCGATCAACAAATTCTGGATGTGATACAATTTTTTCTAACAATTCTATGATATCTTTCTTTTTAGATTTTGATGGAATTTTTATATTATTCTTGGAGGCAAATTCTCTTAAATCTTTTACTATCCACTGGCTAAAATTATACTTTTTTTCTGGCTTTTGGTCTTCTGATATTATTAATCACCATTTCAACAATATTTAATTTTCTGTAATTGTAGGCTCAATATCTTCAAGCTCTAAGAGTCGTTTAGCCTCCTCCTCTAAATCTACGCTAAAAATATCAGTAATTCCACTTTGCTGCATTGAAACTCCATATATGCGGTCTGCATTCACAATATTTTCTTCCCTATGACTTATTACAAGGAATTGTGCTTGTTTTGAAAATTCTTGAATTACTGTGCTTACTCTATGCACATTAGGACCATCAAGGGCTGCATCAATCTCATCCATAACATAAAATGGTGCTGGATAAAATTCCTGAACAGCAAAGATAAACGAGAGTGCTACGAGTGTTTTTTCGCCTCCACTTAGAATTTCAAGGCTAGATATTTTTTTACCTCGAGGTCTAGCTTCAATACTAATTCCACCCTCAAAAGGTTTATCAGGACGATCTAAAATCATTTTGGCCGAACCACCAGGGCTGAGTTTTTGAAAAATCATACTAAATTCTCGGTTAATCTCATGATATGCTTTCATAAATGTTCTTGTTTTTTCAAGTTCTATTTTATCTATTGCATCTAAAATCGATTTTCTTTCTCTCTGTATTGTCTGTCTACGCATGTCAATTTCATCAAATCTTTCTTTAACTGCATCGTACTGTTCAATTGCCTTTAAATTCACAGGTTCGAGAGCTTTCTTCTTCTTTGTTGCTTCCACTATTTCAGATTGTAACCCTGGTTCTGATAAATCTTCGGTTACCCTTGGTAATGAGCCAAATTCCTTGGATCGTTGAAACAAAGTCTCTATTTGATCTGCGCATATAATTTTCTTAGATTCAAAGTTATTTTTTTTTGAATTTTCCATCGACAGATCTGATTTCAAATCTGTAATTATTTTTTGGAATTGTTTTTGTTTTTTCCATGATTGATCTTTTTCTTGGACATAATTATCAATTTCATTTTGCTTATTGTCCTTTTTCTCATTTTCATTATTTAATTCTTCTTTAAAATTCTCTAATTCGTTTAAAGTGGATTCTACTTGTTTTTCAGTGTCTTGTATCTCTACACCTAATTCTATAATTTTCTGTTCTCTTTCTTTATTTTTATTTAATTCATTTAATTTTCCTTGGTGTTTCTGTAAATCTTTATTCAGCTTGTTCAATTGCTTTTGGGCTTTTTTTTGTAATTCCAATTCTTTACTTTTTTCATTTCTAAGAGAATCTATTATTTCTTGTCTTTGATCAACATTTTTTTGAATTTCATCAACTTGAGAGTTGAAAACTTCAACATCTTTCAAACACTGTTCAATACTATTATTGGCATCAATATTTTCCTTTTTAATATCCTCAATTGAATTGATAATTCTCATTACATTTTCCAGTGCCCTAAGACGATCCATAGTTTCTTCTAATTCCTTATTTTTATCTTCAATTTGCTTCTGGATTTTTTCTGTTATCTCCCAAAATTTTTCTTTTTGTATAGTATAAGTATCAATTTCATTTTGAATAGAATTTTGCTCTTCTTGAATTTTATTAATACTATTTTCAGTATTAATAATCAAATTCTTTTTATCATCTATTGCACTATTTAATTTTTGTATATTTTCATCAATTTCAGTAATATTTTCGAATAAGTTCTGAATTCCATGTAATTCTTGTAACTTTATTCTTAAAGTCTCTAATTCTGTTTGTTTTTTCTCGATATCATCTTGGATTTGAGATATATTATCCCAATATTTATCTTTAAGCTCTATTAACTTTTCAATTTCAATATCTAAACTTTCAATTTCTTTTTTTCTTTCGTTTATAATCGTGTTTCTATCTTTGTTTTCTTCTTCTGATTTCAAACTTCTTGTATTTAATTCTTGAATTCTTTTAGTAATTTCTTCGAGTCTACGAATAGAAATTGAAAGCTTCTCTGTACTATGTTGATTTTGTACATTTTTTCCTGTAAATTTTTTCTCAACATCATTAAAATCATCAGATTGAGCACTAATATTTTCAGAAATATCTTCTAGTTGTTTATATAGTTCTTGACTCTTGGACATAGTTAACTTTCTTAAAGATAAATATACATTTTCAAGAATTTCCATTAGATCTTGCACAAAACTATCAAAAGTAGTAGTTGATGTTTGAACTTCTACATCAGCAGATTCTTTTACCCTTTCAATGAGTTGATTAATTGTAGAATCAGCATTTTCTGTAAATAAACTTAGTGTTTCTAATATCGAGCTGAGCATTTCTGACATCTCGGCAGTTTGTTCTGTATCACTACCTAGTGTTTCGATTGTTTTCATTATATCTACAATATCTAATACAAATTTTTTGAAATCTTCAGCAGATAATTCTATTGCTTCAGCATTTGCCTGTTGTATATTACTTTTTATAGATTCAACTGATATATTGATATTTTGAGTAAGCATATTTAAAATTTGTAAGATTCCAGTTATATCTTCCGTATTCTTCTCATATTCTTCTTCTGAAGATTCAATTTTTTTTAAGAGGGTCTCCCTTTCTTTCTTAAGTTCTTCCAAACGTCTTTGGATGTTTTCTTTTCTTAAACTGAATTTTTCTATATCTTTTTCAGTATTTGAAAGATTATTTTTTAGTTCATTCACATGTAAGTCTAAATTATTCTTTTCTCTTTCCAATTTAGTCAATTCTTTTGAGTATATTTTTAGTTCAGTATTAATATTGTCAATTTTTCCTTTATTATCATTAATTTCAGACTCAAGAGAATATTTTTTCATTTTCAAAAGTTCTAGATTCTGCTCATTTTTTTTGTAAATTGAGTTTTCTTCCTTTAATTTTGCTCTTAATCCTATTAATACTTTATTAACATCTTCATTTTCTTTTAACAGTTCTTTAACAACTTGTTCAGTATCTTTACCCTTGCTTAATTCCTGGATTTTCTTCTCGATTGAAATTTTTTTCTTATTTAAATCTTGAATTCTATTGTTATTCATATTAATCTCAGTATTTAAAGACGATAAAGATGACCTTATATTTCCAAGATTATTGTTCAAATTATTTTTTTCTTGTTGAAGTGAATTTATTTTATTTTCCAAATCTTTTCTATTTTGATTTTCTTCAGAGGCTTTAACTTTTAAATTATCAATTTGTTTTCGAATTTCCTTTTCTGCCTTTCTTGCATCTTCTATTGCATCATCTATACTTTCTGCATCCCTTTTTAATTTATTCAATTCATTTTCTAATTTAACTTTCTTATCTTCATTCTTTTTAATATTTTCTCTCAAAACTTTTGTTTGTGCTTTACTAGATGATATATTTTGTTTAATACTTGAGATTTCAGATTGAAATTGTGATTTTTCTTCTTCTTTTGTCTTTATTTTTGTCTCTAGTTCAGCTTGTATCTGCTGTCTTTTTTCTATTTCCTTTTTAGATCCTTCAATAAAATTTTCACATTCAGAAATCTCATTTGTAGCTTGTTCTATTAAGGAATCAATAGATTGTCCTTCTTCAAGCTCCATTTGTAAATTTTCTAAATTTTTTATTTCTTGTGTCAATTTTTCAATTGATTTATTAGCTAGATTTAATGTAGTTTGATTTGAAGAAATTTTAGTCTTTAATTGAGTTATATTCTCAGTTATTTCCTCTCTCTCCTTTTCTTTTTCATTTATTGTAAGTTGAATATTATCCATCACAAGTGATTCTTGTTTTAGCAAATCTTCTTGTCTAACAATTTTTTCTTCCAATTCTTCGATAATTTTTAGAGAATTTTCTATTTTTTTTTCTAATTCATCTTCTTCTTCTCTTAATTTTGAAATTTTTAAAGCTATTAACTGTGAATTCAAAAAGTTCACGTGATCATCCAGTTCTTTCCATGCTAACGCATCATTCTTTTCTTTTTCAACTTTTTTGAGTTGAGAAGATACTTCTTTAAAAATTGCTTCGAATTGTCCTAAATCTCTTTCTGCTTTTTCCAATTCTTTTAACGTAACATCTTTCATTTCATCATATTTTTGAAGTCCAATGAGTTCTTCAATAAATTGTCTTCGTTCTTCTGCATTCATGTGTGTCAATTCTACAATTTTTCCCTGTAAAACGAATTGATTACTACCATCGGGATCAACATTTGCAGCAGCTAAAGCATTGAGAATCTGTTGCCGAGTAGTTTTTTTTCCATTCATCTTATAACCGCCACCACCTCCTCTTTTTATAGTACGAGTGATTTCAAAAGATTCTGTACCTCCGGGGAAAACATTCTCTGAATTATCAAAATACATTGTTACCGTTGCTCTCTGAGAAGGGTTTTTTCCTCTTGAACCTGCAAATATTAGGTCTTCTAAACTTTTTGCTCTCATTGTTTTTTTACTCAATCTACCTAAAGCAAAACACAGTGCGTCTATAATATTAGATTTTCCTGCTCCATTTGGACCTACAATACAGGTAAAACCACTTGAAAGTTTGATTGTTACAGTACGGTCTCCAAATGATTTGAATCCCGTCATGGAAATTTTCTTAATATAAGTCAAAATTTTTCTCCATTTCTTCCTTTATTATTAAAAATAGAGTAAAACGATTATATATATGATAGGCATGTTTTGTATATAAAAAAATCTGATGCTATTATTCTATTTTTATGAATTATTAGAGTGTAGTAATTTTTAAAGAATTACGAAATTTTTTCTTGAAATATATAAATATTAGTTGTTAAAAACAGTATCAATTATAGCTTTTAATTGATGAGGGCTTATCAGCATATAATAAAAATCATTTTTTGAATAAGGATCTTGCTTTGAGAGTTTTAAAATTCCAATATTTAATAATCCTTTAGTTATAGTTCGAAATTCAGTTAAATCCTTTTTATAATCCAAAGATTCACAAGAAATATTAAATAATTCTTGTAATTGGTCCACAGATATATAATAATCCATTGTATTGGTAAAAAAATTTGAAAGGTTATCTAAAAAAATGATATTTAACAAATCTTCTTCAGAAATATAATTCAACATATTGAATTCGTCGAATATGTGGGATTGATCAAAATGACTCTGACAATTCTCCATTACTTCAAAAGTTTTATAATTCTTCTTACCTTTTAATATCGGATAAAGATCTCGAAGAATTTCAATTCCCTTCCCGGGAACAGGTACATATTGCTCACAAACCAAATCAGTAATATATTTAATTAGGTCATCATCTAAATGATGTGAGAAAGTCAACATAACTCTTTGTTTTAGAATAGAGTAAAGTTCATTATAAGTAAAGAAATTTAGTTTATTTTTGAAATCGAATTCCTTTAAAATATCAATAGTATTTGGCCTTAACATTTTATTTACAGTTGATATTATAGAAATATTTTCTTCTTTTCCAAAATGGAGAAATTTTTTGCAAAGTTCAGATTTTAGATACTCTACATTGTTAAATATAAAAATAAAGCGATAATTACTTTTTTGACACAATAATTTAAATATATTCCAGATATGTGAGCGATTTGAATTTAAAATTGAATCAATGCTAAATTCTCTATTTGAAAAGAAGAGTAAATCAGATATCAGTGAAAAAATCATTTCCTCAAAATTTTTTTCTTTACAATCGATACATATTTTACAAATCTTCATATACTCTTCATTTTGAAGTAAAATATCATTAACTACTTTATTTACAACTGCTTTCTTCCCAACTCCGTCTATTCCTTGATAAAGTATATTAACACAAAACTCATCTGAAATAGAATCCATTAAGAGTGAATACAATAATTCTTGTTCTTTTTTTCTATGTAATAAAAGTGGAGGAACATAATATGGATCAAATAAAGCTTTTGGGCCTATATAGATATGTTCAGATTTTAAATTAATGGTCATTATATTTTTAATTGTTTTAAAATTCTTTTTGAATGGAAGTATTTAAACCCCACCCAGAGAGGTCATTGGAAATAAAAATAAATTTTAATCTTACTAAAAAAAGAATGATTTCAAAATTCTATAACATAATATTATTTAGTGAGAAAGAATCATTCAAAGCTCTCTAATAAATTTTGTAAATTAGTAGCTAATAAAGGTAAATATTCGTAGGATTTGATTTTTACATTTTTATTTAAACAGAGTGCAACCAGATAAAACCTCGTTTCGCTAATATCCATTTTTCTTAGAAAGATAACACCTTCTTTTTGGAATTCAGAATGCTTCTCTGGAAATTCAATATTGGTAACAATATCTATAGTATTTATATCCCATTCTTCTAATTTTTCTAATGCCTGTGTTAATCTTGGGGCAATTGACTCGCAAATTCGTTGATAGTTTTCATTTGTGGATCTGCTGGCGATTATAAAACAATTCTGATCTAATAAGAGTGTCGCGCTACTATAAGTTTTACCCATATATTCTTTTAATAATGTTTGAAACATCTCAGATTTATGAGTAGCATAAAAAACACCATCAGAAAATGCTTTTAATAAACTTGGTTCATCATAAATAGAAGTGGTATATATATTGAATTTTAAATCATTAATTATTGATGGAATTTTATGTTTTAGGTAATTTATTTTATTTATAACAGCTTTAGTTTTTTTTATATCAGGATCACATTTATGGAGTAAAATTAAGAACTGAAAATTATCTGGATGAGAAGCAGACATTATATTTACAATATCAGTAAGATAAACTAGATCATCTCTAAATTGTTCGGAAGTTTGAATATCTATTACGTAAAAAATTGATTGCATATCTGTAAAATATTTACTTTTATTGTCTAAATAAATTTTCCTATAACCTTTTTGGCCTCCTAAATCCCACCTGACAATAGAGATCCCGAGTAATGAATTAGTATAAAAAGTCCTTTTAGCTTTTATTGTAGGTTTAACAGTAGGTAATAAACTAAATTTTCTGTCCAAAGTTAATAGAATTGAAGTTTTTCCACCATTTTCTAAACCACAGAAGAGTATTTTTTTGAGTTCTTCAGAACTTTTCATTTTAAACTCCACATTTTTAACCATTATTAATAATTAATTATCTTCACATTTATTTTGTTCTTATCGATTTTTTCTTTTAATCTAATATTTCTTAGTTTTTTGGGGAAAGTTAAATCAATGTCATCAAATATATACCCGCTCGAATCAATAGGACCCTCTACAATCTTAAGTTTAGAAGGAGAGATATTTCGTTTAGCAAATGAAATAATTTTACTATTTCCAAGGAAATTCCTTTTAAAATAGTGTCCAACCGAATTGCAAGCTGCAATTGGCACTCTATTTTCAAGTGCACGAGCTTTTAAATAAATATCCCAATTATACATTCCATCATCTCTAATTTGAGTGGGAGAAAATAAGATATTTGCACCATTTTCTACTGCTAATCGAGGTGTTTCGAAAAAAGCCATATCAAAACAAATAAGAATCGCAAAATAATCTGAATTATTAAACTTAAATATTTTTAATTCCGTACCAGATTCAAATTGCTCTCTTTCATAGGAATAGAGATGCAATTTATCTTGTCTACCCATTTCTTCTCCTTTTTCGTTAAAAAAGTAGCATGTAATAAGTGGCTTTCTTATATTACTTCTTCTTTCCCAAATTGCTCCTGAAATGATATTAATATTATAATTTTTGGCTAAATTTTTAATGAAATTATAATCATTACCTCTTTCTTTCTGTAAATTTTTCGATATGTCTTTAAAAAGTGGAGTCCACCTTTCAGGTAGGCATACAATATCACATTTATTGCATTTTGCTAATAAATTATTTAAAATATGTTCAATTTCAAAATAGCATTTCGGTCTATTTTCAAAAATTCTGGGCTGAAGGCAAGCAACTTTCATATAAAATATTAACCAATAGATTATTTTTGATTTATGATTTCAATAATGTCAAAGATTTGGTTTAAATTAGTGATTTCAAAATTAGGTTTCATAGCTCCTTTAAAGTTTGAATCTGCATTATATTTGTCATATTTTCCTCCTCTATGAATGTAAACGCTAAAAATTCCATTTAAATTAGAAGGGATAATATCTTTATCAATTCTGTCTCCGATATAAATCGTTTCAGAACCATTGATTCCAAATTTTTTCAAACAATAATTAAATAATTCTGGATTTGGTTTTTTAATTCCTATTTCATCTGAAATTACAATTAAATCTATTAAAAGATCAATTTTAAGCCTTAAAATCTTTTCATACTGCTTAATTGGAATACCATCGGTAATAATAGCAGTTTTAATAGATTTTTTTTTTAATTTTAATAAACATTCTTCCACATCATCATATAATTTAATTGAATTGATTTTTTCAGCATGATATGCCATAACAGCGGAAGCTATATACTTATATTGGTCATTGTAAGAAATATATTCCACATCTTCATCCATTTGGTTTAATCTACGTATAAAATAATTGTAATGTTTTGAAGAATTAGAACCATATTCATTGACAATTTCTTCTAATATCTTTATTGCTTTTTCTCTTTTAATATCTAAGCCAAGTGAGATCATTGCTTCAATACCCTTAATTCTAGCTCTATCAGATAATCCTGTGGAATCAAATAAGCAATCATCTAAATCGAATCCAACTAATTTTATAGGACACATTGTCACAGTTGTTCTTTCTCTTAAAGCTAATATCACTAATTATTTGTTAAATTTCATTACTTAAAGATAATAGAGGTTGAGTTAAGATAAATTTATTTATCTTTAATAATATATAATCTTTAATATTAATTTAATTTAAGTTATTCATGCTAAAATTAACTGTTTTAATTAAAAAATAATCATCTCGTTTTGGAGATTCATTAATTGAAGACAATCGTAGCATTATCATGGTTTCATCGTAAAATTGGACCACTAGTAGTCTATTCTTATCCTAAAGACTCATTGGATAAAGATTTATCGGTTAAAATAGCCAATTTTATGGATCAACAGTTTAATGAAGGTTTTTTCACTCATTCTTTTGAAAATTTAAGATCTCTAAATTATTATTTTGAGATTCACTCCGATTGGGCTCGTGGAAATAAAGAAATATTAATGGTTTCTACAATTGTGGATCAGCAATTATCTCCAGAAATAGAAGAAAAAATATCAGACTTATGTATAGAATTTTCAGAAAGATTACGAGCAAATGAAGAGATTTTTACAGCATTTTATATAAATGATTTAAATTATCATGAAGATGATAAAGAAAGAATCATAAAAAATGAATCTTTGATAAAAGTGTGGGTGGAGAGTCTATATTGGGCTATATTAGATATTACAAGAGAAAAAACTGAAGAAGAGAAAATCGCAATTTTATTAAATGATAAACATATATTTGACACTTTAGAGAAATTATCAAAAGGACCAATACCTTTAGAAATGCTCAGAGAATGGTTTATTGAAAATTTTCCTAATAAGAATTTTGAGGAAATAATTAATACATTAGAAGATAAACAATTCATTTTTATAAATCAAATCGGATTAGTAGAAAAATATGTACTTTTATTAAAAGAGGTAAATGCAGAAAGAATTCCCCCAGATAGTGTAATAGAATACATTGATGATTATCCAGAGTTAATTGATTTGCTTCTTCCCAAAGTCCAAGGGTACTTTAGTGAATATGAAAAAAAAACAGATGAAGAATTAAAGGAAGATACTTTTACACTAATTAAAATAATGGCTGATCCAAAGAAATATAATGTTCTTTCTGAATTAAGAAATAGTTTAATTTCAAAAGATGCATTACCTAAGTTACTATCCAAAAAAACACTTGGCTCATTTGTAGAAAATATTGAATTTCTCAAGAAATATGATGTTATTGAAGAATTGAATTATAATAAAGAAACATATATAGTTTTAAAAACAAATCTACAAATAACAACAGCTTTTCCTGAATGGATGAGAAAATTGTTGCCAAAAGAATCTGAAACCAATACTGTTGAAAAAGCTAAAAGCTCGTTAAAAAAAAATGAATCTGAAAAAATTAATAATTAAAAATAAATAAATTCTGAGAATATGAACTAACAACTCTTCAATCAAATTTGAAAATTTTAATTTAGTATAAATCGTAATTACTGACAGATTATGTTTAATGGAGAGGAAACGATCGAAGATTTAAAGAATCTCTTAGGATATATGGGAATTGAGATATTGTTTGCAATTGACAAGGGAGCAAAAACTTTTGAAACTATAAAATTATTTTCAGGATTACCAATGGAATGCGTTAGAGGAAGAATTCCTGTCTTACTTGATTTGCAACTAATCAAAAAGATTAAACAAGAGCATTTCCTAACGGAAAAAGGAAATAATTTTAAAAAAGAATTAGAAAGAAATACTTTATAAAGAATTTTGGAGAACCATTCAGTAGTATTAAAGAGAAAAAATCAGATTGGGGCGACAAGAATCATCACTAAGAGCATTAGTTCGGTTTGTCATAAGCTCATCATATTTCTTCTCATAATATTATAATTTTTTTTAATATTTTTTGTTTTAGGAATTAAGTCAATTACTATTTACTCCTTTTGATTATCACTTTTTTTTATTCTCAAAGATCCAAATTTTTTTTCATAAAATCCAGGTCTTTTAAATCCACCATATTTATTAATTAATTTAATTAATCCATTTTCCTGTAATATTTGATGTTTCAATGATAAATAATCAGCAAGGGGTAATTCTTTTCTTTTTAATAAAAAATTTAATATTTCAAGAGCATCTTCAGGTGCTGTACATCTTCTAATAAAATCTATTGCTCCAGGGTTTATTAATTCTTCAGGGGAAAAGTTATTAGAAGTTAGAGAATTTTTTTCATTTGTATTTTCAATTTCCATCCTAACAGAATCAATTTTGAATGATCTTTGATTGCTAGAGACTTCTTTAACTAAATGAGGAAATTTATCTTTTAATTCATTTTTATCATAGATTATTTTTAAACCATCATTTTCCTCAATATTCACTTTTTTAAATTCATCCTTTTTTTTATTATTCTCTTCCATGAGGTACCGCAATTCTCCTTACAAATAAAAGATTTTAGCGATAATTAATATGTATAATTTATTTGAGCTATTAAAATTATTTCTAAAGAAGCAAAAGGAAGATTTTAAGATTTAACTATTTGAATAACTATTAAGTGAATTAAGAAATAATAAAATTAATTAATTTCTATAAATTATTAAAGATAATAAAATACAATAGTGTATTGATAAATTGAAGTCTGGATATGATTATATAAAGGAAACCTTTGAAAAACACGAAAAAGGATTTGAAACATCTTATTGGCAACGTGGTATTGAATATCGAAAAGGAAAATCTATACAAAGAGTGGAAAAGCCAACAAAAATTCACCGAGCAAGAACGCTAGGTTACAAGGCGAAACAAGGATATATTATTGTGAGAGCAAGAATTAGAAAAGGTAGTATGCATAAAACGCGTCCAAAGCGAGGAAGAAAACCAAGAGCAATGGGTGTCTCCAAATATACTACTGGGAAAAATCTTCAATGGATTGCAGAAGAACGAGTACAGCGAAAATACCCAAACATGCAAGTTTTAAATAGTTATAAAGTCTATTCAGATGGTAAACATTGGTATTATGAAGTAATTTTAGTAGATCCGCATCATCCAGTAATCAAATCTGACCCTAAAATAAAATGGATTGCAGAATCTCAACATTCAAAAAGAGTTACTCGAGGTTTAACTTCTGCTGGAAAGAGAGCTCGAGGTTTACATAAGAAAGGTTGGGGATCTGAAAAAACTAGGCCAAGTATTGGGACTAATAAAGGCCGTGGAAAATAATTTAAATTCTTTTTATTATAAATTTTTTAAATCTTCTTAAATCATATAAAATTAGAAATACTATTTAAGATCTACACGAAGAAGCTGAGAACTACCTGTACATATAAGGTCTCCTTCTTCATTCCATACTTTAGCTTTACAAAAAAGTATATTTTTTCCACTTTTTATGCATTTAGCTTTTCCTTTTATTCGTCCTCTTGAAACAGGTTTAAGATATTCAATATTTAAATCTATTGTTGTTATATAATTCTTAGGGAACACGAGTGAAAAAGCAGCACATGCACAGGATGAATCTACAAGACTAGCCAACACCCCGCCATGAATAGCTCCATTTTGTGTTAAATCCTCTCGAAAATTGATTTCAAAAATCGCTATTCCATTACCTATCTCTTGTAATTCAAGACCTAAAGTCGAATAAAAAGGAATTTTTTCGTAAAGTAATTTTTTTAATTCACTCATAATTTTTTCTCATTTTGATACAAAATTTACTTCTAATAAAATATATTTTCAGATGAAAAAAAAATAAAGCTAAATGTTAAAGTTTACTATTAAATTTGATGCAAAAATATACTCTAAATGATTATCTAGAACTTAAACTAGAAAATGGGTATACGTCGATATATGTAAACGATGTATTATTTACACAGTGTAAATTTTTAATACTTAATATTTCAAGGGATGAAATTGAAATTACTGAAAAAATTGATTCTATTGATCATGCTGCTGAAATACTTGATATTTCAGGGGATTTAGATCATTTAATTAGAAAATCTCTCACTCCTGAAGAAGAATTTATTGGGCATTGTTCAAATTTGCAAGCTTGGGTTGAAAATGAATATAATACTCGGATTCTACATAACAAACTAGCATTTCCATTGCTTAAAAGACTGTCTGAAGTAGGAGATCCATTAGCAATAAGAGTCTTTAAAGAAGAAGTCGTAAAAAGATTTGAAAGTGGCAATATAAATACGGTTCAATTTTTTCTTTATAATGGGTATTTTGATTCATTTACTATAGAAGAATTAAATATTGTATTTGATTATTCAGGTTCAAAACTAATGAAAAATATCTTACTTCAACTCAGAAATTTATTAGAATCTCCTCTAAATAATTACAAAATAATTAAAAATTTAATAGATCTAATTTTATTCATTGATTTGAGGTATAGTAGTAATTATCTCTTCAATATATGTGATAATTTATCAGAAAAGCTTAAAGTACAATTTATAAAAATCGTAATATTACATTTAAATTATAAAGAATTCAGAAATTATACAATTCCTTATGGTAAATTTTATGCTTACTTTGAGCACTTAGTTGATTATGTATATGAGAATTTTTCCCAGATTTTTGACTTATTCAAGTTTCTTGAGTCTGGTTTTTATAGTGCTTCAATTTCGTTAGATGAGAAATTATCATATGGTACTTCTTTATATGAATAAGAGTCTTATCAAAATTTAGAAATATTGTTAACTCTTTTCATTTAATTCAATAAAATAAAAATTTTGATTTAATTACTCGAGATCCATTATCCCCCAATATTCATTTTACTGTTGAGAAATGCGGATTTATTTGGGGAGTGTACACTACTCATATGCCCCAATCCTCCCTCAAGAACTAATATAGTGAATACTTCTTGAAAAATGTAAAATTATGCTAAATCAGTAGCCATTGACCAAACTTCGATACCCTTTCCTGTCGAACTTAATATTTCTTTTTAGGCTTGAATACATATAACTGTGAATTCTTAATAATAATATTTAGATTCATTTAATAATAAATAAAATCATTTAATTGGTAAAAACGATAATATTTAAAAAATATATTATAAATAGGTAATTTCAATGAAATTACGAAAATTTAAAAGAATCAAAAGCTCAAGTTTTGTAGGAAAACAATTATCCCGATTGAAAATGGGTCAGTCATACTATACAATAATAACATCAACAATTAGTGCAATTTCCTTAGTTTCACTAGCATACAATATAAATCTTTGGATTGCCATAATTATTTTCCCTTTCCTTTTGCTATTCACTTATATTATTGGATATTATCTTGATATTCGAAATGTTAAATCAATAGACTCTCTGAAATCAATAGAAATGACACAACGTTTTTTAAATAAAGGAGATCTTAAAAGTCAAGAGTTCCAAATCATGCAAACTGCAATTCTTATAGAAGCAATTCAAAAGGGAAA
Source organism: Promethearchaeota archaeon (assembly GCA_048940925.1). Taxonomy (GTDB): domain Archaea; phylum Asgardarchaeota; class Lokiarchaeia; order Sigyniarchaeales; family SOKP01; genus Loki-b32. The sequence continues at coordinate 4,915 of JBHLOC010000016.1, read as the reverse complement.
AGATTTCAATCCAGATGTTTTATGGGAAAGATATAATGAATATAAAGAAAGATGGAAATCCCCCGATATATAAATTTCAAGATCCAAAATAGACTTTCAAAATTAACTAATTCAACAACTTAGTCTATAGACTCCATTAAATTTACTTCACTTTCCTGTCCTATGGTTTGAGAATCTTTATTATTTCAAGCCATCAACTAATTCAAGGAATTCTAGATAAGGAATAGCAGTCCAACTCTCTGCAAAAGTCGCTCCCGCAGACCTTGAAATAAGTGATACTTTTGCTGCTTCTTTTTCATTTTTTACTTCAAAAATATCAAGAAAGTCATAAGGTCCTAAAATAGCGTAATGTGCAATCCATTTAATATCTGGAATTTTATCTCTTACTATTCTTAACCACTTTTCTCCCTGTTCTTTCCTTTTTTCTACGAGATCAGGATTTTGAAGTTTAGTAGCAAGTACATATATTGGCATACAATATAAATCAGATAACTTATACTTTAAACATTATTTCTAATATTACAAAATTTACCTCACAGGGGTTAAAAAGATTTTAGTTATGTATTCATAATGAAATCTTTTCATTTTTTGTATTATTTTTTCTATTAAATAATATAATTGCTTGATGAGGGCAAATTCTAGCACAATATCTACATCCATTACATTCTTTTTCATTTATTTCAGTTTAAGTAGAAAAGTAGCCAATAATAGTAAGAGGAATAGCTTTCGTAGGACACATATCTACACAAACACCACACCCAATACAAGATTTCAAAATTAATTTAGCTATATTTGATGAATGTGTCATCAGGAACAATAGCTATCTTTTTAGATCAGAATAAATGGTTTTTTTTATAAATTTATGATCTTTCCTAATTTGAAAATATAATATTTTACGAACTCTATATTTTTATAAAAATAAAAGTAAAAAAAAAAAAGATAAAATTTACTCTTGAATTTGTTTTAAATTTTATTTAATTCATCATCAATTCCAGCAATTTTCTTTACCATGTCTTTTCTGGATTCAATGTCATATTGAGTAGTAATGGCAATACTTTCCATTACTGGGGATCCGCCACCATGATAACTTCCAAAGAGATGAACGCCGCCTGTAGCAGAAACGTAAGAATCACCAACATATCGCCAGAATTGTGCTGCGTTTTTGGGTGAAATTTTAGGATTTCTAGTAATATATTTATAAAGATGATCCTTTATTTCTGGGTTAATGAAATCTCGTTCATAAGGGAAAGTTGCTGGAATACCACCGCAAAGATCACATATGATCTCAGCTTCACGAAATACACTTTCGCCCGAAATGCATCTTCCAACATTACAATAGATCGAATTTGGAATGTAACTACCTGGACCGTAAGGAATAAAACCTACTCCAGGCATATATACTTCTGGTTTACCTAAATCTGAAGCTGTATATCCTGCAGCATAGCCTAATTCTGTAACCAAGATTAATTCAGCTAGTTTGCTCCGTACATGAGACGCTTTAGAAATGTTATTATATTCTGCCGCTAGAGCTGCAGTCCCAACTACTAAATCTCCAATCGCTGGTTTACAACCTGAATAACTGTGGCGATGAAATAGAGCAAATAGTAAGGCAAGAGTACCGGCATGTTGAGTTTCACCACAAAGAAAAACTCGTTCCCATGGAACAAAAACATCATCAAAAATAATATATGAGTCTGTAGCTCCAGGCATGAATCCACGTTTAAAATATTCTCTTTTACGCAAATTATGTATTGTAACTACTTGTTTAACTCCATCATAGTCCCCTGGTAAGGCAAATGAAACTGCATAATCTCTATCTTCTGGTCTTAATGCTCTAGTAGGGACAACTAAAATCTCATCAGATACAGAGGCTTCTGAAATGTGAAGCTTACAACCTCGAACTATAATACCATCTTTTCTTCTCTCTACAACATGAACATACATATCAGGATCTTCTTGATCGGCAGGTCGTTTTATTCTATTACCTTTTACATCAGTTTGTGCACATGCTGCGATTAAATCTTCCTGTTGAAACCGTGCTAGCCATTTTTTAAAGTTCTCGTGATAGTTGGTTTCTCCATTGTTAGACTTGTCTGCTTCATAACTAACATTATAAATTGCATTAGCTGCATCACATCCCATACACCGTTGAATACATCCACCAACCTTCTGACATATTTTCCGTGTCATATCTTGTTTTTTATGAAGATCTTCGGTATTTTGATGTATATGTGTAAATCTATTAATTGTTTCACCATTGAGATGAGATTTTGCTAGGATTAAATCACCATATTCTGGGTCTTCAACTACATCAAATGTTGTTCCGATTGTATCAATGCATGGTAATTGCTGTTCGTCTAAGCGATCAATTCTTTCACCGTTAACAAATATATTTTTCTTCATTTTACTTAAATCTTTCATATATTCTTCTTTTGTCCTCATTTTTATACCCATTTTTAATTTTTTATTTGTTTTTGTGATATTGTACTTTCAAAATTTATTAAGAATAGATAATAAACGAAAAGTTGATTCTTAATATCTTTAAATTTCTTTTTAATAAAAACACTATTATTACCCTAAAAAAAGTGAAAAATGAATTAATCATAAGGTTTTGTAAGTGTATGTATTAAACTTTAAGGTATAAGAAAATTATTATACATTTAATTCTTAATTTATCCATCTACTTGAAAATTAGTTTTCAATAATTATTATTGGTTTGGGGATTATTGAGATGGATATCGAAGAGAAATTAGAATTAATGAAAGTTATGTTTAATCCTAAAAATGTGGCAATAATAGGAGCAACTGATAAGATGATGAAGATCGGTTCTTTTGTAGGAATAAGTGTTTTAGGCAGTGGGTTTAAAAAGAATATTTATCCAATTAATCCAAATCCAAAATATCAAAAAAAGAAAATATTAGGACATAAGGTTTACTCTTCTCTTGATAAGTGTCCAGAAAAGATAGATCTAGTTGGAATTGTCGTTCCACCAGATGCAGTGATAGATTCAGTAAAGCAAGCGATAGAAAATGATGTCAGGACAGCAGCAATAATCACAGCAGGTTTTGGAGAGGTAAAAACTGAGGAGAGACAAAAAGAAAATAAAGAATTGGTGAAAATTGCAGAAAGAGGAGGATTAATTTTTATTGGTCCAAATTCTATGGGATTTTATACATCAGAAGATAAGGATTCTCCTTTACACTTAGGTTTTGGGTTTATGCTTCCAAAACCGGGCAATATTTCAATAGTTTCTCAGTCAGGGACAATGGGGACAATATTATGTAATGCATTACAAAGAATCAGATATTTTGTATCCAGTGGTAATGAGGCATCATTAATTTTAGAAGATTATTTACATTATTATGCCCAAGATAATGAAACAAGAGTAATTGCACTTTTTGCTGAAGGTCTACGTGCTGGAAGACGATTTAAAGAAATATGCACAGAAACAAGTAAAAGAAAACCTATCCTCTTTCTTAAAGCAGGCATTACTAAAACTGGTGCTAGGGCTGCTAATAGCCATACAGGATCCATTGCTGGTTCAATAAATATTTATAAATCAATATTTAAACAAACAGGGGTAATTCAAGCTGATCAAATAATGGATTTCATTTATCTAATTAAAGGTGCTGAATATCTACTCCCGCTTCCAACTAATGATCCTTTACGTGCTGGCATTATCAGTGGTGGAGGTGGTTTTGTAGTTCATCTTACTGATCTGTGCGAAAGACACGGAATCAAAGTAGTAGATTTAAATACTGAACCAAATGGTCCTCAACTTATAGAGGATATTTCAAAACACCTTCCATTTTATTGGAGTCATAATAATCCTGTTGATATGGTTGCTACAAATAATCCCGATGCGTTTGAAAATGTGATGGAGTTGATGTTAAATTCCGACTGTTTTGATGTAATTTTCACTATGACATCTGCCACTTTTCTCGAAAGAATACAAATGTTGAAACCAGACAATGAATATGGGAAACGAATGAAAGAAATGATGACGATGAGAGGTTTTGATAGGTTTAATCAAGTAGCAGATTATGAGATAGCATTGTGTCTTAACCATCGTGATAAAAAAATAATATACATTTCATTGACTCCCAGTTTAGGCAACCCGATCTATGATGTATATGATGAGAATAAAATCATGGTATTTGGAGGAAATTTTGAAACAGCAGCCATAGTATTGAGAAAACTTCACGACTATCAAAAATTCATTGATCGCAACTCGATGAGATAAAAAGTTAGATATAATATAAAGAGTAGATATTTATTTAATCAAATTCTTAAGATCTTGAATTAGTTCTTCTATTTCAACCTAATTTAAACTTAATGTAATTTTACTTACACCTGGATGAATAATGATGAGATTATAAGGTTTATTATTTCTAGAAACAAACCATCTTAAAAATTTTATATAAATGGTTTCATGAATAAAATAAAAAATAAAAATCGACGCCCAAGAACATACTCCTTTTTTACTTGTCTTAAATTTTACCAATTTGGTAAACAAACCCTCAGACTCTAAGCCTGAACCTTGTATTCCTCTTTCAACACCACACACTCGTGCTGTTGAGAGTAGCAGGCTAAATAGGTCGCCCGAAAGCTCCCTACGTACACCCCTACCTCACCAACCCCGTCTTTTACGGGTGCACTCGTCTCGTATACATAGTTCGCGTCACCACGCCCTATTCTCGTTATTTCATGTCCCATCCATTTAGATTATGATGCTTTTTTTCGGTTAGATCACGACTTACACAGGGACGTCTTACCAACCACACCAACCTAAATACATAATACACTCCATAACCTCTATTATCGAGATTGGCTGACTATTTTCGGGTCCGGCTTCGTGCTTAGATGCTTTCAGCACTTATCCGTTGGCGCGTGGCTGCCCGGCAATACCTTGTCA
>JBHLOC010000015.1:76716-91313 GCA_048940925.1 Promethearchaeota archaeon | reverse complement strand
AATAATATTATTATCTTTTAGTTGTATAAAAATTTATTTCAATTTTGATTTTAATCAAATACAAATATTATCAATTACTTTAAAAATCTATATGAAAATCGAGAATAGCATTGAGACGTTTAACTCATTAGTAAAACGTCGTGGGTTCATATGGGGACCTTCACCAGAAATTTATGGAGGATTGGCTGGGTTTTATTCATATGGTCCTGCAGGGATGGCGCTTAAAAATAATATTTTAGCTCTATTTAGAAAAGAATGTCGTTATTTTGGTTTTGGAGAGGTTGAATGCCCAACAATTATGCCAAGTATCGTTTGGGAAGCTTCAGGTCACATCGAAAGATTTATTGATCCTGTAATGAAGTGTACTAAATGCAATACATTATATCGAGCAGATAAATTTCTCCAAGAAAATCTTCCTGATCATATGATTGATGGTTTATCATTTGAGGAAATGGAGAAATTAGTTAAAAAATATGAACTAATTTGCCCTAAATGTGGAACTATTTTTCAGAAAATTGAAGAGTATAATTTGATGTTGAAAACATCCGTTGGAAATAATGTTATTGCTTATTTGCGTCCTGAAACAGCTACAACTACATACTTACTTTTCAATCGCTTGGATCAAGATGCGCGTAGGCAATATCCTATTAAAATTTACCAATATGGTAAAGCTTATAGAAATGAAATCTCACCTAGACAAGGGGTCCTCCGAATGAGATCATTTGATCAATTTGAACTTCAAATTTTTATCAGTAGAGAACAAGAAATGAAATACGAGGATTATGAAGAAGTGAAGAATAATATATTACCACTTTTAGACTGGAAACTACAAGAAAAAGGAGTTAATGATCCAAATCTTATTTCTCTAGATAATGCGATTAATAACAAAATTCTTAAAAAACCCGCTTTTGCTTATTGTCTTTATTTATCATATTATCTTACAAAAATTCTAGGTATTCCCAAAGATATAATTCGATTCAGGCAGCATTCTCCTAATGAACGAGCTCATTATGCTGATGATGCGTGGGATTTAGAAATCAAGACAATACAATATGGTTGGGTTGAGATTTGTGGGATACATGATAGAACTGATTATGACTTGAAAAGACATGCAGAATATTCAAAACAAAGTTTTGAAGTAAGTATGGATACAGACCCAGATGTAAAAGAAATACCCCAAGTTCTTGAAATTGCATTTGGAGTCGATAGAATTATTTATACATTACTCGAATCTAATTTTAATGTTGAAGAAGGAAGAATTATTCTAAAGATAAATCCAAATTTAGCACCAAATACAGTCGCAGTGTTTCCACTTGTTAGAAATAAAGAAAATATAAGAAAACTAGCTTTAAATGTGCATCGAGAATTACTTGAAAATCGTATTGGTTCCTTTTTTGATTCTGCTGGTTCTATAGGAAAGCGGTATCGAAGGCAAGACGAATTGGGAACTCCATATTGTATTACAATCGATTATGATTCTGCGGAAGATAATACGGTTACAATTAGAGACCGCGATTCAATGGAACAATTGCGGGTGAAAATCTCAAATCTTCCTGAAATTATTAAAAAGAAACTAGAAGAATAAATTATTACATTTTTACCAAATACTATGTTTTTTAAGCTATCATCTAAAAAAATTTTAAAGAGAAGGATTTTTTAAAAATATAATTCTAAAATAAAACTTTTGATACAATATACTAACAATCTTACTCAAGCTAAAATGAGTTTTTTAAATTTTGCAGCTCTTGGAAAAAAAAAAGGGCAAAAAAGTCAATCTTTAAAAATATTTCTATGTTTATTTTTCGTTCTAATAATTTTTCTAAACTTTTTCTATAATAGTGATTCTTTCAATTATTTAAATGACTCTAATGATCCATTAAATGATGAATCTGAGAATGTATCTGAATTTACTCAAAATAACCCTATACCCGCAGCAGATACATCAATGCTTCAAATCCCTTTTACTAAGAATTTAGATCTAATGCGTCAATTTTTTATCGAGAATTACCAATCAAGTTTAGATCTTAATATTCCCACCTATTTTAGATATGGGGATAGTAATGGAACTATAATAGATGATACAATTTATTCTGAAGATAATCTACTTCTCTATAAAACATTGATGAAGTCAGAAATTGACCAAAAGGAAACATTTGAAATATATTTAGACTTAAAATCGACTCCTTTATGGTATAAAGATGGTATTACTAATTTCAAATATGGATTTGTAAGATCAATTGATGGGAGCACAGGTGAAATAAAAGATAGCAATAGATATCTTATTGACAATCTATTACCAATTTTTTTATTGATTGAAAATATTGGGTCGAATATTGATGATAATGCAATCTCAATAAAAAATACAACACCAAAGGATTCAATAGAAGAAATGTTCTCGTTAATAAACTCCTCTAATGTTTTTTGGGATAACCAATACCTCGGATTTTTTAACCATAATTATACTAATCCAACAAGTACTAGCAAAAAATTTACAGAAAGTAATTTATATGCTATTTTAGCAAATTTATTAATTCATCGAACTTATAAACAGTTCGATTTAGAAGATGATAAAAATATAAAGGACAGAGCGTATGATTTAGCAAATCAAACAATGGATGCTTTAGTTACTTCTATGTGGGACCCAGTATATGATGGTTTTTATCATGATGCTATTCGAAATTGGCATACAGACCTGTCTGGACAAAAACGTTTCCATTTAAGTGTAAATGCTTTAGGAATAATTACTTTATTAGAATATTGGATCGAAACAGGTATGAAAAATGAGTCAACTTATTACAATAGAGCAGTTGATATTTACCAGAAGCTTGATGAGAAATTATGGGATGGAACACAATATAATTTGTATTATAATGTTTCCGATTATGATTGGGCATCTATATACGATTATGATTTTGATCTTAAAGCAAATGCAATGATGATGAGTGCATGTTTAAAACTTTTCGAGGTTACTGGTAATTTTACTTATTATGAAAGAGCTATTAATGTTTCTAAATCAATAGAAAATTATTTTTTCGACAATATCAATGGAGCCTATAACTTTTCCCTAACTGATGGTAATAAAAACTTTAATTCAAATTTAAAACTATGTGAATCTCTCTTAAAAGCCGCTGAAATTTATGGCAGTACAGTCTTAATATCAGAATATAATATATCTACAGAAATTCCAAATTATATATTCAATCAAGATGTTATGAATTTAACCTCAACGTATTCATTCATAAATAATGATTATTATTTCAATCAATCTGTTAATTCTTATGTCCCTTTCACAGTGAGTTATAATATGACAGACGCTTCCATAAATTACCTTTTGAAATATCCAAATGGTACTTTTTTGGATACATTTAATTACCAAATATCTAGTCCTGCGACTAATCATACATTTATTTATGATATTGAGGAAACCTTACCAATAGGAGATGGGTATTCTCTCTATATCTGGGCTAATAAATCATATTTTGGAATGGCACAAACTTTAAAACATTTTAATGTTTTTTCAGGTTTAATAAATAAAACAATTAAGGGACTAGGCAGTATTATATACCAAGGACCAATAGTAAATGTGTCCCTTACAGTAAACTATACACGGAATAATAATCTTACTTTAACCACATATTTAGAGGGGGATGACATAATAACTTCCCCTCCTCAAGAAATTAATTTTACTTCCTTAGAAGTAATTACAATATATTTTAATCTAACCGCAAAATTAGGATCTATTCCCGGTCCTAGTGAAATATTTTTTAAGATCACGAAAGGAAATGTAATTTATCTAAGTGTTAGGAAAGTAATCGAAATTGGATATTCATTTGATTACAAAGATTTAGTATATGAAAGTAAAATTGTTAGTGGAGATAGTATTTATGTTTCATTGGATTTAATTAACTATTTACCAGATGCTACTCAATCATTAAACGTGAGCTTTTCAGGGATAACACCTGATATCATTGAGCCCATTATTAAGGAAGAGACTTTATTAGAGAACGAAGTTAAAACAGTATCTTTCTTCCTTAAAACACTTGAAAATGTAAAGAATGGCACATTTGAAATAAAGATGGATATTAAGCAAAATGCTACTTTATATTACAGTGAAAATCTCACTATAACATTAATGCCTAAATTCGAAATATTAAGTGTTTCATTTCCGTCCGCTATTTCCCAAGGAGCTTCAGCTTATATAATTATTTTGATACAGTATAATAAAGAAAATCCCGAAAATTTTTCATTTTATATCAATAATATACTAGTAGAGACCAATATAGACGAATTTGTTCATGGAGTAAATAGAATTGTAAAAAAAATTACACCTACCCTCAATCCTTATGAATTTGGTATAAAAGCATATAAATTTGAATTAAAAGATAGCTCCGGAAGATATATCGCCCAATTCTATTTCGAAGTGGATTTGGAGTTATCTACTTTTAATCTAATCATCTTTTATCTACTTCCTAGTATAATTCCAATTGGTATAATATTATATTTTTTGAATAAAGAAATAAAGCATAAAAAATTGACAAGATGAGAGATATTGAAGAATAAGCAACATCTGAAGTTAATCATTATTTTATTCTTAATATTCAGCATTTTTTCGAGTGCTCTATCAATATTAATTGAACCTCCAAGCGTTCGGGATAAAGAATATTTTAATATAGAAAATGAGAATTATATTACTCCACATTTAGCTGGACCTTCTTTAAATTACTCCTCAATAGATATAAATAGATCTAGAGTATATCGTTTGTTTGAAGCAGTTAATATATCAGTTAATGTCTCAGGTTATAGGTACGCAGATTATGCATATATGGAAATCTCTTTTACCAATGGAACCCACACAAATTATACTATGGATCCCGCAGGTAGTGAAACATTCTATGTTGAATATACACCGACATTTAATGCCCCATTGGGATTACAAAATGTAAGTTTCTACATCTTCAATGCATCAGGTACTCTTTTGAATGCTCATAAAACTTATTCTAATTTTAGTATTCGCACAAATTATATGATGAACTTTAATAGCACAGAATATTATGTTGGAGATACATTAAATGCAGAATTAACACTAGTTAATATCACTGGTTTCAATTTTTTCAGGTGGGATATAACTATTGTAGACGACATAAAAGAATCAACCCAAAAAAATCTTTTTGATCTTGAAAGAAATCTTTACCAATTTGCTTTTAAGATTACTAATGAGACATTCAACGAATTGAATAAGATTTATTATATAAAAGTAAATATTTCAGATTCGATTTCTGGAAAAAAATATGCAACATATTTCCCTTTTAATGTTCTTAACTCAAATCCTAACATAATAAGAGATTCGATTGAGTTTTCTCCAGAAACAGTCTTAAGAACTGAAAAGTGTACCATTTTACTAAATGTAACTGATAGTGAAAGTAGCTCTGATAGTTTATCTATAACCGCAGAAATTGAAGATCCAAATGGTAGAACTCTCCCTTCAGTATCTTTAAGTCATAGAGTGAATGATACATATAGAGGGTCTTTTACTATACCTGCTGATTTTGCCATAGGAAGATATAATATCAATATTACGGCAAAAGATCCAATTGGAGGATTTAGTTCATTTTTGACTTTTCTAACAGTAGAAAATAATATGCCTGAAATACACAGTTATGAAATTAATGGGATGTCTAGGAATAAAAGTATCTCTATACTATATGGTAAAAATTTAGTATTCACATTTAATGTATCTGATGTAGAAGGAGTAGCATTCATTAAAGTAGCACTTCTAGGAGCAAATAATAATTGGTTTAATATCACAAGAGCCTATAACGTTAATGATACAAGAATTACGATACGGACTATTGATTTAATATCGGGGATTTGGTATGTTTATATATATGTATTTGATTCTGATGGTGCTGTCACAAGCCTTATTGATGATTATGATATGGCACCTCAAGCGATAAGAATTATCCCCGACGTTATAAGTGCATATGTCCCTTGGATTGCTTTCTCAATTGGATTACTTTTAGGTGTTATTGCTAGCATTGGAGGAATACATAAGTATTTCAAATCGAAATTCATAGCATCTGAAGAAATGAAATCCAAAAAGACAAAAGAAACTACTAAGAAATCATTAATTTTGAAAAAAGAAAAACAAAAACCAATTATAGAGGAGATGAAGCAAGAACAAGCAGTAGGATTGGAAGAAAAAGAAGAAAAAGAAAAAATTCCTAAACGAAAAATAAAAAGGAAATTGTAATAATAAAGTAATTTATATCTTTTTCATATATTTAATCTAAATAATTCAATACTATCCTAAAATATCATAAAGTTTGTATTTAAATTTACCTAAATTTCCTCCATAATTACCTGCAGTGATTCTGTTTACACCTGGAACTTTAACAGCTGCGTGAATCCCTTTTTTCATTGCCTTCTTAATAGCATCTTCAGTAGCACCGTCAAGTACTATTTCATAAACACAATTATCTCCATCCCTTAATTTTGAATCTTCTAGTTTAGTTCTCAAGGTTGGACAATAAGCTTGATTTGTAGAAGCCCGCATAAAGTCGTATTTTGAACCAACTTTAGATCCTGATGAAACTATTCCTCCAGGAAAAGGTGTAATTACGTGTTCTATATCTTTTATTGCTTCAATCGCTTTTTCAGCTGCTTCTAGAGTAGAGTCTTGGTCTTTTCCAATTATAATAAAATTACCTCCCGCGATTCCTTTCCCTACTTTGAATGATTCTTGTATAACAAAATCTCCGCTCATAATAGGAATTTTCCATGCAGGGAATGGATAAATACCCTCAAATTTTTCTTGAAATCCATCACCAAAAAATTTTAAATTATTACCTACTTTTATTTCAAACTCCTTCGAAGAGTCAAGAGATTCGCTTAATGCATCAAAACATGCAGTCGTAGGACAAGTTAGAATGCATTCACCGATTCGATGGGTTAAAACCATACTCATCTCATCTTTTTTATTTTTAAAAAACATTAAAATTACACCTGATCGTTTATCAGGGCTTTTTTCCGAAGAAATAAACTTATCAATCCCAGCTTCAGCATCACAGCCAATTGTTGAGGTACCATAACCTGTTGCCTCTCGAGCAGCTATAGTAGCCCACTTCTCATTTTTTGCTGTTACCACTATTCTTGTAAAAAATGCTCCAAAAGCTTCACAGAATGTATCTTCAATCTCGACACCATTTATTTCCATTTTACATCATTATTCTATTATATAATTTGATTTCAACTATTTATGTTAAACTTAATAGAGTTTAATAATATATAAAATTTTTAAGATTAACTAATAGGATTTATGATATTTTATAAGTAGAGTGTCTCATAAAGGGAATTTATATCAATAAGAGATAATTTTTTCGACAAATGTAATAAACTTTATATATAATTTAAAAAATTATAATTTTATGAGTGAGATGCGATGTTTTTATCATCCAGATATAGAAGCGGTCTCAAAGTGTGAACAATGTGGAAAACTTCTTTGTCTTCAATGTAAAAAGGTTTATCATGATGTACGAAGATCAGGTGTAGGGGAAAGTAGTTCTAGCTATGCAGTAACCCGTGAATTATGTTATGAATGCTATGAACTTCTAAAACAAAGGAAGGCAATTGGGAAAATAATTGGACTTATAATATTTATCCCTGTAGCTATTATCATTATAACTGTCTTAATCATGAATAGTTTTCCTTAACAATTTTTGGGGTGTTGTCTTTTTAAAAATAATGGATTTTTGCAATAAGATAAATCATTTTAGTTGGATCAAAATTAATAAAAATATTATTCACTAATATAAATTCAAATTCTTTTTTTAGAGAAGTTATTACCATATAGTTTACAATTTTAAGAAAAATTCATGCTTAAATGATGGAATCAATAGTTATTTATTATTAACTTTTGAACAAATTTAGTAAAAAATTGAAATATATAAAAAAATTAATGAATTTATATTTTTAAATTAGAAAATTTGGTAAGTGTGTTAAAAATGAGCGAAGAAAAAGTATTAAAAATCAGTATCTTGAAAAATGGAACAATAGGGTCATCTTTATTACTTGCTTTTCTTATGGATGAAAGAGCGGAATCTAAGAGAATTTGCGTAAGAGAAGTCACTTCAGGTGCAAAAATGCATCCTCCAGAAGAATGTATTGAAACTATGAAAAAATTACTGGAATTTCAACCCGAATTAATTTTAATGTCGAGTCCAAATGCTGCTTTACCAGGCCCTAAAGAAGCCCGTAAGTTAGCGGGAAATATTCCAACAATAATAATATCTGATGCTCCAGCAAGGAAAGCTACTGAAGAAATTAAAGAGAAGAATATGGGTTACATTTTAGTGAATTGTGATAGTATGATTGGTGCTCGTAGACCATTCCTTGATCCCATTGAAATGAGTATATATAATTCAGATCTATTGAAAGTTCTTGCGATCACAGGTGCATTACAAGTTATAGCAGAGGAATTGAATAAAGTTATTTTAGATCTTTTAGATGGAAATATGGTGACACTACCCCAAATAGTTATTAACTCAACTATAGCAACTGAGGCTGCAAAATTCTCAAATCCATATGCAAGAGCTAAAGCTATAGCTGCTTTTGAATTAGCGGCATCAGTATCAAATATTACAGCAACTGCTTGCTTTAAATTACAAGAAAAATCTGAGTATATGCCATTATTAGCCGCAGCCCACGAAATGATGAGAACAGCAGCCTTAATGTGTGACGAAGCACGGGAACTTGAAAAATCCAATGATACAGTTATAAGAAGACCTCATCACTCCAAACAGCATCTTTTAACAAAATTAGGATTATATGATAAAGAGCAATAATAAAATAAAAAATAGTTTTATAATTATATTTTCCTTTTTAATAGTTTTGGAAATTTACTCAAAACTCAGAAGATTTTATGTATATTTTTAGATTTTCAAAAGCTTCTCCTGTTAATGCATTCATTACACTTGAGAAAATTTCAGGTTCTTTACTTCTTGTCACCGCCATTAAAACAGCTCCATTACTAACCTCTTTTACTAGAATCCAACAATTTTCAGATTCATACACAACTGTTGATAAAGATAAAGGAGAAAGATCGGATACATTCTGGAGATCCATAATTTGCTGGTAAATACTATAAATATTTGAATCTAAAGTCCCAATCTCGAATTTCATAAATTGTAGTGGTTTAAAATCGAACTTCCCAAATGTAGATGAAATTAATAACCCATCAGGTTGATTAAATAAAAGATATTCTGATATTGTATTTACTTTCAATTCATCTAATAAATGCCTAATTTTCCCTAAGCGTTGCATAGAAAGAGTGTTTTTTTGAATCTCAAAATCTAAAATTTCAATTAATCTATGCTGAGCACTTCCCTCTTTTACTGATACAGGAGTAAAGGAAATTTTTTCCATCAAGTTTCCATTTAAATCTTTAGTTAAAATTTGGTAAAATTCATCTTCTTTAGATTCTTGTAAATCTATTTTATTTAATAATACATAAGCTTGATCTATTTTAGGAGAAAACTCAAATAGAAAATTTAAAAAATTATCAAAAATATCTCGGACCTCTGGATCCACAGAAGCAGAATCAACCATAAAAACAGCAGTAGTAACTTCTGAAAATATTAGTTCACGTTGTGAATCAGAGAAATACCTTTCTAGATACCTCTCTTGCCCTCCAAGATCCCATATCGATAATTCTAAAATCCCTCTAAATATAAAATTTTCTCTGGAGACGCCTTTAGTTGGTTTTAGATTTAAAACTTTCATGAAATTATATCCTAAACAAGTAGTCCTCATAAGTGAAGTTTTGCCTGCTCCAGCTGGCCCAAAAAGTAAAACTTTCATATATAAATTACCGAAAATTTGGTTTAATTTCTTAATTAATATATAATTTTGATATAATCTAATATCTTCTAATTGTATTTATTTTTTGATTTTAATTGTTTTTATATAAATTTTATAACTTTATCTTTATTTAATTTTTTCTAATTAAAAAAGAGAGAATTTAGTTTTTTAGTAATCTATTCCTATGACGATTAAATATAATTAAATATGATTTTTAATTAAAAAATTTAAAAATTATGAAGTAAAATTGGATTTGATAAAAAAATGGAGGATCCGCTTCTAAAACATATAAGAAATGTATCAGATTGGCCCAAACCAGGAATACAATTTAAGGATATTACCACTTTATGTAAAACTTATGAACCTTTCAAAGAATCATGTGATAGGATTATCAATCATTACAAAGATAAAGGCATTACTAAAGTAGCAGCAATCGAAGCCCGTGGATATGTTTGGGGAGGCGTTATTGCATACCAGTTAGGTGCTGGTTTTATATTAATGAGAAAACCCGGAAAACTACCAGCTGAGACTTTAAGTGAAACTTATGAACTAGAATATGGTACTGACTCTATAGAAATGCATAAAGATGCTATTGTAAGAGGTGATAAAGTTTTAGTTTTTGATGATTTGTTAGCAACTGGAGGGACCGCCAAAGCGGCATGCAATTTAGTAGAAAAAGCTAATGGAGAAGTAATAGGTGTAGCTTTTATTATTGAACTTACTGGTAGTTTACATGGCAGAGAAAAATTAAAGGGATATGATGTTCTCTCCCTATTAAAAATTCCTGTAGAAGAGTAATGCATGAGTATTATTTAAATCAAAAATTTCAATAAAAGAATATTATTTTCTTATATCCTTTCTATTTCAGGAGGGATATAGCCAAATGTATTGAAATATCTCTTCCTTACTTTTTTAATATTAAAATGATGTGTCTGAGGACCACTAGTTTCAACTACAAATGAACTAACTATCGCTCCTAATCGACATGAATCCAATAAAGTCATATTTAGCATTAAACCAGTTAGAATTCCAGCACGATATCCATCCCCCGCACCAGTTGTATCTATAATCCTCGCAGGAGTAGCAATAGGAATAGAAAATTTAAAGATCTTTTCGTTTTCATCTTTATATATCAATTCAGAGCCTTCAGGTCCACGTGTTATTACAATAGCTTTAATATATTCAAGAATATTTTCTTCAGTTAACTTAGATTTCTCTTTTATTTGTATTATCTCATACGTATTACCAATTAAAATTTCTGATTTTTTGATAATATCAATTAAATCTTCCTTCTGAAACAGTGGTGTTACTTGACCAGGGTCAAAAATAGAAGGTATCTTTAAATCTTCTAATTGAGTAGCAAAATTAATCATAGCTTCTACACTTTGCGTTGAATTTATAGCGTAGATAAACTCTTCCGGATTAGGAATTCTTTCTTTTAAATTAATGTCCTTACCTTTGTCTAAAGCACCTCCATGAAAAATTATCATTTGATTAGATTTAATATCATTAACTATATAACAAGCTGCTGTAAAAAGGTTTTCATGAGTATCAACTAATAATTCTATATTTGAAAACTGTTTTATATGATCCTTATATCCTAATCTATCGAAATCATTTCCTACTGAACCACAAATAGAAACTTTTGCAATATCTAAAAGCCCGAGGTTGTAAGCAATATTTCCTGCGGTTCCCCCGAAAAATTGATGACGACTGTCTGCGGTGACAGTACTTTGATATTCTTCTTTATCAGGATCTATAGACACTGCTTTAATAAAACTCTCTTTAAAACCCATTATATAATCAAAAGCCAATGAACCAAGAACAAGGACTTTATTTTTTAGCATTAGATCCAAAAATAATTCCTTAATATATATTTAACACTAATCAATATTATGTTAAAACTTTATAGAAATTAGCAGAACTGGTTAATTTTTTGACAAATAATTTATAAAATTTATAATTTTATAATTTAAAAACTCTATATGTTGAGTAATATGGATATAAAAATTGGTATAATTGGTGGGTCGGGTTTGGACAATCCAGAGATTTTAAAGAATGCTAACGATATCCTTGCTAATACATCATATGGAAAACCTTCTTCTCCTTTAAAATTAGGGAAAATTCATGATGTTGATGTAATTCTTATAGCAAGACATGGAAGAGAGCATAGAATTCCTCCCACACAAATAAATTATAGGGCTAACATTCAAGTATTAAAAGATCAAGGATGTTCTCATATCTTCGCAACTACTGCTTGTGGTAGTTTGAGAGAAGAAATAGAAAGAGGTGATCTTGTTATTCTAGATCAATTTATTGACTTCACACGACTAAGGAAAATAACTTTTTTTGAAGAATTTGCTCCAGGAGATATGAAACATACACCTATGGCTGATCCTTACTCAGAGGAGTTAAGAAATCTTCTTATTGAAACAGCTAAAGAACTTAATCTTAAATTTCACGAAAAAGGTACTGTCGTCACTATTGAAGGGCCAAGATTTTCAACAAGAGCAGAATCCGAGATGTTTAGGATATGGGGTGCAGATGTTATAAATATGAGTATAGCTCCTGAAACAATTCTAGCAAATGAAGCAGGTATTCCATACGCTGCTGTAGCTATGTCTACAGATTATGATTGCTGGAAAGCTGATGAAATTCCTGTTACTTGGGAAGAAATCTTAGAAATATTTGGTAAAAATGTTAATAATGTTGTTGCTTTATTGACAAACACAATAAAAAAATTTAAATAATTTTCTCTTTTTTAATAGCTTTTTTTTTTAATATTTGACTTTACTAAAAATAAGCACAAAAAATATTTATGCATTTTTTATTTCAAATAGAAATTTTAAAAAAACTGATATTCTTTTTTAGAATAATATGTTTTTTGAATTTTTAAAAAAAATTTTCAGTACAGATGAAAATTACATTTTTAGGAAGCTGTAGAGAGATCGGTCGTTCTGGAATTTTAGTAGAGTCTAAAAGTGGAACACAGTGTATATTGGATTATGGAATAGGATTCAATAATGATGAGAGATTACCATTTAAAACTGATTTAAAAAACCTAAAAGCGATCGCGTTAACTCACAGTCATATTGATCATTCAGGTGCTCTACCACTATTATATAAAACTACAAAGGTTCCTTTCTATACTAATCCTGTTTCTCTTGCAACTACTGAAGTTCTTATAAAGGATATGTTAAGAATTTCAAATTATCCGTATAGTTTTGGATTAAGAGAATTAGATTTATTAAAGCAAAATACTTATTTTCTTAAAAATGGAACACGTCAAAAAATAGATAATGATTTTTATATAACTTTTATAGATGCGGGACATATTCCTGGAAGTGTATCAATTTTAATTGAGGTTGACAATAAAATTGTTTTATATACAGGAGATATTAATACACTTACAACAAATTTAATTAATCCCGCTAATTATCATGATGTTCCAAAATTGGATTCTTTAATAATAGAGTCAACATATGCTCTTAAAAAACATCCTTCAAGACAGGAATTAGAGAAGGATTTTGTTGAAAGAATTACTGATATAATAAATAATGGTGGAAGAGTCTTAATACCTGCTTTTGGAGTTGCACGCTCTCAAGAAGTTTTATTAATATTAAAAAAATATAACTATAACGGTAAAATATTCATTGATGGTTTAGCAAGAAAAATGTCTAGGTTGTACTCAGATTATCCAGATTTCATCAAAAATATAGCATTCTTTAGAAAAGCGTTAAAAAAGGTCCACTTTGTAACTAGACCAAAAGCTAGACCATTTATAAAAAAAGCTGAAGGAGTTATCATTACCCCTTCAGGTATGCTTAAAGGTGGTGCTGTAATTGAGTATATTGAGTCTATTTTGCAAGATCCTATGTCTGCTATCTTTTTAGTAGGATATCAAGTAGAAGGGACCCCAGGGAGAGGTCTATTAGATAATGGAATCTTTGAATTCAAAGATTCAGGAAAATATAGGAATAACACAATTAATCTAAAGATAACAGCAAAATGTGATTATGATTATTTTGATTTTTCAAGCCATTCTGACAATCTGCATCTTCATGAATATA
Organism: Promethearchaeota archaeon; assembly: GCA_048940925.1. GTDB lineage: Archaea > Asgardarchaeota > Lokiarchaeia > Sigyniarchaeales > SOKP01 > Loki-b32. Next base: position 77,388 of record JBHLOC010000015.1, on the reverse strand, counting down.
TATCAAATTTGAATTTTCATAAGAATTCCAATAACAATATATTTTGTATTCATGGTGATAACAAATCAACCACTACGTTAGCAAGTGAGTTAATTAAAAAAGGATATAATTCAATAGCACCTGAAATAGGAGAAATTTATCAAATTTAATAATATTAATTTAACTTCTTATATACCTTAACTGATTTTGAATTACTAAATTACAGCTTTCAAGAAAATTTTCAACCATATCTATAGGAATTTTTACTCCCGCCGCAGGAGGATGTCCACCTCCTAATACATCCAAATTTAAAAGTATACAAGCTTCTCTTATTGCTTCTGAAAGATTTACTCCTTGTTTAACAATTTTTTCATGCGCTCTTCCTGAGACTTTATATATATCCTCATCTTTTCTTTTCGCTAAACCAAATATAGGTTTAGACGTATCTATCCCTTGAATATTCTCAAAAATCAATATTGATGTTATTGTTCCAATAATATTTTCAGGAATTACATCTTCCCCAAAAAAATATTGGATATATTCTTTTTGTTGTATTTTTTTTTCTTTCTCAACCCAAATAAGAGAATCTTGTATAAGTTTACTATAGTTTTGTCTAACCCTTTTGGACTGCTTATAAATTTCTTTTCTAGCTCCCATGGCAATAGCAATACCTAATGATGCATTGGATGTTCT
>JBHLOC010000015.1:9020-76616 GCA_048940925.1 Promethearchaeota archaeon | reverse complement strand
AATTAAAAAGGAAGTGAAGTTATTTTTTTCTATTAAGTTATTTTGTAATTCTAAATATTGACCACTTCCAAAGTCGCAAAAGATAAGAAATCCATTATTATCTTTAATTTTGTTTGAAATATTTTGTATTTCGCTTTTCTCTAATTGTTTAAGTACACTAATTTGAAATGGTACTCTTTCTCGATACAAAGTTTTTCCTAAGATAGCTCCTGAGCTTAATCCATCAGCATCTAAATGAGTATATATATGAATTGGAGAATTAATTTCTTTTATATTATCGAAAAAAAAAGTTTTAGCTTTCTCAAGATTTTTATAAAGCCTATTTAATTTTTCTTCGACGTTTTTCATATTATAGAGAGTTAGATTATCATATATTCAAAATTAAAAATATATTATAATTATATATTAAATTAATAATAAATACTCAATTAAAAAAAGAATTTTTAATAAGGTGAAAATAAGTGAATCATATAAAAATTAATGAACTTGCAAGGAATCTAGTGAATAAATTAATAGATAATCGAGCAATCTATAATGCTGAAATTCACAAGTTAGAAAATGATGCCCTTGTTCTAGACATGACAAACTCTTCTTGGATGGGGGGTAAATTAGTTGGAGAAATTTGTATGGGGGGTTTAGGGACAGTAGATTTTTCATTTTACAATTTAGACAGGCATTTTATACCAAGTGTCAATGTTTATACTTCAGAACCTATAATTGCCTGCATAGCATCTCAATTAGCTGGTTGGAATATTAAACTAAAGAAAGAATTGGAAAAAGAAGGAGTTAAAAAGAAAAAAGTGATTTTTCAATCTTTAGGTTCAGGACCTGCTCGAGCTAAAAGTAAAATCGAAAAAATTTTTGAAGAAATCGATTACTTCGATAATTCTGACTGCGCAATAATAGTTTTTGAGACCCCAACATTACCTAATGAAGAAGTAATGGAGATTATCGCAAACAAATGTGGAACGGAAACAAAAAACACATATGCTGTTTGTGCTCCAACAGCTTGTCTTATAGGGTCGATCCAAGTTGCCGCTAGAATTGTTGAAACTGGCATTCACAAATTACATGAAATTAATTTTCCAATAGATATTATCCATGATGGTTTTGGAACAACTACTATTGCACCAATCGCGAAAGATGATCTTGCTGCTATGGGTAGAACTAATGACTCTATAAGTGCTGCAGGATTAACTTATTATACTATAAATGTGGAGAAAGAAAAAGAAGATGAATTATTTGAACTAATTAAGAAAGCACCAGCAAACACATCTTCTAGTTATGGAAAGCCTTTCATTGATATATTCAAAGCTGCAAATTATAATTTCTATGATATTGATCCAGGATTATTTGCCCCAGCAATCTATACCGTGACAAATATTAAAACTGGTAGAACTATTACGGTAGGGAATGCAAATCATGAACTGTTAAAGCAATCTTACGGATTAAGTTAAAGTGATCAGAATAAGTTGATTTAATTTCTAAAAAATAGATTTTTTTATATTATCAATTAAGCTAGATATTTGATAATTCCTCTTGATATTTTAGAATTTCATCCATTGAAATATCTCTATCAAAATTTATTTTATTATGAATTCCTAAATATGCACAAGCAAGTTTAGCTGCTGCTGCTACTTCAGCTTTTTTTAATGTTACTGAATATTCATCTTGTTGTATCTGATCATCCTGGTAAGCGGTTGCATTATACTTTCTATCATAAAGGCGAGTTGCTCTTTCACTTTTCATTTTGTATAATAGAGAGGCCATTTTATCAGCTACTTTAAAAGGTAATTGATTTTTTACTATTAGACGAATTATATTATTAACATCAAAATAATTTAAAGTATCATACTTTACACGTAGATAACTTTTTAAATTTTCACTGTTTCTTTCACACTCAATTTCTGTCCAATCGTGGATTGCTAGTTTTCTTCTGAAAAATATAACTTCCCAGTCAATATTAAGTTCTTTTAAAAACTCCAATAAATTATTTTCGTTGAGTTTTCTAGATTCAATTATAATATAGAGTTGAAGCCCATAATATTTATGTTCTTGTTGAAGGAAAAATCCCCTTTGTTGCATAGATGCTAAAATCAATAATTTTATTGAGTAGATATTTTCAGAAACATTTTTTTTGCTACAATTCAAATAAATAACATTACCTTCTTCACTAATATACTCACAATCTAAAAATCCTAAAATACTTTCTTTATTTTCTTTAATAAATTCATTTAATCCATTAAGGGTAGGTTTAACATCGAATCTAATTAAATCATTCTCTCCAATTGTAACATAATCGGTATATGTACTCCCTATAGCTAATTTTATCGCATTTAGTTTCAGATCTTTTTCTGAGCCAAATACTTTCTGTATGGCTTCATTTATAGGAAAGATTTCTTCCTCTAAGATTTTCAAATCAGCAATAGAAATCTCATATGGTTCCGGTTCACTTATCATTTTGTTCAACACAGGAGCCTCAGAAGCATCTACCTCAATTTCGTAAGATTTAGTTAAATCTTTTCGAATAACACAAACAGATCTTTTCTTTTTATTATATATCGAGAGAGATGTATGGTCATCAATAACAGCTCTGAACTTTTCAATAAATTTGCTTTCAGTATTTTCTGAACCTACTCTTCTACGTCGAATATTGAATCAACAAATTTTTTTGTTAATTTGCTATTAGTTAATTTATTTATAATATTTTTATTTTAAATTCTTAACTAATAATAAATATTAATATTGTTTTTTTATTTCCCTGAAAAATCAAAACATAAGAATTAATATTTTTTTTGATTCAGTTAATAAATCTATTCAACCACAGAAAAATTAGTAATTTTTTACTAAATTTCTGATTCTAAAAAATAATCATCATTTTTCTTGATGTATACTATGGTTGAGCCAAAATTATTACGAACAGTATATCTATCCCCTTGAATATCCAAAATCTCAATGGAGTACGATAATCTTCGTTTTTTCAAAATATCTGAAACTATTATTTTCTCTTCTGAGGGATCCATAAATTGAAGATATTATTTATATCAAAAAAGTTTTATTAATAAAACTAAAAGATCAATGGCTTAAAAAAATATAATTCTAACGAAATCTCCAAGAAAATTAAATTTCAACAAATTAAACAACTTATTATTTAATAGATCTTATACATAATACAATATACAGCTCGCTTGAAAAAATTTGATAACTCTTCTTCAATTTCTACCCGTTTCCTTTAATTAAATAAAAGTAATAAAAATGTGGGAGATAAATTAATATTTATCAATTTTATTTACCTCAAATCAAATATTTTTCATTAAATGAACCATAACATATATTATCTTAATATTTCATTGCTTTAAGATTTCTATTTCTTATTAAAAATTTGTTTTTTTTTTATTAAAAGAAATCACTTAAAAGGAATTATTGATTTTTGTTGTTTAACCAGTTAAACGATCAAATACTTATCTAGATAAAATAACAAATATTTAACTAAACTTTTAGGGACGTCTATCTTGGTAAAACAAACGCTCGATATCGGATTTTTTACGAGCATGTTCTCCCAACTCAACGGAACAGCTATAGCTTGTAGAAATCTTGCAGAAGCAATCGTAAAATATACTGATCATACTGTGCATATATATGCTCCAGGAATTCAAAAACCAAAAAATAGCCCTAAAAATCTTTGTCTTCATAATTTTTTTGGAGCAAAAATATCTCCTAAAACTGGTTTTGTACTAAGCTTCCCATTACATAAATACTTCTTTTGTCAGCACGATTATTTGGATATCGCCCATATTCATACACATGCTAGTTTTGGATCAATGGCGATAAATTGGGCAAAATATATTGGAATTCCAATGTGTGGTACACATAATTCACCACTCTCATATTATACTTCCCAATATATTCCTATTGTAGGGAAACTGTTGTCGCGGATGGATTGGGTATGGCGATATGAAAGACATGTTTTAGACAAATATGATCTTGTTTCAGTTCCAACTATGTCAAAAAAAGATTTATTAAGAAAGCAGAGATTCAAAGAACCCATTATTTGTTTGTCCAATGGGATATCCGATTTATATTATACTGATGTTAAAGAAAATGGCATAAGAGATAAGTACAACTTAGATAGTAATAAAATTATGCTTTACGCTTCAAGACTCTCTCCCGAAAAGCATCAATTAAGCATTATAAAAACTTTCAAGAAAATTCATAGAGAAGTACCTGACTCACATTTAGTTCTTGTCGGAAGTGATGGACCATCTTCATCACATATCCTAAAATTAATTAACAAGAAGCAATATAGAGATTATGTTTCATACTTGGGTAGAGTTCCTTTTACTGATTTGCTAAAATTATATAATACCGCAGATATCTCTTGTCTTTGGTCTTGGATAGAAGCTGAGGGATTAGTGCTTTTAGAGAGTATGGCACAAGGCACTCCATGTGTGGGAGCAAATAGTTGTGGCATTTCAGATGTAATTAAACATGGAAAAACTGGCTATTTAGCAAATAATTTGGATGAATTTGAAGAAAACACAGTAACACTTTTTAAAGATGATGATCTTCGAAGGGAAATGGGAAAGAATGCGCAAAAAATGGCTGAGAACTATAGAATAAGTAATATTGCTAAAATTTGGATAAAAATCTATAAATTTCTGATTAATGAGCTTTACCCGCTAAGATATTACAAAAAAGAAAGGAAAGAACGGGTAAATTTGGTTAAAGAATTCATCCAAAAGTTACCTATTGTCAGTTTTTAATTTTGGTGTTGAGTTTTATTAGAAATTAAATCGTTCTCTAATGTCATTTAGATTACTTCTACAATTTTCACACAACTTAAAGGATTTTTGATCAATTTCTTCGACATCTTTGGAAAATCTCATAACACAAGAATTATTTTGACAATGTCCAGGTCCTAATATCAAATGTCCAATTTCATGAATAAATTCTTTTATTATTCTATGTTCAAATAAATTTTGGTCTTCATTCCTATTATAGAAAGTTTCATTTAGTGTTAATGTTGATACTATACAACACTGATGTTGGAGTTGAGCTTCCCCAAATAAAAAAATAATATTATCATCTTTACTTGAAAATATCGGAAGCTCAGTAATAACACATATAATATCAAGATTCTCTTCCTTTTTCTTATCTATGAGAATCTTATAAAATTTATTTGTGGGATGTAATTTTAATTTTTTATTACTTTTTCTTTTTTCTTTAAATTCCTTTTTTGTACCTTTCAGAAAAAGCACTTTGGAGAAGGTATACTCACCTAAATTTCTAATATTATAGAAGAAAGAATTAAAAATTTGCTCTAAATTCACTTTAATTTTATCAAAAAGTTTATTATTAAAATCCCCCGTAAATAAAATACCTACCTGACAAGGAAATATTTTCTGACTTGGAGTTTCTTTAATTAACTCAAAATCAGAGATGTGATATATTCCTATTTTATAAACTAGTTGTCTTAATTTTTCTTTAACTCTTAATTTTGATAATTTTTGAATGTAGTTAGATATTTTTTTTTCATATTTCCGAAATTTCTTCATTATCAGAATATTTGGATTTTAATTTATTCTATTTTACTAATTATGAGACTATCATGAAATATTTAAATTCATAAATATTAGGTATTTAAATCAGTAATAATATTATAAAGTAAATTAATTTTTATACATATTAAATTAAATTCAAGAATATGGCAGAGAATTCAGATAGTTCGGAAGATATAGCAGTAAAGAGGCAATTAGTTAAAAATTCTTCTGAAGAAAATGAAAAAGATGATAAAACGGTTCAAAAAGATTTTATTCCTCATTTCTTTCCAACTTATAGAACTAAAAGAAAATTATATCCATTTCCTATATTAATTGTTGTGGTAATAGCGGGTATTTTATCGTATTTGACTTATGTAGAAGCAGGAGTCCAAATTGATGGTGGATATTTTTCTGAAAGTAAATTTGGTGCAATTGGTGGGCTTCTAAATGGTCTAATTTATACAACACTAGCAGCATTTACAGCATTCATCATAATTTTTTTAATTAAGAGAAAAGGAATAGGTATCTTAATGTACATTTTTGGGATAGGTTTTGGTTTAATTTCTTTTTTCCAAACTTGGTTTTTTGGTGAAATTATATTATATTTAATTTTTTATAATAATGCTAATTTGTTTTATCTTCTCGATGTTGAATTAATTTTCTTTACTGCAGTTTTCACAATTTTCATGATTTATAGGTATTTTACTTCAAAATCAATTAGCACTAAAAATTTTATCGTTTTATATATAGGTTTATTAATTGGAGCGTCTATGGGCGTTTTAATGCCACTCTGGACTACATTGGCCATCTTAATAGGGATTTCATGTTGGGATATTTTTGCCGTTTTCTATAAACATGGACCAATTAAGCAGTTAATTGATATAGCGTCGCAACCAAATGATGAAGAGGTATTATCCGGAGAAGAAATAAAGGTAAAAATTAAAAGTGGTGAATATGCCTATGATACCTCTAAATTAGAAATAGGGATTGGTGATTTGGCTTTTTATAGCATGCTTACTTCAAGTGCACTAGTTCAGACAAATAATATATTTGTTATGGTTTTAACTTCAATTGCTATTATTATTGGGACAGGAATAACGATTACAGGATTGAAACGTAATAAAATATTGCCTGGTTTACCTATTTCAATCTTTCTTGGTATTGGAACGATGTTATTATCTTGGTATTTATTCTCAATATTTTGAATTTAAAGCTTTATAATTTAATTGATATTTATTTTATTAAATAATAAGCTAATAAAAATAGTATAAATAAGAAAAATAGTTGATTTTTGTGGTTAAAATTAGTAATATCAAAAAAATTGCTGTAGTAGGTGCTGGAACAATGGGACGCGAAATTGCTCAAGTTGCACTTATGGCAGGTTTTGAAAAGATCTTTTTATATAGTAGATCGATAGAAACCATTACAAAAGCAGAAAATTTTATTAAAAATGGTTTAAATAAACTTAAATCAAAAGATCTTCTTGATGAGGAAGTTACTCCAGAGTTATTAATGAAAAATCTCATCTTGAATAGAGATATAGAAGAAACTGTTGAGAACGTTGATTTTGTGATTGAATCTGTACCAGAAAATATGGATCTCAAACAAGAAATTTTTAAAAAATTAGGGAACTTTTCTCCAAAGCATGCTATTCTAGCAACAAATACATCAACAATGAGTATAACTAAGATAGCAAAATCTTCTGGACGAGCAGATAAGGTTATTGGTATGCATTTTTTTACTCCTATTGTAGTTCTTAGGTTAATTGAAGTTACTAAGGGGGCTAATACATCCCAAGAGACATTTGATATTAGTGTTGCAATTGGTGAGAAATTTCCCGCGTTAAAAGGTAAAAGATACATTGCAAAACTTGAAAAAGAAAGTCCTGGATTTATTGTTAATAGATTAACTATAGGGTCTAGTTTATATCTAAATTGGCTTCTTGATATGGCTATGGAAAAAGGCATTCCAATAGAGACTATTGATAATGACGTTGTTTCTTATCCCGCTATAGGACCATTTGCAAAATGGGATTATTTTGGTATTGATGTAATATGTGATACTCTCAATTATTTTGCTAAAGAATTATCTCCTCAATTTGCTCCAGGAAAAACTCTGAAAACTTTACTAAAAGAGGAAAAATTAGGAAAAAAGACAGGAAAAGGACTATACGAGTGGAAGGAAGGTAAACACATAATTACTAATAATGAAAAAGCAAATATATTCAATTTAGAATTATACTATGCAATTCAATTAAATGAAGGTTGTAAACTTTTAGAAGAAGGTATTGTTAGAAATTATAAGATGATAGATGATACTATGATAGCTGGGATGGATATGCCTGGACCATTTGGAGCAGGGAAAAGAAATTATAAAAAATGGAGCAAGTTATTAGAAGAGTTTACTCAAAAATCAGGTATTAACTATTTGAAACCTTGTAATTTAATGAAATCTGGTGATTTCATTAAAATGAGATAATAAGTTACTAAATTAATCTAGTTGTAATAGGAATTAAATTATCGAATTTTTAACTCTTTGTCAGACTTATCCATGAATAAGCGTTTATCAAAAAACTTAAATTGTAGTTAATATACACATTTTAAAATCATCGATATGAGATTTATAAAATGTCATTCATTTCTGGCTTGAAAAATTTATTTAAAAAACCCATTTTTGCTATAATAATAATACTATTCATTATAGCTTGGTTTCTGCTATTAATTGGATATGCCTATATTCCTTCTTATGGATATAACTCCTTTATTTTACAATTTATTGGAGTTTTAGGATTTTTTGCTTTACTATTATTAATAGTTTCATTCATAAGACCTATTGATAAATTAGGTTTTACGATAATTCTTATTTTATTTTTATTATCATTAACAATAATTTTCGTATTCGAAAATATAATGAAACGTCCTATTTTTTGGAGTGTTTTTATTATATCAAATCAGATATTGACTTCTTTTTTTGCATTCAAATTGTGTATTGATTCTTCTACTAAAATTGATGATTATTTGTATAAAAAAAAAAAATCAAGAAAAATTACACGAACATTAGAATTTGTAGTTTTTGGTTTTCTAACATGGTGGATTTATAGAATAGCTTGGTTATATTTTCAAACTATTCTCCCATCAAGTGGAGATGTATTTCGTATTGTGTTTTGGGTGGATTTAATTTTAATGGCTTTTGTTATTATAAGACTTCTGTTTGTTCAAAAGTTAGCAGCTTTTATCCCCTTATTTTTTATCTTAACCTTTTTATATATCCTTTTCATAATTATTGACACTATGGCGGAACTTACATTTCCAATTACTCCAACATATGTTTGGTTTTCATTTTTAATTGATCTTTTCCTTTTTCTCTTTATTGTTGGCTCCATATTTGATAAAGTAGATTATTTAAAGAGTAAGCTAAAGATTTTTAGAGCTGATACAATATCATTATTTGTTATAATAATGAAATTATATGCTCAATTAACAAAAATCATACCCATTATTACAGGATCTCCTCCTCCTACTGACTTTATTATAAACCTACATCTTTGGTTATTAGGTATATTTTTAATTTGTACATTACTATTTGGGCTCTATGCTATTTTTTTTCATAAAGAAGGGAAAAAATAGAACTATATTTCTACACTAATACTTTTTTTATCATATTTTTGAAAATACAAGGAATTTAATTATTTGAATACTTATTAATATCTAATTAAGATGTCTGAAACAAATACATCTCCTAAATCTGGATTTGAAAAAATCATTGATTACTTTAATAATCATCTTGAAATTAATCATCCTATTGCCATAGCAAAAATTGTGGAAGACACAGGTTTCTCTTGGAGTTTTATTAAAAAAACTCTAGCTAAGATATATGATGAATATGAAGGATTTAATTTTGAAAAATCAGGAAATACTTGGATATCATGGAAAGATCGGGACCACTTAATTAAAAAACTAGATGATACCTGCTCTCGTTTTTTGGAGGATTCCGATGAGGAATGTTAACTTCTTAAGATAAACTTCTCTTTTTTAATACTTCATTTAATATTTCTCAATTTCATTAATCAAAGATTATCCTACTGGAATATTTTTTCATCATCACCCTACAAAGTATGAATTGAGATTGGAATTTCTTTTAGCTGCTCCTATATTTTTTCTGTATTAACCTTAAGATTTTCATACTTCTTTGAAGCTAGAACATAAACATCCTCTATTTCATAATTCTTTTTTGACTTTATAATATATTTTTTATTTTTTTGACTAAAATGAAAAAAGCAATTATCTTATATTTTTAGCCTATTAAACGGAAAGTTTAAACTTTATATTTTCTGCTCAATTATTTCTATTATAGTGTGAAGTTTCACACACATAAAAATAATGAAGTATGTGTTATAACTAAATGAAAGTTGAAAAATCAAGTCAAGATCTCGAAAATGAGGTAATATATGCAGGACTTTGTATTCATTGTGGAAGTTGCAATGCATTTTGTCCACATATGGATTTTAACCGAGAAACAGGAGAAGCTTATGTTGTAGATGAATGTGCTGAAACGGTAGGTTTGTGTTATAATGCTTGTCCAAGGAGCTTTTTACATGTATCTGAAATTGAACAAAAATTATTCGGTAAAATGCGTGTTGATTTAGCTGTTGGTGTTTACAATGATATAATTCAAGTTAAATCAAAAAATAAAGATCATATTTTATATAATCTTGTAGTTGCTGCTTTTGATGCTGGTATTGTAAAGCATATGGTTTTAAGTGAACCTCAAAGCAAAAAACCTCCAGTTGCTTTCCCAGTCGTAGTTGATAATGTTAAAGATGCCAAAAAATACATACCAAAGAAGACAATGGATAATGCAGGACCATTAATTACTGGTATAGGACAGGCTTATAAAGATTATAAACGTGATATTGGAATTATAGGTAATCCTTGTCATCTACAGGGTCTTGCTAAAATTCTTACTTCAGATTTTAACACTGGTGCTGAGCGAACAAGCCTTAAGATCGCCTTTGCCTGTTCTTCAGGTGGTATGACAGGATGTAAGTACTGTACTGACTTTTCTGGAGAATTTTCAGATATTTCTTATTCTCCATGGGGAACTCCTAAGGGATCTGGAGAAGCCTTTCTTATAATTAGAACAGAGGTAGGGCAAAAAGTTGTTGATACTGCAGTAAAAAAGAAATTGCTTGAAATTACTAATCCAAATCCTGATTTATCTGAAATGAAAAAATTTCTAAATAAAAAGAGAAAGAAAAATTTCATAACTCTTCTTGGGAAAGATTTAGTAACAGCGAAGTATCTTAATCTTAACGTTGATGAATTAAAGGATTTACTTGAAGAGTAAATGAAATAAGATGTAATATTTTTATTATTATTTTTTTTAATTAAATCTATTAATTTCTATCTCAAATCAATCTAAATATCCTCTTTTTCTCAAAATAGAGCTTGTCAACGTTTTAAAAATTGTATTATTATTTTCACCACTTTTAGAAGATGTTTCAAAAAAATAATCTAGATTATATGTTTCTTTGAACTCTTCGGCTTGGTGATGATCAACAGTCCTTCTGACATCTGCTAAATCAAGTTTCTCTCCAACTAAAATAATTACAGGATTATCAGCATTATTTTTAACAATATCGTACCATTCAATTAGGTTCTCAAAGCTATTTCTTCTGGTTATATCATAACATAATAGACAACCAGTAGCGCCTCTAGAATAATTAGGTAAAAATAATCTAAAACGTCGTTCTCCCGCAAAATCCCATATTTGAAGCCGTGCTGTAATTTTATCATTAATTTGAATTTCCTCAACAGCCAAATCTGTACCTATTGTAATTTTTTGTGGAATAAATTGACCTGTTGTTAATCTTTGAACCATAGTGCTTTTACCAACTCCTCCATCGCCTACAACAACAACTTTGAATAAAAATTTGCGCTGAGCCATAATCTAGATCCTAATTTATTCTAAATGCTATCAATATAAATATTGACCTTGATTTAATTAAATTTTATTCAATTTTCAACTGTTCTTCTATTTTTTTATTTAGGTTTTTAAGGTTTTCAATAACTTTTATTTGAATTGTTTTTGGTAGGGGCTCAAGAATCTCTTTTAATTTTTTTATATTAATATTTATAATAAAATTATAATTAAAAAACATAAAAATTATTGTTACGATAGGTGGAATCGTAAGGAAACCGTAAAAACTCAAGGGTAAGGGTAATGGATTTGAACCTTGACTTCTTGTTCCTGGTAAATTAAGCTCTAATCTCATCGGGAAATCATTTAATATAAGGATCATAGATATCAAATTTATAAGATTTAAAACAATAAATAATGAAAAATTAACTATAGAAATAAGGATGAACTGTTTTAATTTTAAGAAAGATATAACTTCGTTTAAATCAAGAGATAATCCTTTATCAATATCTTGAGAAGGTTTAAGAATATTTGATCTAGTAATTATTTCTATTTTAGAATATTTCCAAAAGTCAAGAAAAATCCAAAAAAATCCGAAAGTATATGAGAAAATGAACAATATAGTAAAGTAAGGAATGTATTCCATTATCAAATGTGATTGATATAAGGATTCATTCCCTATCCAAAAAACTAAGAGCAATTGAATTAAAGCTGAAAAGAATAATCGGTTAGCATGTTTTTTTTCTAATCCTAAAGGATTAAAAATAATAGGGCTATCATCAAGTTCAGTTCTCCATTTATTTGTGTTAATTATTCTAAAAAATAAGGAAAATGAAAATGTAATTAAAGGAAATAACAATAAAAAGATATTATCCCATATTTGAGTAAGGATTAAAATGAAAAGAAAACTAAATAAGATAAGGTCACGTATTAGACTCTCATTTATTATATCTATAAAAGATAAGTAATAATTCTCATTATTTTTATCATCATTCATTTTTTTTATAAAATAAGCTTAATAATTAAACTTTTATGATTATAGATTTTGAATGTTCATTATTAATTTTAAATAAAGAGGTATATCTTTTAATCCTAAAAATTTAAATTAATCATTAATTTACTTTAATGATTTACACTTCAATACTATTAAAAGAGTGTTGTAAAAATGAACAGTGAACACAAAATTTTAAAAAAAACTCAATTTTACGAGGAGCATGTAAAACTTGGCGCAAGGATGGTTGAGTTTGCTAATTTTTATATGCCTGTACAATATGAGAGTATCGTTAAGGAGCATAACGCAGTTAGAACTAACGCTGGAGTGTTTGATATTTCCCATATGGGAGAATTCATTTTGAAAGGAAATGATGTAATCCCTTTCCTTCAATATATGATGATAAATGATTTGAATTTATTAGAGCTATTAAAAGGACAATATTCTTGCATGTGCTATGAGAACGGTACAGTTGTTGATGATTTAGTTTATTATGAGGAAAATGAAGATCTTTTTAGAATGATTGTGAACGCTGCTAATATTGAAAAAGATCTGAAATGGTTAAATACACATATTAAAAATCAAGATGTTAAGATATCAAACCTTTCAAATGAACGATCTAGATTAGCCTTTCAAGGTCCAAAAACCGATTCTCTCTTACAACCATTAGTAGATGTTGATTTAGCAAAGATAGATAGATTCTATTTTACACATTGTAAGTTGAAAGATATTCCTATTTTTATTGCTAGAACAGGATATACAGGAGAGCGTGGTTTTGAGCTTTCATTTGAAAATAAATATGCTAAAAAAATCTGGAATATGTTGGTAGAAATTAGTGCAACTCCTGCGGGGTTAGGAGCTAGAGATTCATTAAGGTTAGAGGCATGTTATTCATTATATGGTCATGAGATTAGTGATTCAATTACTCCTATTGAAGCCGGACTTAACTGGTTAGTAAAACCAAAAGAAGGATTGGATTATATGGGAAAAGATGTTTTATTGACACAGAAATCAGAAGGCACAGAAAGAACATTAGTTGGGCTAAACTTACTAGATAAAGGTATAATGAGAGAAAATTATAAAATTTTCAAAGATGGAAACGAAATAGGGTATATAACTTCTGGTGGCTACTCACCGACCTTAAAAAAGACAATTGGTTTAGGTCTTGTAAAATCTCAATATAATGAAGTTGGTACAAAATTAGAAGTTGAAATTAGAAACAAATTTTTAAGAGGAGTTGTTGTACAAACACCCTTTTATAGAAATGTGTAATGATAAATAATTAAAGTTTTAGACAATAGGTGAAAATTATGGATTATAAACTTCCTAATGATTTTAATTATACATCTACTCACGAATGGATTAAAATCGAAAATAACTTTGGCACAGTAGGAATTACAGATTATGCACAACACCAACTAGGAGATATAGTTTTCATTGAGCTCCCTGATGTTGGCATGGTGTTTGAAAAGGGAAGTAATGTTGCAGAAATTGAGTCTGTAAAAGCTGTAGGTGATGTTTTAATGCCTTTATCAGGAGAAATTATTGAAACCAATGAGAACCTTACCAATGGTCCAGAATTAATAAATAAATCTCCATATAAAGATGGATGGATAATAAAAATAAAAATTAATCATAATGATGAGAAAGGAGATCTTCTAACATTCGAGCAATATAAAGAATTGATCGAAAAAGAGGATCAGTAATGTTTTTTTTCTTAATTTTTAAAACAACTACTTATATTCTTAGAAATTGAGGTGTCTTGAATGGATTTTGTGCCTCATGATGAAATTAGTATACAAAAGATGTTAAAAACTATAGGTGTCAGTAGTATAGAAGATTTATTTCATGATATTCCAAAAGATTTGCATTTAAATAAATTAAGTTTACCTTCGCCTCTTTCAGAGCCAGATCTTCTACGTAAATTAGAAGAAATTTCGAGTGAAAATAAATTATATTCAAGTTCTTTTTTAGGAGCAGGATGTTATTATCATTATATTCCTTCATTAGTAGATTTTGTTATTTCTAGATCTGAATTTTATACCTCATATACACCATATCAGGCTGAAGCGAGTCAAGGATATTTACAAGCTATTTATGAATATCAAACAATAATTTCACGACTCACTCAAATGGATGTAGTTAATGCTAGCATGTATGATGGATCTACAGCTCTTGCTGAAGCAGCAATCATGGCTACAATCATTACTAATAAAAAATCTATAGTTGTACTTGAAGGAATTCATCCAGAGTATTTAGAAGTTGTAAGAACTTATTGTTGGGGTCAAGATATTTTAATAAAAACAGCAACAGAAGATAATCTATTAAATAAATTAGATAATGATGATGCAGCAGTTTTATTTCAAAATCCTAGTTTTTTTGGAGATATAAATGATATTTCTCAGTTCGCTAATAACGTAAAACAAAAATTTCCTAATTGTTTGTTAATTCAAGTTATGACTGATCCTACATGTCTAGGAATTTTAAAACCTCCAGGTGAGACAAATGTAGATATTTTTGTAGCAGAAGGGCAATCCTTTGGATTAAATCGCTCTTTTGGTGGCCCAAGTTTAGGGATCTTCACTACAAGGCAGAAGTTTTTAAGAAAAATACCTGGAAGGCTGATAGGAAAAACTAAAGAAATTAATGGAGAAAAAGAAGGATTTATTTTAACATTACAAGCTCGTGAACAACACATTCGACGAGAGAAAGCATCTTCAAACATCTGCACTAATCAAGCTTTATGTTCATTAGCAGCATTAACATACCTTATTGCATTAGGTAGAACCGGGCTTCAAAAAATCGCAATTCAAAATATTCAAAAATCAAATTATATTAAAAAGGAACTTAACAAAATTTCAGGTTATGAAATTTTAAATATCAAACCCACATATAACGAATTTATTGTCCGCAGTCCTAATATAGATGCGTTAATAAAGAATTGTATTGAGATGAATTTACTTCCTCCTCTGAAAATAACAACATATTACCCTGAGATGAAAAATGTTGCATTAGTTTGTGTCACTGAAATGAATTCAAAAGAATCTATAGATAATTTCTTAAAAGCAGCTAAAATAGCTTTAAATAATAATGTGGAAGGTGAAAAATTATAAAGACACAACCATCATCAATTTTTGAAAAAGGAAATGAGAGTGAACATAGCAATTTTATACCCCATATGGATGTTAAAACCGTTAAACTTGAAGAAATTATTCCAAAAACACTTCAACGGAAAGAAATTCCTATTCCTAATGTTCCAGAAGTTGAAATTGTTCGTCATTTCATCAAATTAAGCCAAAAAAATTATGGTATTGATACAGGAATTTATCCCTTAGGATCATGTACTATGAAATATAATCCTAAAATTAACGAAATTGTTGCCCGTTTACCAGGGTTTTCCCAAATCCATCCCTTACAAGAAAGTAATCAAGGTGCCTTGGAAATAATGTATAGTTTATCAGTAATGTTAGCAGAAATAACAGGAATGGATGGTTTCACTTTACAACCGGCAGCAGGAGCTCATGGAGAATTAGTAGGATTATTAATTATAAAAAAATATTTTGAGATTAAAAATCTAAAAAAAGATAAAATAATTATTCCTGATTCTGCACATGGCACTAATCCAGCATCAGCAAAAATGGCAGGATTTTCAATTATAGAATTAAAGTCAAATGAAAATGGAGAGGTTCCATTAGATCAATTGGAATTTGCTATGCAAGAAGGCAATGTTGCAGGAATTATGCTTACTAATCCTAATACTTTAGGAGTTTTTGATAGACAAATAAAGGAGATTACTAGAATTGTACATGATAATGGAGGATTATGTTATTATGACGGGGCAAATCTAAATCCAATGTTAGGAATATGTCGCCCAAAGGATATGGGATTTGATATTGTTCATCTAAATCTACATAAAACTTTTTCTACTCCACATGGAGGTGGAGGACCAGGTTCTGGACCTATTGGTGTCGTAAATAAGTTAATCGATTTTCTTCCTGAACCTTGTTTTATTTCAACAGAAGAAGGGTTAATATGTCGAAAAAGTAGCGATAAATCAGTTGGAAGAATTAGAGCATTTTGGGGCAACTTTGGAGTAACTATACGAGCCTATGCATACATTTTATCTCTTGGAGCTAAGGGATTGAAAAAAGTTGGTCAGATTGCTGTTTTAAATGCAAATTATTTAAGAGTTTTGCTACAACAAAATTATTATCTTCCATACAACCGAATTTGTCAACATGAGTTTATATTATCAGATAAAAATATGCCAAATAATATCACTACAGAAGATATAGCTAAACGTATTTTAGATTATGGGATATATGCTCCAACAATTTATTTTCCATTAATGATCCAAGGAGCTTTAATGATTGAACCTACTGAGACCGAGTCAAAGACCTCACTAGATTTTTTTATTGATGTTATGAAAAAAATAAAAGAAGAGGCAAAAAACAATCCAGAACTTTTAAAAAATGCACCCCATAATATGCCTGTTAAACGTTTAAATGCTGTTCTTGCTGCTAGAAAACCAATTTTACATGACTAATTTAGGTAACAACACTTAATAAATAAATTTTTATAGTCTATGGAAATATAAAACTTAAAATAGTATCTACTCTATAGATAAGAAACTGGTGTACAACTATAGATTATTTATCCATTTTTCCATATAGACAATTCAGAGAAAACCAAGAGGAGATTATTAAACAGATTGAATTGAGTTCAAGATCAAAGAAAATCACTTTACTTTCAGCTCCCAATGGAACAGGAAAAACAATTATTGCTCTTTGTGGACTTTTACCATTAGCTTTTGAGAAAGATCTAAAAATTGTATATATGTGCCGAACACATTCTCAAAATCGGCGGATAATCAAAGAATTAATAAAAATCTCAAAAAAAATTAATGATGAAAATCTTGGGATTAGGCTTAATGGACTTTCGATAAGAGGTAGAAATGAAATGTGTCTAAATGAGACTTTACTATCTCTCAAAGCAACTCCTAGAGAATCAATGTCAATTTGTAGAGACTTAAGAAAAAATAAGAATTGCATATATTTTTTAAACTTGTTAAAAAAAAAAGGACAAATAGAAAATCCTTTATTAATTGCACCAGAATTGTTTAATAAACCAATAGATGCTGAAGAACTTATAATTTTCTGTAAAGAAAAAAAATTTTGTCCTTATTTTTTAAGTAAATTCTTACTTGAGAAAATGCGAGTTATAATTTGTAATTATCAATGGATTTTTAATCCATTTATTCGTGATTCCTTTTTAGAATTTATTGGTAAAGAATTAGAAAGCTGTATTTTAGTAATTGATGAATGTCATAATGTAATAGATGTTGCAACAGAAGTAAATTCGAAAAAAATTACTCCATATCTATTAAGATTATGTTTGAAAGATCTAGAAATGTATAGATCACCTATAACGATGCAAAGTTTTGTTAAAATATTATTAAACTATTTAAATGAGAAAAAAGATACTCTAACTTCTCAAGAAAAACCTATAAAGCCTGATAAATTTTTAAAAACGATTTTTAGAAAGCTAGGATTTCATGATCTTAACGAGTTTAAGAATTTTATTGACGATCTTCATTCTTTTAGTACCTCTATTCATGAGGAAAAACTTGCAAGCGGTAATTTCTCGAGAGATTTTTTAGGATCTCTTGCAGAATTTTGGTTAAAATGGTTGAAGACTTATTTATCAGAAAATTATTTTTTCTGTGTCAATAGTAAAGAAATCAAAGGGAAAAAAGCGATCTCACTTGAAATAGTAGCTTTAGATCCTAGAGAAATTACAATTCCTATCTTGAGAAAGGGATATACATGTTTACATCTCTCTGGAACAGTGAATCCATATGTATATAATAATTTAATGGGATTAAATGAATGTGGTAAGAGTTACAAGGGAATCATAACCGAATCGCCATTTAGCAAGAAAAATATTAAAGCTATTATAACTGAAGGTGTAAATACTAAAAGAGATAATAGAACACCTCATATGTATTGTAAAATGGTTGATAAAATTAATGAAGTTTTAAATATTACACCTGGAAATATTGGAATTTTTTGTGCCTCTTACCAAATTCTAAGAGGACTTTTAAAGAATGGTATAGAAACTGTAATAGAAAATAATAAAAAGAAAATATATGTTGAAGAATCTGGTTTTTCAGCCACTGAAAATGCTTTATTAGTTGATAATTTCAAAAAAATGGCATCTAATGGAGGAGCTGTTTTATTAGGAGTGTGCGGGGGGAGAAATTCAGAAGGAGAAGATTATCCAGGAGATTTTATGAATTCTGTTATTATTGGAGGTTTCCCTTATCATCTCCCAACTCCTAGAGTCGAGGCAAAAATAAAATATTATAACAAAGTATTTAATAGGCAAGGTTGGAATTTTGCATATTTATATCCTGCAATTCAGAGAGCGAACCAAGCTTCTGGAAGACCAATTCGAAAGATAAATGACAAAGGAGCAATAATTTTTATGGACAGTAGATTTAAAGCAAAAATGAAATGGATATCAAAGTGGATACGAAAAGAATTAGAAATAATCCCTGATATTCCGAATGCGATATTTAAGAATCTAAATCATTTTTGGAATTCATGAGAATTCTTTGTTTTGGTTCAAATTTTAACAAAATTATTATTATAGAGATTGCAGGAAATATTATCATAAAATACATTGCACTATAATAATCTGAATTGAAGATGAATAGCAATAAGCTAAACAATAGCCCTCCAAAAACATTACCTGCAAAGGAACTTGAACTAGCATAACTTATTAATTTTCCTTTGTTTTCAGGAGTTGAATTTTGAGCAATATATGTAATAATAGTTATCCAATGTAATGAAAAACTAAAAGAAACTAATATTTGACATAATAAAAAACCCCAAAAATCTATAGAAATAATGTATATAAAAATAACAATTGTGCTAAAACTATATCCTAATAAAATAAAAAGTTTATAGTTTTTTTTAGTTAAAATTCTTCCAATATAAACCA
Organism: Promethearchaeota archaeon; assembly: GCA_048940925.1. Classification (GTDB taxonomy): domain Archaea; phylum Asgardarchaeota; class Lokiarchaeia; order Sigyniarchaeales; family SOKP01; genus Loki-b32. The sequence continues at coordinate 57,161 of JBHLOC010000015.1, read as the reverse complement.
TTTGAAAAATTTGAAAAAAGAAGTTTATACCTAATAAAAATCCTATTAGAGTGTTATTATTTAAATGAAAACTCATTATGATCGCAAGTGTAAATAAAATGGGCTTAATGCCAAAATTCCTAAAAAATAAACTATAATAGATACTTTTAGGTATACAATTTTCCATTTCAACATTGGTTTCTAAAATCCTCTTATTATTTAATTCAGTTTTCAAATTATATCTTTCTAATATGATCGATCTGTTTTCTTTTATAAAAACTATGAAAATTGCTCCAATTAAAGAAATAATAAAAGAAAACAGGAAGAGCTTCTCAATTCCATAAATGTCAATGAACATTCCCCCGAATAAACCTCCAACGAAAAATCCCCCTACATTTACAGCATTAAGATAAGATATATACTTAGTATCATTCTCAACTAACTCAGCATATAAAGTGGAAATAATAGATAATGTCGAACCAAATATGCCATAAAAAAATAGAACAATTATGAGAAATATTAAATTATTTGAAATGGTCATTAAAAACAATGTAAAGATTATACCAATTGTTCCTATTAAAATAAATATAAACCTCTTTTGAAACCTATCTGATATCTTTCCGAATAATGGGGGAAAAATAAACATAGTTGAAAAAAAGGCAGTTATTATTAACTGAATTATTGCTGCCTTGATTCCTAAGTTTAAAAAAAATGGTGGCACATAGCTTACCATTATCATACTAGAAGAATTAGTAAATAAAGCCGATAATAAAATTAGGATAACAGATCTTTTAGATAAAATCAATTCTAAAAACCGAAATTCAATATAGTTTTTTTAAAATATCATCTAAAATATTTAAATACTTAATTATTTTTTCTCTTAAAAAAGGAGTTCAATTATGATCAATGGAACTTTTTAACATATTAAACTATTCTAAGTTCAACAGACTCTTCACTTTTAAATTTTGTAAAGATACTTAGAGCAGATAATAATGGAAAAATCATCATTATCCATATAAAAGCATAATAATTAGGATTGATAAATAATAAAAAGCTGAAAAATAATCCTCCTAAAAATCCTCCTGAGAAAAAACTAGAATTTGCATATCCCACATATTTACCCTTATTCGTTGGATTAGTTCTTCTGGCAATGTAAATTTGTATAGCATTCCAAAAAAAAGCATATGAACATGATATTAGAATTTGTCCTATGAAAAAACCCAAAAAATCACTAGCTAGTGTATAGACAAATAAAGCTAAAGTACTTAAAACAAATCCAGTCATCATGATATATTTCTGATTTTTATTTGTAATAATTTTCCCTGTTAAAAGCATAAGAAAAAATTGAAGCAAAGGATTAAAACCCAATAAGAATCCAATCTCTGTATCACTGCTTATATGAAAAGCCATTAGAACTGCTAATATTATAATAATTGGTCTCACACCAAAATGCCGAAAAAAAAGAGCAAAATAAATAGATTTTGAAATAGAGTTTTCTTTTTCAATATTATATGTTTCATTAACAATTAAATCTTTGATTACTTCATTATTATAATGCTTCAATATAATATCTCGATTATCTCTAATAAAAACAGTTATTAGGAGATTAATTAATGAAATGCTAAGAAGAAATTTAAAAATATGTGACACACCATATATATCGATAAATATTCCTCCAAATTGAGACCCAAGAAACCAACCTGCTACAGTTATCGCATTGTAATAAGTAACATATTTAGGATTATTTAATGTCAATTCTTGGTACAATGTGAAGTTTAATCTATAAGACGCACCGCACATGCCATAGAAAACTAAGATAATTGTTATTAAAATTAAGTTTTCTGTAAACATTAAAGATAAATAAAATAAGCTCAAACCAATAGAACCACTTACAAAAAAAATATATCTCTTTTGTATTTTATCAGAATATTTTCCTAAAAGTTGAGGTAAAAAGATCATACTGAGTGGGTAAATTGTAATTACAAGTTGTACTATGGGAATGCTAAATCCAAGATTTAAAAGATATTTAGGAAGATAATACACCATAGCCATAGCAGCAGTACCATAAGTAAGAACAGAAATTAAAATAAGAACTACTGATTTTTTTGCCAGAATCAAGAATTTCCCTCGATTTATGCGAGATTATGAATCTTCTGTATTTTGGAATATAGCTCAATTAATTTTTTTGAAACGTTTTTCCATGTGAAATTATTTTTTACTCTTTTGATACAATTTTCTCTTATCTTATAAAAATAGTTAGCATCAATCAAAACACGAGATTTAATAATATCATCTGGAATTTGATTTACAATTTTTAAAGTTTCAGCATCATAAACCGTATGAATCTCAGAAGTTTCTACTCTATCAGCAACTTCTAATGCTTTAAAAAGTGAAATTAATGCATCAGAAAATTGTAAAACATTATCTTTATCTATTAAAATACCCGTTCCAATTTCAGGATAGATCCTCATATCAATTATAGTTTCTTGGAGTCCTCCAACCTTAGTCGCAATTATTGGAAGTTTTGACGCCATAGCTTCTAGGGCCATAATACCAAAAGGTTCCCATCTTGATAATGCACAGTAGACATCTGCAGCTAAATGTGCTAAGTTAAAGATTTCAGAAGCAACCCCAAAAATAATTCTAATATTGTTAGGATATTTTTTTACGTAATAAGAAAACTCTCTAATTTCCTTCAAGCTATATTCAGTAGGTAATATTAGAAAAAGAAATTTCGCATTAGGTACAACCTCCAAAATCTTTGGGACAGCTTTAAACACAATATCAAAACCCTTTTGAGGAGATATTCTTCCTGTAGTAATAACTAATGGTCCTGAATCAGAAAAGGGTTTTACTATTCCATTTTTTATGAAAGGATTTCCATTTGAAATTTCATTAATAGTCGCTAATACTTTAGCTGAGTTAATTAATGGACTTTGGCTTAAATTACTAATTTTATAGGTAAGTAAATATTCTTTTAAATTAGATCTAGAAAGAATTTGTTGAGATGGGAGCTTTAACACATCCCGTATTTCATATCCCATAACTTGGTTAACATTTTGATACATTTCTTCAAAATCCCAATCACAACCATCCCAAACAAAATCAGATTTAAATTCAATTAAATTCTTTCCGCAGTTAGGAATAATATGGGAGATTAAATAGGATTGGCTTACTGTAGTGACTAAATCACAAACAATTGTACCAATTTGTTCAACTGTAGGATTTTGATACGCATCATTGTAAAGATTTAAATTTTGATGAATTATGAAAATTTCATTTAAAGTTAAGGATTTTATTCCTTCTATTAAAAGAATAGTTATTGGAGTTTGATCAATTCCACAAGCATAATAAAAATCAATATTATATCTTGGCCAAGTTAATAAATGAATTGTAATAATTGAAGCTACATCTAGACCATTTTTAATTAATCTTTGCTTTAATCCAATGAATGGTATAACAGTATGATAATCATGCAAATGTATTATATTTGGTAAATCAGATTTATGAGAATCAATAAGATAATCAATGAAACAACACATTCCAATACTGAAAAGACAAATCTTCCCATCAAGCGTGTCTGGGTTGTAAACAATAGTGTCATCTAAAAATCTACGTGTAAATATGTTATCACCAGATAATAAAATGATGTTAATCTTATTTATTCTTAATTTAAAAAATGATATATTGTAATTTTCTTCTGGTTCATTAATGCCAAAAATTAAAGGGTTAATTTGTCCAACACAATTGAAGGGTAATTTTTCAAGGTTGTATTTTTTTCTTAACCGATCAATTTGTCCATGAGAAGGAATAAATACAGTGATATTTAAATCACTAGCAAGCTGTTTTGCTTGATTTGCAGGAACTTCTCCAAGACCCCCCACTTTTGCAATTCCCGCATATTCAAATGTAAATATCCAAATATTGTCTATAATCTCCACCAATTTAATTCAATTATTTTAAAATGACTCTATTCAGCAGATAAAAAATCATATATCAAAGATCATAGTACAATTTAATCTAATTCTTTTAAATAAGAATTTTATTAAAACTTAATTAAAAACGAATTTGTATGAATCAAATACGACAAAAAGATTTGATGTTACATACTTTTACTATTATTTAATTTAAGTTAACTTAAAATTATTTTAACTTAGTTTTCTTATTAAAAATTATTTAAAATTTTATCCTTTAATTATATAAATTGCTAAATTTAAAAATACTATATCTTACTTAAAAAAAAGTTATAAATATGATTTTATTTTAACTTTATTCATAAAAAATTAATTAGAAAACATGTGTGACACTTACGTTAGTTTAGGAAATTGGTCTAAAGGTGGAAATGTAATTTTTGGTAAAAATAGTGATCGTCCTGAATCAGAGATCCAATTATTGACATATGTTCCCCGAAGAACATTTGCCCTAGGGGAAGAGGTAAAGTGTACTCATATTACTATTCCTCAAGAAACCGAGACTACCGCTATTATTTTAAGTCAACCTTATTGGATGTGGGGTGCAGAAATGGGTGTCAATGAGTATAATGTTGCTATAGGCAACGAATCAGTACAAACAAAAGAACCTTTGAAAGAAATAGGCCTCATTGGTATGGATCTTCTTAGACTAGGATTAGAAAGAAGTAAAACCGCAAAAGAAGCTTTAAATGTAATAACTGATTTGATAGAAAAATATGGGCAAGGTGGTTTTCATAGCTTGGATCAGTGGAATTACCATAATTCATATATTATAGCAGATCCAACAGAAGCTTATGTGCTAGAAACCGCAGGAGATTGGTGGATTATGGAATTAGTCAATGAATATCGTTCTATATCGAATCATATATCCATAAGAGGTAAAGGAGATGAGAGAAGAGAAGGAATTATCCAACATGCCGTTGAAAAGGGATATTGTAAGGATGAAAATGATTTTGACTTTAAAATGATCTTTTCTCCTTCTCCTCTTCCAGAGACTTTCCCTATAACTGATAGAGATGGTTGTTCATTGCATCAATTATCATCTAATAAAGGAAAAATTACAGTAGGTATGATGATGGAGTTTTTAAGAGATCATGAAGTTGGAATATGCAGACATACTCGAAAAGATCAATCAGTAGGATCTCAAGTTTCTCTTTTGAGAAAAAACGATAAGAAATCTATACATTGGTTTACAGGTAGTACCATTCCATGCCTAAGTATTTATAAACCCTATGCTTTTCCAGTAGAAGAACAATATATTATGGACTCTGGGCCTTATTTATCTAAAGATCCGGATTGGTTTTGGATAAAGCACTTTGAATATATTAATATCTTAAAAAAACGACCTAAAAAAGATATTCCTGAGAGGAATAATTATTATAGTAAGTTAAGAAGTGTAGAGAATGAATTATTAAGACGTGTAGATGATATAATTAATAAGGAAGATAGTATCTCAGAAAATGAATTCAATAAATTTATTAGAATGGTTAATGATTATGGATGGAATAAAGCAGAGGAATTAATCAAATAAATGTGTGACACTCTCGTTGCGTTTGGAAATTCAACTAAGGATGGAAGTGTAGTTTTTGGTAAAAATTCAGATCGCCCTTCAAATGAAGTTCAATTGATAACCTATGCCCCAAGAACTAAGCATTCAGTAAAAGAAGAAGTAAAATGCACATATATATTAATTCCTCAAGTATCTGAAACTGCTGCAGTCTTAATTAGTCAACCATGGTGGATGTGGGGCGCAGAAATGGGTGCTAATGAACATGGTGTTGTAATTGGAAATGAAGCAGTTTATACATATGAACCTTTAAGAAATATTGGATTATTAGGAATGGATTTAGTAAGGTTAGGTCTTGAGAGAGGTAGAACTGCAAGAGAAGCGATGGAGATAATTATCGATTTATTAGAAAAATTTGGACAAGGTGGAGGGTGTGCATATGACGATCCAAGTTGGATGTATCATAATTCATTTTTAATTGCAGATCCAGAAGAAGCCTATGTATTAGAAGCTGCCGACGTGTGGTGGATTACTGAAAAAGTAAAAAATGTAAGGTCTATATCAAATAGAATTACAATCAGAGGAATAGGCGACATGCGTAGAAAGGGGATTATCCAATATGCCATAGAAAAAGGTTATTGTAAAGATGATAATGATTTTGATTTCGCAGTATCTTTTTCAGGATCTTATATCCCTGACAGATCAACTCCATTATCTCGAGGTGGCAAAAGTATGCTACTCTTGAATGAAAATGAAGGAAACATAACTCCAGAAATGATGATGAATTTTCTTAGAGAACATGATGCAGGAATTTGTATGCATGGAGGATTTGAATCCACAGGTTCTCAAGTTTCCCATCTAAGGAAAGAAAAACAATCAATACATTGGTTTACTGGAACCACATTACCATGTCTTAGCATCTACAAACCTTACATTTTTCCCGTAGAAGGACAGAAGTATAATAAACCAGGTCCATATGGCAATATTGATCCAGAATGGCTTTGGTATAAGCATTATAAATCAAAATCAAGTAAAAACATCCCTAACATAAGAAGGTTAGAATCTGAGTTAATATCTAAAGTAGAGAGAATAATACATCAAGAATCTAATTTTAACGAAAAAGACGTTATCACTAAATTACATAAGATTAATCAAAAGGCTTGGAAGGAAGCTGAAGATATTATTCAATAGTTTAAAAATTATATATTTTTTATATTATCTATGAGGTTTTTCATTTCATTTCTTATATAATGCCCACAAATTGGGCTAAAACTCGGTATTGGTTCATAACCCCCCTCATTGACATACTCTTTTAATGGAAAAAAATATGCAATCCAATCCTGAGTATTTTGAAAAATGTATGTATTGTTTTTTCCTGTAATTGAATATTTATATAAAAACTTACCTATATCTTCAAATAGTTCCCCTGGAATGGTCATTATACTAAAATATTTAGATTTGGATTTATTGTTTATTTTAATTTTTATATATTGAATCAGAGTTTTACATTTTATCCCAAAGTGCTTCTTATTTAAAATAAAGATTGGGAAATTTGAATTGAGTATATTAACTCTGGCAACCAATAATAAGAAATATTTCTTGAGCACATAAATTAGCTTGTTTTTTAACCATATTTTCGAAAAATATTTATAATCTTTCATTGGAATCCAGATATAGTTTGTATAGGGTTGAATTTCAATACTATCAAAATAATCTTCTTCTGGAATATTATTAGCTAATTTTAAGGCAGCTTCTGCTATAGAATTTCCTATTCTAATTGTATCTTCATAAGTCCCAAGTTGATTGTATATAAGAGATTTATCAACTTCTAATTTTGGATAATCTATCCCACATGTAGTTATAGGATTTAAATCTCCCGATGGTCCATTAAAATAAATAGTATTAATTCTACGATTCGTTAATTCATCTATTTTATGAATTATTTGTCCAGGATAATCCGCTGATAATTTGTTATTTTTATAGGATAGAGTTGTAGGATGACAAGCATAATTAATGATAATACCAATCAATTCTTTTGTATCTAAACTTCTGAATGTTATAACACCTAAGTGAGGTCTTGGATGGCTTATGGGATGTCTCCTATTTATTACAATATCTGGATTAAATTCTTCCTTCTTCGAAGCAATAATGCATGGATTTAGCTTATTAAATAATTCATCGACCATTTTAGTAATCTTTCTAGCAAACCATACTATATATCTCTCATTCCTATTTGCCCCAAACATTATACCTTTCATCACATTAAAAGTACCTCCTGGCCAAAAAAACTCACCAGTTAGATCGAAAGAGGCATGAGTATGAGTAGCGTGTATTAAAATATGCTCAGAATCTAATCTAGAATGGTTAGAACAGATTTTTGCTTTAACATATTTCGCAATCGACAAGGGTATCTTTAAAGTATCTATTGAAATTAATAATAATATATTATTTTTATTAGATTTTGATGATTGATCAATCAAGACCGCATAAGCATAGATATCATCTAATTTTCCTAAACAAGGATCTTTCCTTGTATAACCTGCTAATGGCATTCCAACGTAATTTTTAGGCGTAAGTTTAATTTTACTAAAAGCTACTCTCATTAATTTATATTAAACTTGATAAGGTCAAAAAAGTTTTTTATTAAGATGTTAGAGAAATATTAATTTTAAACCAATTTATATATAAGTAGCAATATAATCGAAAAAACTTAATAATTTTGGAGTATTTTTCCTATTAATTCTGTAAACTGGAAAATATGCAGGTTATTCATCTATGTCGTTTAATAAGTTAGATATTCTGGGTATGGAGGGTGTTATTTCAAATTATAAACGGGGGCGTCATACACTACATCCAAAACACTGTATTTTAGTCTTTCAAAATATAAAAACTAGAAAAGAGGCAAATAGACTTATTGGAAGGACTGTTGTTTGGAATACACCTTCAGGTAAGGAATTAAAAGGTGTAATTACACGTTCCCACGGAAATAATGGTGCGGTAAGAGCTCATTTTAAAAAAGCAGGAGTTCCTGGTCAAGCTTTAGGGAAAAAAGTAAAAATAATAAAATAACTTTTTAAGAATCAAATCTATTTTTCTCTCTCACCATATCTGGATATTACATGATACGAGAATAATATAACTTTTTTTATGTCTTAGTATTTCTTATTCTTCTGATAACGCGATTTTAAACGAATTTTTATCTTCTTAGGTTGGGTTTAAATTAAAATAATGTCAGAGCAAATTTGTCGTTTTTGTCAACGATATGTGAAGTTAGCTTACTATTGTGAAGAATGTGGAACCAGCTGCTGCTCTGATTGTCTACATGAAAAAAAGGTTGAAATTTATAGCTGTCAAGAGTGTAATTCAAAAAATATCAAAGTTGCTGATTCTGATAAAACAAGAATTTGTAAGGATTGCGGAAATGAAGATATTGTTAAAGATCACCAACTTTTAAAATCATGCCCAAAATGTGGCTCACATAAAATTATTAATATATATGAGAAAAAAGAAGAACTAGAAAAAGCTTTTTTAGAATTAATTAAGAATTCACGTTTATTTGTTAATCCATTAAGAGAAGTTCTTAATACATTGTATAATTATCAACAAAAAATACAAAAAGCAAGAGCACCTCCCATTAAATATTATCATTTTCCAAAAATGGAATCAGAACTATTAGCTCTATTTAAACTCTTTCAATATGTGCAGAATACTTTATACGACAAAATAAGTGCTCATTTTCATCAATTGGTCCTTTATAAAGAATATTACTTTGATATATATGCCCAACCTAACACGAATATTACTATTATTGAAGGTATTTTTGAAAATCTTCTTCGTAGCTATAATTCAATTAATGATTTTGTATTAAATAATGTTAAAATTTTTAATGAAACTACAGAATCATTTGAAAAAAATTTAAAATTCATTGATAAAATAGGATATTATTTTAACCAATTTAAAAAACATCTAAATTTAGCAGAGAAAGAAAAGCCTGTTTATGCCATTCATGCTAGATTAGCTAATGGTTTAAATAATGAAGAAAGATATAGGAAAGAAAAAGGTATCTTATTTATTACTAATTTCGATTTATCTTTTGTTCATGAATTTGGTTTAATTAAAAATAAAGTAGAATTAAGCTTTAAAGCCCCCGTGAAAGATTTAATACGGATTAAAGAAAAAGGCAAACTATTCAAAAAATTGTATATTGAGTTTGAATATGGGAAATATGAATTTACACTCCCTCCAAAAGCAATTAAAAGAGTAATTGAATATATTCTTTTGGCAAGAACTTTTGATGAAACTGCTATATATGATAAAAAATCTGCAAAAGATCTTCAGGAAATCGATCTCGAATTAAATACATTGATAGATTTCATTGAAGAAAGTATTAATTCTTTTTTCAGTTTAAAATGCCAATATAATAAAGGATATGGAAATCTTCAAAATTATACAAAACCTATTTCTCAAAGTATTAATTTTCAACCTAATCAAAGCCAAAATATTACTCCTCAAATAAATCCTCAAATAACTTCACAATATAACCAAAATTTTAGGCAACCTATTCTATATAATCCTATGATTTCATATCCAAATGACCAATTTATTCCTGAAAATATATATAGTTATCCAGAAATAATTCAATCTCCTGAGTCTTTATATAACTATCGAAATCATTTTAATCAAAATATTCCCCAAAACCAACATCAGAGCAAATTTTTTATACAAAATCTTTACAACCCAACCAGATTTCAGAATTATAATCCTCAACCTAATAATCGATATAATACCCAATTTAATGTTATTAATAATCGACACAATATTATGAGAAAGTTAGAGAAAATACAAGATTTAAATGAAGAGCCTATGGTACCAAATGAGGAATCTCAATTCCAAGAATTTAACAGAAACCACTTATCTTCTTTTTTCAATTCCGATGATATCTTAACAAGTAAATCATTTAGGAATAAAAGAAAGCTCTATAAGCTAGATAAAGAAAATCATAAAAAAATGAGTGAATTTGAAAAAGAACGTTATGGTCTTAAAACAACATTGAAAAAACTCGAAAAGAAGTTTGACCAAGGTTTGATATCTGAAAGTGATTATTTTCGAACTTTTAGAAATTTGAACAAGGAAATTTATCTTATAGATAAGAAGATTCAAACTTTACAACATAATTTAGATGAATTAGAATCTATTAAACAAAATAATCAGCACTTTAATAATAAAAGATTTTATACTTAGATTTATATCCTAGTATATTTTATGCTGAGTCAGCATATTTTATGTTATCTATTTTTATATTCTATTATATTTATATAATACTTATGGATAATCCATTTACTACAGTAGTTGGAAGTTGGCCTTTAACTAATAATGAAGAAAATATGATAAAAATATTTAATGAATTAATACAAATAGGAATTGATTATCCATGTTATCCACAATTAATTTCAATGATTTCTCAATTTTTATCCCCATTAGCAAAAGAAATTATTCAATTAGAAGAAATTGATGATAAATTTTATCTTTTAGATGATTTTAAAATTCCAAAAGATCCAATAGCTTTAGAATACGGATATTTCATCAAAAATTTCTTTAAACAAAGACCACAGCTTTCAGAACAGATCAGAGGAACAAAAGCATGTTTGACAGGACCATTTACATTAGCATCTGAAATAATATTAAAAAGTAAACTTGCTAAGGGTATCAAACCTCGGATCTTTACAGAACCTAGAGCAGTAATGATAGATTGGATTGTAGAAAAATTAGCTGAAATTATGAAAAAGTTAGGAAAAGCATATTATAATATGGGTATAGACATAATTTCTATGGATGAACCTCTTTTGGGAGTGTTTATAGGAAGAAAAGTGCTTTTTCACACTGAAGATTTTATTTTAGAAATTCTAAATAAATCTTTATCTGAAATAAAATCAATTTCCTCTATTCATGTGTGTGGGAGGATAAGCCCTAAATGTCGTGATATACTTCTACAAACAAATGTAAAAATAATGGATCATGAATTTGCAACAAATAAAGATAATTTTAATATTTTTTCTAAAAAACATCTTGAGGATAATAACAAAATTTTAGCTCTTGGAACTGTAAAGTCTAAATTTGCGCGTGTAAATGGAAGGAAAATTAATGAATATATCGAAAAAGTTGATTTTCTTAAAAAATATATAACAAAAGCAATAGAACAATATGGAAAGGAAAATTTGTTTATCAAACCCGATTGTGGTTTCCTAGCCTTAAAAGATTCTTTTGGTGAGAAAATTAGTTATAAGATAGCTATTAAAAAAGTAAAAAATATGGTTCAAGCTCTAAATGAATTAAAATAATAATTAAAATAAATAGCTTAAAATTATTTAAACTTAAAAGAAAAATTAATTAACTGGAAAGGCTTACCCTTCGAGTTCTTTGCGAAGTTTTTCGATTTCATCCTGTATTTTTTCTTTTGATTTAACTTCAGGTTCCTCTTCAATTTCATATTCAGGTATGTATTGCAAATCATCTGAAGGAACCTCAGGCATTGCACCTCCTTGATCAAGAAGCATTTCTGTTTCTAATTGATTTAATTCATCTGTAACATCAATTGCAAGATCAATTTCGGGATCTCCTGCTAAAATATCTGCAGCCTCTTCAATTTCAGCAACATATGCTTCAGAATCTTCTGCAATTTCAGCTACTCTTGCGGGAGATGCTTTAGTTGCGATGTATTCTAATTCATCTCGTATCCCACTGAAAATATCTCCTGTAGAACTAATTAACTGTCCTTCTTCAATTGCTTGAATCTGACGTTCTATTTTTGCCCTTATATTATTAGATCGATCTATTTTAGCGTTGTATGACTTATATTGAATAAGATAATTCTTAGCTCGATCTTTTTCACCCCGTTTTAAAGCAATTTTTGCATTTTTACGACTTATTTCGGCACGTTTACTATAGTTTCTATTAATTACATTTAATCTGTGAATATGACTTTTAGCTCGCGCTACAAGATCATCTTTTTCTTTACCTTTTCTTGGAAAAAGCTTTTTCTTCAACCCGATAAGCGTTTCAACTCCAATATTAATTTAATTAATATCTGATTTATGAATTATATGATTTTTCTAACTTAAAAATTTAATATTATTTGACATAATATAATAAAATAAATCTCATCAAAAAAGTTTTCATAGACCAAACTTTGAATTATTATGAAAAAAATAATATTAGACTTTCAAGCGAAATTAAAGAATTTTAAAGAATTAGTTCAAGAAGCATTCAATAAAGATATCCTAAATTTCCTAGTTTCAATGGATACTTATACTGAGTTTGAACATATTGAGCGTATTAATCTTTTTACTAAATATTTGGATATTCCAGCTAATAATCTTATTACTGAGAGTAAAGATAAGTTAAAAGAATTATTATCTAATAAAAAATATTCAGAAAATATTATCGGATATTATAAAAAACTAGATTCAAAAGACGATGAGACAGAGATTATTGAACTTTCTAAAACTAGACAAGTGGATTTTATTATTGTCTCTGCGAATAATTGGAAAATAATCCCTTTTGAAAATTTAATAGCAGAAATGCATGAAAATGATACTGAATTAATAGCTGTAGTAAATAGTATTAAAGAAGCTGAATTAATGTTGAAAATTCTAGAATCTGGAGTAGATGGAATTCTTTTTGCACCTAAAGATGTGAATGAAATTTTATCGTTAAAAAATCTAATCCAAGCTACATTTCATATTGAACTTACAAAAGCAAAAGTACTTAACATTCAGACTATATCTGAAGCAGAAAGAGTTTGTGTTGACACAGCTTCACTTTTACATATTGGAGAGGGATTATTAGTAGGATCAACGGCTACAGGGTTTTGTTTAATTCATTCTGAAACATTCGAAACCCAATTCGTATCATCCAGACCATTTAGGGTTAATGCAGGAGACGTTTCAGCTTATATATTGGTACCTGATAATGATCCTGTAAAATTATACCGTACTAAGTATCTTAGTGAATTGAAAGGAGGAGATCAAGTTTTAGCAGTTAATAACAAGGGTGAATCTAGAATAGTATCAATTGGAAGAGTGAAAATTGAAACTCGACCTATGTTGAGATTTGAATTAGAAGCTTTAAAAGGAGATAAAATTATTCCAATAAGTTGTATTTGTCAAAATGCAGAAACTATCTGTTTAGTGGGTGTAGATGGTAAAGCCAAGTCTGTTGTCGATATTAAGATTGGAGATGAGGTTTTAGTACACCTCGGCCCAGGGGCAACTCATTTTGGTACAGCAATAAAAGAAACAATAATAGAAAAATAAATAACAAAAATCGAAAGTGAATGAATTGGTTACTTATTGGGCTCCCTTATTACATGCCTATCAACCCCCGACTCAAGACCCTAAAATATTGAAAGAAATTGATAAGGAATGTTACAAACCATTATTTTCCTTAATGGAGGATTACGAGAATCCTAAATTTTGCTTAAATATCAATGGTGTTCTTATTGAATTATTTTATAAATTCGGATTATCAGATACAATGGATTTGTTGAAGAACTTAGTTTCTGAGAATAAAGTTGAAATTGTTGGAACTGCAAAATATCATCCAATCCTTCCATTAATTCCAGAGAAAGAAGCTCAACATCAAATTCAAATGAATGAAGAGATAAATAGAAGAGAATTTGGTCGTTGGGAACGAAGAGGATTTTTTCCACCAGAATTAGCAATTTCAGGGGCTGTTGCTAAATATATTAAGAAGTTAGGATACAAGTGGGTGATAATGAGTGGAATAGCGTGTCCCGAAGAATGGGTTTACGATAAAATTTATACCTCTCCTAATGGACTTCAGTTATTTTTTCGAGATGACATTCTCAGTAATAAGATCGCTTTTAAGAGTATAAAACCAAAAGAATTCGTAAAAGCTTTAAGAGAGATGTACAAAAATGATAAGGAAAAAAATAAGAACAACACTTACATCATTTCTGCTCTAGATGCCGAAACTTTCGGTCATCATATTAAAAATTATGAAAGAACATTTCTAAAGAAAGTGTTAGATCTCATTTATGATGAAGAAAAAATTGAACAACTATTTATATCAGAATTAGATCAATTTTTTCCAATAAGTAAAAAAAAAATTATACCGCGGGAATCAAGTTGGAGTACCACTTATGAAGATATTCAAGCTGGGATTCCCTATCCCTTATGGAAACACCCAGATAATGATATTCATAAATATTATTGGAAGCTTATGAAAAGTCTAAATAATTTAATGAATTTAGCAGATAATATCGATCCAACATTAGATTGGGAAGTAGAAAACTATTATATGACAGCTAGATATTTTTATGATCGAGGTATTTATTCTTGCCCAGTGTGGTGGTCAAATCCCCGAAGTGGTATATGGAGTCCAAACCTCATTTATAAGGGAATAGAATTATTAATGAGAGCTGCACTTAATGCTCAAATGACATTAGTCCATGCTGGTAAATCAGATTTAGGAGAAGGATATTTTGATTCAATTTCTTATTATCACGGACTTTTACTTATGGAATTATATAATATCACAAAGAAAAAATTAAGAGAATTTAATTTGAATAAAAAGATTTGATTTATAGTTATTTCACTCATTAAAAAATCATAGATAAACCAACCAAATCAGATTTTCCTATTTTAAGTTAACCATTCAATTAAACCCTTATTGTTGTATTTTCCAAATTTAAGAGTAGCTTCTTCTGGAAATAAATAATATTCTTTTAGTTGAATTCACTGAAATTAGTGGTGGAAAATATCAAGGTTGCTATTATTGTGGTTGAAATTGTGTGATTGGGAAAAAATCAGTGCTCAAATTCATGAATGATAAAGGGATATGATCAGGTTTTTCGAAATGAAATACCTTTCTTATTCTTTTCTTATTGTTCATTAAAAGTCTAATTGAATTTGATTATTAATTAATGATAAAAATATAAACAAAAATTATTTAACCCCTTGATAATATATTAATCAAAATTATAAAATTAAAAAGCATATTACAAATTTCTAGTTTAGATCAGATTTTTAACACAATTTTCTAAAAAATGTCTAAAGAAAACGAAGGAAAAATTAAGTATTGTGTATACTGTGGATCGAGAGTTCCTAAAAATGAAATATATTGCCCTAATTGCGGTAAATTAATAATTAAATTGCAGCCAAGCGAAGAATCAATTCCATTACCGGCGAAACCGGAAGTAGTCCTACCAGAAAAACTAACAATCTCTCGAAAATGTCCTGGTTGCGGGTCAATTATTACATCTACGATTTTAAACCAATGTCCAATATGTAATACCGTTTTAGAAAAGATACCTGAAGATAGAAAAATATCAATTCAAAAAAAGCCAGGTTTAATATTTACCAATAAAAAACTTGAACTAGAAAGTAAATTTATATTAAAAAAAGACACATGGAATCTGAAAGAAGGTCTAAATGTTTTTGGAACATGTATTTATGTATATTTGATTGTTTTTTTCTTACTTTTTACAATTTTGACGTTTCAAACTGGTTCAACTTCAGTACAACTAACAATTCAGATGTTCCTATTAAGTCAACTTCCAGAATTATTATTTGCTATCTATCCAATCTGGTATATATATTCTAAAAAACACAGTTTTAAAAAAATAGGATTTGTATTTGCCTCAAAAAAAATTATTTTTGCTGTTATATTTGGTATATTAGGAGCAGCTCTCTTAGTATTAGTTGACCTTTTTTCTAATTCTATAATTAACTTCTTTTCTGACATAGGATTAGATTTTTTTAACATTGAAGCAAATCTAACTGAACAGAATCAAGTTATTAGAGGAGCTAACTTTTTATGGGTATTACTTCTGGTAGTTCTGCTCTGTATTGGGGCAGCATCTACTGAAATTGTATTTAGAGGGGTATTACATAATACACTGAAACAAAAGTTTAATAAAGACATATATGTGATTCTTATAGTAGCATTAGCGTATTCTGCATTAATGTTATTATTCTATTATCCGAGTTTTTTCCTGTTAAACTTCTTTGCATTTATAGTATTAGGTATAATCTATGAGTTAACGAATAGAAATATTTTTAGCACTATCATAGCAAATATTGCATATAATATTATTTTGATAATAGTTATTTATCTATGATTTTAGCTTTTGATTAACCCTTAACTATAAAATTTTAATAATAAGAAAACCAATTATCTCTCTAGAATTATTATTAAATACTAATGATTGTTTTACACGATATTGTTTCATCGATTAGGAGTATATAGGATTGAGCAAAACGTTTTATAGAAACAGGGGAAGTAAAGACAATCTTGTAGTTTCCCTCGCTGGTGCGCATGGAGTAGGAAAAACAACAATATTCAATCTTCTCAGAAATTCCAAGATGATAAAAGATAATAATAAATTTAAATTCTTTCCTGAAAGATATGTAAAAAAACCTCCTTTTCCTTTTGGTTCACCTAATAAACAGATTGGTTTTAGAAGTGAGCTTCATTTTCTTCAACAATTTATTAAGAGAAATCAAAATATAGTGAACTTCGATAATAGATATAATGGAAGAATCATTATCTTAGACAGAACACCTATATGTGTACTTATATATTCAAAAAGCTTGTATTTAAAGGAGAAAGATTTTAATCTCATTTTAGATACTTATAACTCTATTATCTGGAAAGAAGATTATATAATTTTTTTAACTGCTGAACCCGATACAATATTAAAAAGAATAATTCAAAGAGGATCTTTAGAGCAAATCAGAAGAGAATGGAATGAAGATGATAAAAATTATTTAATAAAAATTCTCTCGTTTTATGAACAATTCTTTTCAACTCGAAAAAATGTGTTTACAATAAACACTAATGATTTAACTCCAGATGATATAGTTAATAAAGTTAAGAAAATTCTTACCGATTTATCGGGATACACTTTTGAAAAAATAAAACAGCCTTCAACTACTCAAATGAACTTGATAAAGTTCCTAAAATGAAATAATAATAAAATATATTAAAACAGACATTCTATTAATACATAAATCTTTACGAATGATCTTGTTCAATTTTATTATGCAATATAGAGGTATCAAAAATGTCGTCAATTCCAAGTGATATACGACAGAAAATGATGTATGCCTTAAAAGAAGAAGAAGATAAAACAGATCTGGAAAATTTAGCTGTTTTATCAAGAATAGGAACTAAAATAGCTAGTTCTATCTCTTCTGAAGAAGATGCTGATGCGAATTCTGCTTCTAGTACTGCATTAATTGACCTAGGGTTACGATTAAACCAAGCTACTGACCATGGAGCGCTCACAGAAATTATTTTACACAATACTTCAGGATATAGTATATTAATGGCGATAAACGATGAATATATAGTTTTTGGCGGATTAAGAGCTATTTATAGGATTGGTTATTATCTAGGATATTTGAGAGAATTAGTAAGAAAATTAAATCGTTTAATTTCTGGAGATAAAGAAACAGAAATGATGCTCTCATTAGAAACAGAAGATTTAGAGAAAATTCAAGAGCAAAAAGAATTGGAGGAAACCAAAGTTATAGTAAAACCATCAGTTGAACAAGATAAGGCAGCCTTAGATGATTTGTTAGGTTTTTTAGATGATTGGGAGAAAGAGGGAGTTGATTTCGAAGATCTTGAAGCTACAAATGAAAGTGGTATTGTTTCAATTCCTAAATCTATAGGGCTAGGGTTAGATAAAGAAATAAAGGCTACAGTGATACCTGAAACACCATATGTTTCTGAAAGCTCAATTAAAGAAACTCAAGTCGCCTTTAAAGTATATGGGGATGAAGTGCCCCCAATTCCCCTTGATGATTATACACCAATGGAAATTGAAGAAAAACCAGTTTCTGAACAACCTACCGTTACTGAAGAATTTCGTCCCACAATTGAAGAACCTACTCCCTCAGGAACACCCCTACCTTCTTTAGACGAGTTACCCTTACCAGATTTTGATGCTGAATTTTCAGCATCTGAATATGATACTGAATTTGTTTTAGAAGAAGAATCTGAAGCGTTAGGTTCTGTGTTAAAAGATCTGGGCTGGGATGAAGAAGAAGATTAATACCTAATTTTATTTGCCTTTCCCTTCTTTAAGTAAGCGAATTATATTCATACTTCATCAATTTGAAAAAATTTTTAAATATATTATTCTCTGATCTATATTTAACCATAATTTAATTCTCAAAAATTAAAAAAAAATCTAACACCATTTTGTGAATATTATGAATGAAACAGCAGAAATCAAACGAACACCCACAAGCAATTTCAAAAAAATGTTATTTGGCTCCCCTCGGTTGAGCACTTCAATAGTACTTGGTATTGAGGGATGGGCATTACTAACATTGTATACAAGTGGATATGGGTTACATCCTTTTCTCGCAGGATTTGCTATATCAATGGGGTATTTAACCATCGCGCTCTCCCAATTTTTACTTGGTTGGCTAAGTGATGCAAAATATACACGATGGGGAAGAAGAAAACCATATATGATTATTTTTGCTCCAATATTAGCAATATCTATTATTTTCTTACTAGTACCTGCGTTAGTTATCAATCTGGAAGATAAAAAGACATTATTCCTCTGGATGTTAATATGGGAGATTTTATTTCGGATGAGCTATGCTGTAACTACACCATACCAAGCATGGATGGCGGAAGTATTTCCTGTAGATGAACGGCCAAAAGTATCTCAATATCAGAATTATTATAATTGGATCGGAAATGGTATCATGGCGGTTTTTTCATTGATTATTTTAACTAGCTATATAGATGCTATAGAAGAAGGTGGGGTGAATATTGATGTTCCTCTTGATTTTTTAATACCAATAATTATCTTCGGAGCTTTAATAATTATATTATTTTATTATCTTGCGTTTAAAATCCCAACAGAACCACACTATATTATTGACACACATTTAATAAAAAGTTTGAAGATTATTGTAAAAAATAAAAATTTCATGCTTATTATTTTAATGGTTGGTATCGCTGGATTAGGGTGGTCTATGCTATCTACAGGGATGCTGAAATATCTTGTTGATGCATTAAATCTAGGATTTTTGGATTATGCGATTGCAGCAGTATTTTTATTGGTCACGATTTTTGCATTTTTATATCTATGGAGAAGAGCAATAGAGAAAATAGGTAAAAAAAAGACCTTATTATATGTTTTTCTTTTAGCAGTTTTTTCCCTTCCAATCACTTTACTTGGATTAATCCCTTTAGATTCTTATTTAATAATTGGTATAATTTTTATAATTGTAGTCGCGACGAGTTTAGGTGGTTGGTTTTTGTTTCCATATATAGTTTATGCCGATATAGCCGAAGATGATGAAAAAATTACTGGAGAATTGAAAGCAGGAATATATACGGGATTTCCTTCCATAATCCTTAACATTTTCCAGGCTGCAGGAGCTTTTTTCATTGGGACAATTTTTTCCTTACCAGATATTTCTCCTACAGGAGATTTTTCCTATACATTAGGATTAATTATTTTTGGACCAATAGTATCTGTTATTCTACTTGTCTCTTACTTTTATACGAAGAAATATGTCACATTAGATTTTGATTGGGAGAATAAGGAGCGAATGACTAAATAAATTAAATAAATTTTTTTTTTATAATTTAAATCGAATAAAATAAAAGATTAAAAACTGAGAGACTGATAATTAACAAGTGAAATATTAATATCTTCTGTCTTTTGATACTATTTTAACTTTTAATGCCTCAGGTCCTTTTCCTTCTTTAGAATCGTTGATTTCAAATTCGACTTCATCTCCTATATCAAGTTTTTTAAAACCGTCCATATCGATATTAGAAAAGTGTACGAAAATGTCTTCTTTTCCCTCTACAGTTATGAACCCATAACCTTTTTTTGCGGCAAACCACTTAACAAAGCCTCTCATCCTTTTAGACATTTAATATTCCCTAAAATTGATTATTTAATTAGTAAATATCAATCGTAGATACTAATAATTTATTTTCTATAGGTATTATAAATTAAAATTATTTAGAAAAATAAATTTTTATTTTAAAATTTTTTTAAAACACCTTTTCTCTTAAATTAGATAAAATCAATAAAGAATAATTAACTCATTTTATGTGCACATGATTTTTAACAAAGTTTTAGAGATCTACAAAAAATACTATATATGTATTTCATGCTTAGGTAGAATGTTTTCCCTTTTAGGGTCCCATACTACGAATTATGAAAGAGGGAACTCACTATTACTCTCACTAACCATGGAAAACCATAGAAATTTCTTATCTAATGACAAAAAAGAGCAAAAAAAAGCATTAGAATGTTTAAAATTATTAGCAGAAAATGCTAATTTTTTACCTGCTCAAAAAGTTTTACAAAACGAAGGATTTGAATATGAAAAGAATGGTTTAAATCATATTTGTTATTTATGTCATGATATTTTCTCCCATATCGATAAATATGTTGAAAGAGCAAAACTCAAGCTTAAAGATTTTGATTTTAATAACTTTTTGGTTGGTACAAGGCCTATAGCTCAAATAATAAATCAAGAAGATAACTTTAAAACAGAATTCAATATCTTAGCAGCTGAATCTTTTAAGAGTCATTTTAACCGTGTTCTAGGAAAGAAATTGATGATTTCACTTGAAAAGCCTCCTGAATTTAAGAATCCAGATATTTTAGTTATCTTTTCTTTGAGTTTTGATTCATTTGAAATAGAATTAACATTAAAATCCCTTTTCATATTTGGAAAATATAATAAATTTATTCGAGGAATACCCCAAACCCATTGGTTTTGCAAAAATTGTATGGGAAATGGATGTAAGCTATGTAATTATACAGGGAAACAATACTTAACGAGTGTAGAGGAATTATTAAACCCTGAATTTCTTAAAGATTCAAAAGCAACAGGTTCTAAATTTCATGGTGCCGGAAGAGAAGATATAGATGTTAGAATGTTGGGTACAGGTAGACCCTTTATTTTAGAATTAAAAAATCCTAAAGTTAGAAATCTTGATTTAGATAAAATTGAAAAAAAGACTAATAAGAAAGATAAAAGAAAAATAAGAGTTCATGATTTAAGATATACTGATAAAAAGGAAGTAATCTTACTTAAAACAGAATCAAAAAATATGAGAAAAGTTTATAGGGCATTAGTAAAAACTGAAAATAGGTTACCTAAGGAGATTTTTGGAGAAAAAGTAACTGAACTGAAACGTATTTTTGAAAACCAAGAAATTAAACAAAGAACACCTTATCGTGTGTCTCATCGTCGTAGTGATAGAATTAGAGAAAAATTTATCTTTAAAATTGAAGGAAAATATCTTAGGTCGAATCTATTTGAATTTACAATCGAAACTCAAGGGGGTACTTATATTAAAGAACTCATTAATGGTGATGGAGGACGCACATCTCCATCATTTTCTGAAATCTTTAAATCAGATTTACTATGTAAAGAATTAGATGTATTAAAAATTATTCTTTAAGTTCTTTCTTTATGTTTATATAGATATAAAATCAAAAAATAAATAAATTATTGTTCATACTTCTACTAAACTAAATATTTGGTGTATTATTATTACTGTCCATAAAGGATATAGAACAAAGACTAGACATAAACACAGGAAAAATATTCGCAATAGGGGGCTAGGTTCAGTTGAAAAATATCTTATAGAATACAAAATCAATGATAAAGTAGATATCATTACTGATCCTTCTGTGCATAAGCGTGGAATGCCTCATTCCCGGTACCATGGTCGCACAGGAACAATCATAGGCCAAAGAGGTCGCTGTTATTTAGTAGAGCTTAAATTGGGGAAATCAAAAAAAACTTTAATAATTGGGAAAGAGCATTTAAGATTAAATCCTATTTCTGTAATTAAAGAATAAACTTCAAAAGGTATCATAATTATGTCAGGAAGAAAAAAAGATGAAAGAACAGTTTCAATTCCAGAAGTAAAGGAGATTATGGAATATGTTAAAGAAAAAATGTTAGAAATTGATTCTGAGGAGGGAATGTCGCACTTTCAAGAAATTACATATAATTATGTAAACAAGTTTGCAAAGATTGATGCTCGAACAGCAAAAAAAATCATAAAATTTTTGATGGATACATATGAAATTGAGGAGATCTATGCAATTAACATTGTAAACATAGATCCACAATCTGTGCCTGAAATTCGGATGATATTGGAGAAATCTTTTGTGGGTAAAACCTTAGATGATGAACAATTAGAAGTGATATTAGAGAATATAGAAGATATAAAAACATCTTAACAATCATTATAATTTCTTTATAGTAAAATTAATAAGTCTAAATTGTTTTAAATTCAATGAGTTATCCTTACTCATAGAGTAATTTCTAAAAATTAAAATTTTGAAATGGTTATTGGAAAAGTAGAAAGGAAGATTAACAGTAAAGATGGAAAAAAGAGAGCGATACAGAGGTCCTCCCCGAAAAAAACCTTATCGAGGAGGTCCAAAGAGGAAAAAACAATTTATAAAGAAATTTCGAGATATCGTGATATTAGATATATTAATTCATGGTCATCCCGAAGAGGATAAGCCTAGTTGGGCAAAAACTCCAATAGCTCAAGTTCTTACTTTTCCGGATTTTGTTCTATACGAAGTTAAGGTAAATAAAAATTCTGATATTCAAGTACAAGAGCAAAAAACTTATGAAGAATTTTTAAATGAAGATAAATTGCGAGATGTTCTAAAAAAAATTAATTACGATGATTTAACTACTACTTCAAAGGCATTGATTCAACCAGTTTTAGAAAAAGAAGTTATAAAATATGAAGAAGAGTTCATTAATTTTTTTAATAATTCCACCTCTATTACACCTCGAATGCACGCTTTAAAATTATTGCCTGGTATAGGGCAAAAGCATATGTGGGAACTACTTGAGGCGAGAGAGAGGCAAAAATTTGGTACCTTTCAAGATATAGCTGATAGAACAAGTATTTCTCACCCTGCTAAACTTATCGCTCAAAGAATTATCAAAGAGCTTTCAAGAGATGTAAAATATTACCTTTTCAGTAAAACTCAGAAATATGAATAATAAAAATGAATTATAAAGAAGTAAATCTAATTCTTAGCAAATTAAATTTACGACCAAAAAAACATTTGGGTCAGAATTTTTTAATTGATGACAACTTATTAAAAAAAATACTGTTCTTATCTGAAGTATCAAAAGATGATATTGTTTTAGAAATTGGACCTGGTTTAGGCACTTTAACTGAACCATTGATTAAAAATGCTAAAAAAGTGTATGCTATTGAAATTAACTCCATTCTTTCGGCATATCTCTCGGAAAAATTCTCTGTATATAACAACTGTGAAGTTATTAACAGTGATATCTTAAAAATTGATATACCTCCCCATAACAAAGTAATATCAAATATTCCATTAACGATTACAGGTCCTATCTTTGAAAAAGTATTTTTCAAACAAGATCCCCCTCAAGGAATATTAGTGATTGAAAAGAGTATCGCAAATCGAATCTTTTTAACTGGAAATTATAAAATGTTTTCTAGAATTACTGTAGGTGTGAATACCTTCTTAACGCCAATATTAAAGATTGATATCTCCAAAAATAGCTTTTACCCTTCTCCGAAAATTGATCTTAATCTTATTAAATTGGTTCCAAAGGAAAATTTAAATCCATTTTTACTAAAGAAAGAAAGAGCTTCTTTTTTCTTAAAATTTATATCGGGAATTATGCCTTACAAAAATAAAAAACTTGTGAATGCATTGACTATGTTTTTTAAAGCTAATAAAAATAATAATTATAATAAAGAAAGAATTTCAAGTTTATTATATGAAAAAAACTATGGAAATGATAGGATTTTCACTTATTCAATAGAAGATTTAATCAATATATGTATTCTTTTTTATACTGGAAAAATTATTAAAAATAGGTGATCTCTATTAATTTTACAGTGGACCCTTTAATCGAATGTAATCATGATAAGATATATTATCCTTCACAAGATTCCTTTCTAATAATTGATTATTTTAAAAAGAATATTAATGAGAATTATTTTGATGGAATCAAATTAAGTGAAATCGAGAATATTTTAGATTTGGGTACTGGAACCGGAATTATTGCTATTTTTCTTCAATTGATAAAATCTCAAAATCAAAATTTTAATCCTAGGATATTTGCTTCTGATATTTTAGAGGAAGCATTAATATGTGCTAAACAAAATGAAATACTAAATAGTATCAACAATCGAATAACATTCTTGCATTCAGATTTATTTAAATCTTTTCCTGATGAACTAAAATCATCTTTTAATATAATTATTTTTAATCCACCATATTTACCCTCCTCAGAATATATTGAAAAAAACAAAAATAAACAACTTATTGATTATAGTTGGGATGGTGGATTAACCGGGTTTGAAATATTGTTACAATTCCTTAAAGAAGCAAAAGATTTTTTAAATTTAGGGAAAGACCATTTTATATATTGCTTAAGCTCTAGTAGAATTATAATTGATAACTTAATAAAAAAAATTATAGATCTAGGATATCATAACGAAATATTAGAAAAAAAACATTATTTCTTTGAAGATATTTTTTTACATAGATTAAAATATCTTAAATATTAAAATGGGCGTCTATTTCTTCTTTTTTCTAATAATGTAATACCATACTTGTGCAAAGTTCTAATCAAATTATTAAACAAAAACCCTACCTCATTTGTTTTAAATACAGCGCGCTTATGAGCCTCAATTTGGGGAATTGGTAAACCATAATGCTCATTTAAACTTGATATTGGAAGTAATATTGAAGTAATCAAGTCAGCTTTTTCAGATGCTTTTTTAATTGAGTGATTTTCATCCATAAAATATTCTATTCTGCATGGAGTATCGTATCTTGCGGTTTTCAAATAAAATGCATAAAAAGAGAGTGGAAAATAATAGGGTATTTCTTTTTTAATCCCTGTATCTCTGATCTTATCAATTTCATTTTTACATTTAAAAATGCAACTTCTTTCGTTTTTTTCTAATAATCGATTAAATAAATCAATATCTGAAAAAAATTCGATTGTATCACGATAATTAATTTTAGTGAAATCTGCTAAATTGGAATGATTAGGTTTTAATAATTGAATTGCTTCAGTTAAAAGATTTGTTAAAGCTGATGTTCTCGTATCTTTAATAGAACCAATTAAAATTATTCCCTCATCCTTACATGATGAATATAATGTATGATATTCTTTTAATAGATTATCATATCTTTTAGAAATTTCAGGATCTTTTGAAAATAATAAATTAATCGGAGTAATTACAATTGATCCATCAATAATAACTACATCTATATCAGAAGATCTTTCAATTAGATTATTTAACAAATTAATTTCCATATGTCTCATGTCCATTGAGATCTTAGTATCTACCGCATTTTCATCTCGATTAAAGAAATTTCCTTGAACATAATAGTTATTAAAACCATTTATGTCAGGATAATATTTGATATTAGCTATTGTATTTTTCTTGAAAATATACTTAACAGCAATAGCTTTTAAAAATGAGAAATCTACATTCATATACTTTTTCGAGACAAAACTTCCATCAACACTAATAACATTTAATCCTGTGATGTTAGAACCAGTAATAGTTTTTTTTAGAAATTTCTCTTTAATATAAAACCTTGGATATTCTATTAATCTCGAAAAATCCAAATTCATTAAATTTTTTAAAATTGTTTTAGAAAAATCATCTTTCAATTTTTCAAGCTCTTTAAATCTCTCTGCTAGAGCTTTTAAATTATTGAGTAAAAGTTGTTCTTTCGTAAACCCAAAATTATCATTTACTTTTTTTTCTTTTGAAAGAAAATTCAAACCTTTATCTTTAATGTTAATAAAATTATTTCGTATAGTCATTAAAAAAACAAAAAATTAGAGATAAAAATAATAATAATGAGATATTCAATTTTTTGATTTTTTGAAGTTAAAAGAGAAAATATCAGACTATTATGGCCATTAATTTAGGAGAAAACCCATGGATTTTAA
Organism: Promethearchaeota archaeon; assembly: GCA_048940925.1. GTDB lineage: Archaea > Asgardarchaeota > Lokiarchaeia > Sigyniarchaeales > SOKP01 > Loki-b32. The sequence goes on along the minus strand of JBHLOC010000015.1, from coordinate 30,684 downwards.
TCGTCTTAACATGTCTTGAGATTCTATTTGTTATTATACCTGCTTTTATATCAAGTAAAATTGAAAAAAAAAGTTTTAAAGATGTTATTGTTGAGATGGGATTTCAAAGGAATAAAGATATTTTAATAAAGGTAATTGCTGGTTTAGGATTTGCAATTTTATTTTTTTTTTGTTCAGGTTATATTATGTTTTTTTTTAGAAATATTGTTGTTGAAAATATCTTTAGTACTCAGTTTGTACAAGAGGGGCAAGAAGGTGCAATAAATACAGTTCCTATACGCCCCAATATAATTCAAGTAACAATTTTAATAATTCTAGAGTTAATTATAATCGGTCCCTGTGAAGAAGCTTTTTTTAGAGGCTTTTTAATTAAGAAATTAAATCAAAAAATAAAAATTTACACTTCAGTCGCTATTTCTGCAATTCTATTTTCTTTATATCATGTTCCTCTATTTTTAGTACCCCTAACAACCATCATAACTTATTTTGGTTACTATTTTTCATTTGGTATTCTATTATCTGCAATTTTTATTTATTTTGATTATTCGTTAATCCCATGTTCATTAGCACACTCTTGTTTTAATATCCTCATTTTAATCCTATGATATCTGCTTTGTTTGAAAATAATAAATTTAAATTTAACAAAAATTAATTATAATAAGGTTTTATTAATATTATATTTTTAAAGTGAATTTTACTATAATTTTAAATTAAATCTAGTAAAAATAAAAATTCAGTTGCCTATTCATTGAAAAAAATGACCAGGTACGATTATACTTACAAACTATTGATGTTAGGGGATGCATCTGTCGGGAAAACGTCCCTTACCCTTAGATATATTTCGGGGTTTTTTATGGAAGATCTTAAGCTAACTATAGGAGTTGATTTCTATAGTAAGACAATAGATTTCGTAGGAAAAAAAGTTAAATTACAGATCTGGGATTTTGGCGGTGAAGAACGATTTCGCTTTTTGTTATCACAGTATTGTAAAGGAGCAAATGGAGCTTTCTTCCTATATGATATTACTAATCAAATTTCATTAGATCACCTTCCTGATTGGACACAAATTGTTAGAGAGAATGCAGGTGATATCCCAATTATGCTAATTGGTTCAAAGTCAGATTTAGATGAATTTAGAGCAGTAACAAGACAAAATGGAATATTGGCAACCAAAAAGTACAATCTGGCATCTTTTATTGAACTATCCTCAAAAACGGGAGAAAATGTGGAGAAAGCTTTTCATGAAATGACAAATTTTCTTTTTGAAAAGTACTCTAAATAAAAGAAGATTTAATTTTTTAGTTCAATTGATTATTCTTAACTATAATTTAAATTGAAATTTATATTACTTTCTAAATACATATATTTTGGGTGTATTTAATGATTGAAGCTTATAATAATAAGGATAAATTAATAAGTTTTGTTGATGGTACTAAGTATTTAAATAAGAAAAAGAAAATGGTAGGTTACTTGAAGAAAAACAAGTATAAAGATAAATCTGGAACTACACTTCTAATTCTGAAAGAAAATGGTGATATAACTTGGAGTGAAGGTGAAACGCAGGGATATTTCAAAGAAAATAAGATTTTTTCTTCATATGATGATAATGTTGTTTTTGAATTTAGAAAAGATAAAGGAATAATTCTTAATTCTACAGGAGAAACTCTGTTATACTTAAAGGGTGATATTGAAAAACTTGTAGATTTAGATTTTTTTGGAATTACAAGCCAATTTCTTGAATTGTTTGCTTAGAATTACATAGAACTATAAGAAAACTAATATTATTAAGGGAGTAACTTTAAATTTTTATATTGTATGTGCATAGCATATCAATCAAATTTGGACTATAATTGAGATGGATGATAAAAATGACCGTCGAAGAACCTCCAAGACCAGAAGGATTAAATATAATGACTAAAGCTCCCTTGATTGATACTGTAGATATATACGATAACCTCATAAATCTAAATGACCTTCTCAAAAAATTCAATGGTGTGTTGATCGACTTTTTTAGAGGAAATTGGTGAAGTCATTGTAAAACTCATTTAAAATTATTGACAGAACATATTTCTGAATTTGAAAAGCGAAATATTAAGCTGATATCTATAGCAAGTGATAGTGTTAGACTCTTAAAAAAATTCAAAGAAGAGAACAACTTTAAAGTCGATATTATTTCCGATCGTGGCGCTAAAATTGCTAAACTATATGATGTATACTGGTTTGCCTCTGGTGGGGGTAAGGATTATAAAATTAAACAAGCTGTGCCTAGTAAATTCCTAATTAATAAAGAAAGTATTATTTTATGGAAGTATGTGGGTAAAGATAAGACAGATAGACCAACAATAGATATGATGACAAAAATTATTGATAGATATATTATTAATCCCAAAGAAGAATGATTCGTATGTAAAAAAATGAGACATCCGATGACTGCCTTGCAAAGGTTTTGGGATTATAATTCCTTTTTCTGTAAACTTTACATAATTATTTATTATCCATTTTTTATTTACATTTTAAACTTCTAAATACGTGAAATTTATGTTTAATAGAGCATTTAAAAAATTTCTTACAAAAAAGCCATCTAAAAAAGAATTGTATCCCTATTTATATTCCATTGCCTTTAAAGAACTTGGAAAGCCAAAGAATGAGACAAATAATGATCCCATTAAATGTGATTCCTGTGGAGCGATTTTTACTGATATTGATTTAATTCAAGTAGATTCCCAAAAAGGATCCTACTATGTCTGTGAATTTTGTGGGACAATTAACACAGTAGATAGATCTAAAGTAAAGGAGAAGTTACCAAATGATATAGATTTTATACTAATAGAAGCTTTAACAAAAGGATCAAAAGAAGAAGAAAACATAACAAAAATGGGGGTTACGGAGGGAGATCTTTATATTTCTGTAATTGATATATCGGGAAGTATGAGTGGTGCTAAAATTGAAGCTGTAAAAAAATCTCTAGTCCAAACTCTAAAAGATTTTAAGATTAATTCACCTTCAACAAAATACATTTTAATCGCATTTGAGAGTTCAGTTTATTATTATTTAAGATATGATAAGGATTCATTAAATTTTAGTGGTGATTTACTATTTTCTTTAGAAGGTATGAAAACTCAGTTGAAAAAGTCTATAAAGAAAGATAGGTTTTTAGGATCTATTGGCGAATTTGCTGATGGTTGGATTAAAAAAGTTGAAGACCTTAGATCCATGGATATGACCGCATTAGGACCCGCATTATATTTTGCTATTGTCTCTTTTGAATTTTTTAAATATACTGGAAGAATAACATTGTTAACTGATGGTCTTGCCAACCAGGGAATAGGTAATCTTTCAGGAACTAGCCTTGGAGCAGAAAGATTTTATGAAGATATGGCTGATTTATGTAATCAATACAAAATTATTGTGGATGTGGTAGGGGTCTCCATTTCAGGAGATAATAATGAATTGGGTCTTGAAACTCTAGGGAAACTAACAGATAAAACAGGTGGAATGTTATATTTAATCTCAAGCTCAGAAATGGAAGCTATTTTTTCAGAATTAAGACAAATGAAATATATAGGTAAAGATGTTAAAATAAAAATTATCACTCCACCCAAAATATTGATTAAAAGCATTACAGGAGCCTATAGCTCGAAGGGTGCTATTGAGGGTTCAGAAATTAACTTAGGAGCAATTACAGAAGATAGAGAATTATTTGTAGAACTCGATTCAACTAAGGAATTAAATGATCAGGAAGAGATCCCAGTTCAATTCCAAATAGATTATCTGGATACTGAAGGTCAAAAAAGAATGAGAGTTATAAACGATAAAGTAAAGGTCACGAAGGATGAGGATGAATTTAAAGCAGAATATGACCAAAAACTTAATGTAATGATGAACATTCAAGCTGCTGGAAAGGGATATTATGCAGGAAAAGCGACTGAATCGAAAAAAAGGTTAACAGGTTTGAAAAAAGAAATGCTGAACGAGTTGAATCGCTTACGATCAGTAAATATGTCTTTTGCTGAACAAGATTTTACAGAAGGATTATCATATTTAGATGATGAATTAGAAGAGATCGAAATTGAAGAAAAAGAAGTCTCACAAGCTCCAGCAAAGAGTTATTGGGCAGCAAAGGGACAGCAAAGAGCAAGAATATCATCGAATGCTTTAAAGAAGAGAATGAAAAAGAAAAAGAAATAAAAGTATAAAATATTTTTTTTTTCAAATTAATCAACCTTTATAAAACCTCAATGGAACGATTTAAAGACTTAACTGATAAATTAATTGAGTATAGCAATAAGATAGGTATAGATATCATAGGATTCGCAGATCCAAATTTGTTTGACCGATTTCTTGAAAAAAATCAACCATTTGCATTCTTACCAGAAACAAAGACAGTAATAGTAATAGGAATCCATTTGTACGATCTAACTTTAGATGCTTGGAGTAAGAATGAGGAGAATGGAAAAGATTTCCATTTTGCCGATTCAATTATAGTAAATTTTTGTCATTCAATTAGTAAGTTTCTCGATAAACAAGGATATGAATCTAGAATCATTCCCTATAGCCCTGGGTTATATTTAAAAGATTGTGCTGCATTAGCGGGAATAGGACCGATTGGTAAAAATAACCTACTAATTACTAAAAAATATGGTTCCCAAGTGAGATTAAGGGCAATAGCAACATCCGCACCTTTAACTTGTGGAAAATCTATATATAAGAGTGATTATTGTAAAGAATGTAATATTTGTATTGATTCTTGTCCAGCAAAAGCATTTCCTAATGGAAATTATAACAAAGACTTATGTCTTAAATATAATTATGCTAATTGGAAAGAACTTTCGGACTATACAGTTATTTGGTGCAATAGATGTATAGAATCTTGTCCTATTGGAAAAAATAAAAAATAAATTTTAGTAAAAAAATTTACTTAATTTTTTTTTTGATTATAGTCACACTTACAAGTGAAATAATAACCAAAAATAGATAGAGATTATATCCAGGAATACTTGATGGCGAAGATGAAGGTTCAGGTTCCTCTGGTTCTTCCGGTTCTTGTGGAGTACCCTTCTCTAGGGTTTTCGGGTCAACCGCTAAAAATGTTTCGAAATATTTTTCCTCGAATCCTTCCGCTTTTGCAGTCATATTTAAAAGAATCGGTGCATCTCCCGGTGTTACAGTGATGGGATCCAATGAAACGAAATAATTGCCCTCACCAAGGTTTTTAACATCGGACGAAACATCAGTTCCGTTCCACCACATCTGAATCAAGTCAACAGATATACCAGAATTAAATTCGTCGTTAATGAGGAGCGAAATATTGAATTTTTCACTTGTATATATTTGTTCCACTAGTTCTATAAAAAGCTTTTTGGTTTGACTACATATATTATCTAAGAAGAAATTACCAACGCAATCAGTTTCATGAATAGAATCCTGGTTATCGATTAAAATGTTCATGATAATGCGGTTATTATCGCTATTACTCAGGAATAAGCCGTATTGATGGTTATTATTTATAGAATTTCCCGTTAAGTTGTTCATATTGCAATCAGTATAAAATTCAATTCCATTTTGGTCATTTTGGGTTATGCTGTTATTCTCGATTGAATTATTATTAAAAAAATAAAAAAACATGCCGTCGTAAAGGTTATAATTAATTGAGTTATTATTAATCTCGTTATTATCTCCGTAACTAAGGAATAATCCATAACCGTTATTATAATCCATTGTGTTATTAAAGAAAAAACTCTCATACACATCGGACAAATATAATCCAATTTGCGAGGATCCTATAATTAGATTGTTCGAGAGAGTTAAATTCTCACAACCTTGAATATCAGCCCCACGTCCATAATTTTCACTAAATGTATTATTTGAAAAGACAGTATGTGAGCAATCAGCTAAACTAAACCCTCCTCCGGTTATATAGTCTCCATTTCTATCAAAAGAATTATGCAAGAATATACAGTTTTCACAAGAATAACCCCAGATTCCGTATTCTCCATTTCCTCCTAAATTGTTATTTATAATTTTATTATGATTACAATGATTCATTCGTATTCCTATATTTTTATTGCTTTTAATTGAATTATTGGATATGTTGTTAAAATGACTATTTGTTATATGGATTCCATGCTGTGGATACTGGGAGTACCTTCCATTTGCATCAACACTATTATTAAAGATTGTGTTATTATTACATGAAGTTAAATAAATACCATGCCCTTCATTAGAGGATAGGTCGTTGTTTATAATTAGCGAATTATTAACATTGGTCATCTTGAGACCTGCGCTTATGTCCGAGCTTGAACAAGTAAATTTACAATTTTTGAGTATGAAATATTGGTCTGTATTAACAATCTTAAAACAATCAGTTGAATAGGAAGCATCAATCGTAATATTTTCAATAATATAAGGATTGCCCCAACTCCCATTTCCACCTCCGAACCATGGTTGTGCTTTAACCCACGTCCAATTATAAGCCCCGACTCCCGTAGCAGAACCATCTATAAATTGTGGTGGAAGATTCCAAGAACCACTGGAATTTAAACGGGATTGATTTTGTTTTTCATTATATGTGACTTCATTATTAGTTTTGATAATTGATAGGGTTTTCAAACCGAAAATTAATACCAAAAAGACAATAAATAGGACAATTCTATAGGTTATCTTTTTACAATTATGTCTTGATTTTTTTTCTTTTGTCATGTGAATCATTCTCTAATGAAGTTGATTTCCTTTAAAAACCTATTCAAAAATGGTCTCATTTGGGTGAATCTCCAGGTAAATTTAATGTGTTAATACACAAAATATCTTTGGTTGTTTTTATTTAAGAAATATATTTTAAATCGGAAATGTCAAACTCTCCCGAGCAAAAATCTTGCAATTCGGTTATACTATATAATACACAGCCAAACACCTTATGTATGCTATTATAAAGAGTGTTTTTTAGAATCATTTCAATTCCCATGAGAATCGATATCAAGGGAGATATATTTACAATACAATATTCTTTTTACCTTGTAATAGGGATAACTGCCGATGGTGTTTTCACGAACTAAATGAGGGATGAATGCTTGCTTTAATTTATCAGAAATAAATGGTTAACAGCTCTACCATATACATAGTAAATTATCTTTTATTTTTCCATTGGAAAAAAAGATAATTAGATATTTTTAATTAAATATCTATTCTGTAGCTGCTGTGAAATTGCATTCTCCTACCTTAATAGTAGGAATAAACGTTGGTGTTTCAACTTCCCACCATTTAATCTGCTTGATATCTTTACCAATTGCCTTAATACGACTTAGCATACCTAATAACGTTTCTGTCAATCGTAATTTTCTTATTGGCTTTCTAATTTCTCCGTTCTCAATAAGGAATATTCCATCACGAGGGATTGTTGAAAATTTTCCCTCCAAATAATTTGTAAACCGGGTATACCAATTAGAAGTAAGGTAAATAGTAGGATTTTTTGATTCTGAAATTATTTCGTTTAACGAATAATCTCCTTTCTCATACACAAAATTAGATGGTAGAGGCGCAAGTAATTTTGGGCCAATTTCTTCATCTAAAACACTTCCTAAGTATGAATTTGCGGTAGTTTTACTTTTAATCCATTTCATCTTTATTAAATTCATTAATCTCCAAAGCTTAGCACTAGAGGTATTATGAATTAATCCAGCAAATTTACCATCTTTTATGATTGGAGTACTTTGAGAAGGTGTTCCCTCAATATCGAATGGTCTACTATTTAATCCTTCAGGGATTAAAGCATTATCAGAAATAGTCAGATATTCAGGTGCAACTTGTTGCCCAATTTTTATTTTACTTAGACAGCTCATTTTTAAAATGATTTGAAGCGGATTTGCTCCTACATAAATATGATTAAATACGTTCGCGGCGACAGTAGGGCTCATAATGAGATCATATTTTCCTGGTTTTCCTTGTTCCCCACCTACTGCCATTTTTGCTAATTCACCTGCTCTTTTACCAGCTTCAGTAAATTTATTCTCAATATCTTCTAGATTTCTTCCGACTATGATGTCTTGTCCACTACTTTCAGCATCTACAAATGCTCTTACTGTCATGCGATAATAGGAAGAATTATAAATGCCCCCATTATTATAACTTGTTGAAACTCCGGTGGATATATTTCCAAAATAAAGAACACCAGCTACTTTTTTAGCTCCTGATTCTAATGAGGAATTTATAGCCATATTAACAAAATCTGGAGCCTTATCAGAGAATTTTTCAATTCTGGAATCATGGAGCCCTTCAATAAATCTATATTCATATTGACTTTTGTCTATTCCCCAATATAAAAGACTCTTTGGTAACTTTCGTAAAGATAGAATTTCGTGAGATATTTTTTCATTAATCAAATCAATTGAAGGATTTTGAATCTTAATAAATGAAGTTTTTCTCCCTATTGATAGAAAAACTTCTAATAAATTAGTGGTCCACTGTTTAGAAATATCTATAGCAGAATTAGAAAACCGAATTTGATATTCTTTTTTCCTTATTAATTTCACAACTACCTCTTTTGCACCTTTTTTTCTAGCAATTTCGACTGATTTTTCAAGTAATTCTTTTTCTTCTGACATTTAGACACTCCCCATTACTGTGATATCTCTTAATCGCATATGAGGTCCTCCCATTGAAACTGGTATACCTTGTAAAGGATCCCCCTTACCACATGTACCGATTGGTCTAAACATATCTTTAGCAATAGCATCAATATTACCTAAAATTCCGTATGTAGTTAATTCAAGAATAGGTCTGCGAACCATTGTATCTGTAATTTCACCATTTTTTATTAAGAAGACCTCATGACCAACATATTTACTTTGAAATCTTCGATCATCAATATTCCACTCTGTAAAACTATTCATTAGAATTCCTTCCTTTACATCTTCAATTAATTCTTCTTTAGTATAATCACCGGGCTCAAAAAATGTATTTGCCATGCGGGAAATTGGCTCTCGGGCATAGGTAGTTGCTCTTGCCGCAGCATTCGATTTTGTATTGAATCTCATTGCATATTCTCGATTAAGAAAAAGCTCATTTAACATGCCATTTTTTATTAGGTAACGTGGTCTTGCTTTAATACATTCATCGTCATAAAGATAGAAACCAGTAGTTCCAGGAATTGTAGGATCATCAATAATAGATACAATTTCATTTCCTAATTTTATTTCTCCAAGTTTTCCTTCTCTAAGGAGATCTCCATAGAAAGATTCTCCTGCCTGTGCTCCTTCCCTACCTATAATTCGATCGGCCTCGCTTGGATGCCCAACATTTTCATGTGCCATTATTCCAGAAACTTCCCCATTAACAATGACATCAATAGGTTTGTTAAATTTGATGTTTCTAGCATTCTCAGCTGTTTTTACTAATGATACACCATCTTGAATTACTAACTCATTAAAATTAGTATCTTTTAACCACTCCCATCCTGCTGATCCCCCTAAACTAAATACTCTCTGTTCTGTTCCTAGTTTCCCTTTCGCAGTGTTCAATAACATAACAGAAATTAAGGATTTTTGAGAATCTATTTTCGCTCCTTCACTTGTAATGATGTACTTATTTTGAATAGTAAGTTCCATAAGTGAAAATCTGTCTTTTAATTTCTTTTTAGTTCGAGTTTTTAACTCTTTATCTAAATTTTGTATATATTTTTGCTTTTCCTCTTTTGAAATATCCTTAAAATTTTCTTTAGTTTCTGTTTTCCAGTTATCAACCTCTATTTTTTCTTCTGAAAAAACAATTGGATTCTTTCTTTTACCTGCTTTTGTCATTCTTATTATTGTTTTAATTAAACTTTGAATTGAATTTTTAGATAATTGTTCTGTTGATCCAAATCCCATACCCCCATTTGCAAGAACTCTTATTCCTATGCCTTTATCAGAATTTTCAACAATTCCAATGAATTTTCCATTTCTTAATGTAAAAGACTCTTCCCATGAATCAATAAAACGAGCCTCCACATAGCTAGCACCTTGAGAAATACCAAAATCAATCGCGAAATCTGCAACATCTTTCCCATCTTCCACTTTAATTCCTCTAAATTGTATTTTTTATTACTTCATTGATTTTAATGTTATAAGTGATTATTATTCTTGTGTATTAAAATCGTTTCCATTTAAAATTCTAATAACAATTAGAAAAATCATAGAATAGGGTCAGAAGAAACAAAATCATTTACAAATGTAATCAAACTTAAAGCAATATCAAGAGTGAAGCCAGTTAAGCTATTGGCATATTCTTTTAAATAATCAATTAGTTTATCATATGTGGCTCGACCTACTATTTCAGCTCCTCCTTTCTTCATTAAAGTACGTAATGTTTTATTATTAGTAAATTCCATTGGTAAGATCTGAACAAATATTGAATTCAAATGACTAGATTATAGATCTGATGATCCTAAAATTGTATAATTCCCATTAAAATTTGCTGCCAAAGGAGTATTAAAAGTTTATGAAATAAAACTCAGGTATTATTATCATTCTAAATTTTTATATAACGCTATTTTAAGAAGAAAAAGTTAAACATTCTTACTATTGTTAGAGATTCAGAGTTGATAAGTCTATATTACTTTACTTGTTTAATTTAGACGAGGGGGCATTATTCTCACAATTCTTAATTGTGTTTTAACCATAGAAATGGCATTTTCCGGACAGAAATATGCACACACGCCACATCCTATGCACCTTTCTTCATCTCTTTCTGCGATACCATCATCATTAAGTTCAATTATCAATTGATTGCATTTTTCTACACATGTACCACACCCAACACACAATTCTGGATCTATCTGTGCTAAATAATTTGTATAAGTAGCAGATGGCGACATCAAAAATCCACCACCTGAGGGACAACAATCACTGCAACAATTACAGATTGCATCTTCACGGAGTTCCGGATTTGCTCTAAGATGCATAACTCTATGCACTAATCCATCATCACGTATCTTTTCTAACAGGTCTAATGCTTCTTCTTTTGATATTAACCTTGCAAAACCATGCTTTGCTGTATGTCGTGCACTCTTGCCGAAAGTAAAGCAACTTTCTTTGATATTAGTTTGTTTACATGGATTTCCAAGCACTTTTGCATGGTTTCGACAATAACAATTACCTACAGCTATATCATCATATTTCTCTACAATCTCTTGAACTGTTTGAGTTGGTAATATCAAATCTTGAGGTGTATCAATTGTCTCATCGATAAGAATTTGGATATCCTCACCAGTTGATTGATTTATGGAACTACTAATTATAGTTCTACCAAAAGGAATTACTTTTTCAATTGAAGCCTTATAAGTACCATAATTTTTTTGAACATCTTCTCTCCTTTTCTCATGGCGAATATGCTGTAATCTCGCGATTTCTTTTATGTCTTTATCCTCTATATCAATATCTCTCATAAAAATGTAATCAAATATTCTACCAAAAGGAAGGATTCGGTAAATCATTACACCATTGCTCGCAGGTTGATCCATCATTACACCATTCTTAGCAAGAGCATCAACTTTAGCTATAATTTCTTTATCAGTTAATTCAAAACCAATGTTTTTTAAGCTTTCTTTCAGTTCTTCCATGGTTAATGAGCTTTTTTCCTCAAATGCTCTTATAAAATCAACATTATCTTTTCCAACAGCAATTTTTATTATTCCCACCGTTTCTTCTGGAATTTCTGTACCTTCTTTAGCTCTAGTTATGATTTCCGCTGCTTTAATAAATTTTTGTTCTAAATTTCTTACATTACTTACTGACATATTTGATCAAATTTACTTAATCATTTATTCTTTAATGATCTTTGCTATCGGTGCAAAAAATTTTTATAAACTCTAATAGTATGGAAAAGCAACTAATAAAAGATTTAGATGTAAGTTCTATTCAATTATATTTTAATCTAAATGGTTATAAATATATCTCAGACTTTATCTCTGAAAACAAAGTCAAAGCTAAACGATTTTAAAGTTACCTATGGGAAAAAATAATAAATTTATTAATTACTAAGTATTAAATACAAAAATATATACTAAAGTGATATAAAATATGCCAAAGGTAAAAGCAAACAATATAGAACTAGAATATGATACATTTGGAGATCGTACTTTAGAACCTTTACTCCTAATTATGGGACTGGGCGCACAAATGATTCAATGGCCTGAAGAATTTTGTGAAATGCTTGTCGAAAAAGGTTTTTTTGTAATCAGGTTTGATAATAGAGATGTTGGATTATCAACGAAATTTGACCACTTGGGAATTCCGAAATTCAGAGAGGCAAGAGAAGCTGTTCAAAGAGGAGAAAAAATCACATATGATTATACTACCGATGATATGGCAGATGATGCTATAGGATTATTAGACGCGTTAGGGATAGAAAAAGCACATATATGCGGTGCTTCTATGGGTGCAGCAATAACGCAAACCATAGGATACAGACATCCTGATCGCGTACTTAGCTTAGCACCAATCATGGGATCAACTGGAAATCCAGATCTACCACGTCCTAAACCAGAAATAGCAAACATGCTCATTACTCGCGCCCCAACTGAGCGTGAAGCTTATATCGATTATAGAGTGAAAATCGCTAAAACTACCTATGGAAAAGGAATCCCATATGATGAGAAATTTGGACGTGATATGATGGGAAGAGTATTTGATAGATCATTTTACCCTCAGGGAACAGTACGCCAGATGATGGCTTCAATGGCTCATGGAAACCGCAAACCGAGATTATCATCAATTAATGCCCCGACTATAGTCATTCATGGTGGAGATGATCCCCTCGTCCCAGTTACGGGAGGAAAGGACACAGCTGATTCTATCCCTGGAGCAGAGTTGTTGATTATTAATGGAATGGGGCACAGTTTACCCCCAGAAACATGGCCTACAATCGTTAATGCTATCAGAAAAAATGCGGATAGATCTCGAAAACCATGATATGAAGATTTTTTTAAAAGATTTTAACGAAAATAAAGATTTTTATATATCAAGAATAGAGAAAGAAAAAAAAAGGAAATAATTAATTTTTTGAGTTAAGCGCCTCGAAAGGATGGCAGAAAATCATTTTACACTAAACCAATAGCGATTTTCATATCCGCTGCGGTAACTTTCTTTCTTCCAGAGTGCTTAGCAATATCGAGTGCGCAACCTGTAAGACTTTTTGCGTACTCTTCTAAGTAATCCATTAATTTGTCAACCGCTGCGCGACTTACAATTTCAGCTCCTGCTTTTTTCATTAAAGCGCGCAAAGGAGACCATGCGAATGCTGCCATAATATTTTTTCAATCCTCCACGAATTTTTTTAATTTTTGTTAATTTCCTTAACCTTTTTTATGAAAGGAGTAAGGCTTCTTAATTTTATATTTTTGATTAAATTTAATATATTTAAATTTAAATTGTTATTTCTTATATTTAAATGTGTTGGTCGTTTTGATTAATTCGACCGATATGATCTCTCAAACTTGGTTGACAAAAAAAAATGATGAAAATAATTAACAAATTTTTTACTAGTGAATTCAGATGATTGAAACTGATCAATTTTTGATATCAGATGAGCATGTTTTAATTTAATAAAATAATAAAACTATATGATATGGTAAAGTATATTGACTTTTTCATTAATAATATAATTGGATATAAAAGATTGAATGAGTTATCATTTTAAAAATCTACAAATAAACATTTTTGAACTATTAAATAGAATATTTTTAAATCCTGATTTTTAGTATTTAATTATTATTTACACTAATTTAAAAGTTAGGCAAACTTCTTAATAATTCGATAAACTTTTAATTTTATATGTTTAAAGTGAAAGTCAAATATTAAAAAATAAGTGAAATGAATCCAAAAATACTAATTGCCTCAGACATTCATTTAGGTTCTTTGGATTGTGAAAGAGATTTATTTATTCAATTTTTAAGAAGTATAATTAATGGAGAATTCGGTAATGATTTACAAGCTCTTATAATTTTAGGGGATTTCATTGATTTATGCACTGATACTCCTATTGCTCTTTTAAAAAGGGAAAAAGTTCAAGATATTTTCACTCTACTACTTAAAATTAAGAATAATATGAATTTAATTTTTGTTCTTGGAAATCATGAAATTCCTGTTATTGGAGACTATGATGAGAAGTTTGAGCGTCGAAAGAGAAAGTTTTTAAATAAATTTAAGCACAGCAATTTTAATGAATTGTTTAATGGTGAATTATACTATCAATACATATTATTAACAAAATGGAATAATGAAGATATGCTCTTAATGTATAATTCGCGAGAGCAAATTGAGAGTAAGCCCCTTAAAGTTGTAAAAGTTGAGGATTTAGATTTAAACCAAGATTTCAAATGTTTAATGACGCATGGTTACCAGTTTGATAGTAGTATATACCGATTTTTTGTAGGACAAATATGGAAATCATTAATTTCTAATAATAAGTTTGAAGTAAAAGAGACTTATGATTATTTCTGGAACGAAGTAATTAAGAATGGGAGAAAAATAAAACCTATTAGATTCGAAGAAATGAAAGAAGATTTAGCAAAACTAAAAAATATGTCTTTAGATTCAATAGATACTCTATTTTCAGAATTAAGTATCATAGAGTTTAATTTAATTAAAGCTAACATGCGAATATTGAAAAAATGGGAACGAGCAAGCAAACCTGATTATTACATTAATGAAATAACACAATTCTTGATGGATGAAGAATATGATTTTTCAAAAGTAAATCATGTTATATATGGGCATTCCCATCTTAAGGGAATATCAAATATCACCATACATAATCGACAAATCGAAATAATAAATGATGGAGCTTGGCAGCATATGCAACCTTCTTATGTAGAAATTCTCTCCAAGGGAAAAATTAATTTAAAATCTTTAGAAACCTCGTAATTAGGCCACCATTTTTATTTAGCCTTTTTCACCTTTATTAAAAATCTATGATTGTTATTGTCTAAATCTAAATATCCTTTATCAGCAATGTAATCGTTAACTTCAACCAATTTATTATAATATTTCTTTATAGAAAAACCCGGCAATTCCCAAGGTATAGCTTTAAAATAAAAGATAATGGCTCCAACATCAAATATACGCGTCGATGTTATATCTTCATAACCTTCAATAATTTGAAAACCATTTGCTTCTAATTCATTTGATGCAATCTCCAAATTCCATTCAACAAAATCTTCTAATTCCTCTTTACCGGTTAAAACAAGTCTAAGTTTTGAATCATTTTTATCTCCGACTTGTTGGGTAATAAATACTCCTTCAGGTTTAAGAATTCTATAAACTTCCCTGGGAGAATAAGATTCATGGCGATTAATAACTAAATCAAATTTCTCATCAGCAAATGGAAGCATCTCTTCATCTTTGCAATACACTATTTTCACTCCTAGTGGCTCTAATTGATTTCTTGCTATAGGCATATTAGGTTTGTATCCTTCAGTTGCACATGTATGATGTGGTAAAGGTACAAGTGAAGACAAATATTCTCCACCTCCTGTTCCTATATCTAAAAGGGATTCTGCCTTCCTTAATTCTGGTAATATAATGCTAGTATAACTCCATGTTAAAGGTGAATTTACAACTCTGTCATTAATATATGAAAAATCCCACCCTGAAAACGGGTGTTCAGCTTCAGAAATGAAAAAATTGAGTACATCTTTATTTTTCAAATTTATCACTTAGAATTATTGGTTTTAGAAAATTTTATTAAAAACTAAATTATAGATATAGTCTAAAATGATTATTTAAAGATTTAAAAATTTAGCCAAAAAATTATAATTTAAATTAGAATGTTAAAAATTTATAAATCTCTTATTGTTTTTTTATTATAAAGTTTAAAAATAAATTATTAACATTGCATAAAATTTTTTTATGACAGCAGCAAAAGATCCTCTCTCTAAGATGAAAAATAGTGAAAAGCCAATCTATATTTTTAAAATCTGTATTTTGGGGCAAGAGAGAGTGGGGAAAACGTGTATTGCACAAAGATTATGTTTTGATACCTTTGATGTCAATACAAAAGAAACATTAGGAATAGAGTTTTATACATATGATCTGCCAATATCAGTAAATGGTGATAAAACTTATGTACGGATTAGTATATGGGATTTTGGTGGACGAGAACAGTTCAAAAAATTGTTTCCCTATTACATTAATGGAGCAAATGGAATTTTTATGGTTTTTGATTTAGTAGATCTTCAAACTCTCTTAAGATTGGATTGGTGGTATGAAAAATTAGGTGAATATAATCAAGAAGAGACACCAAGGATGTGTATTGGCACAAAATTTGATCTTGTCAAAATTACAGATGAGAAAGCAAGAGTAGATGACTTAGTTGTAAATCGATTTATGAAGCGCCATAACGAAATAGATTTTTATAAGACATCTTCAAAGGAGAATTACAATATCGATCTTATTTTTAAGCAGTTAGTAATCAAGATTTTAGAAAAAAATAACTTAGATTACAATAAAATTTTGTAGATTCTTTAATCAAGTTTTTTTTCGAATATTTTTTACACAATACTCTTTATATTAGAGGTTTAAATAAATGGTAAATATATATCATGAGAATGATGGTGATCTTTCTCTTTTAAAAGATAAGACAATTGCTATAATAGGTTATGGCAACCAAGGAAGAGCTCAAGCACTCAATTTAAGAGATTCAGGTTTAAATGTAATAATCGGCAACAGATTAGATAATTTTAGAGAAATTGCTAATAACGATGGTTTTATTACTTTCTCAATTGAGGAGGCTGTGAAAAGAAGCGACGTTTCTTTTATTCTTATTCCTGATGAAATTATGAACAATATATTTAAAACCCAAATTAGACCAAACTTGAAATCTCAGAGTGCATTAGTTTTTGCTAGTGGATATAATATAGGATTCGAGCTAATTAAAACACCTAATGACGTAGATCTCTTGTTAATAGCCCCCAGAATGATTGGAGTGGGTGTTAGAGAAAACTTTTTAAATAAAAAAGGTTTTTTCAGTTTTGTTGCTATTGAACAAGATGCCTCTGGAAGTGCTTTGGAAATTTTACTTGCATTAGCAAAAGGGATTGGTACTTTGAGAAAAGGTGCGATAGAAATAACTTTTAGACAAGAAGCAGAATTAGATTTGTTTAATGAACAAGGCTTTGGACCTGCATTTGGTCGAGTACTCTTATCAGCTATTTATACACTTATAGATGCGGGATATCCTCCTGAAGCAGTATTGGTTGAGATGTATATGAGTAATGAAATGTCCTATACGTATAAAAAAATGGCTGATGTTGGATTAATCAAACAAGTCGATTACCATTCACAAACAAGTCAATATGGAGCAATGAGCAGAGGAATCAAATTTAGAAAACTGTTTGTAAAACCAGTGATGGAATCCATTTTAAAAGATATTCAAAATGGAGAGTTCACAAAAGAATGGGAAAAAATGATAACAAAACTGAAATTTAAAATGATTAAATTTTTTGCTACTAAACAAAAGATTAATAAAATAGAAAAATTAGTCAGAAAGAATTTGAATTTAAAGGTATTTGATATTTATGAGCAAGAGCCCCCTTCTAAAGACGAAATAGAGAAGTTTAAAGATATAGAACAAGAACTAAAACTCTTTGAAAATTATTATGAATAAAAAGTTTATATCAAGATAATAATTACCCCTATAATAGTTAAAAGTACACCAATAAACCCAAACCTAGAAATTTTCTCCTTATTAATTAAGTATGTTAACGGGAGTGCAAATAAAGGGCTTGCTGTTGCTATCAATGATACAATATTTGCTCCTGCTACATGTACTGATTCAGTATATAGATATGCTCCCAAAGAGGTTCCAATAATTGAGGCAACTATCAAAAAAATCCAAGTACGAAGAGATTTCTTTTTATTAAGTAAGTTATCATTGTTTTTTTTACAAAACTTTTCTCTCAACACCATTGAACCTAAGATTAAAAATGCGAATGGAAATCTAATTACATTTCCTACAATAGAACTTAATTCTTCAATATGAATAATCTGATCTATTTGAATCATTGCAAATTCAATAATAACAGCCCCAACTGCCCACCCAAGAGATGCTATAAAACAAAAACCTATTGCTTTGATTACATCTTTTCTAGAAAGGTCTTGAAATTTCTCCTTAAGAGTATCATTTAATAGAGGACTCTTTTCCTGGTTTGAATTTTCAGTTTTTTTTTTGGAGTTTCCAATAATAGTTATTCCAGATCCAATCAAAATTAGTGATAAAATCAAATTAAGCTTAAATGGCTTTTTAAGAAAAATTAAAGATAATATGAAGGTAAAAAGGGGAAATGTCATGGAAATAGCGAGAGTTATAGTAGTTCCTAGCTCTTTTTGAGCAGTGAAATAAGCTGTATCTCCTATAACTTGACCAAATATGAAACTCAAGATTAATAAAATCCACAATTGCCATGAAATTATGAAAATGAGATTTAATCGGTTTAAAAATATAATTATAAGAAAAAATGTTAAAGTACCTATCCCTGTTCGAAGAAAGTTTATAAAAGTTGGACTAGCTTCCTTCTCAGTTTTACGAAATATGACATTAGATGCAACAAAGGTGAGCACAGCAAAAATAGCGAAAATTTCTCCTAACATTACATATTTGAATTAAAAAATAGATAAATTGTTTTGGATTCTGTGAATCATAAATGTAAAAATTATTTAAGAAATTATTAGTTATCTTCTTTATTTAATCTTTCTAATTTCTTACCAAATTCATATAATTTTAAAAATGATTTAGCCGCAGCTTCCAGAGAGGGATAAACAAGAAATTCATCCTTGAAAAGCATGTCACTGAATATTTTTCGAGATTCGCTAGGATATTGATGTAAAATAATAATAAAAATTTTGTTTTGACTTTCAACATAATCTCTTATTTCTAAAAGATTGTTGTAATATCCTTTAAAAGGCTTACCTTCTATATCTTTCCATGCATCTGTCTCTAGTAATACCAAACTAATGTTTTCATCAACAGCAGCTTTTGCTACTTCTACAAGTTCTTTCTGGTGTGTTATAAAAGGTAGATCTAAAGGATTAGATAAACTACCTACCCGAATTGGATAAATTTCATTTAGTTTTTTCAGAGTTTCACCTTCAAAATGAGGTACTTCTAAACCTAATTCTATAAGTATATCAGTAGCTAATATCCCAAAACCACCTGACCAAAGTATAATTAACGACCGCTTATTCTTAGGGTATACAATTTTCTTTTTTAATTTCCTAAAGCGATTGAAATAATTAGAGAATAAATATACATAATCAATTAATTGGTTTAATGAAGATGGAACTTCTATAATGGGTGTTTGTTTATATAAAGCGTTCCATATGTCCTTTTTTGTTGCCAAAGATCCCGTATGAGATAAAACTGCAATTTGACCCCTTTCTGTTTTACCACCTTTCATAAATAAAACTGGTTTCTTCATACTTTTTAAAACATTAAATAAAATCTTTCCTTCATTTTTATGAAAAGGAGAAATTCCTTCAAAGTAAACACAAATTACATCGGTATTATCATCTTGATTCAAGTAATTCAAAATTTCAGAAATTTGGATATCTACACAATTACCAATACTTACACCTATTGAAAACCGTAGATTATATCTCCGAGAGCCAAACTTAATCATCTTTGAATGTAAATCTCCAGATTGAAAGATTAAACCAATATTTCCAGGTTCTACTGGAAAAGAAGAATAATAGGCGGTTTTACCTATTGGGCTATAAATTCCCATACAATTGGGGCCTATACTTCGTGTATTATTATAATCTTCTAATATCTTTTTTATATTGCGTTCAATTTCCACACCAATATCATCAAATTCCCCTGTACCAGCTGTAAAAATATGTATAAAATGCACCTTCTTTATTGTAAGAATCTTTTGAAGAGTCTGAATAAGCAAGTCTCTCCTAATAGATAATATAAGAAGGTCTATCTTATCTATTGGAATTTCTTCAATGGTTTTATAACATTTAAGACCCAGAAATGAATCTTCTTTCGGGGAAATTAAATATAGATTTTCTAAATCAAATCCTTGTCTTTTAAATCCTTTTACGAAAAAATCAACTGTTTTACTCACTCTATAAATTACAACATTTCGGGGTTTAAACAACAATTCTAAAGATTGCTTATTACTATTCGATTCCACCATTTTTTTCTCTATCTTTAATAATTCTGGTATTGCAATTATAGCAAAATTGAGGAACCGAATTGAATTCAGCTCCACATTTTGGACATTTAGTAATTATTCTTCTTACAATAATCTGTAGATCTTCTAATTCTTCCTCAATTTTATGTTTTCTGAATTTATTTAAGATTAATGAAGTCTCAATAGATAAAACTGTAATTAATATTGCTGTAAGATAAGTTTTTGTAAATATAATTATAAAATTTTCTTTAAAATAGTAATTTAGATGTCTATATAAGAAGACATAAAAAAAGAAATTAAAAATCAGAAATGTAGCAAAATTCATCTTAAACGCTTTAACATAATCATAATAAATAAGTACAGGAATTATTGAAATTAAAGACCAACATAAATATATAAAAATAGCATCATTTAAGTCTTCATACATTAAATAGGTTCCTAAAAACTCAATAACTTTGATTTGATCTTCTGTAGTATCGGGAGTAGGGGGATATAATTGAAGATTTAAAACATATCTATAATTAAATATGTATATTAACATACTAAAAATTATTATTTGAATAATAAAAATAACAATTTTACTTCTTAAAACATCTATTATCTTCATTATTAAGTAATTTAATATATCAATAAATTAAACTATTTTCGACTCTTATTCTACTCCAAAACCAGATTCAATCATATTATATATATGAAGATCAAATCGAGATATTCAATAAGGAAATATATATTATTAAATATTTTTTTGTAATAATCCATATATGTTTTTTTTCCTTCAAGGTCACTCGCTATCCCAAATCTTAATGTTTTGTTATTCTTTTCTATTCTAAAGATAAGACCAATAGATTTTTGCTTTTTATTAATACCTGTGTGGTAAAATGGGGCGGGTGCTATTACTAAATTTGGACGATATACAACAAATTATGCCCTTGCTCATTTAGATCTCCAAGCTTATGAAGAAACAGGTGGTCATTCATTAGAGGAATATTGGAAACGGCGTATTAGTATTTATATCATTAAAGGTTACACTCCACATGAGATGATTGATGAAGGGATGATCACTGAATACTCTTACAAGACTTTAATCAGAATGATTGGGGATTATCAACATGAAGGATTCTGGGGTTCTTTTAAAAATGCAAAACGCGATTTAATAGCAACTATCATGTTGGATTATTACAAACGTGGCTTTTCTGATGAATGGATTGTAGACCATATGGAGTTCTTTCAAAGGGTTGCTCAAAAACCACATGAAAGAGAGGAAGGGAGGTTTAGAGATCCAATCTTGTCCCTTGAATATCATTTTAGGGAATGGTTTGTTGAAGATTTTAACACTCCAGCTAGAATAAGGGAATTCCTTATGACCCACTCTCTTGAAGACTTTTTTGAAAGATATTTAAGAAGAAATTAATAAAAATCGTAAATTAATAAATTAATAAATCCTTTCTTTTATAAGGTTTATAAATTATGGTGGTTTTATATTTTTTAGGTGATAGATAA
>JBHLOC010000015.1:0-8920 GCA_048940925.1 Promethearchaeota archaeon | reverse complement strand
AGATAAAAGATGGGTAAAGATACGCCTTTCATAATGGAGGGGGATGATGAATTTGATATTGAAATGACCATATACAGAATTATTGGCTATGAGTATCCTGAATATGATGATGATGCTCCTGAACCTATACCTCCTCGAGAACTACTAGAAAATCAATTGTTGAATCCTAAGAGTAAATTGCAAAATTTATTAAGTAAGTGTGAAATAGGATATTTGGAATTTCTAATTATTGGAGGACTTGTCCTTAAGACAGGAGCAGAAATGCCTGAAGAGCTAAAAGAAAAGATTCTTAAAACTGCCGAGTGCAAAAATGAAAAAAGTCGTTGGAAATATGCTAATGAAGAATTCTTAGAATTACGTAAAGAAATTCTAATAGATTTCCAAGAGAAAATTAAAAATCATATACCAGGAGTAGTTACAGATATCCTCTAATAAATCTTAAATATATGTAAAGAATTTTAATAAGTTTCCAAGAGACGCAAGAGAAAATTAAAAACTATATTATACCCGCTAAAAACAATAAAATTTTTATTATTTGCTATCTTAATTTATTTACAGTGGAAGACTTGTTATCTTATTCTTTAAAAGATGTATTTTATATCCAAAATAGAGGATGTTTTCTCCTATGATATACCCTCCTTCTTCACTGAAAATAATTGAAATTAAAAATAAAAATATTGAGGTAAAAAATTTTTGAGTTATACATTTTCTCGGACTAAAATGATAGAGAAAATCAAGTTTGGATTACTTAGTCCTGATGAGATAAGAAAAATGTCTGCCGCGAGAATTATTACAGCTGATACGTATGATGAGGATGGTCTCCCGATACCGAGTGGATTAATGGACCAAAGATTAGGTACGATAGAACCAGGACAACGTTGTCAGACTTGTGGGAATCTCGTGAGTAATTGCATGGGTCACTTTGGGCATTTTTTGAGCAGATTAGGCTCTAAAGTCTAAATAGAAGAATCCCTGGGCGATCTCCGCCCTTCTGTATAAAGTTAGCCCGTCCAGTTATTCACGTTGGTTATGCTAAGAAAGTTTTAAAAGTATTACGGTCAATTTGCCCTGAATGTTCTCGTTTATTGCTAACAAATGAAGAAAAAGAAAAATTTAGACAAGATCAAATTAAACATCGAAAATTATTTTTCGAAGGTGATGAAGATGCTGCTAAAATCGTGTTTAAAAGGGCAAGGAAGACGAAAACATGTCCATTTTGTGGCGCTAAGAAAAAGAAAATAATTATAGAAAAACCCACTACTTTTTATGAAGAAGAAGAAGGAAAAGGTTCTCGTAGAATAACGCCTATAGAGATTATAGAGCGTCTTAAAAAGATGACGGATGTGGATCTTAGGATTTTGGGAATTTCACCTGAAAATGCTAGACTTGAATGGGTTGTATTTACCGTTTTACCTATACCTCCAGTATGCGCGAGACCATCAATTACTTTAGACAGTGGAATTCGTTCTGAAGATGATCTCACCCATAAATTGGTAGATGTTATCAGAATTAATCAACGATTAAGAGAAAACATTGATGCTGGTGCACCTCATTTAATTGTGGAAGATCTTTGGGAGTTATTGCAATATCATATAACGACTTATTTTGATAATCAAGTATCAGGAATACCACCTGCCAGACATCGATCAGGTCGAGCACTTAGGACTCTAACCCAACGATTAAAAGGTAAGGAAGGTAGATTTAGGAGTAATTTAAGTGGAAAGAGAGTTGATTTTTCAGCAAGAAGTGTAATTTCACCAAATCCATATATCAGTATTAATGATGTAGGAGTCCCAATAGAAATAGCTAAAATTTTAACTATTCCTACTAATGTTAATGATTGGAATATTGAAGAGATGAAACAAATGGTCTTGAATGGGCCCTTCAGACATCCAGGAGCTAATTATATTATTCGTAATGATCGTCGAAGAATTGATTTAAGGTACGTAAAGAATCGAAAAATTATCGCAGACATGTTAGCTCCAGGATTCACAGTTGAACGGCATTTAAATGATGGAGATCTAGTGTTATTCAATCGACAACCATCTCTTCATAGAATGTCAATAATGGCTCATGAAGTAAAAATTATGGATGGAAGAACTTTTCGATTGAATTTAACTGTATGCCCTCCATATAATGCTGATTTTGATGGTGATGAAATGAATTTACATGTACCTCAAAGTGAGGAAGCTCGTACAGAAGCAGAATTATTACTCAAAGTACAAGAACATATTTTGTCACCACGATTTGGAGGACCAATCTTAGGAGGTATAGATGATTTTATCTCAACAGTATTTCAATTTACCAGTAAAGATTCTATATATAACACAAAAGATACGTTAAAATTATTGTATTTTGGTGATATCTTCAAAAATAAATCTGGTTTTGAATTAGATCAATTGACACCCGTTATTACTGAACCAGAGCCAATGTATTCTGGAAAACAAATATTTAGTACACTTTTCCCTAACGATTTAAATATTAAAGTAAAATCGAAATTTTGTAAGAAATGCGATGTATGTACTGAAGAAGATTGCCCTTATGATGCATTTGTTGTTATTAAAAATGGGAAGTTGGTGACAGGAACTATTGATGAAAATTCATTTGGGGCTATGCAATCTAACAGTATTTTACAAAGAATTATTAAAGATCATGGTAATGCTCGTGGACGACAATTTTTAGACAGCGCTACTAAAATGCTACTTTACGTTATAAGAAAAAATGGTTTAACTATGGGCTTAGATGAGGTTTATGTACATGGTCATGCATATGATGAAATACAGAAAATTTTAAAAGAAGCAAACGAGGAGTCTGAAAGACTCATCAATGCTTTCTATGAAAATGATACAGAGATTCTCAAACGAGCACCTGGACGGTCTATGAGAGAAACATTAGAATTACGAATACGACAAGTGTTAGCCGAAGCACGTAAAAAAGCTGAAGAAACTGCTGCTGAATTTATTGGGGATGAAGCTCATTCTGTTATTATGACTAAGTCGGGAGCTAGAGGAAATATATTGAATCTGGGGCAAATGTCTGCGATAGTTGGCCAACAAGCAATTAGAGGTGAAAGAATAAATAGAGGTTATAGTAGTAGAACCTTACCGCATTTTAAATTAAATGATTTAACACCAATAGCAAGAGGGTTTGTTGAATCTTCTTACAGAAATGGATTACGACCAGCAGAATTCTTCTTTCATAGTATGGGGGGTAGGGAAGGACTTGTAGATACAGCAGTACGAACTAGTACTTCAGGATATATGCAACGCAGGTTAGTGAATGCCCTTCAAGATATGGTTGTAGAAAATGATGGAACTGTTAGAAACTCAGATAAAAATGTTATTCAGTTTCGTTATGGCGATGATGGTATAGACCCGATGCATACCGACCATTCAGCATCTGTGAATTTAGATGTTTTACTCCTTAAGGCCAAGGCGCTTGATATAAATCAAATTCGAAAGGAGATTAAGAAAATAGATACTTCTTCAAAAGCAACTTTAAAAGCAAAAGAAGTAGAAATTAAAAAAACAACTCCGTCCAAAGTGAAATCCAAAAAAGAAAAAATAATAGAAAAAACTATTGATGAAGGGACTTTACAAAAGCAATTTGAGGAGGAAACAGGTAAGAATGCTATTTGGCGAGGAAAAGAGACAAAAGCATATTTAGAGTGGAAAGAACAAAAAATTTAAAAATAGATGATGTTTTATGGTAAAAGTAAATCCGCAAATTTTAGAGGAAAGGTTAATAGAACTTCAAAATGATGGGATACCAGAAGATTTAATAAATAAAGTAAGAGAAAAAGTTAAAGATGAGGATTTAGAAGAAGAACAATTAGAATATCTTCTTAACAAAGTGTATATAAACTTTAATAATGCTATTGTAGAAACTTCAGAGCCAGTAGGCACCGTAGCTGCCCAGTCTATTGGTGAACCTGGAACCCAGATGACATTAAGAACCTTTCATTACGCTGGAGTTGAAGAATTCAGCGTTACTCAAGGACTACCGCGTCTAATTGAAATAGTAGATGCGAGAAGATTTCCTTCTACTCCTGCGATGGAAGTATATTTAGAGAAAGGATATCGGGAAGAGGAAGATAAAGCGATAAAAGTACATAATCGTATTGAACAAATACGTATAGAGCAAATTACTTCAGACGTTGATCTTGATTTTGTTAATTGGCAAATTATTGTTAATCTAATCCCTGAGATCTGTGAAAAGAAAGGAATTGACATTAATGAAATCCCTGATATATTAAAGCGATATAAGAAAAAAGGTACTATTAAACGTGAAGGAAGTTCTATTATAATTGATCCAGGAATAGAAGATTTACAGAACTTACAAAAATTGAGAGAAAAAATTCTAAAAAAGGTTGTGAAAGGTGTCAGAGGTATAAAAAGAGGCCTATTAACTCCCTCAGATGATGGTTCAGAATGGGTAATTAAAACAGAAGGGACAAATTTACAAGGAGTAATTCAAATTGAAGGAGTAGATAATACAAGAACAGTTTCAAATCATATACATGAAATTGAAAAATTATATGGTATAGAAGCTGCACGACAAATGATAATTCAAGAGTCTCAAAAAGTTCTTGAACAACAAAGCTTAGATGTTGATTTAAGGCATCTCCTTATTTTAGCTGATTTGATGTGCTATTCAGGTTCGATCCAATCAATAGGACGCCATGGGATCTCTGGTTCAAAATCAAGTGTTTTTGCTCGTGCTGCTTTTGAGGTCACTGTAAATCAACTTTTAGATGCAGGGTTATATGGAGAGGAAGAGCGCCTCCTGGGAATTCCCGAGAATGTAATTGTTGGTCAAATAAGCCCGATTGGCTCAGGACGCGTAAGTGTAATGTTTGATCTAGATGCAAATCTAGAAATATTGAAAACGAAGAAAAAGAATTCAGAATAAACTTTTTAGTTGACTAGGATCAGTAAATTATACTAAAACATAAATTTATAATAAAACTAAATAATAAAGGAAATGAAAAAAAAATAAAAATTAAGCTATAATTATAACTTATTATATAAATACGTTTTAAAAAGATCATGTCAAAGAAGAAAACTAAAAGCGTTGGAGAAAAACTTGATTTATCTCGTAAAAAGACTAAGGAATTTGATATTGATAACAATATTAAAGTTGCTTATAAAACAGGTAAAATAATTTATGGCAAAAATCAGGTATTAAAGCAATTTCGACAAGATTCACCTTTTAAGATGTTAATAATTGCTAATAATTGTCCCAAAAATTTAGAAAATCAACTAAACCATTATAATACTCTTATGAAGAATAAGATATATATTCATAGATACAAGGGTTCAAGTTGGGATCTTGGATTAGCATGTGCTAAGCCATATATGATCTCTGTAATTGCGGTTTTCGATGAAGGAGACTCTGATTTGTTAAGATTGAGAAAATAATATTCAAATTAAGAATAAAGTAATTTTAAAATGCTAAAGAAAAACATTAAAATCGATAGAAAAGCAATGGAACTTATCTCATTATTCAATAATATTTCTGGTGCTATAATAAAGGATTGTTTGATTTTTAAGAATCCTGAGAGTAGTGCAGAAGTAATTATCTTTTTAGTTAAAAGTGAAGATGTAGGAAAAGCTATAGGAAAAGCAGGAGAACATGTTAAAGATTTAAAATCAAAACTACAAAAAAAGATAGATGTAATAGCTTTCTCTGAAAATCTTAACCAATTTATAAAAAATATTCTGCAAACAACTAAAAATTCTATTGTTGTCCAAAATATAGAAATAAAAGAAAGTAGTAGAAATCAAAAGAAAACAGTTATTATTACCGTTCGTCCTCAAGATCGAGGAAAAGCTATAGGTAAAGATGGCTCCATGATAAGGAAAATAAAAGAATTAGTTATAAGGTATTTTGAAGTTGATAATGTAATAATTAATACCAAAAATATCTAACTACCTTCAAAATCTCCTTAACTCTTCTTAATTACTTTGTCTTTTATTACTTTATTAATGAAATAAGATCGTTACTATTAGAAATAAAAATTATCTCCTTTTTCTACTAATAATTAATACTTAAATTGGTTCATATGTCGACATTAAATCTTTATAACCAGCAAGCTGCACTAAATCATGTAAAAAACCTTGCTTTTAAGAGACGGGCCGCATCAGAAGGCGAAACTAAAGTTACAAATTACATAATAAAGGAATTAGATAAAGAGAAAATTCAAAATACTTTAGAGAATTTTGACTGGTATACATCATCGATAATATCAACAAAATTGGGATTTGTATTTTTCTTCATTTACATATTTAGTTATGGAACTGTTTCATTTTACCCTCATATTTCTTGGATTTATTTATCACTGGATATCCTATATATTACCATTATTTATTGTGGGGTGAAATATTCATTTGGAAGTACACGATATATACATTTTGGCAAAGAAAAAGAGTCTAAAAATGTTATAGCTACAATTCAAGGCACAGATCTCTATCCAAAAAGACCTGTTATTATTTTTTCAGCTCATCATGATACCATATCTCAAAGGTATTCGATGAAAATGAAGATATGGTTATATAGATCCGCCCTAATTCTCTTTTTACTATTATTAATTTTAACTTTTATTCTTTCAATAACGTCTCTTTTAAACTATTTTGCAGTCCTTCAGATAGATAATATTTTTTTGTTATTAAGAAATATTTCTTTAATTATAGTGGTCTTACTTCTTATAAACATAGCTTTAATTCTTGGAAATAAAAATTTAGATGAATCCATAGGTTCTATCGACAATGCAAGTGGAACAGCAATTCTACTGGAATTAGCAAGATTAATCAATAAAAATCCACTTGAAAAATCTGACGTTATATTCATCTGGTGTGGAGCAGAAGAGGTGGGCTATATGGGCTCAAAACAATATTGCTTAAAACATTTTGAAGAACTAAATCATGACTATGATTTAAATAAATCTTATAACATCAATATCGATATGGTGGGAACTTATTTGGGCCTTTTGGATAAAACTGGTTTATTTAAGAAAAGAAAAATAAATTTAAATTTAAACAATGTTTTAGAGATATCGGCTAATCATCAAAAAATATCATTTAAAAAAGAAAACATGGTTTTAGGAAATTTTAGTGATCACAAAATCTTTCAAGCTTTTGCAAAAAAAGCCGGAAAAAATGGTTTTCAAATTAGTGTTTTTAATTCAGATAAAGACACAAAATATATTCATTCTAAAAGAGATACTCCAGATAAATGCTCTATAACAAATTTAAATTCTTGTATTAATATCTGTTATAATGCCATTAAAAGTCTTGATTTAAGAGTAGAATAAATTGCTAAATAATTAATAAAACTAAATTCTATACGAAAATTTTAAGTTTAAAGATATATTTTTTCACATTATAATTATACAAATTTTGGTGGTAAACGAAGTGCCAAAAGGACTTTACTCAGCAAGAAAACTTAAAGCTAATCGAAAAAAATTTCAATGGTCCAAAACCAAGTATAAAAGAAGGAAACTCAAGCTAAAACAAAAAGCAGATCCATTAGAAGGAGCATGCCAGGCTTTAGGTATTGTATTACAAAAAGTTGGAAGAGAGAGTAAACAACCTAATTCTGCTATCAGGAAATGTGTAAGAGTTCAGCTGAAAAAGAATGGAAAAGGAGTTACTGCCTTTTTACCTGGTGATGGGGCACTTAATTTTATCGAAGAACATGATCGAGTTATTATTGAAGGGATTGGAGGCGCAAAAGGGAGAAGTATTGGAGATCTTCCTGGTGTTAGGTATAAAGTTGTCAAGGTTAATGGCGTATCACTCCAAGCATTGCTCAGTGGAAAGAAAGAAAAACCATTGCGTTGATCAATGAGGTAAGTAATAATGAGCAAATCTAAAAAAGAGATAAAATTATTTAATAAATGGTCTTTTGATAATATTGAAATAAGAGATAGAACACTTGAAAATTATATCAACTTAAAACCTATCATTATTCCTCATTCTGCTGGTAGGCACGAACATAGAAGATTTTGGAAGAGTTCAAAGGTTTCCATTATTGAACGTTTTACTAATAGATTGCTTTCTCCAGGCTTTATTGGAAGTAGAATTAAAGGTCATAAGAGCTCGTATCATTCAGGAAAGAAATCAAGATTATTAAGAAGCATAAAAAACGCTTTTATTTTAATTGAGTTGAATACTGGTCTAAATCCGATTCAAGTCTTAATTGATGCGATTATAAATACTGCACCGCGAGAAGAAACCACTAAAATCGCTATGGGAGGGATTTCCTATGCCTCTGCAGTAGATATCGCGCCTCAACGAAGAGTAGACTTAGCTGTCAAGTATATTGTTCAAGCGATTGGTGCAAGATCCCATGCAAGTGAACGGATGTTTGAAGAAAATCTAGCACAAGAGTTGATTTTAGCAAGTAAAAACAGTCAGGACTCTCGCGCTGTGAAACGAAAAGATGAAATTGAGAGAATTGCTGTTTCTGCAAGATAAATTTCGAACTAAAAATCATAAATTTCCTAATTCTAGTTTTCAAAAAAATAAAAAAGAAAGTAATTATGTTTTGGGAGCACCACAAAATCCGCAAAATTTAGCTTCTGGATTAGCGGGCCCTCCACATTGATGACAAAAATTAGCCTGATTCTGAATTTTGGGTTTTATTGGAGGTCGAAAAATTTGTTCAATTTCAACTTCACTTAAATTTGTTCCACATTTATGACAGAACTTAGGATTTCCCTTGATTTTTATTCCACAAGTAGGGCAAGCCATAAGCACTCTTGCACCACACTCTTGACAAAATTCCCATTTTTTATCAAATCTTTTTCCACATTTAGGACAAAATTTTACTTCTCCTGAAATATATTCTAAGATTGTAGGGATAAGTGCTAGAACAAATAAAGTTCCGATTGGAATCATTGGAATCCAATATTCACTAG
>JBHLOC010000055.1:0-27453 GCA_048940925.1 Promethearchaeota archaeon | reverse complement strand
GAAGTAGCAGAAGAATTAGAAGCTTTATATGAAGGGTCTGGACCTCTACTTGAACGAATAAAAGAAGCAAAAAAAAGCCATGAAGTTCCAAATGATAAAATAGAAGAAACTTTTAATACAGCTTTAGAAATTTCTCGAGAACAAACATATGAAATTTATCCACATCTTTTGCCAAAAGATGAAGAACTTGCGATTAAAATAGTTAAAAATGAACCTTGGTCTGCTTATAATTGGTATTTGGGCAATCATAAATCGAGGATTGATGTAAATATAGATTTACCAATAGAATGGACTAGATTTTTGAAGCTAGCTACTCATGAGGGATATCCAGGACATCATACGGAACATGTTATTAAAGAAAAAAAGCTTTATCAGGAAGAAAATAGGTTTGAACATGCTATCCTCTTAATACCCACTCCTGAAGCAGTAATCGCTGAAGGTATAGGAAATACTGGTATAGATGTATTATTTTCTGCTCGTGAAAAAGTAAAAATTAGCTTAGAAAAATTATGCCCTAATGCTCAAAATGAGGATATTGAATTATTGTTGCTCCAGGGGAAAGCTTGGGATAAATTATCTGGGCTTTTTAATAATCTTGCCATCCATGCTCATGTAGATGGTTGGTCTGATAATCAAATGGTAAAATATGTATTAAATTTTGGTTTCTATCCAGAAAAATACATACGACAACAATTAAAATTTATTCGCCATCCTCTTTGGTCTACTTATGTTTTTACTTATTTTATTGGCGAAAATCTAATTAAAAAGAAGCTTGGACTACGTCCCTCTCCTAAGGATTTTGAAACACTTCTTACTCGTCCCATTTTACCGTCAGATTTGTATTGAGTATTTTCTTAATTTAATTTTAATGGTTATGAATTGTGATAAAGAAATTTTATCCACCCTCGATATATAATTTTCTTAGATATGCGATATCTAGTCCATTAGAAAAGATCGTATTAGATTGCGGAGCAGGGGGACCTGATCCAAAACTTGCCTTATTTTATGAAAATGGTTTTGAGACATATGGAATAGATATATCTGATGATCAAATCAAAAAATCTATAAAATTTTGCGAAAATCAAGGTATAGATTTGAATATTATCAAAGGAGATATGAGAAAAATTCCATTTGACTCTGAATTTTTTGGGTTCGTTTTTTCCTATAACTCTATTTTTCATTTAACAAAGAAAGATACTGGTATTGCTATTGATGAAATATTTAGGGTTTTGAAGAAAGGAGGATTATGTTATTTGAATTTTCTTTCTATTGATGATAGATGGTTCGGAAAAGGAGAAGAAAAAGCTCCTGGCGAAATCATTACTAAAGAAGGGGATGAAGCCTATTTGCATAGCTATTATCAAGATGATGAGCCTGATAACTATTTTGATGATTTTGAGATAATCTTTAAAGAAAAAATTAAAATCCTAAAAGGAAGATATTTTAACACAAGAAGGACATGCATACTTGAATATATTGTGAAAAAATAGGTTATATACAGGAAAATTTAAATATGTATTTCACACATTATAATATTCACACTTCAAAGGGCATGCAAATTGAATAGAGTAAATAAAAAATTATTGATATTACCTTTTATTAAAGGATCGAAAGATCTGATTTAATATTTAAGACAATTTCGTTTCACGATAATCTACTTGAGGTAATCGAAAAACTGGATATGGAAGGATAGCATTATCGGGAATTGGATCGATATAGCAATGTCGGAATTTGAGATTTTGCATCCTACAAAACGAACTTCGATGACTATAGGCAGGATGATAAACCATTTTTTTCCATATCTTCTTTAGCGGTTCTTTACGTATATTACCAAAAGAGAGGGGAGTGAAATCACAAGGTGCGACATCTCCATAAGCAGAAACATAATATTGTATATTTCCAGCAAGACAACCAATTCCTGAAAGATTTCCTTCAACGGAGTTCTGCCATGATTGGGATGAAAGAGGAGGTATGATTTGTTCATTAAAAATTCTTTCAGAATATTCGCGAATTTCTTCACGTTGTTCTGGTGTCAGAATAATGCTTGTATTTTTCAGCATATTTCCTGTTGGAACTCCATCAAAAAGAATTACATTTTGAGCTCCAACCTCTTGAGCCAGTTTATGCATCTTTTTATACATTCCTTTTTCAGTGGATGCTCGCGTCGCGTAGGAAGAAATACCTACCATCACACCCTTTGATTTCATTTTCTTAAGTCCGTTTATAGCAGTCTTATAAAGGCCAGGCATCCCTCTCAGCGCGTCATGTTCTTCAGGATTGGGGCTGTCAATACTTACAAAGAGAGAGTAAAGTCCAGCATCAACTAATTTTTGTACGTTATCATCAGTAAGAAATTGACCATTTGTAAACATAATAGGTAAAGCTTTTCGTTTATCAACATGAGAGATTAATTCAAATAAATCCTCTCGGAGTAAAGGTTCACCTCCCGTAAAAGCTAAAATTGATACTCCAAGTTTTTGGCTGTCATCAATGACTTTCTTTGCTTCTTCTGTTGTAAGTTCCTTAACACCTTTTTTTATATGTCTTCCTGCGCTACAATGGACACAATTACATTGACATCTATATGTTATAGCAAAAGTCATTGCAATTGGAGACGGACGAGGGAGTAAATGGGATTTAATCAATCCTTTAAGTGCTCGAAATTGAGGACGACTTCCAACTGGGGGTGCAAAGGTGTTTGGTACCATTTTGCCTTTATATCGCGCAAGATTATTATAATTTTTATAAAAATTTGACTGTAAGTAAAGCATAGCAAATAGGCGAAGTTTTTTAAGAAGTGGATTTAGAATTCCTGTACCTATTAGTTGCCCTTCGTCGGTTACCTTAAAACTAATGAGATTTCTTCCAGCTAACTTTAAATAGACTTTTTCTCTTTGCATAAAAATATTTCACATCGTTAAAGATTTTTCTAATCTCTTTTATATATTAATCCATATAAATCTTACTAAACAGAAATATAAACTCATATAGCAGTATCTGTTATATAGGCACTCCAAAAGTCTTTAAAAAAAAAAATTTTAAGATGTATGTGCAATAAATTCTATAATGAGTTTTGCTAATTCAGGGCCTTTATCTTCTTGTACAAAATGAGCAGCATTTTTAATTATTGTATGATTTTGCCCTTTAGCACCTGGAACATAACCTTGCCAGAACCTATCTCCACCACTAGTAATTTGATCACTATCTGAAAATGCAGTCAAAAATGGTTTTTCCCATTTTCCAAATTCCTCAAAAGCTTTCTTGTTAGCTTCATATTCTGGATCATCGATAGTAATTGGTACTAATGATGGTAATATTCGAGCACCCGCTTTATATGTATCGTCTGGAAATGGTGCGTCATACCCATTTAAAATGTCATTTGATAATTTTGTAGTTGTTCCACTTTGAACAACAAATTTAATATCAAAATTAGGGGATTCTCTTGAAAATTGTCGCCAGTTTGAAAAGGCTTCATTCATACGTTGTTCACCCGTAGGTAATCCTCCATTGGATAGTACTATTCGATTAAAACGCTCCTGATTTTCAATTGCAACTCTTAATCCAATTAAAGATCCCCAATCTTGGCAGAACAGGGTTATTTTCTGAAGATCAAGCATTTCGACTAATTTTGATATCCATTGTACATGTTTTGCATAGGTATGATCTTCTTTCTTGGTTGGTTTGTCAGAACGCCCAAATCCAACTAAATCTGGGGCCACTGACCTAAAACCCGCCTTCACGAGGATGGGAATCATATGTCTGTATAAAAAACTCCAAGAGGGTTCACCATGCATTAATAAAACTACTTCTGCATCTTTTGGTCCTTCATCCACATAATGAATTCTAATACCATTAACTTCTACAAAATGAGGTTCAAATGGAAAATCAGGGAGATTTTCAAATCTCTCTTCAGGGGTTCGTAATAAATCCATATTTTTTTATTTTCTCCTATTCTTATTCAAATAAAATTAGTCATAAATAAATATATGATATTTCACTAATCTTTAAATTAAATATTGGTTATAGTTTTATTTATTATTATAAATTAATTTTTAATTGAGTTTTTTTGAAGTATATTCAACTATTCCCCTAATACTATTCCCTATAAAATATTCCTCTTTCTTCCTTGAATTTTCATCAAAAGAATTACTGTTAGCAAAATATAGAACACATAAAATTTGCTAAAATTTTCACTAAAACACTGAAAAAGAGATTTTCACTAACTCTATTAATGCTTTTTCATGCTTCATCCTTGATTATAAAATTTTCATTTATTGAAACTAATTCTCTTCATCTTGGTTTATTCGTTCACCAAGACGGTAGAAATTATAATCACCACCTGTAGTCCATATAATCGGATGAATTTTTCTCCAATCAAGTTTATCTTCTTCTACGTATTGAGGAATGACATAAGATTTTACTACTTTTCCGATAATTCCTTCATTTGGATCATAGTTAATAATTTCCTTTACTTTACATTCAATATTAACTGGACATTGACTAATCATTGGAGCTGTCTTTAAAACTCCATAAAACGTATCAAAAAGTGATGCTTTATCATAATCTCGACCAGATTTGCTGCCACAAATATTAGTTTCAGCTAAAAGATCTTCTGCAGGAATATTTACACTAAATGTCATATTTTCATGAACTCCAATGCTTGTATACCGCCCCTTATACAAACTGAAAAAAATATAATTTCCAAAATCAAAGGGAGTAATGTAACCAATCACAAGGTAATTTGGTTTTCCATTAACCAGAGCGCCAACTAAAACTACGGGTAATGGGCTTAAAAGATTGCCTTCAAATTCTTTCTTTTTCAAATCCACATTCACCTATTTTTGTAATATTTCATTATGACTATGTTTATTCAATCATAGATCTTATAAATAGATGAAATTAATGAACTTAGAGTGAACTTTAATAAAGAAACGATAGGAGCAATAGGAGATCAAATACCCAAGTTTGTTATAAACCGTAGTAAATGGATTAGATAAAGCATAGACATAAGTTTTAAATTTTGAGAAAAGAACTTAAATTCTTAAAGATTAATAGAATTATGGATAAAAAGATTTTAATTCCGAGAAGTGTTGGTGGGAATCTCCATGCTGTTCATTTTTTGAGTGAAAAAGAGTATTCTTATCTAATAAATAGCAAAAATCCATTGATTATATTATGTCATGGGCTTACAGGAGATAAATATGAATGGGGTCGTTTTAATAAAACAGCTGAAGCTTTAAATGAGGAGGGTATTGATGCTGTTTTATTTGATTTTTCAGGTTCTGGTGAGAATGAACGAGAGCTCATAACTTTATCTAAACAGGCTAAAGACCTCGAAGATGTATATAAATGGACACAAAATCAAGGATATAAATGGATTGCTGTTCTTGGTCTCTCATTTGGTGGACTTACAGCTTTAATTGCTTCTCTACCCGATGTAAAAACATACATATTTTGGGCTCCTGCGTTTTTTATTAAAGATTTATTTTCAGCAATGACAAAGAATAAAGAAAAAACACTTTCGCTCCCCTCTTCAGGCGATTATGAACCTATTATTATAGATTATACCTTTGTAGAAGATCTTTCAGGATATGATATTGAATCTTATCTTAAAAACTTAAGAACCCCAGCATTAATAGTTCAAGGTACAAGAGACAAATCAGTGCAACTTTCTCAGACAAGAAAAGCATTTAGCATAATGCCCCACGATAAAAATCATAATCTTAGTGAAATTGAAAAGGCTACTCATAATTTTGATGGAATTTATTTAGATAAATTTATTAAAATAACTATCACTTGGATTAAGAAATATATTTAATTTTATAAGATGTATCTTAGTTTGTTAACATTTGAAAAATAGTCAGGACAAGTCTTACATTCTGGAATTCTACATAAAAAATCAATTTTAGGAAGTTTACATCTATTTATAAAAGGACATGCTAATAGATCAAACTCAGGAATATATACAGCTTCACTACCCATATTAAATTCACTTTTTAGTGGAGTTTATAAATAAAAAATTCAACTTTTTATTTTTAAAGTACTGGAGAGCGAAAATTTTATAAAAAAAATAGGTGTCAATTGAATTACTTATTTATTACAGAAAATTACATGTTCCATAGGAGTTTCTATACCACAAAGTTGTAAATCTTTTTTATTTTTCTCTATAAATCTGGGATCTACTGTCCAATCCTTAAAGGCTTGGATTGCTTCTTCATAATTCATATGAATAGATGTCTCAAAATATTTAACTGTTATATTTTTAAATCCAATTTTATGCAGTAAAGCAGCAACCTCATCAGAATTTGGGGAGAACCATTCAGGCTTAGGTAAAGAGGTCTCTAAAGAGTGAGTATCTGCTTCAATAAATAGTTTCTGAGCTAAATTTTCATGAATGGGGGCATATTCCGCATGTGCCATTTGACCATCAGGTTTTAAGACTCTATAGAACTCCTTTAGACATTTTTCGAGTCCATCTCTATCTAACTCACAAAATAATTCATTTGAATAAATAAAATCGATACTCTTATTTTTTAATTTATCAATTTTTCTTACATCGCCTTCCATAATCTCAATTTTGTTTTCAAGACTTTCTTGTTGGATTTTTTCCTTCAACACATCAAGGCTTCCAGAGTAAGGTTCAGATGAAAGATCATAAGCGATAATTCTAAATTCATTTATGTATTGACTAATTCTTTTGGTAAAAGGTATAGTGAGTTGTCCTTCTCCACAGCCTCCTTCTAGAATAACACCTATGTTTAAATCAATCTCCTTTATGATAAATTCTGCCAATCTCTCATTCTTTTTTAGAGACATATTCCTCAACTTTCCTTTTATCGAAAAATATCAACAGTTTAGTAGAAATCAAAAATAATTATCGAATTTTGTCAAAAACATTCTTCAGGACTAAATACTTTTATAACAGTAATTTGTTTTCTAGACACATTTATAGTTGCTTCTTTTTCAATAGGATTATATAAGTAATTATTTAAAAATTTTCAAATAAAAGTTCAAAAGCACCATAAACATTGATTATTAATTTTAGAATTAAAAATTAGTAGTGAACTTTTCACTTTACTGCTCTATGGATTCTTTTAAGAGCATCTTCCAAAATCGATCGCGGACATGCAATGTTTATTCTTTGAAAGCCTTTTCCATTTTCTCCGAACATAGCCCCATTGTCTAAAGCTACTTTTGCCTCTTTATGTAAAAAATCTTCCAATTTATCATCATCAATCCCTAATTTCCTAAAATCAAGCCATACAAGATATGTTCCTTCTGGTTCAATCACTTGAACTTCTGGGATTTTATTTTTGAGGAATAATTTAAGAAATTCTACATTTTTTTCCAAGTACAAAATAAGTGAATCCAACCACTCATCACATTTTTGATATGCAGCAGTAAAAGCTACTAATGATAGACTATTAGGAAGATATCCAAATTCTTCTGGGATAAATATACTTTCGATGCTATTAGTAAAAGATCTACGTAAATTTTGATTTGGAATTATGATATTTGAGAGTTGGAGACCCGCAAGATTAAATGTTTTACTCAATGAAGTGCAAGTTATTGAATTATTAGCAAATTCATCATTTATCGAAGCAAAGTTTATATGAGTGTAACCAGAATATATTAAATCGCAGTGTATTTCATCTGAAACAACTAAAATACCATTATCGATACAGATTTCTCCTAATTGGGTTAACTCTTCTCTAGTCCATACTCTTCCAACCGGATTATGAGGACTGCAGAGGATAACCATTTTTACTCTTGGATCTTTGACTTTTTCTTTCAAATCATCAAAATTCATATGATAGCGTCCATTGGATAACTTCAAAGGATTGAATTGTATGTGTCGTCCATTATTTTTTATAGCTCCAAAGAAAGGATAATACACAGGATTTTGAACGATGATTTTATCACCGGGATTACTAAATGACTTAATAGCTATATTAATGGCTGGAAGGACACCAGGTGTAAAATTTAACCATTCTCTTTTAATTTCCCAATTATATCTTCGTTTAAACCACCGTAATACAGCATCAAAATAAGTATTATGGAAGTAAGAGTAGCCAAAAATACCGTGTCTTGCACGATCAGTAATAGCGTCAATTATAGGTTGGGGTGCCCGAAAATCCATATCTGCTACCCATAAGGGTAGTAAATCTTTTCCATACACATCCCATTTGGCAGATTGAGTCTCAGTACGATCGATTATTTCATCAAAAAACCTATCTTGTCCACTCACTCCTTTTCACATCTAATCAATTATCTTATATAATTTAATAATATGAATTTTAAAAAAAAAAGAAGAAAATGTTAAAAACTTTCTCCTAGAAAATAAATAATTACAAACTTAATCTTATATTTTTTTAAAATTGATTAAAAACTCATTTAAAATGCCTTATTTTTAGATTTTCAAAAACACAAAAATAAAAAAATTCTATTCTATAGGTTCAGTAGCTTGGACAATTTCGGGGGTTTCTATAAATTCTTCCATTTCTTTCTCTTCTTCAGATTTCACCATTATTTCTCTATCAATGATTTCTAGTTGTTTGATTTTTGTAAAAAACCACAAGAAAATAGGAAAAATCATTCCAATAATAGCGCAAATAAGAAATAAATTGATTATTCCAATAAGTTCTGCTAATGGTCCTGCTATAAGTGCTCCAATGGGAGCAATTGCCATCGAAATCATATGGTCAATTGACATTATTCTACCTACCTTATCTTTTGAAACTACATTCTGTAGAATTGCTAAGTAGGTAGAAACTGTGATTGGAAATGTCATCCACGCAGGAAAAAGAAAAATCATCATGAGTATGAAATTCCCCTTGGGTGCAATAATAGCAAAAGCTTGACATACAAAAAATAATGAAGCACCAATTAGATTTATTTTTATTTTATGATTCCACGTTTTCTTAATTGAAGTAATCAAGGAACCAACAATATTTCCAATTTGAGACACTGTCATTAAAAGGGCAAGATCAAAAGCAGTACCGTCATGTGTATATCTAATAAAGTAAGGTAATAGTACTGCCCAGGGTCTATTAATAAAGTTCCATATCATTGCTAACGCAATCATCGCAAATAAGCCCGGAATCATTTTGATTGTTAATAGCCCTGTTTTGAAATCCTTAAAGAGTGACTTTTCTGTGGCTTCTTCAGTTATATTCCGGACAGAAGGTATTTTTATTAGCAACAATGGGATAAGTGCAATAAAAAATGTTATAATATCAATAAGGAAAATCTGTGTAATAGGGAAAAATGCTAAGAGTGTTGCAGC
This sequence comes from Promethearchaeota archaeon, assembly GCA_048940925.1. Lineage (GTDB taxonomy): Archaea > Asgardarchaeota > Lokiarchaeia > Sigyniarchaeales > SOKP01 > Loki-b32. The sequence continues at coordinate 18,167 of JBHLOC010000055.1, read as the reverse complement.
AATTACTGGTCCTATACTAAAAATTACGCCAGAAAATATAAAATTCACACCATTAACCCGGCTAAGATTATCTTTTGGAACCAACACAGGGACAAGAGATTGAACTGCAGGATATTGAAACGCATATAATGCTGCCCTACATGTATTTATTGCCAAAATTAACCATATATTTTGAAAACCCATGAGAAAAAATGCATACAGTACAAATGTTACTAATGCTTGCATAGCATCTGAAATTGCTATAATGGCTTTTTTATTCCATCTATCTGCAATTACGCCTGAAAAAAGGGGAATTACAATCTGTGGAAGAAACATTAAAAAGACAGATATAGAAAGATAAACAGCACTTCCCGTTTCTATAGTGATCCACCAGGTGATGACAAATCCAACGATTAAGGATCCTAACATTGAAAATTGTTGTCCAAACAAAAAGTAAAGATAATGTCTGAAATTTTTTTTAGTTGGTTCTTGTTCCATATTTTTCTGCTCCAAGTATTTTTTTAAAGCTTTCTCTTAAGATTCTTGTTTATAGTTATGAACATAATTACAACCATTTTGAAGAGAAGTCGATAAACCAATTTTAGATTCTTTTGTCTTCTTAAATTTAAATAAATTGCATACTGGGCATGCAAGAATTTTTCGATCCATTATAATATGCATACAATTACAATTTGGACAGTGCAAATACCTTGTTAAATATAAATTTTCTAAATCCATACATTTTCACCAATTTTATTTATTCTGCCTCTTCTATTTATTAGAGATCATTATAACAATTTATAGTTTTTAATACAAAACTTCAGATGGAGTATGAACTTTAACAAAACTAAAGCCTTTAAATAAATTTGAATAGAAAAAGAAAGAAGAAGTAATGATCTTTTGATTTAAGTCATCGAAATAAAATAAGAATTAAATGAGATGCAAATAAGTCTATTTAAAAAAAAATATTATAAAATATTAAACTTCACTTACTCATTTCCTTTTACGCAACAGGACTACTGTTGCTGTCACCGCTACTATTAACGCTGCTGTCAATATGATTGCGATAAGGATTATCACAAGAGGAATTCCTTCAGCCCCTTTCCCTATTTCTTTTTCTAAGGTATCAGGATCTACGGCGAGATAGGTTTCAAACTGTTTATCTTCATATCCAGATGCAGAAATTATCATTTTTAGCAGGATGGGATCTTCCCCTTGAGTTACAGTTATTGGGTCTAAGGAGATAAAGTAATATCCATTACCAAGATTCTGAACATCAGCAGACACATCTATGCCATTCCACCAGATTTTGAATGTTGCAAAAACAATTCCATCACCAGTCGTATTGTAAATAAAGAACGTTATATTAAATTGTTCCTTTGAGAGCGATTGGTCAATCATTTCAAATTCTAATGTGTCCTTTACTAAATCACTTGGATGGACTAGGATATATATTTCAAAGTATTTATCCGCATATCCAGATGCAGAGATTATTATTTTTAGCAGGATGGGATCTTCCCCTTGAGCTACAGTTATTGGGTCTAATGAGATAAAATAATATCCATTACCAAAATTTTGAACATCAGCAGATACATTCACTCCATTCCACCATACTTGAACTGATGCGAATTCAATACCAAAATTAGTTGAATTATGAATGAAGAAAGTAATGTTAAAGCTTTCTTCCGTAAAGATTTGATCGAAAACTTCCACATACAAAGAACCTAAGTCAATTCCATCTTCCCAGATTGGGAAATTATCCACACTCCCTCCTGCAGGGGGCACATCATAGGGAGTATCTCCAATACCATTATCATCAGCATCTACACCTTCATAATCATCCCAATAATTTCCTATCGTTCCATTATCCCATTGATTATTTCCATCGTCCCTCGCGTTGAATTGATTTTTAAATTCATTTAAGTAAATGAGATTACTATAACAAGAACTAGTTATAAACATCCCATATATGTAGTTATAATGCATAACATTTTTGATAATGGTATTATTATCAGAACCAGCATCAATGTATATCCCATAATTTTGATTATATGTGCCTATTGTATTTCCCCATATGATGTTATTATCGCAAGATATTAAATATATCCCGGCATCTACATTATCGTTTGCGATGTTTCCTGAGACAGTGTTATCGTTACAATTATTTTCTAAATATATTCCATAAAGGTTGTCACTTGCGTTGTTTCCCGCAATAGTGTTATTATTACATAATCCCGTTAAATATATTCCGGAATCGCTATTACTATATACCGTGTTTCCTGAGATATTATTACTATCACAGCCATTATCTAAATCTATCCCCGACCCACTATTATCATATGCCGTGTTTCCCGAGATAATATTACCAGTACAACCATTATCTAAATCTATCCCCGAACCACCATTACTATGTACTGTGTTTCCCGAGATATTATTACCATTACAGAGATTATTTAAATATATCCCAGAACCACCACTAATATACACTGTATTTCCAAAGATGGTGTTATTATCGTTATTCTGAACTAAATATATACCGTCTCCTGTATGAGTATTAACGATGTTTTCCGAGATAGTATTGTTATTACAGTTATTATTTAACTGGATTCCTTCAGAATTGGTAGAACATGTATTATTTAATAAGGTTCCGTTATCTGTATTTCTCAATAAGATCCCATTGTCTGCGAAAGCATTAAAGATCTTACAGTTTTTAATGATAAAAAAATCAACTTTGGAATTATCTATAAAAATTCCTTGCCCTGTAGGGGAACTAATGGCATCAATAGTAACATTTTCAATAATATAAGGATTACTCCATGAACCATTACCACTACACCAATCGTAATTTAGTGCAGTATTTGACCAATTATCTAGAATACTACCATCAATGTGTATGAATGATTCGAAATAACCCGCAGATTTCTTTAAACTTTTTAATTTATTCTCGTCTTTATTCTCGAAAGTTCCATTTTGATCATTGAAGATAATATAATTGGTGATGCCCACAACCGCGATCAATATTCCTAAAGTTAATATAATTACTTCTTTTTTACACTTAATTCTCATTAAATTACACCAACAATTAGTGGATTAAATATAAAATTGAAAAATATTTAATATTTTTTAATGCCCCCCTTTTTTTCTTTTAAAATGGGATTGAAAATTAAAAATGAGTAAGAATGTTCTTGATATTCTGAATTCTTATTCTTAGCTTAAAATGTATACACTATTATAAATCTTTCATTTTCTCCCATTATTCAGCTTTATCATGTAAAAAGAACTTTTTTTCAGCTTTATAGGGAGGATAAGAAAATAATTCGATAAGGGTTATCTTTGCTATGAAAGGCTTCTTGATCTGTAAATCCAGATAATTTTGGGAAAACTCCACTGCTTTAGATATTTCTTGAGTTGGGAGGTCTAATAGAAGGGTCACATGGGGGCTCCACATACTATCTGATTTTCGATCCAAAACTACACCTTGGTTTTTTAATGTCTCCAAACAGAGTTTTCTTAAAGATTGAAGATTGCTTGAGTATTTAGGATTTAGATAGAAAACATGCGTTGCAGGAAATGTAGTTAAACCAGTAAATTCTAGTGAAAAGGAGTTAAATTTAGAAATTGCAGATTCCAAAGCATCGTAATAAACTTGTTTTCTTAATTCTTCATGTTCAAATAATGTTATATGAGGCGGAATTCGCAAATCGAATTGACCGTGTAGATCTGGGGTAGCATTCAAAATTCTCTGTAATTCTTTCAATTTGCTGTTTGATTCTTTATCAAAGCAAACATTTATTCCAGTCCAAAAATCCATGTTCCTCAAATTATATAATCCGATTTAGTTTATTAATTTATAAAGTAAAAATCCATTAAACTGTTCAAATATAGTGATTTTAAAATATAATATAAATATTAATTTTGAATTTTCATGAAGATATGATCTATTTTTTTTGTTTATGATTATGACTTTGCTAGTAAGAGTCATCTTTTTATTAATTCTTTATAATCTGAGGATTTTATTTATAAAGTAAGGTACCTATTTGTTCCTTATAAGACATAAAAAATCAATGTTTAAATTCAGAAGATATACTTCATTTTTAGTGAGATAACAAATGAATTTAGTTGACTCAATAGAAAAAGCAATTAAAAAAATCGAAGCACTATTTAATGAACAGGGAGTCGATAAAATAACGATTCAGAGAAAATATCTTCCTGAGATTTTTAGTGCTGATCTGTTAGAAATCTCTAAAAATGACGGAATTCCCGCATTAAAACCGTTCGTATTAGATTATTTTAAGAAGATAGGAATGATTATGGCATTTTCAATCAATGAGATTCAATTTAAAATGGACTATTTTACAAAAATGCAATTGGCAACTAAAATTAATCTTCTTAAATTAAAAGATGAACAAATCAAAAATCTCGAAGATTCATTACAAAACCAAGCTGAAAAAGCTAAGACTTTAAAAGATTGAGCAAAAGAAGATAAAGTATAGGACTTCAATCCAAAATGTTATTCTATGATGAGAAAAGTTGATGATAGATCCTTATTCTGCTGATAGTGCAAAAAGAAAAGAGAGGAAATTTTATAGAGCTCCATTAGATCCAAATGTGAGGGTCGTAGCAATTTTTTCTGTGGATGGATTACCGATCGCTTCAGTTTTACCTAACGGAGCAGATGAAACATGGGTAGCCGCGATGGGAGCTGCATTTTTTTCCTTAGCTAAGAGAGCGGTAATTGAGATGAAAAAAGGTGATTTCGAAGCGTTATATATAAAGGGTTCAGATGGGTATCTCATAACGCTCTATTTGAGCGAAGTCAAGGTTGTCGAATTAATTGTGATATTTTCTACGACTAAAGATGTTGAGTTAAGTTACATTTCTTCAGAAAATTTAAGAAGGATTGCTAAAGAAGTTGCCTTGTCTATTATTGAGGCTCAATGGAGAGGTTAATGTTAAGAGGGATAGAGTATCTTCTTGTTAAAATATTATCTTAGAACACGTTAATAAAATCAAGAAAAATGAGGAAGAATATTAAATGAGATCAGAATATAAATCTATATTGAAGGGTATTGTGTTGTGTATAGTTAGTTTTTTCATTATGATGTGGGGAGTGAGCGATTTAGTGATATTACTTGATGCTCCTAGGAGCCTTATTTTTATTATTCCCGCTATAATATCTATAATTATCTTCTGTGTATTGGTAGTTATTTTTGTTATTGTGGAGAAGAGAAATACTCTCTTAAGCGAAAAGACAATCCACCATTGTGTTGAATGTGGAGCAACAATAAGATTAGAAGAAAAAGTATGCAGTAATTGTGGAAGCGATAATATAAAAAGAAAAGAGGCATTGGAAAAGTTAGAAGAAATTGAAAAATCTGCTGAAAACTCCATAACAAAAATACGAGAAAAGAGCCAATCTAAGAAATGGAGGACCCCCGCCAGTAGAAAGCAAGATGAAAAGTATCTCTTGTTATACGAGAACCAATTGAGGGAGGTAAAGTCAAAGAAAATGAAAATTTTATATGGAAGCACCTTAGAGGATAAAAAAAAATGGGTAGAAATCCAATATCGTCAAGGAAAGAGTTTTCGAAAAATAGCAGAAGAATTAGGGGAGGATATGATCACAGTAAGACATTATCTTGATGCAGATCTAGAGAAATATAAAAGAGAACCCGATAGATCAGAGGAAAAACGAAATGAGACAAAAAAAATAATTGAGGAGCTTGATGTAATTGTGATTAATTATTTTAAGACAAATGCGGACAAAGCATTTACATCTCAATTTATACTAGAGAGGTTAGAGAAAGATATCGAGAATTCTGAAATGTTGGAATATTTACAGAATAATATCGAAGGTGTATTAAACAGGCTTTTATTCAATGGGAAAATTCAATCTAAGAAACATGAAGGAAAAATGTATTATTTCATAAGGCAATAAATGGATACTAACAATTTTCCCAAACACTCCAAGCTTGAATTCTAAAATATAGATAAGAAAATAATGTGGTTAAACTCTTTGATCATAAGAATTTTTTTAAAATTGAATAGAATTATGAAGCCAAGATCTAAAATCTTGGTAGAATATAGGTTTGGACAGAAGAAAAGTTAAATACAATGAAAAAAACAATTTACGACGATGAATATGAGAATTGAACCTGAGTTTATGATTAATATATATGGAAAAGTTTTTTGTGAAAGTCATTCTAACTTTCTTTACTTTAAAATCTCTATATCAAATATGGATTCTTCTACCTTAGCCATTTGAGTGTGGGCTGAAGTATTTTTACCTTTATTTTTTCCATCTTAAATCAGTTCATAATAAAATAAAAAAAAGGTTAATTTGTAATTTTTCACTCATTAAATATTAAATATTGTTTGTTGATAAGATTACTCCCATAAATCTTTCGAAATATCATTTAGTTCGAGAGAAGCTAACTTTTCCTTAGATGGTTTTCCAGTTTCCCAATCCCAATCCATTAACTCATTATATTCTTTTACTAAATTCCTAAGATGTGGAGCAATTGTATGTCCTTTGGCACCACCATCAGGAGGAGCTTCCAAAAGTCTCGGTGAAACATCCAAGTCGAATTCAGGCTTAAATCCATGCCTAATGTTAAATGCTCTCTGTAAATTTGCTACCCTATCTCCAATTAAATATTCATCATCAACATTCAGGGGCCAACCTGTTAGCGCTGTATAAGCCTTAGCTGAAGTTTCCATAGTGCAGAATCCAAACCAACAAACTCCAAGACAATCTTGAAATAATTTCTTTATTTGGGTTTTTCGAGCGGCTTCAGCTTTTCCTTCAGGTAAAAATCTATCTTGTGGTTCAGTATAACCGATTTCAGGATCAGGCATCAAATCTACACCACTTGATTCCCATCTAGGGCCTGCTCCAGATATGCAAAGCCCTAAAAACATACCCCATAAAGCTCTAGCATCATGTGCATGTTGAGTTTCACCCTTAAAATGAACGGCAAAACTAACTGCCTCTTCGCCACCAATCTTTTCCGGACCAGCTTTTAAGCCTAAAGCGAGGGTATCTCCTATACCCTCTCTGTGAGCAATCATTCTTAATAATTCTGCTGCAGCTTTCTCATCACCCCATTTAAGCTCTAATCCTCCTAAATCCTCTTTAATAAGCATCTTCCTTTCATATGCTTCCATTGCCCAACTGACAATCGCTCCTGCCCAATTACCATCCAATCCCAATCTATCAACATAATCGGTTAACCAAAGAACTGCACCAGGGTCGCCTACTCCGATATTTGACCCTAAATTTGAGAAATCTTCGTATTCAGGCTCTTCTGCTACAAATCCTTTATATGGGCCCTCAGTTACCTCCATTTCGTGAACATGTTTTAAGCTACACCCATAACATGGTTTCGGTGTAGATTTAAACTTTTCCCTGATATATTGCCCTGTTATTTTTTCATATTCTGGAAATACTCCTGTAAGAAAGTTCTTTACAGGTAAATCTCCTATTTCATGAACTGCGCCAACATATCCTGCGGTTCCGAAAGCGTTTACTAATCCTCCAAGAGCAGACGTAAAACTTTCTTCCCTCCATTTTTTTGCTAACTCTTCAAATTCCTCAGGATCAGCAATTTGAACTTTTTCATTTCCATATACAGCAATAGCTTTAAGCTTTTTCAATCCCATAATAATTCCTTGATTTCCTTTCGCAGCTATATGTCCATGTTCGTTTTCTACACATGCTCCAGCAACAAGATTCTCTCCAGCAGGTCCAATAGTAACAACAGATGCATTTTTTTGATCAAGCTCCTTTTTAATTTGGTCTTCTGTTTCAAAAGTATCTGTTTTGCCCCAGTATTTACTTGCATCTCGAATTTCATATTGCCCATCATGAACCCATAAATACACAGGTTTATCAGATACACCTTGTATTACTATGCCATCAAATCCAGCGAATTTTAATCGTGGTCCCCAAAAGCCATGGGAATTAGCAACTGCAATATTATAACCCGTAATAGGGTTTTGGGATATTACTTGAAAATTCGTAGGAGATTGAACATTTGTTCCCGTAAATGGACCTGTCATAAATATAAGCCTATTATCTGGATGATATGCATCGATTTCAGGAGGAACTTCATCATACATAATTCTAGCACCAATTCCAACTTGTCCTACATATTTTTTTAGCATATCTTCATCTAGTGTCTCCTCCCAGAGTTTTTTATTACTTAAGTCAACTCTCAATATTTTACCTTTATATCCTCCATTGATCATTTATTCTCACATTTTTAATGATTTTGAATCCATTTTAATTTTTTTTAATTTATAAATTAAAAAATTATTTGGACATGGAAGTAGTTTAAAATTATATTTAAGTGTTTCATTTTTGATAAAAAGGTTTAATCCTAATATTTATTTTTTTTTAAAATTAGGTCAAATTAAAAAGAATTAGAAATATCTAAAGAAATCAATATGAATGGATGTATTCGGTAAAAGAATGAGTAAAAATCAAAAAAAATGATCAAAAAATTGATGCTAAATTAGAGGAAATTGAAACCAATGTAAAAAGCAATAATATTATGTTAAGTCTTTTCTTATGTCTTTTCTTAAAAAATTTAATAAAAAATTATTATAAATTATAAGATTTCATTTACTCATTTTCTTTTATACAGGAGGATATATGTTGCTGTTGCCACTGCTATTCTTGCTGCTCGTCAATTAGTATAGATTGATTAATTTTCACCATTGTCAACTTATTCTTAAGAAATCAGGTTAGAAAAAGTGATCAACTTGTATATCCTCTATATTATAAAGAGGTATTTAAAGTCCTTGTGATATTATATTTAGTTATTTTTCCCTCTGAATAATTAAACCACGACTTCAGAAAAAATAATATTATTATTTCTTTATTTTTTTACTTGTAAAGATTACTACAACGAATATGATGCCAAGTAAGACACATAGATTATATCCAAGGATAATTCTTTTGACACATTCATTGTTTTCGAAGATATTACCCTCACAATTTTCTTCTTTGATGCATTTATCATTTCCAATTAGTTTATTTTCCGATACTATATTGTAATTACTTTTGCCATCTAAATAGATACCAAAATGATTATCGTTAAAGGTATTTCTCGAGATGGTATTATTGTTAGAATGATATGTTAGATATATCCCATTTTCCCTATTTTTGTTTGCAATGTTTCCCGAAACAGTGATATTGTTACTCTGATAAAAAGATATCCCTGTAAAATCATTACCATTTGCTGTATTCCCTGAGATAGAAATATTGTTACTCTGAAATAAAGATATCCCTGTATCTGTATTACCATTTGCAGTGTTTCCCGAGACATTGTGATTTTTACCCTCGCTTAAACCTATCCCATAATTTGCGTTATTAATTGCAGTGTTTCCCAAGATATTGGTTTTATTACAATGCCACATCCATATCCCATGAACGTTATTGTTTATAGTGTTACTCGAAATATCGTTATTATTACTGTAATATACTATTATCCCCATTTCCTGATTATAATTTGCGGTGTTTCCTGAAATAATGTTATCGGAACAATTATACCATAAATATATGCCGTGTTTATTTTCATTTGCTGCGTTATCTGAGATGATGGTATTATTGCTATTGTGTAGAAATATTCCGGCTATTTCGTTATTTGAACAATCATTATTTGTTAAGATTCCATTATTAACATGATTCAAGGATATTCCTGCACCATTCCATTCTGTTCCCGAATTGTAAACCATACAATTTTCGATCCTAAAGTATACATCAGAATTATTAATAAAGATGCAACTTCCCGAACCTTTCCCATCTATTATTAAATCTTCTATCACATAAGGATCGGATTTAGTACCTCCTCCTGTACAGATCCCTGCACTCTTCGCATCAGACCAATTATTATCAATATGAATCCTTCCTGATACTATTGATAATTTCAAATTTTCGTTATCCAATTTAATAGTGTCATTAAATTTCGAAAATTTTTGGCGATTTCCTAAATTAAGAATAAAAGGAGTTTCTATTAAGGACAATAAAGCTAAAGCTAAGGTCAGAATTATTAGATATTTCTCTTTGATTGGTTTCATGCTAATTTCACTAAAAACGTATAGATTATTATGTAAAGTAATACTATCTAACTATATAATATCTTTGTCCAAAAATTGAAGTTATTTAAGCTTAAAGAGCTTCAGAGCTAAAAAAGCAAAATAAAAAGATAATCTTTTTCGCTTTAAGGCTAAAAAATCTAAATTAACTAATTATACTCGAAACTCATAGTGTATAGTATAGGTAAGTGTCTATATTGCAGTAAATAAATTTATATAGAGATTTTTTCGTTATCGAAACCAAAGAGACTAAAAAAGGAAAAATCAAGACAAGAGTAGGAGAATTTAAAGGAGAAAGCATTGTACCTTATGGTTTGGGTCCGAAGGGTTGTAAAATGTGGACTTGTCCATTATACGATGCTATTTTAGGGTTTATAGAGGTCGGATGGAGAAGTTCATAATGGATTCCAAGAAATGATAAGTGAAGCGCCGGGAAACTTAAAAGTCATTTAGGAATTTTCTTTCTATTTTTTGGTATTTTATACTTTCTCCTGTTTGACGAATATCTTCTTAACTTAACAGTATTTATATGCATAGCTTTTCTTACTCTTGGACAAAGTTTACAGCTTTTTAAGAGAATAGTAAAAGTTAAAATTACACTGAAAAAGTCAGATTTAATTAAAAATTTAATAAAAAATCAATTTAAAACGAATTTGTAAAGTTAATATAAATACAGAGATTATAATTAAAAGATAAGGGCGAGCCAGTGAAAGACTCGCCCGGGTTTAACTATAGAAATTCAATACGGAAATGGAAAAGGTTCCGTGAGTTGATAAATATTTAAGCGTGAGAATTTTTTAAATTGAGGGTATTAAAATTTTGTATAACATATCTCTAAGAGGAGACTAAGTAGTAATAAAGTACTGTACATTCCTTTCTTGTCAAAACTTTTATTTAATTATATTTACTTTTATTTTAATTTTAGGTTAGAAGATAAATATTATTATTGAAAAATTCTACTTTAACATAAGACTTAAATTTAGATTTTTTTAATCATATTATTTTAGATTATTATTAAAGATGTCAGATTTCATAAAAAAAATAGTAGATTTAAATGCAAGAGATACAAGATTAAACAATATTATTGAGGAATGTAATACAAAGCTAAAAGTAAATCCTAACTCAATTGAGTTATTAAATCAATTAGCTGAAGCTTTTAATTTAAAAGGTCAATATAAAAAAGCTGTACAATTATGTGAAAAAGTTCTGAAGTTAAAGCAAGACTATAGACCTGCTTTGAATAACCTCTTCTTCGCATATGATCGGCTCGAGAGTTTTGATCAAGCATTAAAGATTTTTAAAGGATATTTAGAGGAATTTCATCTAGAAAAAAAGGAAGAATTACAAAAACTTTCTTTCTCAACTTCTCTCAAAAATTATTTTAAAGATAATAAAGATGAACCATTTTTAGAAATTCACCTACCTCCACATTACCCTTCAGAAGTTATAGATATAAATTTCAGTACTGCATTTCATTTCTCTAAAATCGGATGGTCATCGCACAGTTCTGATATTCTTAGAATTGCTTTAGAAAAGTATTCTCAAGATATTGAATTATGGAATTCTCTAGGATTTAGTTATTTTTCTATGGAAAAATATGAGGATGCTAAAAATGCATTTGATAAAGCTTTAGAGATTGATGAAAAAAACGTTATTACTCATTACCTTCTAGGTTCTTTCTATCTGAAGAATAAAGAGCCTGAAAAAGCGAAAATAGAGTTTAATTTTATAATTAAACATTTTCCAATATCAGGGGATAGAGGTATTTCATTAGTCGAAGAATCTTCTAAAAATCTAACTTTAAACATCCAAGCATTGAATAAATTAGGAGAAGCATATATTAAATGTGGAGAATATGAAGAAGCAATTGAAGTTTTATTAAAAGCTTTAACTTTGACTACATTTTCGTTTTCTCTAATATCAACCTTTTTTGTAAGATCTTCAAAAAGTTTTGTTTTGACACATCTATATAAGAATTTAGGTATTGCTTATTATTCTTTAGAATATACTAAAAAGGCTTTAAAGATGTTTAAGAAAGCATTAAATCATGATCCTGAAAATGTTGAGATTCTAGAATATTTAGGAGAGATATATTTTAACATTAAAAAGTATAAAAATGCTTCCGAAATTTTCCTACATGTGACAGAAATTAAACCAGAAGATCCTCAGGCTTGGCACATGTTATCTAAATCATACTATTGCAGCGGTAAGGCTGGAATTGCCAAAGAAGCAAATTCAAGATGTTTAAGACTTGATCCTAACTATAAACCAGCATTAGAATTACGTAAGGAATTAATTTGAGTTTAATTGTATTCTTTAAGAAAGTTATAACGAAATTTAGAAGTAAGAAGAGTAAAAGTAGTATTTCACTTCAGATTGAGTTTAATAATTTCTTCTTTTGATAAAAGATATCCATGGTTTGATTTCCATACTAAGATATAACTAAATAAGAAGTTTAGAATGTAAGGTAACTTGGTAAACGGTCCAAATTTGATAAATTCCTTTGAATTATATGACTTGCTAATTTTAATAAAATCATAATTCTCTAATATATTTCTATGACTCACAAGCGGACCTTTACTAAATTCAAAATTGATTGTGGTTTTTTTATTGAGAGGAATTTTATATGAAGTTTTTTTCATTTTAAGCAGAAATTCATTTTCACTGAAAACTAATTGATTATTTTTATAAGATGTTCTTTTTACCATTCTAAAAATTTGAGTAAGTACAATAATAGCAAAAGCTACGCCGCAGGAATAAATTACAACTGTAACAACTAATTCATTAACGAAAAGAGATATTATATAATTTAATAGATAACAGAAAATAGGATTAAGAATAAATACAACCAAGTATATTACTTTTAACTTTTTTAGTTGCTTCAATTTTACAATTGAAATATCATAAATTTGAGGAAATTGGTAATCAGTTTCATTACAAATTTGTCTCAACCTCTCTTCAACATTTCCATAGTAAAAAAATATAGATTCGATAAGATTTTGAAGTTTTTGAATATTAGGGACATTTTTTATTGAAATTTTTTTTGGAATTAATTCATTAGTTACAAATTCAATTGTTCCAGAATCAAAATTTTTATCAAAAAACCTTTTATGAAAAACAATACCTTTAAAAGAAGTTAAAGGATAGGAATGTACATTTTCTGAAAGTAAAGGAGATTTCTCATAATGATACACATAGAGATTTATATTTGTTAATAGAAAATAACATATTTTTTTTTCAGTTTTATTATTGAAACGTATTATAATTGGATTAAATACTATAAGTAATAAACTTATTGTAAGAATACTTATAAGAAAATCATCTAAAGCATATAAAAATAGGATAAAAAAGGTATCTAAACCTCCCACCATTAATACTGTTGAAAAAATCATCGCTTTTTTATTCACTATTTTTGGAGATTTATATAAAATAATTTCATCCTCATCGATTCTCTGCAATAGAACATCAGGGATAATAATTTCTCACCAAATTCTTAATTCTCAATAGTTTTCCACGAAAAAAGGGAAATAAACACTAATATTTTTTCTTTTTAACAAAAATATAATTATGACTACTGGATTTTTATAATACAAAAAAATTCAAGTATTGATTATAATATAAAATTTTCTATGAATAATAACTATTCCTGATATAGTAAGTGGACTCTGATTGACATCTTTTTCTATTATTATCTATATTCTTTAAGGTAAGAATTTGAAAGCGTGTTCACCTTTTATTTTTACAATTCCCTTGTCAATAGTTTTATTCAATAATGTTATCAAATCTTTTGTCTTGATTTTGCCTGTCGCGGAAAGTCTATAGGTATCGTCTTTTAAAAATAACCATGCAACAACGGTAGGAGTTGGGACTTCATAAGCCTTACATGTTGGAAAATCGGTAGCATCTAGTAAAAAATAACCATTTACCATTTTGAGTTTATGTAATAAGCCTTTAAAGTTACGATTACTAGATTGTGTAAAATATGTCTCAGGATCAGATTTTACCCCAGGATTTTTCTCTGTTCTAAAACACCTTACTTCAAAACAAGGAAAATCCTAATAATCCGGTACATCTGCTACGATATCAGGGTTGGCTTGTTGGTCTTCAGACACGATAAATTTAACTTCTTTCCCATAATATTTACATGCATGATATTCAACGAATTTTGCAATTGAGCTTACATTTCTTCTTGCAAGTTCTGGAACATCCTCTATATTAATGTCAAATCCAGTGGCTATAGCAGATTTATCAAATGTAATATCAATTTCTGCTGCTCCAAAACCATATTCTCTTCCACATTCACTACATTGACCAAGATCTGGGTCTAAATACCCGCCACACGGGCATTTGATTTCTTCAAAATACATATTACTCCATGGCATCTCCTCTTTAACTGTTTTTTCATCGGCTTTTTTTTTGGTCCTTCCAGATTTTTTTTCTTTTCCAGTAGGGATAACCCTTTCTGTGTTGGTATAGATTTCTGAATTTGTTGGTGCTTCTAGTATATCTCCTTCAATATCTTTTTCATCGTCATCTGACATTTTTATCATACCTCTAAATGCTTATTTTTTATATATTAATTAAGTCTTTTTTTCAATTTCAAGCCGTTGATTAAATGTCTCACCAAGATATTTGATTCCTTCTTGTACACCAAAAATCTCTCTATAAGCTGTAATTGCTTTATCATATTCTTTATCTGTGATTAATTCATTTATAATATTGACACCTGCCATTATCTTCTTATAATGTGCTTTTTTAAGATTGTTCTCATACTTTTCTTCCCTTATTTTTTCTTTCCTAGCTTCAACTGCAAATTGATCTAAAGCATCTACTTGCCCTAATAAAGCTTCTACTATCACACCATCAGTCTTCATGGTTAATACTTTATTTGAAATTATAATACCGTCGAGATATCTTACATCTTTTTGCTGACCGTTTTCTTCATCTGCTTCTTGCATTATATATTCTTGTTTCCCAATCAATTTACCGTTTATCTCTTTAGGAGGAATTATCCTTAAATAACTGGTTAACAAATCTCCCCAATCATTGATATCCGCTTCATTTATGGTCTCTTGAACTTCAGTATTGCTATTAATAGAAGCGATACTGTTAATTATTATATCTGGAAAGATTTCTTCGATAAGAGCCTGGGGTTCTCCCTTGTAATCAAATACATTGGTATATTCGTCGATTATGTACTGTTTAAGCTCCTTAAATCCAGCAATTGGATCTTTAAAATATTTTTTAGCTAATTCAGCT
Source organism: Promethearchaeota archaeon (assembly GCA_048940925.1). Lineage (GTDB taxonomy): Archaea > Asgardarchaeota > Lokiarchaeia > Sigyniarchaeales > SOKP01 > Loki-b32. The sequence goes on along the minus strand of JBHLOC010000055.1, from coordinate 2,828 downwards.
AGCTCAGATAATTCGAATTCTTCCATACTACCTGGTTTTCCATTATAAAATGCAAGTTTTAAATCAATAAGATGTAAAAGGGAATGATACTGTTGATTCATCTGACGAAAAGTAAAATTTAATGTTCTGCTGGCATTTAAATTTTCAATCCTTCTTGTAATAACTACTTCTTCTCCCATATCTTCTGTCCTCTCATAACTCGTGTCAATGTTAACTTCACGCTTAGCACTAGATTTTTGAGCATGTTTTTCGGTTGCATTCATAACATTTCTAGACATTGATTCTCTAGAAGAATTTGTACTTCCTTTAACACCTGATTCGATAGTTGAATCTGTCTTAATTTTTGGGCCTCCCAGACCTGGAGGGGGGCTGCAACCAAAAGTTGTTTTTGCAGACGCTTCCAAATGATAGGCAACAGATTCGTCGATTTTATTTGTTTTAGAACTTTCTTTTTGAACATTATCCTCAAATTCATCAGCCTTATCTTCTGTGTATGAGTCTAATATAGAAGATGCTTCTTTTATAGAAGCTATCGTCTTTTTCCAGGTCTTAATGCTAATTTCTGTTTCTTCTTTTGGAAGAAGAGAGAGTGTCTTTATTGCTGTCCCTGCACCATAATCTCCTGGAAAGGAAGTTAACCTGTAAGTCTCAATAAATATAAGTCTTGGTTTAAAATCAGGACATTTAATACTCCTTAATTTATAATTTCCTCCCATGGTCTTATAAAAAAAAGGGATTCTTCTTTCAAGTTCCAAAGATAATTGTATATAGTATTTAAACAACATTAATTTCAATTCCATTTCACCAGCTATTTTTTCAAATGCTACTCCGTAAGTAGAGGGACTGTAGATTTCAAGCTCGTCAATACAACCATTTTTGTTTACTTTATATAATTTAATATATTTTGCCATGAAAGGAGTAAACGTATATTCAGCATTTTGTCCTGCCTTTAAGTTCCCGTTGTAAGTTGTCTCCGTTCCTTGTATTACTTTTACTTGGTTTGAAGCCATAGTATATGTTATGTCATCATCAGAATAATAAACATCTACATTTCCAGGATCTCTATCACTCCCACCCCCTTTTTCATCTCTTCCAAACACAACTTTGGTTATAACTCTAGGTTCAGTTAATTCAATTTTTGCCCATGCATCAACATCAACAGCAATCCAACTACGAGAATTGCCAAATAAACCATCGTTGAGATGTGCTGTTTTATGTTTAACATTTCCCTTTAAACAAGATGATGCGGTTGCTTTTCCTTTTAGGGCGACATTTTCTAAGGCTGCTGACCTTTGTTGAATTTCTGTTTTTGCTTTACTTATTGTCTCAGAAATCTTTTTTTTAGTACTTTCGTTTTGTGTTAGCGTGAAGTAGTATATTTGCTGTTCTAGTTGTTCAATTGATATATTCTGTATATATTCACGTATTATTTCCTCGTTAGTAACTAAAAAATCTTTTAGAAGAAACTCAATATATTCATCTATTGAACTTGATGATTCTGTTTCTGTCGTTGAGTTGTTCTGGAGAAACTCTGGAGGAACAATAATATGTTCTTCTATAAAATAATCTTCAGGTACATCAAGTTCAATATAATTTCTCCCCTCATATGACGAGGGACTTGGTAAATCATATCTCAAAATTGGAGCTGAAGCATTCCCTTCGAATTTTATTAAAGGTATTTCTACTTTTTCAGCACACATATTAATCACCTCCCTACTATAATTTTTGCCTTACATTTTGTGATTTTAATATAAAATTCAGTATGTATTTCATGCACTAATTAAGGTGAAATCTAATGAGAAATAAAAAATATAATATGGATTTAAAAACAATATTGCCACCGACAATTGATATTTTTCTTAATTTATTTATGACTATCCTTATTCCCTTTATGGTATATACAAGTCTAGTAGAATTTTTTTCGGAGAGTATAGTTGGTTTTAGCAATTATTTTTTAAAATTTCAAAAATTAATGATTTTTTCCACTTTAATTGGAGCATCAATGACTTTTCTTGCTCTTTTAAAATATTTTCAAAAACCATATTCATTAAAAAGATTGATATTTTCTTGTTCAATTTTAGTTTTATATTGCTTTTATATTTCATTATGGGCTCAACTGACAAAATTTAGTGTCAATATTGAGACTATATCGTTAACAATTAATTTATCAGTCTTGTACCTATTATTTATTGTATCTCCACTTATTTTAATTATTAAAAAAATATATGATTTTATCATTTTAAGAAAAGAATTAAATTACAAAATATCGATTTTACGAATATTATGTGATAATAAAAGAATTAATTCGCATTCTCAATTTAGAAAGTATATTACTAAAAGTCCTATGCTAAAAAAGAAATCAAAGCTGTATTTATTAAGAAATCTCAGTAAAATCATGATTGAACTTGAAGTTTCAAAAATTCCTTTGATAAGGAATAATAAAGGATATCATTTAACGAGAAATGGTAGGAATCTTCTAAATTACTTTGAAAAGCTAAATTCAGAGAAAACTCAAAATCATCTTAATGATTATGCATTAGAGGGATTAGAAGTTTGGACAGAAAGAGATTTAAAAAAGTTAAATAAAAGAAATAAAAATTAATTATAATATGAAAATTCCATTTGATATTATGAAACCTGAATTTAAAATAAGGAATAATGGGCGCGTTTATTGTAAATCTCATTCAAAATATCACCTACTTGAAGAAAAACCACCCATTCTAACCGACTCTGCTTCTTATAGAGCTAACACTGAATTTCTTAAAGAACGACTTGATGCAAAGACTTGTAGACATTGCAATCATTATTTAGATGATAATTGTACTATT
>JBHLOC010000085.1:0-6525 GCA_048940925.1 Promethearchaeota archaeon | reverse complement strand
TAATTTTTTCTTTAAGAGATTCGAACACTTTCTTTAAAATCATTGGAATCTTTTTCTTGAAGCTTGATAATGTATAAGCCATTATATTTTTATGAGAAACTATTTTTTCGAGATTGGAGTGATCCCAAAACGTAGCATGAATCTTAGCAAGACTCTTAATTGCCATTTCACATTGGGATTTAGAAGAAGGGATATTTTTTTTCATTTCTTCATGAGTTTTTGAGAGGTCAGCCAGTAATAAATAATGACAACCTTTTTGTTCAAGTTCTCTTAAATTGTAACATTGAGGGATGGGAAGGTCAATTGTTATATCTTTTAGAAGACAAAAGAATCTTCTTTCATTGCCAGCATTGTCAACCTTTAATACCATACTCCTTGAAATTTTATCTTGAACTGCAGTGTTTGATGGAGTAATATCAAAAAAATAAAGAGATGTATGACGTTTCATAACTCGTGTTATATAGACCTTAGTAATAGTTTCTTGCTCTATAAAACCGTTATTTCTTAAAACAGATGTTAACCATTCTGGCGTTATATTCTCTTTATCAAACATGATCCAATATCAATTATAAGTGTAATATGTTAAAAATGTAATCTATATTCTCTTTTGGGCTTATAATGAGTGGCTGGAGGTGTTTATTGAAAATTTTTTCTTTTGTTTCAAATACTCATCTTCATAAGATTTTAGAGATTTTTTTTTAAACTCTCTCAATAAATCATTTGTATTCATTAACGGTAGTATTCGGTATTAATTGAAATTAATATAATCGTGTTGCCTTCTTTATAATTTATTAATTATTTTTTCTAACTACCTACTTTTATCTTTCGTTTTTTCTCTTTGATAATGAAGTAAGAAATCCCTATAGTTATAAAAAGCGTGTTTAAAGCTATGTGTAGTGTAAGCAATAGCCAGGGATTAGGATTAGGAGGACAATGACTAAAATCATATTTAGTATATTTAATTACCCTTATATCATAATTCTCTTTATTATAACAGGGTGAATTTATTGCTGCAATGAAATTATTCGAAGATTCTGCGCAAATTCCTTTACAAGCTCTATCGCCATAAATACAACCTCCTCCAAAGCGGTATTTTTTAACAAATATTTAAATATGCATTTTTTCATCATTTGAATTTGGTAGAAAAAAAGATATATCCACTAAAATAAAATAAGTAAATAATAAGTTAGAATTCAATCATACCTGATTTCCTCAATAATATTAAACCATCTAAAGTCCATATTGGTCTCCACCAAGGTAAATCCTGATATAATATTTTAAGTCCACCATCGTCTTCAAGGCCATTAAAAAAATTCTCTGCTTCATTTTCTAAAACTTTTTTCTCCACAATATCGAGAGCATGATACCAATGTCGACCAAATAATGGATAATGTTCTTTATTTTTTTCAAAGATATTAGGGAATTGGTAGATAATATGTTGCAACATCTGTTTTTCCTCCTTGTTTTCCCCCAAGTATTTCAAGTATATAAAATAAGGATAATCGTAAATTTTAAATTCCGTAGGAAGGGAACTGTTTGTATAAAAATTTTTTACTTTTTTAAAAAAGGCTGCGTCTCCTAATCCCCACTTTTTAAGAAACCCTGATAAAGCAAATATTCTTAGATCATCAGGACCACTCCACCATTCTTGAAATGGATAACTATACATATTTTTAGGAGGATGATTAATATATCCTTCTTCATTCTGTTCTCTTATAATCCAGTTGAATAATTGATCTGTGATTTCATTATCTACATAGTCCAAGAGATCAAAATAATACATTGCAGTTTCAGCACCAATAGCACTACTGTCTGGACACAATAGATCTGGTTCTATTCCATTACCAAAACCCCCATCTAAATTCTGATATGCTATTAAAGCTTTAATAACGTCAATTTTTTTTCCTTTTTCAAAAAAATATGAAAATAATCTTCTTTCAAGGAGTCTTGAGTTTTTAAAAATAAATTCTTTTATCTTTTTAATTTGATTTTCATCAATAATTTTCATAAAAAACAACACATCATTTAGGTAAAAAAATTAAAAGGGACTAATTAATTACTTGTTTTATTTACGATTCCAGTTAAATATTTTTTCTTATTTTTGGATAATATTTGAATAAACAGAAAAATAATACCATAAGCATGGTAATTAAATATAATATTTTTTTTTTTAATCACTTACCTTTAATATCCAAGTTTGTCTTATTTTTCTTCTTCCTTTCATTTCCCCAATTTTAAGATTCAGAACTCTACCTTATAGTTTTATCGAATTTAATTTAGCAGTGGGAGTTCTATTGTCAAATAATTTGCGAATAGTAAATTTTCTTTTCTAATTAAGGAAGTATTGCTACAACTTCAATTTCAATGTCAATATCTTTAATGGGTGATATTGCTTGAACAGTTACTCTAGCAGGTTCTTGACCTTTTAAAAAGTAATTTTGATAAATTCGATTCATTTGGTCAAAATCTTTTATATCCCTCAGGTATACCACTACTTTTAGGATATCATCCATTGTCGCTCCTGAAGATTCTAGTAAGAATTTGATGTTCTCCAAAGCTTGTTTTGTCTGTATAGCAATATTCCCCCTAATAATCTTATCTGTCTTAAGATCTATTGAAAGTTGACTCGTAAGAAACAAAAAATTCCCTGCTTTTACAACATAGTTAAAGGGAGATTGAGGTTTTCTAATTCCATTGATTTTTACAATTTCTTTTTTCATATTTGAATTACCTAAAAAATATTCTGATTTCTTTATTAATAATATAATTATGTTTCAAATTTTATTTCAAAATAATTTTCTTCAAATGTCGATAAAAAGTTGGTGATCTACATGTAAACTTAGTAGAATCGAGATATTTATATAAAGATTTGAAGAATATAAAAGGAAGACTAAAAATCTAATCCATTTCTCTATTAAACAATTATTTTTCAGAAAAGGTAAAGTCAGGGTCTTATTTTAATGAAGATTCCTTTTAAAAAAAGTATAAATGTGAATTTTTATAATCTCATGTTTAATCTACATTTAGAAGGTAGTAATTGACAAATATATTAATCACTTAACTGATAACTTAGGCTTTTTTTTCTTGGTACTTCCTAATTTCAGAATTTATTTTTTAACCACTCTTTAATCATCATTTTTTCTATACTTATTTGAATATAAGTTTAGATGATTAGATACTTTATTTTTCCACATGGTTATGATAACCAATTTCTTGATAGAAGGATACTAACTCCCTTTCATTCCGTGGGAAAGTCAAGCTCATTTTCAGGTATACCTTGTGCCTTTCCGTGTTCTATTGCGTTTCTCCAAGTGTTTTTATCATTTTTCAGAAGCTCAAATTGTTTATCATTGTAAACCACAATGATCTTGTCTTTTTTCCAGAAATGTGCATACCAGCCATGTAAGATATAAGATTGCAAAGCATCAATCTCCTCTCTTGAGCATCTTACTCCATATCCATGCCATCTCCCGATATGTCCTTCATAGTCAATCGGCATATTGTCCTCACTAATCGTTGCTTCGTAAACAGAAAAATTATTGATAATTGTAGGGTTGCTTAGGCCCTCAGCAATTATACCACCTTTCCAATCTTTTACCATTTTCTGCATCTGGTAAATATTTTATATTAATTTTTTTACTTTTTTTTTTAAACTTCTTAAAATCATTAGTTTACCATGAATTGGATATATTTATAAGTATATTTATCTTTGTATGGTTTCGATTTTTCGCTCATTTGTATTTTCCTCCATTTTAAGAGGCACAAGGTTCGAGCCTTTTTAAATTTTGTCCCAATATTCTGTGAAATTTGGATGGAAAGGTAAATTCAGCGTCTTATTTCAATGAAAATTACTTTGAAAAAATTTTTTTATAATTCAGATTCTTTTACCCCAAATGGTATCACATCATCGAGATAGGAGAGGACCGTTTCTAATTCAGGTTCTCTAAGTTCAGAATTAATGAGGTCAATAACGCTCTTCACAGTAAGTATATCATTTAAATAGGAAATCCTTAAGGCATCAATACCAGCATCAAGGACAAGAATTTTATCTTTTCCTTTAATATTACTCCAAGGATACCAATTAGGTAAACCGTCTCCGTTTGGATTTCCGGTTCGTGCAAAATTGGCAAGATAATTCATAGATAAGTCTGTCAACTTTTCCCGACCAAATCGATTACGCTTAGTGTATGTTTTTCCGATCAGCATGAATAAAGAATTTTTACCCATTCCTAAAAAGAAAGGAATTTCTGCTTCATGATGAGCACCTAAGTTTCGACCCATCGCTTTAGGCAGAACACTCATACCATTTTTATCTGGGCTACCCCAATCAAATCGGTAAGCATAAATAGGTATATTCTTATTTGAATTCATCTTAGTTACTAAAGAATCAAGACCACTCACGCGCCACAGTAGGGATCGATAACCCCAAACTAAATCATATTTTCTTGTATTCTTGGGAGGGTCTTTTCTAAAGTTACCAAAGAGCTTCAATTCATCTTTTGTGCAGCCGATAATTAGTGAGACTTTGTTTGCCCAGTCTCCAGTTGAAAATATATCATACCCTTCTTTTGGTATTACTGTACCATCAGTGAAAATAGTCCGCCATTGAGCCATTCCAAAATCCATCTTGGGTATGCATTTCAAAATTTTAAATGCTGATTTTGACCGAAGATACTCCTCAACCTCTTTTCTTGACATTTTCTCTAAGATTTGTTCAGCTTCTACTTGATTCTTTGCTTTACGATCCTTAATGAGGAGGTTAATAAGAAGATCGTTGCTTTGAGCTTCTGCTGTATTAGGATTAGAAATTAGAGATAATCCACTTTCAGCAATAGCATGATGGAAGAGTCCTTTTGCGGTTGAAGAAATAAGGAGTGAGAGAACATTAAAAGCACCACCAGATTCCCCAGCGATTGTAACATTATTAGGATCCCCTCCAAAAGCTTCTATGTTATCTCGTACCCATTCCAAGGCTTTTATCAGATCAAGAGTACCATAATTACCACTTTTGTCTTCAAGAGAACCATTACTTGTTACTGCAGGATGTATGAACCAACCCATTGCTCCAAGACGGTAATTTACTGAGATATATAATAAGTTAGATTTCTCAACGACTGCATTACCATAATAAGCAACCTCTGCAGATGAACCAATTGAATTTCCTCCTCCATGGATATAAAAATACACTGGTAAATTTATCTCTGGAGTTTTAGGACGCCAAATATTAAGATAAAGACAATCTTCTGAACCAATTGGACCTAAAAAAGGCATAACTTGTGCTGCAGAATTCCCAAACTTTTTTGTTTTGCGGTTTCCGATCCATGGGGCAGGATCAAGTGGTGCTTTCCAACGAAGTGTTCCTACTGGAGGAGTTGCATAAGGGATTCCCTTCCAACACCAATAATTCTTTGCAGATAAACCAGAGATCATACCATACTTAGTTTGGACAGTTGCTTCATTATTCCATGAGCCTAATTTAAAAGTTGTTTTAGATGGCTCTAATGAGCAAAAGTGTTTGATGTAGCGAGATACAACCCTTTTAATCAAATTAATTAATCTAATAAAAGGACTAAACAAAAAAGCTAGCTTTATTATTAAACTCATGATATCAGATTAGAAACATTATTAAAAGCTTTTATGAAATTCTACCTGTAAGATTAAATACAGATTTATTCCTAATTAAAATCTCATTTATAAACATTTAATTTTGTTTTTCAAAAGTTTTTCAGTTAAATCCAATTAGATGACTTTATTAAATACAGAAAAGGTAAATTCAGCATTTGATTTCAATGAAAATTCCTGTGAAAAAAATTAGATAATTATTCGATTTTAAATATTTCCTTCAAGGACAACCTTTCAATAATTTTGTTAAGGTCGGAAACCAATTCTCCCTAGTATTTTTTACATTATTTAACTCTTTCATATCAAATTTACCGAAAATTTCCTCACCCGATCTAATGTATTCCACTTGTGATGGATTAATGTCAATTAATCCACAGATTAATGCATCTAGAGAAACTAAATGATTACTGCAAGCAGCAATACCTAAATTTTCGATTATATCATAACTCCCCCATGGTACTTGTATACTTCCTTTTGGATTAGAAACAACTGCGGAATAAATTCCTTCACACAGACCGTAAACATCAAAAAAAGTGGCATAAATCTTATTTATATCTATTATGTTTTGGCTTAATAAACTATCTTCTGGTCCATGCCACCATGATCTTAATGGATCTGGAATAAGTCCAAACATATTTTTTAATGTTAAGCTAGGATATTTACTTTTAATTCCTTTTATCTTTCCAAAACTAATAAAGATTTGATCCTTATATTTCAGCAATTTGGATGGAAATAATTGATATAATTTATCGTTAACCACTGGTGAATATTTCCTTTCTACTTCTCTTTTAATATGTTTAGATTCAACTGAATAGCCTTGCCAGATTTCCTCTGTTATATTAATATATTCGACTCCAAATTCAGAAAAAAGATCCTTAAACCCAAATTCAGACAAAAACCATT
>JBHLOC010000084.1:0-6749 GCA_048940925.1 Promethearchaeota archaeon | reverse complement strand
TAAGCAACCTAAAGAAGGTCATTTTGAGTTTGAAATTCCTGATAGTAGAGAAGGATGGGTTGAATCATTAAAATTAACGTTGGAAGCTTATTTTTTAGGTAAACAAATACCTGAATTTGATCTTAACCTTATTAGATCTTCTGGTGAACCTATTAGAGGTTTTGGAGGGATTGCTTCTGGTCCTGAGCCTTTAAAACAAATGTTAGAAGATATTCAAAATATTTTAAAATCCCGTGTAGGTCAAAGAATTACCTCTATTGACATTGTTGATATAATGAATTATATAGGCAAATGTGTTGTAGCTGGTAATGTTAGACGTAGTGCAGAAATCGCATTAGGTGATCCTACAGATTTAGATTTTGTATTATGTAAACAAGATGAGGAAGCATTATATTCTCACAGATGGGCAAGTAATAACTCTGTTTTTGCAGTTAGAGGTTTGGATTATTCATTTATAGCGAATCAGATTGCTATTAATGGAGAGCCAGGAGTGTTTTGGCTAGAAAATGCTAAAGCATATTCGAGAATGGGAGATTCCCCAGATTTTAAGGACAAGAAAGCAGCAGGAATTAATCCATGTGGAGAACAAACGCTTGAGAGTTTTGAGTTATGCTGTCTTGTTGAAACTTTTCCATCTAGACACGAATCTTATGAAGAATTCCAAGAGACTTTAAAGTATGCTTATCTATATTCAAAGTCCGTTACCTTAGTTAACACCCATTGGCAAGAAACTAATGCAGTAATGTTAAAAAATAGACGCATGGGTATTTCTCAAACAGGAATAATTGAAGCGTTTGTAAGGCATGGAAGAAAGAAAATTTTGGAATGGTGTGGTAGGGGTTATAATTATTTACAAGAGTTAGATGAACAATATTCAGGATGGCTTTGTATACCACGCTCAATTAAAATAACTACGGTAAAACCAAGTGGTACTGTAAGTTTACTTCCTGGAGTTCCACCCGGAATTCATTACCCTCATTCAGAATATTATATTAGAAGAATTCGTCTTTCTAATAACTCAGATCTTATTGAACATATTAAAAATGCAGGTTATAAAATTGAAGATGATCTCTATTCACCTAATACCGTTGTTGCTGAGTTTCCTATCCATGAAAAATATTTCGATCGTTCTAAAAATGAGGTTTCTATTTGGGAACAAGCCGAAAATGCTGCTGCTTATCAAAAATATTGGTCTGATAATCAAGTTTCAATAACTATAACATTTAAAGATGAGGAAGCAGATCAGATTAAGCACGTACTTGAATGTTATGAAGACAAACTAAAGAGTGTTAGCTTCTTGCCATTAAAGTCCCATGGGTATGAGCAAGCTCCTTATGAAGAAATTACCAAAGAACAATATAATGAAATTATTTCTAAGCTTAAACCCTTTAATTTAGATGAAACAAAAGATAGGGCGATAGGCGAAAAATTTTGTGATTCAGACAGATGTACTATTGAGTTCCAGAAGCCTTAACCAAAATTGTGCCAAATTTTTCTCTCGTTACTCTAATTCAGCTTTTTTTTATTATTGCTAAATGTGCAGTATAAGCATTTATTAGTTTAATTATCTCTTTCTCTTTCTTTTGAAGTATACTTTTTCAACTTCAGGATTTTTAGCTAATTTAGGAAATTCTTAAAGGGAGGGTGTAGTAATTTAAATATCGTTATAAACACAAAATCACCACTATAAATGAGAGCCTTACACTATTAGCTAAACAAGCTACTCAGCGTTTATTTTTAGTTTCTAGATTATCACATGGAAAATATTATTTTGCTGTAGCAGCATTCAATCAAATGGGAAATACTTTATCTAATTGGGTGTATATTGCTGTATCTTTTGAAATAACTATTATATCAATAGTATCGATTAGTTCTGCAGCTGGTGTAGTATCTATTGTTGTATTTATGCAATATCTTAAACATAAAAAAAAAAGCTGGAGAAGAACAATGAGAGCCAGTAATTGTAGAAGATATGAGTAAAGAACCTTTAGAGAGAAAAGAGACTAAAGAAGGGAATAAACTATGAACAAAAAAGCAAACTAATTTGGATTTAACTTTAAGAACTTTAACCAAAAGTAAAGAAACAGTAAATAATGAGACTCAATTCAAAATAAAGTATTCAAATTAACCCACATAAGTAAATATTATGTAAAAAAAAATATCACAAAGATAAATCCTTTTATTTACAACTATCTTATTTTATTATGTCATATTTAGATGGTAAAACTCAATGAAATCTAAAAGTTATTTTAAATTTTTATTTCTTTTTTGTCTAATGTTCAGCTATTTCATACTAATAGAAAATATTAATTTTAATAATAATAAAAGTAATGAAGAAGGTATTAGAAATCAACTACTTTTATCTGATATAAATGTGAGTAATTATATTGTCCCAGGTATTTCAGGATCGATACCTATAAATCAAATACTTAAGATTGGAATTCTTGATGATATAAATAGTACTTCAGGTGATCACACTTGGAAGGGATCACTTCTAGCTGCAAGAGAGATTAATCAGGAAGGGGGTCTTATAATTGGCGGAACTAGGTATTATATTGGTCTTGTAGCTGAAGATACAGACGAGGCTAATTCCAATTTAGTAATATCTAGAGCAGTTACAGCTGCTAATAGAATGGTCAATATTTATGGTCCACATTTTATTATTGGAGGTTTTCGCTACGAAGCATTAACGGCATATCAAGAAGTAATGATGGATGCTGATATTCCATTTATGTGTACTGGTTGTCCAGTGGATAATTTATGTGAAAATGTGTTTGATTATTATGATAGATATAAATATTTCTTTAGAGTTATGCCCATTAATACAACATCATTAACTTTTGAACTTAGTGACTACCTTTATTCTCTCGCAACAAATTTATCTATAAACTTTGGAGGAAATTTAACAAAATTTGCCATTCTTCGTGAGGATCTTTCATGGACAACTTCTATTGCAAGCTATTTAGCATATTTACTGCCATTATTAAATTCAAGTTATACTATTATTCAAGATATTCCGTTTCCTATGACTGTAACATCGACAGAAATGAAAAATTATTTACTTAGTTTAAACGATATGGGTGCCCAAATTGTCATTCCTTTAATTTCTGGACAGGCGGGAGTATATTTAGGCCAACAATACGGATTAATAAAGCCAAAATTTTTATTAGCTGGTATAAATAATCTTGCTCAGTCTGATTTATATTGGGATCAAACCACTGGAGATAGTCAATATGAAATTACTATGCAATATATATATAATACATCGAAATCGTCGCTAACTATTCAATTTTGGAATAATTATTTAGAAGAATATGGGGAAGAACCTTATTTTACGGGAGCAGGATCTTATGATGCTGTAAAATTATTGGCAAATGCAGCTTTTGAGGCTCAATCGTTTGATTCTGACATAATAGTTTCAACCTTAGAAAATAATGATATTAATGATCCATTTAAAGGTGTTAGTGGGAATATTGCATTTACAGAATTTCATGATTTAGTAGAAGGATGGTCTTATAGTTATGCTTCAATTTGTCAGTGGCAAATAGATGATAATAAAGCTATAATTCCATCTTGGAATAGTATTTATCCTGATTCGATTGCAACAGGAACATTATCAATTCCATATTGGGGAATAAATGATCTTATAGAAGATAAATCACATAAATTACCAGGGAACTTTACATTGACTAGTCATGCAGATGAACCAGATGAAGATGGAACCTTCGATTTAAGCTGGACTGATTCTGTTCGATCAGATAGTTATTCTCTTTTTTACTCTCATAACCCTATCACATATATTAGCAAAAAATATACTTCACGTGTAGATAATAATGCGATATCATTATATTCGATCTCTGGGTTAAGAACTGGAGAAAATTATTTTGCAGTAGTAGCTTACAATGATATTGGCTATACTATTTCAAATAATGTAAAAATAAATGTTGAAACTGAATATCGATTATTAGAGCCTTTTATAATTGATGATTCAGGCAAAGGAGATTATACATGGAGAGAAGCTGCTACTCAACCTTGGTGTAATGGTTCTGGTACTAAAATGGATCCATATATTATTGAATACTTAAAAATTGATGGTCAAAATTCTTATAGCTGTCTTACAATTAAAAACTCTGAAGTACATTTTATAATTAAAAATAGTATTTTAATTAATTCAAAAGCGGGAATTAGGGAAGCAGGAATGAAAGTAGAATATGTTATGATGGGACAATTTATTAGGGTTATATGTTCAAATAATAACGGTCATGGTATTTTACTGAATGATTGTCACAATTCCACAATATCGAATAGCGATATGAACTATAACGCTTATGGTGGTGTATATCTAAATGAAAGTAGCGCTAATTTTATTGTAGATAATACTAATACCATTAATCATAATTTATGGGGTATATATCTACTATTTAGTCATAATAACATCATTAGTAGAAATTTCATAGGATATAATGACATTGGATTATATTTAAATAACTCTAACTTTAATACCATAACATATAATATTTTCAAAATGAATAAAAAAGCTATTTATGTTGACGAAGATAGTGAAGGAAATATTATTGAAGATAACCAAATAATAACAAGCGAATCTAATCCTTTAATAATTATAATTATCATTGTATGTGTAGTTGCGATAGCTGGGATGGGGACAGCGATGATTTTAAGAAAAAAAATATTTGTCCCTAAACAAGGAAAAGAAGTAAAAGTATACGGAAAAAATAAAGCTAAAATTGAAAATAGATTAAAAGAAAAAATAGCATTTGCAGATCATTTAATAAGAGACAGAAAGATCAAAGAAGCAATTAAGGTTTTGAATGAAATAAAGGAGATTTCTGAGACTTATGGTTTGTTAGAGATTCTAAAGTTATGTGAAGAAAAAATAGATTATTCGAATAATCTATATATAGAAATGATAAGTAAAACAAAAAAGACAATTTTGATATTAAGCACTAAATATCCAAGGCTACAACTCAATGATATTATGGAAAAATCGGGTGTTGTAGACGATGATTTAACCATTCAAGTGATTAATGAGATGATTCAAAATAATGAAATTTATGCCGATTATTTTACTAACTCAAATGCAATAGCATTCGATCAGCAGAGAAATTTAGAATATATAGATATGTTAGTAGAATCTTACAACAAATGGAGGGAGTTAAATGTTGGAAAAGATATTCCAAAAATCTCAAAAGAAGATTTAGAGATACCTGAAATCTCCTCAATTTCTAGATTTCGATTTGAGGATTTAAAAGAGTTTAATATCTTTTTAAGTTACTCTACTAAGGATTCAGAATATTTTGATATGGTAAAAATAGTAAAAGATTTAGAAAATTATCCCGATATAAATAAAGTTTTATTTTGGGAAGCTGATAGCAAACAAAATATAGTAGAATTCATGGATGAAACACTAGAAAAATGTAATGTATTCATTTTATTTTGTAGTGAAAACTCCATGAAATCTGAAGCCGTTAAGGACGAATGGCAAGCAGCATTTCAAAGAAGGAAGAAAAAATTACTTAAATTAATTCCTGTCTATGAAAAAGAAGAAAATATTCCTCCTATATTAGGACATCTTTTAAATGTTAAATTTAACAGAGAAGATTTCAATGATTTTATAGAAAAATTACATCAAGAAATTCAAAGATAATCATTTTTAAAAATAAAATATGAAGTTTTAAATAGTGGTTGTATCTCTTTTTTGATATATGTTTTCTAATAGTACAAATATTTGTATAATAATTTTGTATAATTAGAAATATAAAGTTATAATTATTAGTTTATAACTGAAATTATTATAAGAAAAAATTAAAAAAGAAACAAAAAGATTTAATTTTAAAACAAAAAAAATTATAGATTTAATTTTATAGGTGTGATTTATTATGTCAGAAGAAGATCCTGTTGAAGAAATCGAAAAAACTGCTGAAAAAGCTGCAAAAAAACCTCGAGAAGCATCAAGAGTAAAACCAGCAAAAAAGAAGGTTTCAAAACCCTCTAAGAAACCAGAAACACCAGAAAAACCTATTCCACGAAAGAAGGCTGTTTATAAAAAACTAAAAGTGAACTTTTGGCGAACTCGTCTACACGATGAGGAATTAGGAATACATCAGCAACTAAAATATCAAGCTAAAACACGTTGGTTTTCAAAAAATTTTGATATTGAAGGAGTTGTAGAAGAGGAAGGTGAGAAAAAGTACATTATAGCTTTTAGTAAAGATGATTGGGAAGAAAAACCTCTTGAGGAAAAACAATTAACGTGCCGTATTTTTACCATTATGGAGGAAACGATGGATGCGCAGCCAAAAGGAGGTAATTTTAAAGGTGGCGTTGAATTAAGTGTTGCCCACTCATTAATTCAAAGTTATGAAATTAAACATGCTGCTCCTGTATTTTTTATGCAAAATCCGAGAATGGTTCATTTAGCTCGGGTAGTAAGAGGCTGGAGATTAATGGGAACAAGATGGACATGGCCACTTCTTCCTGAACAGAAAGATGATAAACTTCAAATAGTCCATGCCAAAGGAATAGTTGGCCCTGGAAGAAATTATTGGATTTATATTGGTGATCAAAAAGTTGCTAGAGTTGATGGTCAAAGAGTGCAGAAAAACTTTGAAATTCAAATTAATGATGAAACCTATGCAAAAGATAAAAGTTTTATACTCTATATGATATTATTTGGATGTATATGTAATTTTATGCACGATGCTGAAAAAATGATTAAGAAATTTTACAAA
>JBHLOC010000014.1:15183-98370 GCA_048940925.1 Promethearchaeota archaeon | reverse complement strand
AGACCTTGAGAATTTTTCAATCAAGATTTTAGAAAAAAGAACATTAAAAAGAGAAAAAAAAAGATAGATTTAAACCTATATTTTTATTCAATTCAAAAGGATTTTGGATTTTTTTGTTAATACGAAAGCAATAGCAAAAAATGATATTATAAGGAAAATCAAATTATATCCACCGATTTTAAAGCCAGCTTTAGTGATTATTACGATGATTGTGTCGGGAATACCAAATCGATTTTGATCGTCATAATATTGGATAGTATAATTAAACTCACCAACATTTTCATTGTCAATAGATACAAGAAGTTCATTACCACTTGTCCAAGAAGTCCAATTTACAGTAATATGATAATCTCCATTTGTGTCATTTGCCAATACGCGATATTTACCACCAGCAGTATCATCAGATAACGTCCAATTTATCTCTTCAGAGCCCTCAGTAGAAGTTTTAATATCTTCAGGATGACTTGAAGTGGGAGCATCATTTTCTAACCGTTGTGCATATATATCTGCATCACCAAAAAAATATCCCCTCTCCCAGGTAAAAATAGCACCACCTAAGCCATCACTAACTATCAAATGCTTTTCAGTATTATCCATATCTGTAACATTAGTAATCATAATGCCATTAGTAGCCCATTTCAAATCTCCCTCAGGAGTAACTCGTTGTGCATAAACATTATAGCCTATTTCTCTTGTATCTATCCAACTTATAATCGCTCCTCCACCACCATCGCTACAGATTTGAGGAGTTTCTTCATTTTCATTTGTAGCACATATTGCTATACCATTAACTTTCCATTGTATACTTCCATTCGAGTCTATATATTGTGCATATACATCAAAGTTAAGATTTCTAACATCTTGCCAAGTAATTATAGATCCCCCATCCTCATCTACAATAAATTCTGGATAAAAACTAGATAGACCAGATACACAAATAGGGGTTCCATTCACAGTCCATTGGACTATGCCATTAGCATCTATACTTTGAGCATAAATATCGTGGAAAGTTAAAGATCTATAATCATCCCACACCATAACAGCTCCTCCGTTCTTATTATTTATTATTTTAATAGATCTTTGGCTTCCAGGTGCAGTGCTAATTGCTTCTCCATTGGTTGTCCATTGATCTACCCCATTAAAATTAATCCTTTGAGCATAGACATCATAGTTACCACTTCCAAGATTTTTTGTCCAAGCTATAATAGCTCCTCCAGCTCCATCGCTACAAATCTGGGGGTATTCAACAATTACTATCTCATTAGTTAATGGAATACCATTAACGGTCCATTTAGCGTCCCCATTTGAATCAATGCGTTGTGCATAAATTGCATTACCACTAGCAGGTCTATAATCTACCCAAGTAATAATTGCGCCTCCAGCTCCATCACTGCATATTTGTTGATCTATTTGATCATTGCTTTCTACACATACTGGCACTCCATTGACAGTCCATTGAATAACTCCATTCGACTTTATTCTTTGAGCAAAAATGTCACTATTACCATTTCTCGAATCGTGCCAAGCAATAATAGCACCACCAGCACCATCGCTACATAATACAGGCGGATATTGATTAGAACCTTCTGTACAAATTGCAGTACCATTCAATGTCCATAATACATTACCATCTGAATCAATACGTTGAGTATATATATCATCATTAGTTTCAGATCTGTCATCTTTCCAAACAATAATAACTCCTCCTGATCCATCACTAATGACTTGGTGTTCAAATTGATCTTCATTAGCGGTTGTCACTGCGATCCCATTTTCATCCCAACTAGTCCCCAATGATGTAAATAATGCATCTTTTAAATTGATTTTAGGTATCATGTAAGAATTTCTTTTTAATGCAGTATTTCCAATAGAATTGATACTAAGAATTCCAATAGAACTTAAAAGAATCAAGACAAAAAAAGACAATGTTGTATTTCTCTTCATATTTCACACATTTGTATAAGATTTCTAATTTATAATATTGATTTAATCAAAAATGTATTTTTTTTAATATTTATAACTTATTGTTAGATAATTCTTTTTATAAGACGTTGTTGTGGACTATATTTAATGCATGACTTAATTCAATTAACTCCTACGCATTATTTCTTATAGAATTTTACAAAAATAGCTTTTTAAGATGTTTTTCATAAATATTATTGGTTACACATTTTTCAATTAACCTTTTGTATTTATTTAAAACTTTCAAATAACGTGAATCCATTTCTGCAGCAATCTTATATGCTATATGAAATAATTGTCGAAAATGTGGATTATAATCGTTGCAGGATAAATCATGACGCAAGGTTTTTACAAATTTTTCATTAGTCCAATTATTTACTATTTTGGGTTTAATTAACTTATCTTTATTGATATTAATTACTTTTTCATAAGGTACACATAGCTCATCAAATCGTTTGTATGCTTTACTATATATCTCTTTAACCATTTTTAATCCATCAGCTCCAGCCATAGCTAAACCTATTATTTCTTCCAACCATGTTGTTCCTGATGTTTTTAAATGTATTCCTTTATCAAATTTCTTAATAAGGTTATTAATAGCAGGATAAATCGCAAATTTATCACTTCCAGAATGAATACTTAGTTTTAAGTTATCAGGTAAAGAGAATTCTTTTATTGAGAATTGAATTATAGCTAAAAGGAGCTCAAACTCTTTTGCAAATTGATCAATATCCCCTATATAATCAATACCTTTATAAAATTTTCCAGAAAATCTTGGAGCAAACGTTTGAATAGGGATATTTTCATCTGCAATAATTATTAGAATAAATAATACTTCAATTGGTGTTTGAGGTAATTCAGATTCATCCATTGAGATTTCTACTATAAAATTTCCTTTTCCTTTCTGTTCCTCAATTCTGTGATATATTTTAGTTGCTTCTTTAATGGCTAAAAGATACATTTCAGCTATCTTTTTTAAATTTATCTTAGTAATATTTAAAGGTTCTTTAATATGTGGAATTGATAATCTTCCAGAATATTTTCCATATTTTTTGATAAATGTGTTTATTTGGGTATCAGTGGCTTTTCTTCCGATGAAATCTGCGACATCAATGGTAAAAAAATTGCATGAATCAACAAATAGATCTACATTTGAAAGTCCTATATGATCTGCGTCAATGTAATAATTACCTTTCCAACCTAATTCTCTCACTGCATTTTTAGCTTCTCTTAAAACATCATTAGGACTAGATTTAGTAATAATATGTTCTCTGTGAGATTTATTCCAAACAATTGCAATATCTATACCAGCTTGTTGTGCTTTTATTATTGCTTTAAGCAGAGCTTTCCCCTGCTGACCAAACCGATCTCCAGTTCCTATTGAATATTTTTGTAATTTCATTAGATTCAATCTACTATTCCTTAAACTTTGAAAAAATTGAATAATTATATCCCAAAATACTTAATTGCATTATTATAACAAATATTTTCAACAATTTTTCCAAGCAAATCCGTATCAGAGGGAATTTCTCCATTTTCAACATCTATTCCAATTAAATTGCAGAGTATTCGACGAAAATATTCATGTCTTGGAAATGATAAAAAGCTTCGAGAATCAGTAGTCATTCCAATAAAGCGACTTAATAATCCCATATTAGACAGTGTGTTAAGTTGTTTTGTCATTCCATCTATTTGATCTAAAAACCACCAAGCTGGACCAAACTGCAATTTCCCAGGAAAAGAACTATCTTGGAAATTTCCAATTATTGATGCAAATAATTCATTATCTCGTGGATTTATACTATAAAGAATTGTTTTTGTGAGTTCATTTGATTGATCAAGACGATCTAGAAACTTAGCTATATTTTCTCCATGAGCAAAGTCCCCTATTGAATCGCATCCTATATCAGATCCAAGTTGATTATACATCCGAGTGTTGGTATTACGAATAGCTCCAACATGGAATTGTTGTACCCATCCACATTTATGATTTAATCTTGCAACTTCATAAAGGAATGCTGATTTAAATTTAGATATTTCAGTTTTAGTCAATTTTTGTTCTGAAAGAGCTTTAACCATTATATTTTCGATTTCTCCATCTGTATAATTTTGAATATGGAAAAATTCAATCCCGTGATCAGCAATTCGACATCCATTAGTATGAAAATAGTTATGACGTATATCAATAGCCTTCATTAAACTTGTGAAATCCTCTATTTCAATATTTGCGACATCACTTAATTTGTGGATATATTTTTTGTATTCTATTTTATTATTTATATGCATTGCTTTATCTGGTCTGAATGCAGGAAATACTTTAATTTTGAATCCATCATTTTTGATTCTTTTATGAAATTCAAGTGAATCTATAGGATCATTTGTAGTGCATATTACATTTACATTCATTTTAATGAGTAGGTTACGTACAGAGAATTCTGGTGTTTTTAATAATGCGGAGCAATGATCATAAATTTTCTTACAGGTTGTGGGATTTAATAATTCAGTAATGTTGAAATATCTATTTAACTCTAAATGAGTCCAATGGTATAGAGGATTTCGAATAGTCATTGGAACTGTTTCTGCCCATTTTTCAAACTTTTCATAATCAGAGGCATTACCAGTGCAATATTTCTCAGTTATACCGTTATTGCGCATTAAACGCCATTTGTAGTGATCCCCTGCTAGCCACACTTGCCCTAAGTTATTAAAGCAAATATCTTTAGCAATATCTTCTACTGGCAAATGGCAATGGTAATCAAATATTGGCATGTTTTTCGCATGCTCATGATAAAGATATTCTGCTGTTTTTGTTTGTAAAAGAAAATTTTCACCCATAAATTTTTTCAAGTGTCTAACCTCCATTTTTTACTATTGTAGTATTAATACTTTTTTCAATTCCCTCCCAAAGACCTATAATATATATAGCTCCTAATGCGCGATCATATAACCCATAACCCGGACGCCCAGATTCACCCCATATCATCCTTCCATGATCAGGACGCACTGCTCCTTTAAATTCAATTTCAACATATGCTTTGATTACTTCATACATATCAATATCGCCAAACTCGGTAGGATGTTTACTTTCATGAAAGTCGAATTTTCCAGTTTTTTTAAGATTTCTACAATGAACAAAGGGGATCCGATCTATCTTTCCAAACTTTTGGATACATCTGGCTAAATCTATATTTGGATTTAAACCAAGAGAGGCAGAACAGAAGGTAATCCCGTTTGAGGTGCTCTTTACAATTTTAATTACACGATCTAATGCCTTTTCATTAGTAATTATGCGAGGGAGACCAAAAATTGACCATGGAGGATCATCTGGATGAATTCCCATTTTTACTCCAAATTCTTCTGCTATTGGAACAACTCTTTTTAAGAAGTATTCTAAATTGGACCATAAGTCATCTTCATTAATCTCAGAATAAGCATCCAAAAGATTATTCAGTTCTTTTTTGGTATAGGGGGTAGTCCATCCAGGGAGTTCTAAAGAATTTTTCTTCGGATTTATTTTTATCACTTCTTTATTTAAATAACCTAAAGAATTAGAACCATCAGGGTTTTCCAATGCTAAATTAGTGCGAAACCAATCAAACACAGGCATGAAATTATAGCAGAGTGTCTTTATCCCAAGAGTTCCCATATTTATTATACTCTGGCAATAATTATCTATTAATTCATCGCGATTGGACCGTCCAAGTTTAATATCTTCATGAATAGGTATACTTTCAATTACAGAAAAATTCAATCCTGCTGCTTCAATAATTCTCTTAAGTTTACTAATTTTAGCACGAGGCCATATATCTCCAACAGGAACATCATATAAAGCTGAAACGATTCCTGTCACTTTTGGGATTTGTCTAATATATTGAAGAGGAATAGGATCATTTTCTCCAAACCACCTAAATGTCATTTCCATTTTTACATAACCTTATTTATTCTTAATTTATTTTTAATAATTTCTTTGAACTCTTATATTCCTGAATAGGCAGAAAATCCACCATCAACTGGAATAATGACTCCATTGACGAAACCAGACGCTTCTTCATTAACAAGCCAAAGAAGTGTACCTATTAGCTCCGTTGGTTTTCCAAATCGTCCTGCTGGTGTATGATCCAGAATTTTTTCAGCTCGCTTAGTAAATGAACCATCCTTATTGGTCAAAAGAACGCGATTCTGTTCTGTCAAGAAAAATCCAGGAGCAATTGCATTTACGCGTATACCTACTTTTGAAAAGTGAACCGCAAGCCATTGAGTGAAATTACTAACAGCAGCTTTAGCTCCACTATATGCCGGTATTCTAGTTAATGGTTTAAATGCATTCATAGAAGAAATATTAATAATAATAGAATCCTTCTGATTTATCATATGCTTAGCAAACACTTGAGTAGGAAGTAAAGTGCCGATCAAATTTAGATTAAATACAAATTCGAATCCTTTTTGGTCTAAATCAAAAAAAGTAATAAGGTCTTTTTCTTCAATTTCTATATCATCCCTTATGAGAAACTCTTTTGATGTCGTTCCTTTTGGATGATTTCCACCTGCTCCATTTATGAGTATGGTACATAAACCAAATTCTTGTTTTATTATATTTTCAGCATTCAATAAACTCTTAAGATCTAGCACATTTGCTTTAACTCCTATGGCAGTTCCCCCATTTTCATTAATCTTTTTTGCTAAATTATCAGCATCCTCTTTTCGCAAATCAAGTATTGCAACATTTGCTCCACATATTGCCAGAGCTTCAGAAAATCGCCCACATAATTCACCTGCTCCCCCAGTAACCACAGCTGTTTTACTTTTCAAATCAATTTTAAATGGTATTTTCATTATCATTTCCTAATTTATTTTCTAATCCTTAAAAATTTGTAGCTATATTTTTGATTTTTGTTGATTTTTTTTATTATGTTCTCTTTTTGGACTTTAAGAAATAATGATTATAATTTTACACTTTTATTCCTCAAAAATGAATTTAGGATAAATTATGGGTATTATTGATTCAGGACAAAACCTAACCATTGAAAAACCTACTTTTTTTAGCTGATATAAATCCCAAACTAACACCACACTCACATTTTTATCGCTCTTGGGTAGTTTAATTCTATTACTCAAAAGTAAATCTTTAATATAAAAAATTAGATAACAAATTATATTAAGGAAAAAAAGTTCTACTAAAATTAGCAAATAGAAATCTAATTTTTAATTGAGGTGCTCTCTACTTGCCTACAATAAGAGTAAATGACATTAATATATATTATGAAATCCATGGAGAGGGTTTCCCGTTTATTATGATTTTGGGATTATCTTGTGATGTTAATTGGTGGAGTCCAGAAGTAATAAAAGCAATAGCACAAAGTTTTAAAACCATTGTCTTCGATAATAGAGGAGTAGGAAGAACCGATAAACCTGAGATTGCTTATTCCATCAAAATGTTTGCTGATGATACAATAGGGTTAATGGATGTTTTAAATATTCAAAAGGCACATATACTTGGATTTTCGATGGGTGGATTTATTGCACAAGAGATAACGCTCAATTATCCTGAGAGAGTTGCGAATTTAATTCTTTGTAGTACACATTGTGGAGGAAGTAAAAGCTTACCACCTTCAAATGAAGTAATGAATTTCCTCATAAATCCTCCGGAAGATAATATAGATCTTATTAATGGTTTTATACCACTATTATTTACTAAAACTTTTATTGAAAATAGTCCTGAATTCATAGAATCATATAAACAACAAATGCTTAAAATACCTATTCAACTAAGCTCGCATCATCGTCAATTACAAGCAATGAGTTTCAATGCAGCTAGGAGACTTAAAGAAATTGAAAAACCAACATTAATACTTCAAGGTAAAGAAGATATTTTAATACCACCCGGAAATGCTGAAATTTTAGCAAAAGGTATATCTGGTGCAAAACTGATTATGTTAGAGAATGCTGCTCATTTGTTCTTTCAGCCAGAACCCCAAAGAGTAGTTAAACTGATAAAAGAATTTTTATATGAGAAAAATTGAAATAAAAGCAATTTAAAATAACTTTTTATTTTTTTTCTAAATGCTTAGGATCAATAGTCTTGAAAATATTTGAAAATAGTTATTAATAATAAACATTTTATATTTTTTTATTTGCTATGCTTCTAGGTTATTTTGGTTTAATATTACATGGACACATTCCATGGTGTAAAAAATCGGGAACTTGGCCAGCTGGTGAAGAATGGTTAATGGAAGCCATGAACGAGACATATATCCCAATGTTAAATATTTTAAGGGAGTTGAAAGAAGAAGGATTAAAATCAGCTATTACAATAAATATCACGCCAATTTTAGCCGAGCAACTTGCGGATGAGTATATGACTCAGAGATTCACAGAATATATGGAAAACTTAATCTCAAGAGCAAAAAATGATATCAGAAGATTTGAAAATCACCAAGAGAGAAAAGGAATTGCTGAATATCATTTAAGAACTTTTGAACATACATTAGATACTTTTTATCATAATTATTATCGAGACATTTTAGGGAGTTTTAAATGGCTCCAAGATGAAGGGATGATTGAATTAATAACATGTGGTGCAACACATGGGTTTTTACCTCTTTTTGAACGCGATTCTGGAATTTTTTCTCAAATTCAGCTAGCTGTAGATACTCATAAAAAATATTTTGGTAAAGCTCCAAAAGGTTTTTGGCTTCCAGAATGTGCATATCGTCCTAAACAGGATTTTCGAGGTAAATTGAGAGAAAGCATAGATTATTGGTTGAACAATTCTGGGATTAAATATTTTTTTGTTGATTCTCATGGGATCCTTACAGCAGAAATTATTGATCAAAAAAATGATTTTGGTTTAAATGTAAATTATGGACATAAATTAGAAACTGATATTTCGGTATTTGGGAGAAATAATAATACTAGTAGACAAGTATGGGATGCTAAAATAGGATATCCTGGAAATAAATATTACAGAGAATTTCATAAAAAAGATCATGAATCTGGATTACGTTATTGGAGAATTACTGGAAAAGTAGAGAAAAAATTATATAATATTGAAAAAGCAGAAGAGATGGTTGCCTCTCATGCAAATGATTTTATAAATCTACTTGAATTAGAAGCTCGAGAATTTTATGAAACTTATAAAGAAAAAGGCATCATAATCTCGCCTTATGACTTTGAACTTTATGGTCATTGGTGGGGAGAGGGAATTAATTGGTTAAAAAGAGTATTCGAGTTAATTAATAATAAAGATGATATCAATATGATAACTATTTCTGATTTTACTTCTTCTAATAGAGAAAACTTCTCGATAATAAAAATGAGAGAAAGCAGTTGGGGAGAAGGTGGTGATTTTAGGGTTTGGAAAAATCCAGAACATGGTTGGATATGGCCATATATAAATCAATCAATCAAAGAATTAGAAGATGTATTAGAAATTAATCCAGATCCAAATAATTGGGAAAAACAGATTCTAAAACAAATTGCTAGAGAACTTCTTTTGATGGAGGGAAGTGATTGGCCGTTTTTACTTTATACAGAACAAGCTAAGGATTATGCAAATCAAAGGTTCCATCATCATCATCAGAGACTTCTTAAATTAATATGGGCTGCGAAGAATTTTGAAGATAAAGCTAGAATTAATTTAAGGGAATTAAAAGAAATTGAAGATATTGATTCTTGTTTTCAAGAATTAAATCTCGAATATTTTAAAAGAATTGAATAAAATTTATATTTAAGGTTCTTTTTGTTCTTCTGCCTTTTACCGATATAATCCCAGAATTGCTTATCTCTTTTTTATCATTCTCTCTAAATCTTCCTTCGTGATTTATTCTTGCAAAAATTCTTAATATGAAACCAATGTCTAATAATAAAGTGAAAACTAAGAAAACTTGAACCCGTAGTAAAGCTATACCCTTATTATATCTCAATTCAACAAAATTCTTAATAATCATGATATCTATATTGAAATGAATTGTCGTTATCTTTACAAATAGTTAAGTTTAAGTAAGGTATCCCTAGGTGTTTTACATCGCCCTTGGATGTTGTCTGAAAAATAATATTGCTATAAAATTGGTCGTTCATTATATGAGTAAGTCGAAAATTAATTTTAATGCTACCAGATCCTTGATTATAATCAAAAGTAAAATTTCTCTTAGCCTTAAATTGGAATCCCCCAAATATGTCATAAATATTGAATATAAAAAATAAAAGTTCCCCTGATATTATAAATAATACTAAAAGGATTAAACCTCTTTTTTTTTCTTAACGGGAATTTCAACCTACCTTAAGTTCTATGTCATTCTTAAATATTAAATAAATGAGTAAGAAAATTATTAAAGGACTTTTATGGGTAAAATGTATATAAATCTTTTGGTAGGATATTGGATATTTTCGAAAAGTTGTGAATTTACAATTATTTTTTTTTTGCGAAAGATTCTAAGTCTAATGCAACGAATAATCCATCAATATCTTCAATCATATTTAGAAAATGCTATTGAAAGAATATATTCAGAAAGAAAGGATTTCATTTAGCAGAAGACTAGTACTTTTTCTTGTTTAACATCTTAGTTATTAATAACTTTTCTATTTGAAAATATTCAATTCTATTAAAAAAGGGAGTAAAAAAGTTCCTTTAAAAAAAATGCAAAATCTAAGATTTGAATTAAATTAAAAATCCCTTTTATTTCATGGATTTACCTGATAATTTATTTTTTAAATTTTCAGCCAAATTGCCAAGTTTATTTGCTGTTGAAGAAATTTCTTCCATAGAAGCTGTTTGTTGTTCCGCCGATGCACTTATTCCTTCCATAGAACTAAATGTCGAATTTATTTTATTCACTACATCAATGATATCTTTATTTGTTTCAAGAACAGCTGTTTTTGATTCTTCAGCCAATTTTCGAACCTCATCTGCAACAACCGCGAACCCTCTACCATGTTCACCTGCTCTACCGGCTTCAATACTGGCATTTAGCGCTAATAAATTTGTTTGATCTGCAATATTAGTAACCAGCCCAACAACATTTCTTATATTGTTAGTAGCTATTATAGCCTCTTGCGCCTCTTGTGTTATAATTTGAGTAGAGTTTGCGATTTCTTCTGAGGCGGCATTCACTTCACTAGCACTTGCAGCCAATTCAGTAGCAATATTTGAAACGTTTACAGACGCATCCGAACTATCTTTTAATAGAGTAAATATTTTCAATTCTTGTTTCTGAATAATACTAAGTAGATAATAAATAGCGAAAGCTACATAAGAAAACGCACTCAAAATCATTATCACTCTTGGAATTGAATCATTAAATATTCTGTAGGCAAATGCCGTACATGCAATTGTAATTGATGTGGAAAACATTATATGTAATAAAACCTTAAAACCAATCGTTTTCCTTTTTAACTTGAATTTTCTCTGAAAGAAAATAAGTAGCCCTGGAATAATCACTGCAATCATTAAAAAAATTGTCTCTGTGGACATTATATAAGCTATAATCTTTCACCAAACATAGTTTTTTGTATCTTTATTTACATTATATCACAAATTTTATATAAATTTACACTTATCGAAAATTGTTACACATATTTATGACAACAATAGGAAAAGAAAAATAATTTTAAAAAACTTAAAGTAATTCTTGTTTCTCTAAATTAATAGAATATCTACTTTTTAGCAAATGGTTCAAGGTCTATTGCTTCAAATAATCCATCATTATCTTCAATCAAACCTAGAAAGTGCCACTCGCCCTCTTCAACATATTGTCCCGTTCCATAAAGGTTCGCCATATTATAAAGTCTATTAAAATTGTCATAATGCAACGCAATTCTATTTTCTGCATAATCTCTTGCGGTCCAAGTCGTCATTAGAAATTGCCAATCGCTACTTTCTAATAATAGAAGTTCTCGCGCCATTTGTTTAAGAATTCTGATTAGATGTGGATCATGAGAATCTTTGTATTTTGCAGTAATTATTTCACTTTTAGCTTCGCATTCGTATATCCTCTCCCATGTCCAAGTTGTCCACTCGTTAAACCACACCCAGTGAGATGAAGCTTGCCCCCAAGAACCCTCTATTACGCTCACTACCTTATTTGGGGGATTATTTTCAAGATATAATCTTGTATTAGTTAGATCTATTTCAGGATCATCTTCTGCCCATCTAAATACTCTCGATAGCCACCAATTTCCCTCAAACCACCAATGTCCAAATAATTCTGCATCATAAGGAGCTACAACAATTCCATTTCTTCCAAACTTGCCTTTAAAATCACGTAAAATATCTTTAATAAGATTTATATAATGACCAGCATTTTCATCTAATTTACCTGGAACATCATCAGGCCAATACAACATTTTTTTTCCTAAATCCAATTTGGCTTCGGTTACTTTCCAATATCGCAAACCTCCAGGATAGTGCTTTTTATGAAAATCAAGATATTCAGCACAACCTGGATAGCCATGTTCTCCACTCCATACAACTATACCTGTTTTTTCATCTCTTGTAAAAAATCCTACAGGTCCCGGAGTTGATGGATCAGTCGATACTAAATAGGGTTCATATTGCGATTTTTCAAAAGAAGTTGGAATTTCTTCATATTGAGATTCAAATTGTTTCCAGAGTTCTGCAAGTAATGGAAATCGAGCCGCATATACCCCTTGAGATTTTCCTCCCAATAATAAAGTAGTATCTATAAAAAAATACTTTAAACCATTTTTAGCAAGGAAATATTCCACTCCAGGTCTTTGATATTCCTCTCCAGAGATTGGATTTTTCCATCTGTATCCCGGTCGATAAGCACATTCAGGTAACCACGCGCCTGTGGGATTTCTTCCAAAATGTCGCTTATAATTATCCACAGCCGTTTTAAATTGAGCATCAATCGATGTATCTTTAGATAGTAGTGGAGCATATCCATGAGTAGCGCCGCAGGTAATAATATCTAAAAGTCCCATATCTTGGAGATTTTTAAAAGCTCCTATAATATCTTTATTATATCTGTGAATGAAATTTTCCTTTACACGCTGATAAAACTCTTGCCACCATAGAGTTAATTTAATTCTACCTTCTTCATATTTACTTTCTGTAAAATTCTCAAAATCGTGAACAGCAGCATTATATTTTTCATCAAGATACCCTAAGAAACCATCAATAAATCTAGGGTGTCGAAGCATTTCACACAGAACAGGAGTAAGCCCAATAGTAAATTTTGGATGGTACCCATCATCTACTAATTTATATAATTCTATAAGAAGAGGTATATAGGTTTCTGCTGCTGCTTCATTCACCCAGTCCATTCCATGGGGCCATATTTCGTATAATAAGATAAATTCAAATTATTTTCCGTGGCCGATTACCCATGGTAGGTGGGCGTGAAGTACTAAACAAAATGATCCTAATTCTTTAGGCATTATTAAAATTTTTAAATAATTTAATTATAGATAGGAATCAAACAATAATATTTAATATTTCACCTTAAAAATATTAAAAAGCATTCAAAAATTTTAAGAAAATTTTATGAATTCGATAAAGAAATGCAAAGACTAATACTGATTTAATTATCTAAGATTGAAACTCGAGTGTAAGCAATTTATAAGTTTTTTTTACCAAATTGAGTAAATAATATTTAAAATAAAGTGTCTTCATATAATTTTTAAAAACGTTAAAGTTATATATTTTTATTTAGCTTTTTAACATATATTAGTTCCAACATAAAATTTATCGTAAATTCAAAAAAGTAGTTATAAATGGCTCAGATTCCAATTAAAAACCTGAATGAATTAAAAAAGAATGGAAGGATTGTAGGAAAAGCGAATTATGTATTCACCCCAGAGATTTCAAGCTCAATTGGATCGATTCACGGCAGCTTATTAAAGCAAAATGAATCTCTTGTTATGGGCAGAGATTATCATAATGATAGTCGTATGTTAAAAAGAGCTTATACTTCTGGATTGATGTCTACAGGTATAAATCTTTTAAATTTGTCAGATTGTACCTTCCCTCTTTTACAATTTACAATACGACGATTTGGAGCGAGTGCAGGTGTATATTTTTCAGCAGGACATCTTTATAGTGAAGATGTCGGAATAAGGTTCTTAGATGCTGGAGGTATTGAATTGACACAGTCCGAAATTCAAAGGATAATTGAATTATATAATATATACCCAACCGATGTAAGAAGAGTTGCACCTAATGAAATTGGTCAAATCACAGCTATACCACAAACAGCTGATATATATATTAAATCGCTACAGCAATTTGTTGATAAAACAAAAATAAAAAAAGCAAATTTAAAGATAGTAGTTGATTGTTCCTATGGCCCAACAGGAAAAATTACACCATTGTTGATTAATGATATCGGTGTTGAAGTTATCGCCCTAAATACACATTATCGCGAAAGGGCTTCAAACCCTGTTCCTAGTATCAATACTATTAGAAATACAGCAGATATAGTAAAAGCATCGAACAGTCATCTTGGTGTCTGTTTTGATGTCGATGGATCAAGAATATTGGTGATAGATGAGAATGGATTAGAAATTAATTTTGAAGATTTATTAATGTTATTCATGTCATTTGATAAAAGAATACAAAAATCAAAGGGAAACACAATAATTACTACTCCCTCTATTTCACCTATCGTGCGAAATTTTATAGAAGATGGCGGTTTTCCTGTTAAACAAGTCGAGAATCTCCCCGGAGAGATTTCAAGACAAATTAGAGAGGAAAGGGCTTGTTTTGCCGCAGCAGATACTCTTAAATTTTATTTCCCAGAGTTTGCTCCCTTCAGTGATGGCAACTTTATATTATTAAAAATTCTTGAAATTATGACTGCTCAAAATGATCTTCTTAGTTCATTGACTAGAGGTTTTCCTAAAGGTATAAAAATTAATAAGACTTTAGCTGTATCCTCTGAGTTAATTAGTAATATTCATAATCGGTTAAGAGAAATAGTAGAGGAAAATGGCTATAGATACCATGATATTATAAATGAATTAAAAATAATTGAAAATGATTCATATATCGTTATAAAAGTTGCGTTGCACAGAAATGCAATACTTTTATCAGCAGAGTCAGAAGATAAAGATAAAGCACAAGCAATGATTAAAACCATGGAAAAGGTAATTTCTGAACTCTAAAACGCAAATAAATTTAATTTATGGCATTTTAAGTTTAATATTTGAGAACTTATTTTATTCTATAAAATAGGATTAAAATTTAAAAAAAATAGAATCAATTATATTATAATATAATACTAACTTAAGAATTTAATAAAAGGATGATTTAATCATGGCGGTAGACATAAGTTCAATAATAATTTTAATAACCTTATTCATTATTTATGGTGTATTTTTAGGATTTGATCTATTTAAACGGGAGGAGAAATACGGTTACCTTGCTTATATAGTAGCGGTGATTCCGAGTAATTATTTGTGGTATCTTAGCTTAGAAATTGATAATTTTGACGTACTAGGTGCTTATTTAGTGCTTTTTGCCTTATGGATTATAACATTACTACGAGATACAATTGGAGTATATCTTAAAAAGAATAAAGAGATTAATGAAATATTACTCTATCTCAGTTTAGGAATACTTGTACAGTTGATTGTTAGTGCTATTTTGCCAGAAATTGATGCTAATATGGAAACTGGCACAGAAAAATTATTATTTTTCTGGTTACCTAATGTTCACTCAGCAATTTTTAGTTCTTCTATTGCAACAGCATTTAAACTTGCAGCTACATTGTTAGTGCTTTTGGTTATTATTCCGCTAATAATTGATATTAAGGATGAAGAAATCCCATTCCCTGTGTTTATTATTATTATCGCCATATTTGTGCCTCCGTTTCTTTATTTAAGTTATATTTGGCTTCCTGAGGCAATGGCAGTGCTAACTTTCTTGATGTCAGTCATACTATTCATTGTTTTGTTGATTATAACTCGGAGTGGAAAAGAAACAAAATAAAAGTATAAAAATTCTTTATTTTCCAATTAATTTTTTTATTAATATTTTTATATTTATTTCTTGATAGATTATCAAAATTAATGCGAATTCAAATATGAATTAATAACTATTATTTTAATATGGCTAAGAAAAAAAGTCAGAAGAAGAATGAAGAGGATTCTATATCGAAATCGAGTTATACTTTGAAGGATTTACCAGGTGTGGGAGATGCTACATTAAATAAGTTGAAAGATGCGGGAGTCTTATCGATAAGAACACTTGCTATGTACCCCTTAAATAAATTAACTGAAGCGGCAGGGATTGGCGAAAAAACTGCTGAAAAACTAGTTAGAGCTGCTCAAGATATTGAAAAAATGGGATTTAAATCAGCAGATAAGATATGGGAGAAACGGAAAAGATTAAATCGACTAACAACTGGCAGCCAGAATTTTGATGATTTGTTGGGAGGTGGTATTGAACCGGGTTCAGTAACAGAGGTTTTTGGAGAATATAGGACAGGAAAAACTCAACTTGCGCATCAACTCTGTGTAAGTGTTCAATTACCTTACGAACAGGGAGGTCTTGAAGGAGGGGCTCTTTATATAGATTCAGAAGGAACGTTCCGTCCTGAAAGGATAATTCAAATGGCTACAGCCATAGATTTAGACTATAATGAAGTGTTAAGAAATATTATTATAGGACGTGCTTATAATAGTGATCATCAAATCCTCTTAGTAAGAGAAGCTTCTAAAATCATAAAAGAGAAAAATATTAAATTAATTATTGTGGATTCGTTAATAGGTCATTTTCGAAGTGAATATATCGGAAGAGGGACTTTATCAGAACGTCAACAAATTTTAAATAGTCATATTCATGATTTATTACGGTTATCAGAACTTTATGATGAATTAGCAGTCGTTTTTACAAATCAAGTGTCATCTAGACCGGACGTATTTTATGGAAATCCTTTAATACATACAGGGGGTCACATAGTCGCTCATGGAGCAACAATACGCATATTTTTAAGGAAAGGAAAGGGAGAACAAAGGATCGCTAAGGTGGTTGATGCACCTAACATACCTGAGAGTGATATTGTGTTTTCTATCACTGAAGATGGTATAAAAGATTAAAAAAACCAAAGTAAAAATAATTAATAATTTTTAAGGTTAAAAAATTAGTAATTAATATTTACATTCACTTCCATCCCGGCTCGTAATGATTCTGAAATTATACAATATTGCTCAAAGAATTTCATACATATATCAGCTCTTTTACGCATATTAAGATTATCAATTTTAGGGATAATATCAATATTTATTGCCTTAACTCTCCAAAATCCCCTCTCATTCCTCCTTGTAATTACTTCAGCTTTTCCAGTAAGTTCTTTTAAGGTAAAACCTTTCTTTTTTAAACAGAATGTAAAACTTGCAGCTAAACAACCTAAAACAGATAAAGCCAATAAACTTGAAGGATGAGGACCTATCTTATCAGTGTAGGTATCATGTGTTTCATCAATAAATAAATCTTCCATTTTTATTTTACCAAGATCACATCTATATGTCATTTCTTCTTCTAATTTAATACCAACTTTAACTCTAGATTCTTTTGACATGAAAATAATACCTTAATTTAAGTTAAAAATAAAATTATAAAAAACTAGAATCACAAATCTAAATTAACATTTACCTCGATACCATTTCTGACAGATTGTGTTACAATACAATACTGTTCAAAAAAACTAAGACCATCTTTCATGGGTTTTAAACATTGTTGTGCTCTTTTAAGTGTATCTGGATCATTAATTATAGGAGTGAGATTAACATCAATTTTTTTAACTCTCCAAAAACCTTTTTTATTTCTAACGATGGTAACTTCTGCTTCACTGGTAAGATTATCAACTTTAAAATTTTTTTTTTTCAAACAAAAAATAAAACTTGCGCTTAAACATCCTAAAACACCTAAAGCGAGCATCCTAGATGGATTAGGTCCCAACATATTAACCTCATCATGATGTTCCTCATCGATATAACAATCTTTAACCCTCATGTTTCCTAAATCGCATTTAAATATCATTTGTGATTCGGATTCATCTAATTTTATCCCAACTTTAGTTTTTATTTCATTTAATATAATTATCCCCTTATTACAAATAGAATTTAACTAATCAGACTTAATATTTTTAAATAATGTAAATAATCTTTCTTTTTTTTTTTTATCATCTCTAAGATTATCAAGCCACTTATTTAATTCCAGTAATTTGATTTCATAATTGTTAAGATTCTCTTTACTTTCTGATTTTATTATTGAGAAATTAATAGATTCATCAGTTGCACATCCTCTTTTTATAAATTTAAGGCATTGATTAATTCTAGAATTTATTAAATCATCGCTAACATCTTCGCTTACAATTACATTTATATGATTGATTATCCAATTTCCATTTTCATATTTTGAGAGTTTTACTTGAACTTCAAGAGTTTCTAATTTGTCTTTTAGATTTCTTAGACAGACAACTAAACTTGCGCTTACACAATTTATTATGGTTTCATCATGTTTTACAGGAAGATCTTGTGAAATGATGTCAAGGTCTTTTTCTCCTACTTCATTAAGAATGCAATTAAATAAATTTGTATCATCTAAATTGCATACAAATATTTTTTCTTCATTTTGATTCATTTAATTTACTCTTAAAAACTGATTTTAGCTATTTTAAATAATTTAAAGCTTTAATAATATCTTTAGCTTTTTAATTAAATACTGAGAATAATTTATTAGTATTATTTAAAAACTAAGTAATCGTATTTATTTTTAAAAATAATTTATTTAAAAATGTAATACAATATAAGTTAGGGGATTTAAATTGAATTTTAATTTGAAAAAAATACTTTTTTCCTTCTGTATATTAAGTTTGATAACATTAGGTTTAATTTCTATACAAGGAAACGTTTCTTTCAAGAAAATCGAATTAATGCCAAAAATGCAGGCTATAGGGCCACTTCAGATTAAAAATAATGATGAGTTTGAGGGTTGGGCGACATATTTAGGATGGCTCGGGAATGGAACAAAAGATGATCCATACATTATTGAAGATGAAGTTTTTGACGGAAATTCTTATCTTTGCCTTCTTATTTGGGAAACTACAGTTTATTTTATAATTAGAAATTGTGAGTTTATCAATTCTAATGGTCATGATGCTGTTTCCTTAAGAAGAATCCAGAATGGTAAGTTGATTAATAACGTTATATCTGATGACCAATATAATGGTTTTGATTTATCATATAGCAGTAATTTTGTAATATCTGAAAATACTATTACTAATAGTGGACATCTAGGAATAGAGATAAGTTATAGCACAAATATCACTTTATCTGATAATGTTTTAAACAATAATGGGTATGGTGGCTTGCAAATAAGCTCTAGTAGTAATATTCTTTGCAAGAATAATACTGCTAGTAACAATGTTAAGGGTTTTGACATTCAAAAGATTAATACTACCAAAATAATTCAAAATACAATGAAGAATAACACAAATGAGGGAATCTATGCACTTGAATGTAATCAAACTGAAATCTTAGAAAATGCAATAAACGAAAATGTATGGGGGATTCGTTTAAGCTCTAGTATTAACAATACTATTTCAGAGAATATAATTAATAGTAACAATCAATACGGGATATATTTATCAGGAGCTAATTATACTTTAATCAAGGATAATAATTTATTAGGAAATGGGAAGTGCATTTATGAATACAATTGTGAGGGAAATATTTTTGAAGATAATGTATGTAAAAAAGGCTCTAGCACCACTATTTCTGGATACTATATCTACATAATTATTGGAATAATATTTCTAACCTCTTTAATTGTTTTACAAAAAAAATATAAATATAGAAGTTAGAATTCTAATTTTTTTTTTTTATCTCGCTTCAAGTTTTTTCAGTTGATAATGTCGAGATATGTGTAGCCAAGCAAATGGAATATATAAAAGAGTTATAAGTATATATTGAAATGCAAAAATCATTCCAATTAATATCATAAGAATAAAAAGGGTGATTTCAATTCCTATACAGACTTTATTCTTATAATATTTCTCATCAAAAAACGAATTGGGATTCTTGTAGTTTGATAAATATTCAGGAAGATTTTCAAATTCTTCCTTAGAAATTAGAAGTTTAAATCCCACCTGTTTCTTTTGGAAATAAAAAATATTTGTACCCCAATCCAAAGCATCAATAAATATGTGAATTAGATATGAGATCCCTCCTAAAATTAATGGTATCCAATTGATTAGAATGCCTAGAATTAAGAGTAATAAGCTTGGAATTACTGAGTGAGTAATTAACATCCTATGATTATGATCTTTTGCAAATTTAGAAAGGAATACATCAAAATCACAAATAAATGAGAATAAAATGATAAACGAAAATTCAAAAAAATTAAATTCAAAAAAATAGTTTAATATTGAAGTGAAAATAACTCCAATAGCAAAATGACTATTTATGTGCATATTATATCGTTTGAAAACAGGGATTAATTAATATATTTTTGTTTTTTCATTCTTTTTACAACTTTATTTTTAGCTTCGAAGCCTGCTGGTCCTTTTTTTTCCACTAAGAAAGAGGCAGCTGATGAGGCTAAATAAGCAGCATGTTCAATGGATTTCCATGATTTGTCGGATTGAATAAATTCATACAAAAATATAGAGAAGTATACATCCCCAGCCCCAGTTTCATCTACTACCCTTCTTGCTTTAAAAGCAGGTATTTTTAAAATCAAATTTCCTTTTTTAATAAGCATAGACCCTTTTTCTCCCATAGTCATAATATATATTCCATTATTATCATATTGCTTAAAATATGTCATAACTTTTTCATAATTATCACTTTCTTCCGCAAGTAATTTCATTTCTTCCTCTGAACCTTTTAATATTACTCTATCTCCAATTAAAGTAACAATTTTTTTTATATTCGAGATAATCTCTTCATCATAAATATACGATACTTTTCCAAGATCATCAATTTTTCTAATAAAGCCTTGTAAATCTATAGCAATATATACTTCAGGGAAATTTTTCAAAATTTGAGATATATATTCGAGAGAAATTTCATTACATAAAGGAACAAGTACAAATACGTCTGGAGGATGATTAAAATATTCTGACGGAATATCATCAAATTGTAGATTAGGGCTCCTTGATTTAAGAGTTAAAATTCTTCCATGATCAAAATAATCTAATACAAAATTCGTATTCTTTACATTAGAATATTTTATTCCTTTTAAATCGATTTTTTTGGTTTTAATTTTATTTAATAAATTGTGATTAAAATTTTGTTTACCTATATGTGAAATTATGCTAATTTTAGCATCTTGAGTGTATTTACTTAATGCTAATGAACAATATGATACACTACCACCTAAACTAGGTTTGTGTATTCGTTTAAATCGTATTATATTATCCACTGCAAAATGTCCAGCGAAAAATAAGTTTATTTTTTGTTTATTCATTTAGGATGATTTTAAGTCTTCAATAATTTTATTCTTTTCATCTAGTGAAATTTTTAATTTATTTATCCTGCTTTGCAATTCTTCAACTAAATTAGACACTGGACCAGAAGGGACCTTAATTTGAGATGATTGAGATGACCTTAATTCAGTTATTAAGAGATCTCTTTCCTTTATTTGCTCTTGAAGTTCTTTAATTTGATCTTCATATATTTCAACTGAAAATGGTGGTTGGGTTTTCTCAATTGTAGTTTGAATACTTGCTTGTAAATTTGAAAGCTCTGATTTTAGCTCCTCATTTTCTTTTTTTAACTCTTTAAATTCCGCAGGTTCCAACTGAAAGCCGCCACTCTCAATTGTCTCTTGAAGTTCAGTTTTTTCTCGAGTCATTTTATCAATAATTCTCTTATATTTATTTAAATCTGCTTGAAGGTCTTGGCAGAGTATTTCTAATGTTTGTGAAGAAGTCTGTGAAGGTATAGGCTTTATCACAGCAGTTTTTGAGGTATCAACAGGAACCACATAATCTACCTGTTGTGTTTTTTCTTTTTCAATTAACATTTCATTTAAAGACTCATTCTCTGTAGTTAGATTTTCAATTTTTTGCATGAGCTCATTAATCTGAGACTTTCTTTTTGTAAGTTCAGATTTTAATTCTTCTATTAATGCTTGGTTTTCACCTTCTTCTTTTTCAGGAATAGAGCTAGTTATTGATTCGAGTTGCTTTGAAAGATCACTTATATTATTCTGTAATAATTCTAATTCTTTATCTTTTGTTTTTATTTGTACATCTTTTTCGATTAAACTATTTGTTATGCTTTTTATTTTGTTATTAAGCTCTAAATTTTCTTGCTGAATTTTACGTACATCTTTTTTACTAACTGTCTCTGCTTTATTTACTTCTTCCTTTAGTCTCTCGTTTTCTTCAAGAGTTTGTTTTACAACTTGTTCCGTTTTAGTAATTAATTCTATGTTCTGTTTAATTTTACTTCTTAAATCTTCATTTTCTTTCTCTACTTCTTTCATTCTATCTAAAGTTTCTGCAATAGCACTTGGTTTTTTTATTTCAGTCTCCATTTTTTTTCTCCAGAGACTAATAAAGTCTTCCACTTTTTCTTTATCTTCGGGCATCTTTCTTATGGAAATATTTATTAATATTAAATTTTAATCTCTAATAAAATATTATTTAATTAATATTCCTGAAAAGTATCCTACACAATAGCCGCCAATACTTCCAGTTCTTTCAGAACTTGTGTAATATTTCAATAACTTCCCTTTAGTTGCATTTAGATTTTTACAAATCAACATCATACTAGTAATTGTTTGTGGACCACATATTGAAGTTTTTAAAGCAGCTTCAAGGGTTTTTTCAGGGTTTAGATTTTCAAATTCATCAATCATAGCTCTATCAATCTTTTTAAATTCATCTAATTCGTCTAAATTACTTACCGATTTATGTGACATATCAGAAGAAGCTACAATGACAACATCTTTATCAATTGATATTATTCCTTTAGCAATATCATTGGAAATTTCGTTCAACGTTTTAAAATCTCTCGTACCAGCTATTTTAATAGGAACTATATTCACATCTTTATCTTGAGAGCAATATTTTATGAATGGCAACTGAATTTCTATATTATGTTCTTGCTCTGCTTGAAAACCCATGAAAAGAGAATTATCTTCTTTAATTATTTTGGTATTTTCGATAATTGCTTCTGATAATTTTTCATCTATCTTCAAGTTTCCTAATGGAGTTTCCCATTCTCCTTTTCTCATCATTGCTATTTTATGATATCCTATGTGATCGGTACCTAAAATTATAACTGTATCAGGTATTTTTTCTTTAAATAGATTTAAGTAAGTAAATGCAGCACAGGGTCCAGAATAAGCCATTCCAGCATGGGGTGAAACTCCCCCTATAATACTTCTCTCAGCTTTATTCATTGATGAGAAATCTTCATTAGGGCCAAATTTTTCATCTTTAAAGTATTCTCTTAAGGCTTCAGACAAACTTTTTTTTGATCCTGGATACCAACTTCCAGCGTGAGTTGCTTTTCTTATTACCATTCTATCAATCACCGATAATTATTATTCCAATATTAAAAATATTATTTTTACAACTTTAATAATTTAATCTAGTCATTGAGAAATTGTAAGATTTATTAAGTTATAGTAAATAACTCTTCATTGATGAAAGAAGGAAAGGAAGAACAAATCTCTCTGGATGACGTTGAAATACCAGATAGAATCCCTACAAAATTTATAAATGATCGAGTTATTGTATTTAATCCTTTATACGCTTCTTATCTCTATGTGAAAAAAAACTTTTTTGGAAGTCCGCTTGGAATTAGTAAACCTCGATTAGAATATTTTTCAAAGCCTAGTGAGTTATCATTAATAGAAGCATATTATTTATTAGAGCATAATGAAATTACAGTTTTTGATGTTAAAACGCAACAAAATTTAAATGCCCAGGAGTTTTTTAGTAAAGCTAAAAAAGTCCATAGCAAGTTCGAAGA
Organism: Promethearchaeota archaeon; assembly: GCA_048940925.1. Classification (GTDB taxonomy): domain Archaea; phylum Asgardarchaeota; class Lokiarchaeia; order Sigyniarchaeales; family SOKP01; genus Loki-b32. The sequence goes on along the minus strand of JBHLOC010000014.1, from coordinate 74,457 downwards.
TAAATATGTTATATATAAAGATTTAAGAGACAAGAAATATGTTCCACGACCAGGTCTTAAATTTGGAGCGGATTTTGTAGTCTATAAAAAAGGACCAGGACTTGAGCATTCACTTTTTATGGTTCATGTGTTACCTCACAATTCAGAAATTACGGCTATAGATATGGTAAGGGCAGGAAGGTTAGCAACCTCTGTGAGGAAAAAATTTGTTATTGCAAATCCATTAACAAAATCGTATTATTTCTTCGAATGGTTTAAACCATAATATAAATTGGAACAGAAAAAACAAAATTTAAACGGTTTAAAGTCTTATTTATTTAATTGATTTGTTTTATTAACTTTCAACATCTCAAAAATCGTTAACCTTATCTAACAATTAAGACATCACAAGCTGCATTATTAATCACTCTATTTGGTATTGTACCTAAAAAAGTTCTCTTTATTTTTGAATGTTTTCCCTTGCATCCTAAAATAACCAAATCAAAGTTTTCTTCTTCTACTTTTTTTATGATATAGTTTTCAGGAGATATATCAAAAATTAATCTAGTTTCGACTTGCTGATTATCATCAGCAAACAGTTTTTTAACAGTTTTTAATATTTTTCTTCCAAGATTAATATAGTCTTCATGAACTGAAAATGAAACTGATGTAGTTGAAGTTGCAGTAAATGATAGATTAGGAATAAGTTCAGATATGTGATGAATTACAGAATGAAATACAATGACTTCACTATTTTCACTTTTTTTGAATTCTAATGCTTTTTTCACAGCATCCATCGCATCCTGGGAATCATCAATACCAACTAATATTTTTTTATACAAAATTATTCACCTCAATAGATTTTCTTAATTATTAAATAACAAAAAGATTTGAAAAAGATATTCTTTACAAATTATAAAATAACTAAAACTAAAAATTTAGATTATATGTCTACATGAAGAATTTTATTTACTTTTGAAATTCAAGAGATATAAAGGAAAGGGAACAAAAAATGCAAATTTTTTAGGATAATTTTTCGGTCCTTTTTTGAATTACATTTTTTCAATAATTTCATGAGGAATTGAAATATTTTTTTTTTAAGTTTGAATGGTGTAAGAAAATAAGGGTGAAATTTAGACAGAAGGTTTATTCTAAAAATAATAATAAATGAATTATTAAGAAATAGTAAATGAATAATTATTCTGTGTAAATTTTCAAATTTTAACTTAAAAATTCGTGATGATTTAATAATATGATATTGAAAAAAATTTAATAGTAGAGATTTTTTTCATAAATCAATAATTTTAAATACCCAAAAGATGAAACTTAAAAATATAATCAGCATAGAAGTATGAAAAATAAAAAGAAAAGAAGAATTAATAAATTTTTCCTGTTTTCGATAGTATTTTTTATAGGTTCTGTGAGTTCGTTATATGCATTTAGATTTGAAAGTTATTTGATTTATGAAAGAGTTCTTTTTAAATCATCTGGAGCAAGACTTTATGCAAATCTTTTTCATCCGATCAAAAAACTGCAATTTCAAGATAAAGCCCCATTAATTATTTTTGCACATGGGTTAGGAAGTCAAAAAGACTTAGATCCAAGAATTCCAAATGAATTTACTAAAAGAGGTTTCTATGTAGCTGCCATAGATTATAGAGGAAATGGAGAGAGTGAAGGTCGTCTTTTAGATATTAATTCTCAATCTTATATGAATCGAACAAATGTTCCAGCAATTGCTCAAGATTGCTCAAAATTATTAGATAAATTAACTACTATGCCAATATTTGCTAAAATAAATTCATCTCAAATAGGACTTGTAGGACACTCAGTAGGAGGGATGGTAGCCTTAATGAATGCAGCTCTAGATAAGCGTTTTAAAGTAACCGTGACATGGGCTGGATTAGTTAACTTTTCTGCCAGTTATTTTGGAATAGAAAAAGATAATACTTTTATGAAATTTATTCCATCTAAAATTATAAATGAGAGTTCTCCAAGTAATTTAATGGTTATTCAATCTATTTATGATTCAACCGTTCCATATAGCAAAAATGCTTTAGTGGCAAAAAATTTAACGAATTGCAAGTTAATCACGATTGATCACCATATATTTGGGGGACCTCATTATCTTTTTACTGATAAAGTAATTATTGAAACTATTAACTGGTTTGAATTGCATTTATTTGGGTCTGAAACAAAAAATGGTCCTATTGAACTCTCCTATCTCAATACATATATTTTGTTAGGTTTAAGTTTATTTGGATTAGTCCTAACAACGATTGCAATTATGAAATATTTCTTTAAATACTTTTCAGTTAAAGATTACTCAAAAGAAATCATCAAATTGGAAGAAGATCATCAAAGCCAAAAATCTACAAATATACAGAATACTTTTATTATTATATTATTTTATTCAGGTTTTCTAATTTTGTGGGCTCTTCCTTTAAAATATATAGGAATAACTAGTCTCTTCTTTATACCTATTATCATTCTTTCAATATATTTTATATCGATATTTATAAAGTATTTAATAAGTGCTGAAATAAAAGGAGAAAAATTTAGCATATATGTTAAATTAAGACTAGTAGATGAAATAAAGTCTCAATTCCATAAAAATGTGTTATTATATTCTCTTTTTTCTACTAGTATCTTTTTATCGTTCTATATTATTTTTTCACTTTTATATCCATTTGCATTTTTTTCTCCGGTAAATTTGTTGTCATATATTTTGACGTTTGAAATTTATCCTTTTTATTTATCTATGGAAATCTTTTATAGAAAAATTATATATCCAAAGCTTAATTTCATAGCATCTCCAAAATATAAAACAATAATTACGGCATTAATGGAATCAATTAATATTTTTATCTTGGTATATTTTTCTCGTGAATTATTTCTTATAAGTGCGATGTTAGCTACTTATTTAATTTTTTTAACTGTTATGGTTATGAACTCAATTATATATGAAAGAACTAACAAATTTAGTTCAGTTATGATAAGTTCTTTCATAATAATTCAAATATTTTTTGGATCAGTTGTTTCAAGTATATTGGGATTTGGATCACTAGTCCGTTTAATTCATGTTAAATAGTTCCTATACTCAAAAATATTATTAATCTGTTTTATTAAGATATTTATTATATACCAATTTTATTATTTCATCCTTTAATTTATCAATTTGCGCTGGTTTTATATCTAGATTCTTAGTATTACCTCTTTTTACCATTTCAACTTCATATTTTATCATAATCTCATCTTCAAGCTCAAATTCCTGTAATGCATTATCAATTGCTTGAAAAACTTGAATCCCTTTTTCTATTTGCATTTTAATTAGATTTGAAATTTCATTAACACACTTTTTTATAATTGATTCTTTTATATCTATTTTCATTTAATTTTTCCCAATTTTAAAAATGATTATTAATTAATTTTTTTTGATACAATAATTTTAATGTTTAAGAAAAATAGCATCTAATTCTTAAATTAAACTTGTGTTTAAGAATTATTGATTTTTTAAAAAAAAATGATGTTATTATCAGTTATTCCATTTAGGAGGAATTTTCTCTTTTCGATGAAAATAATCATTACAAATGATATGAAAAGTAAAAAATTTATTTCCAATAAAAGTATTTTATCTATCTAATAAAACCCACTGTTAATATCTTTTTTATAAATTATGTTTGCTAAATTAACTTATTCAATTTAAAATCTACTAACAAAATTTGTGAAAAACTCCGTTATATATGAGGTTCTGCTAAGATCTTTAAAATAACCTGAATTTAGAAACCCTTAACATTGACTTGAAATCAAAAAATTAAAAAATAAACATAAAAATTATGGGACAATAAGAACAGGGATGTCTGATAATCGAATAATGCGATCTGTAACATGACCAATCACAAATTCTCTAATATGTTCTTTACCTCGTGCTGCCATTATAATTAGATCGTAATTTTTAGCAATATTAATAATTTCTTCTACTGGTTCACCAAGGAGAATTTTACTTTCTAGGTTATTATCGTTAAATCCTATCAGTTTTGCTTCCTCTTCTGCCCTTTTGCAATATTTCTCCCCTTGTCCAATAAATTTTTGTTCAAGCTGGTCTCTATTTTCTCCTTGGTATGATGATATTTGTTTTATTTTATCTTTATTTACTACATGACAAATTGTAACTAAACTATCTCTAAAAAACATTGCTAGTTTTAGAGCATATCTAACTGCATTAAAACTTCGATTAGAACCATCAATTGGAACTAAAATTGAATTATATCTTATTTCTTCAATCATGATTTAAAAAATAGATAATTTTCACACAATATTGTTTATTTATTTTTACCTTTTATAACTTTTCTTATTTAAGCGATTTACTGTTTAATACTCAGAAATTTTTAGAAAATGCGTTATATTATTTCATTTTTTAATTTACAATTTAAAAATAACAAAATCTATACTTTAGCACTTTTCAAAGTAAGGAATTTTGTCAGTATAATAAGTTTATTTCATTTTTCGAGAGGGAAATATTAAACTTAAAGACTCATCTAAAATTTTGTTTTTTAATTTTTCAATTTGATTATAATTTTCATTAGAGATTGAATTATTTATATTTTTAATACTATTTATTACCTGATCAAATTGACTTTCTTCAAATGAGAATCCTGTTTTCAAGAGGGTTTTTCCCTCCTTGTAAATTAAGAGGATTAACTTAATCAACACTAATAATTTCTTATAATCAGTAAAATTATCAATGTTATCATATGCATTTTGGATGAGAAAACTATTTCTAATTAACTTTGCTGTAAGAAGATCGAATTTCTGAGTTTCTGTTAGGTCTAATTCTCCTGTTAATTGTACAGCTAATTTAAAATCATTCTCTTTCGATAAAATTTCATTTATTAATTCACGACATTCATACCAATCAAGAGTTGCTTCATCCCAAATAATATCATTTTCTTTCCACCAGTTTAAAATATATTCAGGATAGTTTGAATAAGAATTAAGCCAATCAATAGCAGGATAATGTTTTAAATAAGCTAACTTTGGATCTAATGCCCATACGCCTTGAACGATACGTTTTGTGGCAGCGGTAACTGGTTCGTTAAAATCACCTGCTGGAGGTGATATTGAACCAATAACAGTTAGAGATCCAAATCTTTCATTACCAGAAAGATTTTGCCCATAGTTTATTACAGAACCAGCTCGTTCATAAAAACTTGAAAGTTTTGATGGTAAATATGCTGGATATCCCTCTTCCGCAGGCATTTCTTCCAATAAGCTTGAGATTTCTCTTAAAGCTTCTGCCCACCTTGAAATACTATCAGCAATTACAGCAACATCATATCCCATATCCCTATAGTATTCTGCTATTGTTATTCCTGAAAAAAGACTTGCTTCTCGTGCTGACACAGGCATATTTGAAGTGTTGACAACAAGAATTATATGATCTAATAATGGATATCCATTTGAGTCAAAATTTTCTGAAAATTCTTTCATTATATGAGCAATTTCATTGCCAGGTTCTCCACACCCTATAAAGACAATCACATCAGCATTGCAGTATTTCGCGATGGATTCTTGAATAACAGTCTTACCTGTTCCAAAACCTCCAGGAATTGCAAAAGTTCCACCTTTTGCGATAGGAAATAATAAATCAATTGTTCTGATACCTGTTAGGAGTGGTTTTGTTGGTTGTATTTTTTTTTTAAAGGGTCTTTGGACATTAATTGGGCATGTTTCCAACATACAAAAAGCTAATTCTTCCCCATTACTTTTTATTCTGTAAATTTCGTTAGTAATGTTATAATCTCCCTCTTCTGCCACAAACGATAATTTACCAGATATCTCATGAGGTATTAAGATTTTATGGTCTAAAACCGGAGTTTCTGGAACAATCCCGATTATTTCACCACCATTTATCTTATCATTTACTCTTTTTTGGGGTATAAAATGCCATTTTTTTGTTCTTGATAAAGAATTAAAATCAATACCTGGTCTTAATTCACCTCCTTTAAACTTTTGAAATGAGATTTCTAAAGGTCTTTGGAGTCCATCAAATACATGAGATAAAAGACCTGGAGCTAATTCCATAGATAATGGTTGTTGCAAATTTATAACTTCATCCTTTAATCTCAAATTAATGGTACTCTCAAAACTTTGGGCGATTACATAATCTTTATGAATTTGAATTATCTCACTTAAAATGTTGCTGTTAGTGACTTTAATCAAGTCAAAAAGTCGTGTTCTATTTCCTAATCCCTTCACTTCAATTAAAGAACCATAAATTGCTGAAATATATCCCCGTTTTATTTCTGACATTTTTTTTTAAATTTTTCTGATAATATATATAAAATAAAAATACTCTCATTTCATTATTGAGCGATCTTTTCACCACAATTAGGGCATCTCTTTACGAATCCTGCTAAAACAATTCCACAATTACTGCATTTACGTACAATTGGTTTACGATATTTTAAATTAAGATTAACATAATCAACCCTTCTTAAATGTGGGTGGTATTTTTCATAATCTTTTATATAATTCTCTTTTTTTATTTTTTTTCGTTTGAATAATGAAAGGAGAGATAGATCTTTACTTTTAACTAATAATCCTAAAAAAACTAAAAAAGCAAAAGTGAAAATTAAAATAGCTATTAGATGAGAACTACCAAAATCAAGTAGAATTCTATATAGGAGGATCAGAAAACCTACATATATTGTCAATAATATTATTCTAAAAATGTAAAATTTTTTTGAATGTTTTCTAATGCTATTTTGTTTCTCAAGAGTCATTATTCATTTAATTAAGAACATTGTGTAATCTATATATTATTGCTGACTAAATTTTGTGAAATAATAATTAACATATCAATAATCGGTAAAAAATTATTTTTTGGTATATTAAAAAAATTGATTGTAGATATATTTCCGCGCATCTTCAATTTCTTCTTTAGTTTTCTCGGTTTCTATCTCTTTTTCTATTTCTGTTGAAATTATATCACCTTTCTCATCTACATTAAAATTCATGACTGAATAATCATCCTTCAAAATAAAAGGAATGAATTCAGAGCCAGAGCCATGAAAAAACTTGAAAAAGAATTCATAAAAGTGTAACCTAAGAGCATTTAAAAATACAAGAATTCCCTCCAAAACAATTACTACAATATTCCCAAATATCAATGCTATTACAATTATTATTTGGATAAATATACCTGATCCTGGAATTGTTTCAATCATCGCTGTAATTGCAAGCATCAATGCTACATGCGCTAAGGCTAAGGCTAGTATCCTTATATATGATAAAACATTACTCGGCACTGATAAAACAGTTTCAAATGTATCAATTGATCCTTCTCCTAATAGTGCAGCAACTGAAGATGCTTTTAAATACGATATTCCAAAGACTTTTCCAAGTGGTTTAAGAATTACCAATAAAAGACCTGGTATTAAAGGTAATAAAATAGGAGGGAATGGTGCAGAAAACCATGCATTAAGATTAAATCCCCATAGAACAAGTAATAATATGAAACCATCTAAAAATAAAATTTTTATCAAAGATTCACTAAAAGCAAGATATTTTTTGGATTCCTTCCAATAATTTATAAATTGAAGTGTCCACCCTAAATTAATTTGAATAACTCCAATGGCTAATGTTAACATTAAGATTGGTATTATATTGTGTAAGGGATCATGGAAAGTTGTTACTCCTATGAAAGGAAGTGGAATTGGAATGGATTTAAGACGGTATCCTAGTATATCTTCAGATCCAAAAAATTCACCGTAGAGAAAACCACCTAAAACAGCCCATATACCGCACCAGAAAATTATCCAACAAAAATTATAGAGATCTCCTCCTCGCTTTTTAAATACTATAGAACCAACAATTCCAGAAATTATTAAGACTAGTCCATGTCCTATATCTCCAAACATAAATCCAAATAGTAAAGGAAATGTAATGAATAAAAAAGGAGTAGGGTCAATTTCAGAGTAGGAGGGTGTACCATACATTCTTGTTAATGTTTCAAAAGGTCTTATTATACGATTATGAGTCATCATAGTAGGAGTCCCCTTTTCTATATCTTCTTTTATTTCTTTTGAGTCTTCTTTTTTATCAATAATATTTTCTTTTGTTATATGGTTAACTCCTTCTTCTTTTATTTTTTCATTTTTTAATATTTCGCCCCTTTTTCCAATATCAAATATTTCAATATCTATTTTATCATGAAAAAGATCAGTTAATTTCTGTGCTATATCTTCTTTTTTTACTTGAAGTGTAAAAAATTTATAACTTAATCGATTTAATGATAACTCTTCAAACTGATTTTCTGCCCAATTATATTCTTCAAGATTAGATATAACTTCATTCATCGCCGCAAATTTTAATAAATTTGCCTCTCTAATTCTATTTATTTCTTTTTCATATTTTGATAGATAATTCACCATAAGTTCAACTTCCTTATCTATTCTCTCAAAGTTAATTCCATCTGGAGTCAAGTATTTCTTTATTATAGGTACTTCTTCAGCATGAATAATGCTAAGTTTCTCTCTCAAATCACTTTCTTGTTCTTTTAGATAAATTATAAAAATTGCAGATCTCTCACTCGTTATAGGTTCAGTTTGAATGATATGAGGAAATTCAGAAAAATCAAACAGAGAATTTATTATTCCTAAATTCTTTGAAAAAGTAGTATAAGCTCTAAAAGAAAATTGAGTTAAACTAGCTAGATTACTACGATTTAAGTTAAATTGTTCAAGAAAGTGATAGGTAAATTTTAAACTAGTGATTTTTTCTAATTCTATTTTTGAATTTGTAATATATCTTTCTAATTCGTCGAATCGATTTGTATAATAATTAATTTCTTCTAAAAGATCATTTATTAACTCATGTGAGTCTTTAGAATTATATATTACTTTTTCTTTGGATTTCACTTTTATTCCTTGAAAGTCAAGTTCATCAATTTCTAATTTTTTAAATAAAACATCTAGGTTAAGCCTTAAGTTTTTGACTTTTTCTTTAAATATGTCTTCTTCTTCTTTACTTTTTTTCACTTGATATTCACTTCTTGCTTTTATATGGGTAACCTTGGCTTCAGCAAGAGTTGTTAAAAACATGTCCTTGTATTCCCTATCTAATGTGACTTTAAATAAACTCATTTTATTGTCAAATTTCATATTTATCGTACTCTCGATATTTATTCTTTAATTAAACTTTTTGTTTTTTTTAATCGGACAAAACTTTCTCTTTCAAGTTCTTCTAAAATTTCTTTTATTGTTTTGATATCTGATATTAATTGAGGTTTAATTACATTTTTTAATCCACTTATTCTACGGCTTATTTTTTTTAAATTTAAAGTCAATTTTAATAAAATATCTTCTTTTTCAGCAAATACAATTAAGCTTTCAAAGAATTCTTTTAAAATAACTATTAACTCATCAAGATGATGACTTGTATTTTCAAATGAGTAAGCTGGAAGCTGCTCTTCTTGTTTTAATTCGAAATTAATATATGGTAATAAAATTCCTATTTTTTTCCTATAATTTATATCTATAAACGGTTTAAATTGGATAATATTGATGTTATTAATCATAACTACTTGCCGTTTTCCCATCTCTTGATAAGTTTCATATAATTTTGAAAGAGCCTTTTTATATAATACAAAAAAATTTTTTTGAGATAATTTAAAGTCTGACCATAGAGTTTTAATTTGTTGCATTAATTGTTCTTCTTTATATTCTAAAAAACTTTCTCCTTTTGTAACAAAATCTAACTTCTTCGTTAGATTAATAACATTAGTTTTTGTTGGTTGTATCTTTCTAAAACTTATTATTTACACCTCTGATGGATAATATTTATTGATAAAATTTTGATGAATTCTATATAACTGATTCCTTGGAAGATTCGCTAATACTTTCCATGCAATTGAAAATGATTTTGAAAAATCACGATTTTCATTAAATTTCTGATTCATAAATAATAATTCAAAATCATCTGCAAATTTTAATAATGCTTTTTGTTCTAAATTTAAACTATCTTCTCCTACAACTGAAATCAAATCTCTAACTTCAAGAGCAGTGGAATAAGAAGCTAATAATTGAGAACTAATATCGGCATGATCCTCTCTAGTAGTTCCATCACCTATAGCATCTTTCATAAGTCGCGAGATAGAAGCTAAAACTTCAATGGGGGGGTAAATCCCCTTTTTTTCCAAAGTTCGATTCAATACTAATTGTCCTTCAGTGATATATCCCGAAGTATCTGGAATAGGATGAGAAATATCATCATTAGGCATTGTTAATATCGGAATTTGAGTAATTGACCCCTTCTTATCTTTTATTAGCCCTGTTCTTTCATAAATGGAGGCAAAATCTGAATATAAATATCCAGGATACCCTTTTCTACTAGGTATTTCTTCTTTTGCTGAACTAAGCTCCCTCAAAGCTTCAGCATAATTTGTCATATCAATTAGGATAACAAGAACATGCATTTCTTTATCAAAAGCAAAATATTCCGCGGTTGTTAAGGCAACTCGAGGAATTATTAATCGCTCCATTACTGGATCGTCTGCAAAATTAATAAATGATATTATATTTTGAATATTCCCACTTTTTTGAAAGCGATCTACAAAAAAAATTGCTTCATCTTGAGTAATTCCAATTCCACAAAAGATTATTAGAAAAGGTTCCTCTGTCAAAACTTTAGCTTGTGTCACAATTTGGGCTGCAATTTTATTGTGTGAAAGTCCTTGCCCACTAAAAATAGGAAGCTTTTGACCTCTAATTAAGGTAAATAGACCATCTATAGTAGAAATCCCAGTCTGTATTACTTGAGAAGGATACTGCCTTGCAAATGGATTTATGGGCGCACCATTAATATCTCGTTCTACATTAGTTATAATATCAGAATTCAAAACTTTTTTTGTGAAAATATCAATAGGTTTTCCTAAGGAATTAAAAATACCTCCCAACATATCATTTGAAATTTTCAATTTAAACGGTTCTCCAGTAAAAATAAGTGTTGAATTTTCTGAAGACATTCCTTTAGTATCTTCAAATACTTCAACAACGATTAATTCTTCATCAATTTTTATTACTTGGCCAATACGGTTTTTTTGTTCGATGGTATTAACTTCAACAATTTCTCCATATTGCACATTATGGTTATTTTCTAAAAAGATAAGCGGACCTATGATCTGTTTTATATTTTTATATCTTACACTCATTTTTATCTCATAAATCGATAAGTTGTTTTCATGGATTTAGTTTTTTTAATCATTTCATTTTTTAATTCATCAATTTTATAGGACTCGTCATTAGGAATGGAACTACTAATTCTTAAAATGTCATTCACAATCTCAAGATCTTTAATCTCTTCAATAATAATCCCTTTATCCAAAAGTTCTTTAGCCTCTTTATTTAATAAAAGGACAATTTTTATTTGTCGCAATAACTTTTCAGCAGAAGTATAATTATCAATATCATCAAATGCATTTTGAATTAGAAAACCTTCTTTAATTATTTTTGCAATAAAGAGAATTAATTGCTGATCTTCTGGCAGATTTTCTTCTCCAATTAATTGAGTAATATTTTTTAAATTATTTTCTATCGATAAAATTTCATTAACTTGAGTTCGACAATCAAACCAATCGAGATCCAACTCTGACCAATTAATATCTTTTTTAAGCCACCAATCAGCAATATATTCAGGGTAATTTGAATATGAATCAAGCCAATTTAAAGCGGGATAATGTTTGGCATATGCGAGTCTTGCATCTAATGCCCAGAAAACTTGAACAAAACGCTTAGTTGTTGCTGTCACAGGCTCGCTAAAATCGCCAGAAGGGGGTGATACAGAACCAATAATCGTTAAAGAACCCATTTTGTTATCATTTAATTCATTATTTCCTAAAGTTTCAATAACACCTGCTCTTTCGTAAAAACTTGAAAGTTTTGAGGGTAAATAAGCTGGATATCCTTCCTCAGCAGGCATTTCTTCTAATAATCCTGAAATTTCTCTTAGAGATTCTGCCCATCTTGAGGTACTATCTGCCATAAGAGCAACATCATATCCCATATCTCTATAATATTCTCCAATAGTTATTCCTGAAAAAATGCTCGCTTCACGAGCTGATACGGGCATATTAGAAGTATTTGCAATAACAACTACTCTCTCTAATAAAGGTCGTCCAGTCACCGGATCAATGAGTCTAGAGAATTCCTTTAAACTATCAGCGACTTCATTGCCTCTTTCACCACATCCTACAAAAATTATTATATCAGCATCGCACCATTTAGCTAGGGATTGTTGAATAACTGTTTTACCGGTACCAAATCCCCCCGGAACTGCCACAGTGCCACCTTTCGCGACAGGGAATAGTAAATCGATAACCCGCATTCCTGTATTTAATGGTTCTAAAGGGCTTATTTTTTTAAAAAAGGGCCTAGATCGTGTAACAGGCCATTTTTGGATCATATTAAAATTTTTTTCTTCTTTACCGTTTTTTAATTTGTAAATTTCATCAGTTATAGTATAATCCCCTTCTTCTGCAATGTAAGTTAAAATTCCAAATTCCTCTGGAGGTAATAGTATATAATGTATTATAGAAGTAGTTTCTTGTACTGTTCCAATTACATCACCACCACTTACCTTATTATTTACCTCTTTTTGAGGAATAAAGTGCCATTTTTTAGTTCTGGATAACGGAGGTAACGTAATACCTTTTTCTAAAAATCCAGTATCTTTGAATTGTGTAAAAAAATTTTCTAAGGGTCGTTGAATTCCATCAAAAATACTTGATAACAATCCTGGAGCTAATTCCATAGATAAAGGTTCCTTTAAATCAATTACTTTTTCATGCAATCTCATATTACTTGTATCTTCAAAACATTGAGCAATCACCTTATCTGAATATATTTGAATAACTTCTCCCAAAACACTATGTTTAGATACTTCAATTAAGTCATGAAGTCGAATTTGATGCTCTAAACCCTTTATTTCGATCAAAGAACCATTAATCGCAGAAATCTGTCCAGAATTAACTTGTCTAATTGATTTGGTCATATTTACTTAAAATTCCCTCTATATCTTTTTTTTTTTCTTGAATAAATTCTTCAAATTCATCATATAATTTTTTGTATTCAACATCCGAAATAATTTTTGAAAACTCCAACTCAATTTGAGTATAATTTCTATTTATAAGGGTATCAAACGAATAATCATAAGAAATGGATGCTTGAGGCATTGTCACTTCAAATCCTCCTAAAAACTTACGAGAAGATTGCTCAATAGTGATTGAATCTCTGAATATACTTTTAATTTTATTGGAATTTTTATTAAAGTAATTAAAATCTCTTAAATTAAAAAAAAAGTTAATTTTTCCATGACCACCTATATTCTCACTTACTAGTTTAATAAAATTTAAAATATATTCAATATATGTTGAATAATTTTTATCTAATTTAGTTTTAATTAACTCAAAAAGTGATATTCTTAAATCTTCTTTTAATTGATTCTTAAGATTCAGAATTGTTTCTTTCAATTTTAATAAGCTCGATGTTAAATGTTCATTTAAAAATTGATCATAATCTTCAAGAAATTTGTTTTTTACTTTTAAAGAAGCTTCGTCTATCATTTCATTATAATTATTTTTCATTTCTGCTTTTTGAAATAACATTTGTCTATGAGATTCCTTGATTTCTTGTAGCGCTTTATTTATTAAATATAATCCTAAAGCCCCTACAGACTTCTTTAAATTGCTCTCATCTGAAAAATTTATTCACCTCCTTTATGTTAAGATGCCTCTAATAGATTCATTAATTTTCGTTAAAAAAAGATCCTTAGAATCATCATCTAATTGAAAAATATTTGGCAGATAAAATATAAATGGTTTTCTTATATTAAGTTTGAAATCAATTAAGAAATCAATAGTATCATCTGCTAAATCTAATGCTATGATTATCATTATAATCGAGGGATTGCTTACTAGATTGTTAAATTCTTTTAAAAAATCATCATTCTCATTAATAACTTTACCTTCTATTCCTAATAATCCTAACATTGTAACGATCTCGTCTTTTCCTAATACATATATTTTTTGCTCAGGCATTAAAATTTTAACCCCAATTTTTCTAAAATTGTTTGCATCAATTTACTCTTATCATTTTGATAATTTTTCCTAATTCTATCAATTACGTCGTTAGATTTTTTTTCAAAATCTTCAATATAATCTAAAACTTCTTTTGAAAGATTTTCTTGAGTTGATTTAACAAAATTTCTCTTTTTTTCTAAAATTTCTTCAAGATCTTTTTTATATTGTTCTTCTAATAATTGAATTTTATCTGCACTTTCTTTTTTTTCTTTATCAATTAAATCTTCATAAATTTTTTCTATATCTTTTAACCAATTAAAAAGCTCCATAATTTTAATGCATTTATCTTTATTTTTTTTAACTAATAGATTAATTTTCAGTTTATAATGACTTAAACTTCCTATTAATAATCCTCACTACATTTGGTATAATTTCTAGGTTAATTTCTTTTTCTTTCTTTATAATCAATTCCAAAATACGATAAATTGTTAAATGTTCAATATCTTCAAATGTAATTTTAACTTTTTTAAAATAATATTGCTCATATAACCTTTCGAGTTCCCACATCGGATGCTCTTCCTCAGAAATATTTATAAAATACTTCAGTTCAATTATTTTTCGTAAAATTATATCAAGTTCCAAAAAAAAATCATTTAAATTTTTTTGATCCAGAAGAACATTAATTTTATTTTCATCTAAAAATAAGTAATTGTTTACTATGAATTGAGAGAGAAGATTTTTATCAATTCCATTTATAATACCACGATACATCAAATTAATATTATATATTTCTGTTTTAAAGGAATTAAATAAAGATATCATATTTTTTTCTTTTTTATTATACATGTTTTCTCTTCTCAACAAGATAAAATAATATAATTGATCTAAAAATGCCTCAAGCACAAATATTTCATTATTATTCTTAAAATAAAGAATACCCTCTCTAATTGCCTTATTGTAAATAGTTTTTTTCATATATAATTGAATTTCTTCTAAGGAAGATATTTCAATCAATTTTTTTATAAAATCAGTATTTTCTAAATATTCCTCTATTAGAAAATTTACATTTTTTGATTTTTCTTCATTTGTCATGCCTATTATTAAGCCTAAAATGATTTGCTTGATATTCATTATTTCGTATTTGAGTAAATAATCTTTTAGAAAACGCCGCATATTTAATGGCGAAAAGGAGATTATTTTTCCAATTAGTTTAAAAAAAATATGATATAAAGCCATCTCAATTTCTTCGATAGTATAATCATTAACTTTTAGATCTGGATAATAAGGCTCAATAAATCCAATAAATTCTTGTATATCCCTAAGTACTTTTAAGTGTTGTAAGGCAATATCATCTAATACTAATTGCTTTAAAAATCCAATTTTTATAAAGGTATATTCATATGCAGGAACAGGAACACTCGTTTAAATATCACCATAATTATAATACTATATGTTTATGTCATAAAATCTTAATTGAATATGGATATTTCTTTAAAAAGGTCTAAGCTGGGTTTGGGATCTTTGTCCATAATAATATTGCTACGATAAGACCATATATGGCCAAAGCTTCTCCTAAAGCTACAACTAAGAAGGCCTTAAAAAAATATTCTTCTCTCTCGGTTAATGCAGCAATTGCAGAAGTACCAACTGTTTTTATAGCCATACCGCTTCCTATGACGGCTGCTCCCACTGCGATCCCTGCAGCTATTCCTAACATCCCTGCTGTAGAAGAATTATAAGAATCACTGGTGGTTGGGGCTTGAGCAGCAGCAAAAGAAATAATTCCATTTATACTGAAAAATACAGTCATAACTAGAATAATTTGAAATAATCCGAGTAGTAGATAAAATTTTTGTTTGCCATTCATCTTTATCTCATTTTGATTAAATTAATTATATATTATTATTTAAGAAATAATCTTTGCGTAAAAATGTTTCGAAAAGGGATTAACCATATTCTTGTAATAGTTATATCTATATATAAGACTATATTAAAATCTCTTGATATGCGATTACTTTAAATTATATTTACAAAAAGCCATTGGTTATTTTAGACTTTTATCAAAAATTGATGAGATTAAAATAATTCTAAATTTTGAAAAAGGTTTTCTATTTCTTCAACTCTGAAGATTTTTAATATTTTTATAAATTTTATATTTTAATGTATTATATAATTTACAATAAAAAAATCATTTAGTTTCTTTAGTAATCCATTGATTAGCTTCAATTATTAGTAAGTTTAAATAAATTAATTCCATTTAAAAAATTTTAATGTAAAGTTTATTCAAATTTATCATAAATAAAAGTAAAATATTAATTTTAATAACACTATTTTTTATATAATAAGAAAATAAAATCAGAATTTTTTTCCTGTTCTAAAATGATTTTTCAAGGAATACTTAACATTCTAGACTTCTATTTGGGCAATATTGACGCTTTTTATGATTATATCGATGACTATTTTGGAAAAAAAATTATCACTAATATTAAAAACGATACAATAAAAAAAGAAAATTTAAACCAAATTACAGATAAAATTATTCCTCATCTGCAAAAAGAGTTATTAGAATTAGGATTTGAACAAAGTGAAATTGAAAATACATTTTTAGATCCGTTTTTAGAAATAAAAAAGAAAGATTACGAGATTATATATACAACAAAAGATATTTTTGAAAAAAAAATTGCTCCATTAATCTATGAACTCTTTTTAAAAAAATTTATTGATTATTTTGTCGATATTGACGTTGAAGAGTTAATGTTAAAACTTAGAAAGCAGGGTTTTCTAACAATTGAACTTATTATTGAATTAAGAAATTTAAAAAATCTTTTTGATAAACAACCAGAAAAGAAAGCAAATCTTAGAAAATATATTCAGATTCAAGAAAAAATTGTGAATAAATTTATTCAAGATAAAAAAGAGATTGAAAGTTTAGAAGATTTAAAAAATCCTCAAGATAAACTTCAACTGACATATTTAATTTATAGAATAATTGACTTTTTTCATTTACAAAAAAGATTTGATTTTTCTCATCTTAGATCATTTCTCAAAAGCAATGTAGATGAATGGTTAATAGATATTCCATTAATTACCTTAAAAAATCCTGATATTTATTTTTGCGGGATCTATTTAATCAAGAATTTAGATATTAAAGTGGATAAAGAAAAAGTTAAGCAATTTTTACTCAATTTATATGAAGAAGCTATTGATGAATTTGAATCTCCTATTATTGAGGCAACCGATGGTGCCTATTATTTTATAAAAGCAACAGAAATGATGGGATTATGGTTAGATAATGAAAAAGTTGATAATTTAACTAGAGCAGATAAACGGTTTTTTGAAAATTATTACTTAAGAAATCTAGAAACATCTCAGTTAGTAGTAATATTAAAGATCTATAGTTATCTAAGAAAAAAAACATCAGAGCAAGAAATTAACGCCATTATTGAAGAGATTGAGTTTCGAATAACACCAGAAGGCATAAAACAATACCGAGACGGATTTATTTCATCAGAAGCTACTTATTATGTTTTATTTTGTAATTATATGAGAAATACTCTTGAAAAATTTAAAGATTATAACCTTTTAGAAAAAATAATTTCAAGGATTTACAGAAATTTGGAATTACTTGACTTTTCAAAAGATACAAATTATGACTTGATAAGTGAATTATTTTACTCCTGTGAAAGCTTAAAATTATATAATTGTGTTGAAAACAAACAAATGATTATCCATCTCGCAAATTATTTGTTTCCAGAAGAATGTGTAAATAGCATATTAAAAAGTGAAGAAATTCCTCGAATAAATTTAAGATTAAGGCATTTGAAAGTAAATAGAATAACTGGAGAAACTATTTATTAATATTGGATACTTAAGTTTAATCATATTTTCATAGTGAATTGATTAGATGTAATTAGTAGGGAAAGTTAAAATTAAGAAATAATCTTATTAAAAAATTCAATTCTTTTGGCTTGTTAATATTTATTTTAGACTATTAAATAAACTCTTTTGTATGTAACTAATAACCAAATAAAAGATAATATACTTTAGTTAGAATATGTTAAGAATTTAGCAAGATGGTAATATAAATCTATTGATAAAGCAGAATTCTTAGTTCATCGGCTATATCATGAATTCTATCAGCCATTTGTTCTAATAATACAATACTGTCTCTAATTCTTAATAAAACTCGCATGTCTAAATCTTCACTAGAATATATATATTCAAGGAATTGTCTATATATTGTATCAATCTCATTTTCTATCTCATGAATTGCTGTAGTGTTTTTAAATACGATATCTGGCTTATCTCTTAAACCTTTAATTGCTGACTTTAAGACATCAGCCATCTTAATAATCTTATTTATTAATTTATCATACTGTTTTTTTATTTCAATCTCATTTTTACTATCTAATTTAATTTTAGGAAGCATATCAACAAATTCCAAAGGGTAGTTAATTACATTATCCATTTTTAAAATAAGAGATACATAATTACCCAAACCTTGAGTTCCTGCTTCAGCATAGTTTTGTATCATTTGAATTTTAATACCGTCAGCATCTTCTTCGGATAATTGTATTTTGTTTTTCTTCTTTTCTAAACTATCTTTGTTGGATTCAAAACCCTTGCTCCACATAGAATAATAAGTTGCCATATCACTTATAACTGAATAGATGATTCTGGAATGCTCTATGAGCATTGATATGATTTCTTCTTTAATTTTGTTCATTTGATTCTCCTTTAAATATTTAATTACCTCTTATAAATATAAATTATTAGATAAAAAAAAATTTAGTATTTAGGAAATTTAATATATTTTTTATTTAATTTATTCTTCAATTAATAAAAAACTAATAAAACCGAATAAATCTTTTCTAATAAATGTTTTAAGAAGAATCGTCTATTTTAGATTCATAGTCTATAAAAAAGTGTCAAGTGAAACCAATGGAAATTAAAGAAAAACTTAAGCTATGGAAACAATATGGAAAAATGGCTGATTTGGGTGAAATTGCTCGACGTAAATTTTTCAATAATTGTTTTGATGGTGCATTAACATGTGCTGGCATTGTAAGCGGAATATTTATTATATTTCTCAAAGATCCATCACGGTTTATTCCCGAAAATGTTATTATTACTGGTTTTGCAACAGCACTAGCTATTGGAGTAAGTGGGTTATGGGGAGCTTTCCTATCTGAGGAAGCTGAACGTAAGAAAAAAGTAACAGACATGAAAAAAGAAATGGCAGATGTTGATGATGATATAAAAATCAATAAAGAAATTAAACAAAAGAAGAAGAAAACTTTATTAGAGAAGGCCGAGAATTTTGCAACTGTTGTTGCTTCACTAGTAGATGGAGGCGCCCCTGTTTTAGGAAGTTCTCTACCTTTGATTCCTTTCTTCTTTGGGACAACGCTAGCAATAACTCATTTTATATTTTCTTATATTATACTTGCTGTTTTACTTGTATATCTAGGCATATTTTTAGGTAAGATCTCTGGGGGAGGACGAGTTAGATACGCTCTACATTTAGTTACTGCAGGTGTTGTTACACTTATCATTTCTATAATCCTCGGGATTTAAAAGTTGTGGATGTGAATAAAAAAAAATCTATTTTTATTTTGAAATAAACAATTAATGTTTTAAAAAGAATGTTTAAAAGAATTAGAATATACGCAAAAATAACGAATTTATGGGCAATTGCTCGACGTTATTTTGTAAATAATTTTTATGATGGTATGTTAACAGTTTTAGGCATATTATTGGGATTTTTTGTATTAGTCTTAAAGGGAGGGCAAGCTACTATAGAAAGTCATATTGTCATTTTAACAGGGCTAGGTTCCTCAATATCTATGTTGATTTCAGGCATAACTGGCTCATATCTTTCCGAAAAAGCAGAACAAAAAAAAATAAAGGAAGAATTAAATAAAGCTATGGTAATAAATGAAGAGGATGAGCTACTTAAAAAAGGAGAATTAGAGATAAACGAAATTGAAAAAGCAATGCTTATGAAAATAAATCATAATATCGGTCAAAAAAAAAAGATTCAATTGAAAAGAAAGAAGAGACGGATCAGAAAACTTCGAGAAAAAGCCGAAAATTTTGCTAGTATAGTTGTTTCATTTATTAATGGTGGTTCTCCGTTTTTAGGAGGTGTGGTACCATTAATTCCTTTTTTCTTAGTCTCGTCAGCAAGTTTATCAACTTTTATTATTTCATTTTTCATCATTTTAATATGTATAATTTTACTTGGGATCTTTCTAGGAATTGTATCAAGGGAATCTATAATAAAAAATATCCTACAGATGGCATTTGCATTTTTTATAACCCTCCTTATCTCAATTTTCTTACTTCAATAAATTTTATAAGGAATCTAGGCAAAGATTTTAATTTTTAATTAACATTTTCCTACATAACAACTTTTTAGAAAAGATGAATCTTGAAGACATTTGTAGGAATTGATATAGGATCTTTAGCGACTAAAATAGTGTTAATCAATGAAGATAAGTTAATCGATCATCGAACAGAACGATCAACTTTCGATTTTAAGAGGATCGGTCATAATTTATTCAATGACATCATGCAAAAGAATAATTTAAATAAAAATGAAGTATATGTCATGAGTACTGGATATGGACGAAATACAATTGATATTGCTGATGATCGTATTACAGAAATCACGGCACATGCACGCGGAGCACAATTTTTCTTTCCGGAAGCCCGTTCGGTGATAGATATTGGAGGGCAAGACAGTAAAGCTATCTTAATGTCTAATAAAACTAGAAATGTTATTGATTTTCAGATGAATGATAAGTGTGCAGCAGGAACAGGTCGCTTTATTGAGGTGATGTCTAGTGCTTTAGAGGTCCCAATTGAGCAGATTGGTGAATTAGCCTTACAATCAACTAATCCAGCATCAATAAGTTCAACTTGTACGGTTTTTGCTGAAAGTGAGGTAATATCATTATTTGCAAGGGGAACTTCAAAACAAGATATTGCAGCAGGAATCCATAAATCCATCGCAAAAAGAGTCTCAGGTATGGCAAAACGGATAGGTGTTTGCCCCCTATTAGTTTTTTGCGGTGGTGTGGCAAAAAATGTAGCAGTCAAGAAATATCTAGAAGAAGAATTTGGATTCGAAATAGTGAAACCACAATATCCTCAATTAACTGGAGCAATTGGAGCTGCTTTAATTGCTCAAGAACAAAGTAAATAACTAAATTATTTAATCTTAAATTAATAAAAGAACTATTTATTATTTTTACAGAAAAGTTTTATGAGGAATTCACTCTTTTTTGATAAATAATTCATAAAATCAAAATTTAAAAAATGGATGATTTAAACCTATTATCTGAATTCACATTATTTCTTAAAGAAAGAAAAGCAGAAGGAAAAAAAATCATCGCGTTTATATCGCACGATAATATTCCTGAAGAATTAATAGACGCAGCAGGATTTTTCCCTCTTAGATTAATATTTGCTGGTACTGACGATTTAATGGATGCTAGTCATGATTTTCTCCCTCCATCAACGTGTTCATTTGCCCAATCTTGCATTGGATTATTTATATTAAAACCTAGTCACTATGAGTTCTTAGATTTAGTCGATTATTTTATTGTGTCAAATCATTGTGTAAGTGATATATGTGCTTCAGAGATAATTTCTAAGTATTTTCAAATTCCTCGTTTGAATTTCTATATATCATATACTAAAAATAAGAACAGCTTGACATATTTTAAGTTAGAATTACTGGATTTTAAAAAACAATTAGAGAAAATTATTAGAAATAAAATAAAGAATGAAGACATATTGGAGAGCATTAAAAGATATAATGATTTTAAACAAAAATTGTTAGATTTTAGTAATTTAAGGATAAAGGGTTCAGACAAGTTAAAAATCATTCAAAAGGCAATGCTTTATGGTCCACATTTTTTATCAGAATTAGAATCAGAAATTCATAAGCTAAATGAGAATCAATTTTTAAATTCTAATGATTCTAAGGATATTTTATTGACTGGAGGTTCTGTCTTTATAAATGATTATCTTATTGATTTAGTTGAAGAAGGAGGAGGAAATATAATTTTTTTTGACACATGGATAGGAAATACTTATTATTCACAAATTTTCAATAATAAAAGCTTAGAATCTAGTGAGGACCCATATGATTTATTAGTTCAACGTTTTAAGGAAAACGATTTTGGAGATCATTCTGTTCCTAATTTTTTAGAGAATAAAATTAAGCAAATTGAGTTAATTTACAATGAGCATTTAGAAAAAACAGGAAGAAAATTGGGAGTTATTAATCACATTATAAAATTTTGCGATCATTTCTCTATTATGTCTGTGCATTTTAAAGATATTTTACAAAAAAAAGGAATACAAGTATTAAATCTCGAAAGAGATTATTCCAAAGCAAATCGCGGACAACTCTCAACAAGAATAGAAGCTTTTTTGGAGATGATATAAAATATGAGTCTTATTGCTGATGATATTGTTCGATTTAGTTCTGTACTGAGAATAGCGTACAACCTTTTAACAGGGAGAGATTATTTAAAAAGAAAGAAGTTCCGAGAAAAAAAGAAATTAATTTCTGTGGCATTACCTCTTTCAGATTTAATTTATGGTTTTCCTGATTTAGTTCCTGTATTCCCGATTAGGACACATAACTTCAAAATACATAAATATCTAACATATTTAGGTTCTGCTTCAAACATTTTTGGTTGGAAAAATGTCGCCAATTTCTTAGGTTTTATAAAAAATCTTGGTATTGGGGATATAAACAAAATAGTTGATGAAATTATTGATAATGTAATTGATACTGTAAATGATAAATACAATGAAATGTATGATATTGGAATTGAAAATGGTATTCCTACCGATTTTTGTTATGGAATAAAATCACTTTATGGAATGCATGTTTCAAAAGGAAAAAATTACGATGCTAATTTAAATTACACTATAAGATGTAGTGCCTGGAATAAATACTTAGAATCCTTAAAAACAATTGATAATCCTTCCAAACAAATTTGGATTGATATCCCTCCGAGGAATATTGGTAATGCTGTAGAACTATTAACAGAAAATATATATAGCGGGATTAAAGAATTAGAGAAAATAAGTGGAAATACTTACGATAGACGCATTTTAAAAAATCATTTTGAAATTGCTAATGATATTAGAAATTATTATAAAACAATCCTGTACGATATAAGTCCTTCTGATTTTTATCCATGTAATCCTGCAACATTTAGTGAAATATTAGTAATTTTAAATAACAGTTTTCAGGATTACAATTCTAATGCGATTAGATATCGAAATAATTTAGCATCATTAGTAAATGAAATGAAAGCGAGAATCAGAAATAAAATAGGAATGGATGTCAGTAAAATGCCACGAATCTTAGTTACTCCTATGTTTGGAGGATGGGAACCAAAAAGTCATGAAATTATTTATGAACTCGGTGGCCGGGCGTTGTACGCGGATTGGGATATGCTATTAATGTTAGAGGAAATTCCTATTAGAAAAATAACAGACCCTGTTGAGGCATATGCTCATTATTTGATGAATGCTACTACTAATGGTATAGGATGTGATAATGATGTATTAACAGACTCTTATTTAAGGACGGCAGAAAAATTAAACGCAGAAGGACTTGTCTTTATCCAGCTTTTTGGTTGCCATTCTATATCGAACTGTTTTACTATGTTAAAGGAAAAAATTCGAAAGGAACTTGAAATCCCAAGTATAGCTATCACTTTTAATAAGATAGGGGAAAATGTTGAACAAGTAAAAACCCGTCTTGGAGCTTTTATGGAGATGTTCAAATAAAAATTCTTAATTATCTTAAAAATTAATCAATTAATAATTTTTTAAGATTATTTTTATTTAATATCACAAGAAATTAAATATGGGAATAAGGTTGGGATGTTATGTTATTCCATGAAAAAAAAAAAGAACTAGAGCAAGATTTATATACAGAATATCAAGTTTTATGTGGAATTGAGGAAGAATTCCTTATTATTAATAAAAATGGAACGTTAGCAAAAGCAGCAGATGATATAATGGTAAAATCTGCTGAGATTCTTGAAAAAGATACAAAATTTTTGAATTCACTCCAAGTCAAAATACGAGGATTAGATGCTGAACCGTCTCCATCACAAATAGAATACGTTACATTACCATTACCACCAGCATCCTTACAACAAGCAATATTAGAGGGTAGAAAATTGGTAACAGAGGCAGCAAAACAAATAGGTGTAAAAATATTAGCTCAAAGTCTTCACCCAATACAAAGTGATCCTAATCCCATTTCTGGAACACATATTAATGTATCAGTTCAAAGAAAAGGTAGTTTGATGACCCCTGAGGAATTAAAAACCGTTTATAACTATCTCTGGAATTATCTTCCCGAATTAATTTCAATTTCGGCTAATTCTCCTATTTTTAGAGGTAATATTACGAATATTGCTAGTAATCGATGTGCTAATAGTAGTGTCCTAAAAAGAAATGGCTTTGCTGTGATTGAAGTCCCTGAAAATCGCCCAGCTTTAGTTCCAATGCGTTATTATGGCCGTATGAGATACACACTTAAAATAGGTTATGAAGAAGATGAATTCTCAAAAAAAATTATTACAAATAGCCGAGGAGAACGTCTTGTAGATATAACACCAAGAGGACCATTTACAAATATTAGTGAAGATAATGATGAGTTACCAAGTAGAAATCGTGTAGAGGTTCGCATTATCGATGTACAACATAACGTTAATGACTTATTAGATTTAGCATACCTCTGCTGCGTTTCTGCACTTCATGCTGTTTATCTTCATTCAACTGGAGAGATCGTTGAAGATTCTTATCATAAAATGAATGTAGAAAATGCAATTGCAAATGGATTTAAATCTATTTTTCAGAGGAACAATGGAACTAGGGAGTCTCTGGAAACTAGTGTCTCAAGATGGTTGGAAGAAACAATGAAATATCAAGATTATTTAGGAATTTCTATAAAGAATTTATCAAATGAAAAATTTAAAGCTGAGTTGCTTCAAAAAAGCCTTGATATCGAATACAAATCGAGAAAGATTGAAAAATTGAGACAACAAGGAAGAACTCAGGCGATTGTTGAATTAGTAGATCCAAGAATCGTAAGTGATCGAAAAGGAAATAAATATAAAATTACGAGTGGTGCTCAAGTTCGAGGAACTTTATCAGCTAAGTATAATTTCTCTTACGATGAGATCGATGGATTAGTCACTAATTTTAAGGGTATAAAAGTAGTAAATAATCTTATTGTTCAAAATCTTAAAATACCATTGAATGAGAATGATAGAATACTTAGGGTGCAGTCAGATTCTGAATCATTACTTGATAGATTATTTGGGGATTTTTTCTAATAGTATATATTTTTAATATATTTTATGCATAAAAAAATGAAAGATAAGGAAGATATTAAATTAATTTGTGATAAGCTTTTTGTTTATGGCACATTGCAGCAAGGTCAGAGTAGACATTATATTCTCCAGCATTTAAAATTTGAGAAAGCAGTATTACCAAAGCACAGGAAAGTTTCCCCACCTTCATTGGGATTTCCTTTCATCATTCGTGATCAAGACTCAAAAGTAAGTGGAGAAATTTACTATGGAATAGATAATGAATTATTTAATTCATTAGATCTTATTGAAGGAGAAGGTTCTTTATATCACAGAATTTTAGTGAAAGTGATCACTCAAAAAGGAAGTGAAATAGAATGCTTTGTTTATTATCCTGATAAAAGACTTATTAATAGTTATTCATAAGAGGGGATTTATTATGGAAGAACGTAGTGATTTTATTGAAGAAGATAAAAAAAGGATTTTCCTTATTGATAATTATCCTCTTGGCTTTCCAACAGACAGAATATCGAGAATTGAATCAATTGTGAATGAAAGTTTAGCTAATGTTGAGATTAAGACCATTCATTTTTCAAAATTAGATTTAAGAGATTTGGAGGATAGTATTGGTATCATTTTATCTGGTTCTAGCTTAAATGTTTCTGATTTTTATTATAATGATAAATTGATAAAATACTTTGATCAAGAAATAGAATTAATAAGATCATTTAATAATATCCCAATTTTAGGTATATGTTTTGGATTTCACATAATTGCATACGCATTTGATGGTCAAGTATGTAGAATGCGAATTCCTGGTTTATTAGGGGGGAGGATTATATTTATTCTAATGAAAAAAACTGATGATCTTATAACAAAAAAAAATATACCCGTTGATGTATTTCACAGAGATTTTATCTCACCTAATGATTCAAAAATTCAAAATACTTTTGAAATAAATTCTATAACCAGAATAAAAAGATATAAATTAATACAATATATCCGCCATAGAAATAAGACGGTATTTGGACTCCAATTTCATCCTGAGACTCATGAAGCTTATCATTTTCGTTCAAGTATTTATGATGAAAGAATTATTGCTAAAATGAGAGAGACTGGGGAAGAAATTCTTAATAATTTCGTATGGCTTTGTCTATACAAACAAAATTCAAAAAATCTAAAGAAAGAATAACTATTATTATTTATATATAAATTATAAAGAATGTGCTTTTTATTCCATTATCTATTCATTATTTAATATTTCAATAAACTATCAGATAAATATCGATGTATCAAACAGAATTAAAGTTAGCAATTAAAATTGTAAAAGATGCCCTTAAAGTAATAAATTGGTTTAGAATTAATGGCTTTAGATCATTTCAAAAATTAGATGAATCTCCTGTGACAACGGCAGATATTGCTTCACAAATTTTAATTGTTTCGAATATCAAGAAGACTTTTCCTGAAGATCTAATTATAGCAGAAGAGGGTGATACTTTTATTGATAATCAGACAAGCAAAGTAATTCTAAACTGCTTCAATGAATTACATCTTGAAGATAATTTTGATTTTAAAGAAGTATTAAATTATAAAGGATCAAATACTGATCGTCAATGGACTATAGATCCTATTGATGGTACTCAGGGATTTCTCGAAGGTTTAGTTTATGCTGTAGGTATTAGTTTTCTCAAAGAATCAGATCAAAAAATTGCAGTAATAGGAATACCAAATTACAATAAAAAAAGAAAGGCAATTTTCATAGCTGAAAAAGGAAAGGGAGCAAAGGCGGCGTATGGCAAAAATGAGTTCAAATCGATAAAAGTTAGCAATCAAGATAACCTTGAAGAATCTACATTATGTCGTTCACTACATTATGATAAACCCTGGGTTGAGGAATTTGCTAAATTAGTTGGCATAAAAAAAAAGATTCAAATCGATAGTATGTCTAAATTTTGTAAAGTTGCTGATGGAAGCGCAGATATATACTTAAAACCTATCGATGAGATTCATTCATACTCTTGGGATTTCTCTCCTGGAGTCTTGATTGTAAAAGAAGCAGGAGGAAAAATATCGGATTTAAATGGAGCACCAGTCCGCTTCTTAAGGGATAAACTGATTTGTGACGCGCCTGGATTAGTTGCGTCTAATTCTAATTTACATTTTAATATTATAGAGAATCTTCGTAAATTCAAATTTTAGTTTTAATTGAGGATTGTTCTAAGTTACATATTTCTTGTTTACTTACTGCTCTCTTCTTAATATAATCTATAATTTCTAATTCTTCAATAGTCCTACCTTCACTCCTGAAATCAATTCCACATAATATTGAAGAAAGATTTATTACAGAATCTATTAGGGGTGTTTCAACTTCTAAAAGCTTAGCTAAAGACGAAATTGGCACCAATCCTGTCGGTACATCTTCAGTGAAATATCTTGTGATTAACTGTTTTGGTGCATTGATATTATCATATGCATTTATATTCTGAATAGCATCATATATGCATTTCTGTTTGACTCCATAAGATTTATTTACCCACTTACAAAATCTAAATTGTTTTAATCCTAAAATTTCAAAGATTCTATTGAATTCATCTTGAATTATTTCAAGGATCTCACAAATTTGAGAAGTTGCACCTTCTGCATAAAATTTAAATTCTTTCCCACAATCCATAGCACCTGCATTAAGTAGTGAAACAGTTGGATGCAACAACATTCCAATATTATTTAATGTCATTTCAAGATAATCATCCACGGGATTTAATTGAGGAATTATATCTTTTAAAGTATCATACACAAAAAAAGTATCTTTATTAGGAAAAGCTGCAAAATCGACAAGTTCTTTAATTTTTAGGATTTTTACTCCATTCTTTTTTAATTGTCTTGAAGTAAAAAGTAGTGTTTGAGTTTCAGCAATGAAAATAGGAAATGATATTCCTTTCTTTTCAATTATTCGTCGAAATTCAACAGCACCAAAAGTTCGTCCAGGATTTAGCAGTATTATTTGATCTTGAGAGAGATAATGTACAATTTTTTCAGCGATATCTTTATGTGCTGAAGCTGGGACTACTATTAATATGACATCAACATCTCTTACTGCTAACTCTAAATCCAGGGTAATTAAACTACATGGAAAATATCCTTTTATCTCTCCTAATGCTTTAATACCACCTTTCTTTTTTATATCTGCAATTCTTGAAAATGAACGATTATATAGGTTTACAGGATGTCCCATGGAAGAAATATAGGCTGCAAATGCACGACCACCATTTCCAGCTCCAATTACACAGAATTTCATTCATCCATCACCCCCGAGATAGATTTTTCCTTATGTTTTAACAATTTAGATAATTTAGTATCAGGGAGATCAAAGATAATGTTTTTAATTCTTTCGATTTCATCATATTTTTTCTGCCTTGAATCATCCCAAGAAAAACATGCCCCATTAATTATTTTGGTAGTAATTTTCCCTAACGCATATTTGTTGTTTCTTAGATGCGGGGCATCAAATATTCCATATTTCACTAGACGATTTAAAACTTTATAATTAGTATATGGATTTTTAAGTTCATTTTTATCTTTAGCCATATGAGGTATTAAATTAATTATCCATTTTGCATGTTTAATTAATTCTTCTTTCCTTTTTTTTATTTTATTATCAATAATGTTAATTTCACTTGAATAAACTCTATTTATAACTTGATCCACTATTTTACAGCTTTCGATTACATCTTCAGGAAGAGCAGCATGAATAGCTTCTGAATAACTAACTACATGAACTATATCTGGTTTTATTGCTAATTGAACCATAGTTGCTGCTGCTAATTGCCCCTTTGCCTTATCTAAATCCAGTGGAAAACTGGCTAATCCACTTCTTACCTGTTTAATTACAGAAAAAGTTTTATCTGTTAAAGTGTGAAGTAATTCATCTTTTGCTAAAATCTTGGCTAAATCCATATCTAATGAGCTTGAAGGAGGTGTATTAAACATATATTGTGCAATGAAATGTTTTACCCCTAATCTTTTAGCTATTATCCCACATAGATACATATCAGCAACTGCAATAGCATCTGGGGCATCTCTTAAACTCCAATGGTGAGGATCATTGATTTCAACGGGAATGTCATTATCACCATGCCATTTTATAGCCTTTAAATGTTGCTTTATTGATTCTTTTAATGTTAATGGACCTCTTCCATCCATTTGATTAAACCAAAAGATCGGAATAGCACCCCAAGCATTATGGATAGTCTCTCTGTATAATTCAGCTAACTTTATAAAATCACGAGTACCAGCATAGATTCGTAGCAGAGGATAATTTCCTGTTAATCTAGATTTATGTAAATTTAAAAAATCTTTTTTAGTCTTGATAGGGACCCCTCCTGCACCAGATAGATCTCTGACTTGGTCTTTGGGATGAAAATAGTTTGCCTGAGTATTCTGATCGGGAGCAATTGAGATTATGTCTAAAATCTCTGCATTTGCAATTTTTTGTATCCCTTTTAATGTAGCTTTCATACTTGGTAATCCAAAATGAGCCCTTATTACAGGATATGGTTTCTTCCATTTTATCCGGAAAATTAAATTCATTGGAACTTTTAATTTTTCTTCAGAAGGTACTAACTCTTTTCTTAAAATAGAGATTATTTTATATTTTGATTCTCCACCAATAAAATATTGATGGAAAAAGCTAAATTCTTTTGCAACTTTAACTACTTCAGGAGTACCAGCAAAAAATAGTTGTTGAGGTTGTTCTTTCAATTTTTCATATTTTTCTTTAAATTGTTGAAGTATTGGTCTAAGAGTAGAAGGTGTTAGCCTATAACTAAGCCCTAATATATCTGGTTTTAAGATTTTTAGTTTATCAATAATTACTGAATTTGATGTTGCAGGTCCTAAAAACAAACACTCAAATCCCAATTGGGTTGCTATATTCATAAAATTATGGGCTCCAGCCACATGAACACATTGACCAATACATGCGGTTAAAATTTTTTTTCTTTTTTTCTTTTTTATACTATTATTATCTATTTTTATCATAAAATCATCTCCTTTCGGAGTTTAAAAAGTGTTATTTCGCAATTATTCACAAAATCGACTTGCAATCCTTCCACAAGTCGATTGTTGTAAATTAAAATTAGGCATTTTTGCTACTTTATGAGAAATATTACAAATAGACATGGGAAACACTATATTATTATAAGGACATTTTATATTTAAATATAATGATAATTTAAAAAAGAGAGAATCTATTATTTATTTAAATAAACAACTTTTTAATTAAAGGCATCTATTTGCAAATTAAGTAAACTTATATACTTTTATATACAATATATAAATAAATACAAATGATTAATGAATTTTTTTATCTTTTTATAAATTAAAAAAAAATTAACTGGTGAAAAGATATTTCTATAAATCAGTCACACAGAAAAACCACTTTGCAAATAGTAGAAAATATTTATAATGCCTTAGACGATGGAAAATTTCATACAATAAGTGAAATTTCTGAAAAGGCTAATTCGAATTGGAGTACTATTAAAAATCAAATTGAACTTATTATAAGGATTCAGGAATTACCTGAAATTGATATTATCCACGCATCAAAACAAATCTTAGTAAGAAAAAAGTAGTATTTATAGATTTCAAAAGGAATCTCATACTATTAATTATGTTATTTCGAAATTCCCAGAAAACATTATTCATTACTAAAGTAGAACATATCATATGAATAGGAAAAGAGTTGCGATTTATTTAGTTTTAAAATATGATTATTTATGTTATATAGAAAGTCTTATGGCCAAAGAAATTAATCTAAAGTTTTTAACTTTTAAAGGAGAAATAAATTTCCTTCCAATTAACTATTTGAAGATTAAAAATATAAGATTATTAAAGAGGTGATTATTGAAATTAAAGAGGAGAGTATTTGCCCTTTATGTAGTTTTCCTAAGGTGTTATGTATATGTGAGAAATTAGAAGCTGAAGAACAACGAATAAAGATTTACAACGAAAAAAGAAGATGGGGGAAAATTGTCTCTATTGTTAAGTTTAGTGGCGACTTAAATATAGATTTAGATAACCTCATCACTAAAGCGAAAAAAAAATGTGCATCTGGTGGTACATATGGAGACAATTATATTGAACTACAAGGAGATCATCGTTTTAAATTAAAGAAATTTCTTATAAAAGAGGGATTCCCTAAGGAAAATATTTTAATCCAAGATTAAATTATCCAGTTCAATATCAAAAATATTTCCTTGTTTTTTTAAAGATTTAGGATCATTCTTTTTTAAAAAAACATTTTTCTCGCTGAATGGACTCTTTCAAAATTTTCTTTATATTTTTCTATTTCTTCATGTATATCTTTTAATTCTTCATTTTTCAACATACTCTCAAAAAAATGCAATACTGACAAATATAATTTCGGAACAAATGTATCAATTTGAGATAATTCGTAAGATATTTCTCTTATTGGCTCAAAATTAATTTTTAAATTAATTTCTCTTCTTTTTAATCTTTCCAGCAGTTCTCTTTCAAGCTTTTTTCTTGCAATATTACTCCATATTAACTCATATATGAAGTAATTTACGGCTTGGACTGCTTCGGTTAGAATTGCTACTCCAGTAGCTAATGCAATACTACCTGTGAAAATATACACTGTAAGAGTACCTAATACTAAAGCTAATGCCCTATAAATTATACTTTTTACTATACTTTCTTTCCACTTAATTTCTTTTAACTTCATTTTCGATTTTCAAGGAAAATAATTATTATTGAATTTAGATAATTTCTAAATATTAAACTAATAATTGTTATTATTAAAATTAAGTGTATTTTCATTCTACAAATGAAATTTTTTGGAAAAAAAAAGAGTTAATTTAGAAATTTTCTAATGCTATTTTTATTCTTGAAATTATTCTTAATTTTAACTTTTCAATTATTAATTTAAGATAAACTAGTATTATCTCTCTTAAGATAAATTATTTTTTTTAGAATTTCTCCAATTTTTCATTTTTTCTAAGTTTTTAAATTCTTCTCCAGGGTGATGATCTATTTCTTTTATATATACATAAGATTCTATTATATCAGCTTCTAAAGGCTTACTTTTACCACAAAGATTACATATAAGTACTTTTTTAGTTTTATCTTTAGATGGAAGCATCATTCCATTACAATTTTCACAAAATTCAACCATTTTGAATCAAAAATTCACTTTAAAATAAATTTAGATTAATTTATAAAAATAACAGTTCTTCCTCTTCATGTCCGATCAGTTTTTCACTCGTAATCTCCAAATTATTAAGAACTCGTCTCAACTTTAATATTGCTTCTTCTATGATTTCTTCATTTTTAATCCCAGTGCACACAAATTTACCAGTTGAAAATAGTAGAAATACAGCACGGGGATCTTTCATATTGTAAATTAATCCTGGAAAGATTTCAGGTTCATACATTGCATAGTCTAATAGAATAGCTGCTTTATTCAAATCTATTAATGTGTGTAAATTTCCGTTTGCTACAATATTTTGGATAATTATTTTAGGATCAGGTAATTTAATCCCAATTTTTTTAAACTTTTTTACTAAAATACTAACTGCTTTCTCAGCATCATGAATGAATTCTAATCCAGTAATCACCATTTTTCCTGTTGAAAAGATTAAGAAGGTAGCTCGAGGATTATCCTGTCTAAAAATTAAACCAGGAAATCGTTCTGGATAGTATTCAGCACCATAAAATTTTCGAGCGATTTTAACAAGATTTATCTTTTCTTCAAGCTCGATATATACAGTTGCTACAATATTATTTATTTTGTAATCCAATTCTTTATTCTCATCATTAGATTCATAAATTCTTTTTAGATCTGCCACATTTATCTCCTATTTTCTTTTTTTATTAACTTAATAATTTCATTTTTATAAAGCTGATGATTCCCTGTTTCATCCATTTTTTTAAGCAATCTATTAAGCTGACGTTTAGCAATTGATCTAAAAGATTCGAGACTAACCTTTAAATTCCCCTTATCAGGAGGCTTTAAACTTTTCATTTCTTGTTTAAATTTCAAATGTTCTCTATAGATCTTTCCTCTATGATGTTGTTTTTTACACTTAGAACAAAAATATTTTTTCATATCAAACCTTATTCCTTTATTCATTTTTAATTATATAATATTGAAGTAGAAAAGCGCTTCTTCCTAAATCATTCAAATTCGAAAAAATTTAGTACAAATCATAAGTACTATTAGGCACTTTCTAAAATAAACATCTTATGGTCAGGAGGAATGTAAAATTTATTTTTTGACTCAGTAATTACTGAATGAAAGTATTCTGCTAATCCTAGAAATCCTCGTAAAATTAATTCAGTTTCATCAAAAACAAATTTAATCATAGTAATTGTATTATTTGATTTAAATTTAACATTGTCATGGATTTTTTCATCTATTAAGGGAAGTTTCATATTTGAAACAAGCTCGTATAATCTTTTCATAAAAATTTCGTCTTTATCTATTCCATCACCAATAATCTTTTATTATATTTTTATTTAAATAATTTTATGACATCCATCGTAGAACTTTTTGGATTTACTTTAAAAAAAACCTTTACGTTGACCAATTTGTTTAATAAAAGTATAAAATTCTTATAATAGTACCATGGAATTTTATATTTTGGTTCCATTTGAATACTATATTTTATATTCAAATTAATTTAAAGGAAAAATTCCGGTAAATAGATATCAAATCATTTTTATATCTATTTCACAAATAAAAATTATAATATTTAATTTTTTCGAATAATAATTTTAAAATTTTAATATTTCTTTAAATTGACACTTTTAAACAATGAATATATTCTATTCAAGATAACTATGTAAAAATTTGGGTATATATATTAAATCTCATAAATTTTATTACAACTTTATGATTAATTTTAAAATGTGGATTCTCTAATATCATATTGTAATAAGAAATTATTGCGGCACATAAGAAAATGAGTGTATACGCTGATGATGTTGTAAGTTTTACTTCGGTTTTGAAAATAGCTTATAATTTCTTAACTGGGAGGGATTATTTAAATAAAAAGAAAAATAAGGAAAAAAAGAAATTGATTTCAGTTGCGTTAGGATTTCCAGATTTAATTTTTGCTGCTGATTCTATTCCTGTGTTTCCTATTCGCATGGAAAAATTCAGAATTAACCTGTATTTACTTGCCCTCAATACCGCTAAAAGTTTATTTGGATGGGATCTTACTACAAACCTACTAGGTATAGCAAGACAACTAGATTTTTTAAAACTTGTCGATAATATAATCAACGATGTTATAGGCACTATAAATAATAAATATAATGAAATGTATGACATAGGGGTGAAAGAGGGAAACTCATCTAAGTTATGTTATGGTTTAAATGCTATTTATGGAATGCATCGATCCCACTACGAAAAATTGGACGCAAACTTGAAATTTGCGATAAGGTGTGAAGAGTGGAATAAATATTCCGAATCATTAAAACCTCTTCTTTCAAATCAAATTAAGATTGATTTTCCCCCAAAGAATCTTGAGAATAAGAATGAATCCTTAAATATCATGAAACGAAATGTGGAAAATGCGATAAAAAAAATAGAATCTATAACTGGTAATATAGTTACTGATAACAGTTTAAAAAAGCAATTTCGTATTGGAAATCAGGTGAAAAGATATTATAAAACCATTTTATATGAGATAAGCGATTCAGATTTTTATCCGTGTAATCCTGCTACATTTTCAGAAATTTTAGCATTATTAACAATATCATTTCAAGACTATAACTCAAATGCTCAGCGCTACTTAGAAAATTTGAGTCATTTGGTGAAAGAAATGCGCGAGCGTATAAAGAAGGGAATAGGAATGGATGTTTCAAATAGACCTAAACTACTTTACTCCCCTATTTTCAATGGTTGGGAACCAGAAATTCAGGAGATTATTTATAATTTAGGAGGGAGAGTTATATATGCAGATTGGGACATATTAGGTCTATTAGAAGAAGTACCTGTCTCAAAAGATTCTGATCCAATTGAAGATTATTCTCGTTTTCTTTTAAATGCAGCTTTTAAAGGAATTCTCTGTTTATCGGATTGTAATGCATTACTGAATTCTTATTTAAGTTTTACTAAAAAATGTGGATTTAATGGCTTAATACTTAATCAAGTTTTTGAATGCTATCCTAATTATTCAAATTGTTATGAATTACTGAAAAATAAAATTAGAACTGAATTAAAAATCCCTACAACCTTAATTAATTTCAACAAAATTGGGGAGGGTATTAGGGAAGTGAAAGTTAAGCTAGAATCCTTTATGGAATTATTTAAATAGAGGTAAGTCATATTTAACTTCCAAAGAAATCAGATGGTTTTAGCAAATGTTGATCTTCTTCTTCCTTTTTCTTTTTTTCATGCGGATCAACCCATTCTGGTTCACTACTGGGAGCACTTGCGCCTCCTGGAACTGCCAAACCAGAAGGTTTTAAACTCATACTAGAAGTAATAGGTTCTGGTTGTTGACCAACTGCAACTGGTTGAGGTGCAGGCACATAAGAAACCTCTCCAGATTTAAGGACTTTTAATTCACTTAAAACCTTTTCCAGATTCATAGTTTGCACACTCTTATTCATTGTATCCATTATTTCTTTTAAAGATTTTGAAGTTTCTCTTAATCCTTTTGGATTAATGCCTGTAAGTAAGGAGTCTAAATTTGCTTTGATACTTTCATTTAATTCACTTAAAGAATCCAACACAGTTTTCCAGTGTTTATTCATCTGAGATTCAATAGCACTAATCATTCTAATTGTTTCATTCATAAATTCCACATGTGAAGCATATCTTTCTTCATCTTTTGCTCGTAAATCAGAGATAAGCATTATTAATTGCTTTAATGCTTCTTTTTCTTCACTCATTTTTATTTATTTTTTTTTACTTTTTCTATTATTATTATGATTATAAAGAAATTTATATGTATTTATTTTGTAAGTATGTTTTTCTAAAGTATTATTTTATAAACAATGAAATCTAAATCATAATCATTAATTTGATTATAATTTAAATAAAAGTATAGTAGAATGCCATTTAAAGATATAAAATGGCCTAGAAATCCTAAGATTTATGAAATTAATACATGGCCTTGGCTCCATTCCTTATCCGAACATTACAATTACTCTATAACTCTCAAAAATATCCCAGAAGAGGTTTTTGATCAAGAACTATCCTTATTTGATGCTGTGTGGTTAATGGGTGTATGGGAAAGAAGCCCAGCGAGTAAAAGAATTGCATTTGAACATCCCGATTTACAAACTGAATATCATAGGGCTCTTTCTGATTTCAGAGATGAGGATGTAATCGGATCACCATATTCTGTTTATTATTATCATGTGGATAAGCATATTGGTGGAATTGAGGGTTTAACAGAGATCCGGAAGCAATTATTCGAAAGGGGGATTAGATTGATGCTCGATTATGTTCCCAATCATGTTTCTATCGATTCACTCTGGACTTTAGAAAAAAATCTATTTATAAAAGGGACCGTAGAAGATTTAATTTCTCATGCGAATGATTTTTTTAGTATTTCAGATAATGTATATGCACATGGTAAAGATCCAAATTTCCCCGCTTGGACTGACACTATCCAGATTAATGCTTTCTCAAAAGAAGCACGAGAAAAAACTGTAAAAACATTACTACAAATAGCAATGTTATGCGATGGAGTTCGGTGTGATATGGCAATGTTAACTACGAATGATGTGTTTGAGAATACATGGGGTGAAAAGGCAGGACCAAAACCAGAAAAAGAATTTTGGGAGGAAATAATTCCTAAAGTCAAAAAAGAGTTTCCCCACTTCATTTTTATTGCGGAAGTCTATTGGGATATGGAATGGGCACTTCAACAGCAGGGATTTGATTTTTGTTATGATAAAAGGTTATATGAACGCCTACTTCATGGAAATGTTCAAAGTATTAAAGCTCATCTTAATGCTGAATGGGATTATCAAAGTAAACTTGTTAGATTTATGGAAAATCATGATGAACAAAGAGCAATTTCTCTCTTTGGGGAAGAGCGAAGCCGTGCTGCAGCTATTATAACATTGACATTGCCTGGAGCTAAATTAATTCATGAGGGACAAATGTGTGGGTATAAAATAAAATTACCTGTTCAATTAGGAAGAAGAGAAAGTGAAGAAATCAATAAATCTTTACTTGATTTTTATAGAAATTTATTAAAAATCGTACCTTCTAAAGGATTTAGAAAAGAAAATTGGGAGATATGTGAAGTTAAACCAATAGAAATCAGTGATCACTCTTTTAATAACATTATATCTTACTATTGGGGGAATAATTCTCTAAATATAGCAATAGTAGTGAATTATAGTCCTAATCCTGCAAAAGCGCATATTAAAATAAACAAGTTAAATTATGGATCTAATAATTGGAAATTTAGTGATTTGCTTACACAGAAAGAATAT
Organism: Promethearchaeota archaeon; assembly: GCA_048940925.1. Lineage (GTDB taxonomy): Archaea > Asgardarchaeota > Lokiarchaeia > Sigyniarchaeales > SOKP01 > Loki-b32. Next base: position 36,561 of record JBHLOC010000014.1, on the reverse strand, counting down.
GTTTACAAAGGAAATGACCTTAATAAATATGGATTATATGTTGATTTATCTGCGTGGAACGGACACATATTTGAGATTAAAAGAATGTTATAACATATGAATTAATCTTATTATATACAACTTTAATTTATATTAAACTAGTTAGAAATCTTAGGAAATTTTTAATTAAATAGTCGATTAAGTTTTATATGAAAGCTGTTATCATTGCTGCGGGAAAGGGAAAGAGATTGATGCCTATAACTTCTTCTCGCCCAAAACCTATGATCCCTCTCGCTGGAAAGCCTTTATTGGAACATACCATCTTAGGATTAAAAGATGCGGGAGTTGATGAAATTTTATTAATAGTTGGGTATAAGAAAAATATTATAAGAGACTATTTCGGTAATGGTCAAGATAAATTTAATGTGAAAATTGAATATATCACACAAGAGGAGCAATTGGGAACAGCTCATGCTTTTAATTATAGTAAAAATTTTGCGAATGATGAATCTGTATTATTTATGTATGGAGATTTATTAGTAGAACCTATAGTATATCAAAAACTTGTACAAAAATATAGTGAAAATAAGGTAGAAGGTATAATTTTATTAATGGAAGTGAAAAATCCTGAAGAATTCGGGATTATCTCGCTAAATTCTAACAGTTTTGTTGAAAAAATTATTGAAAAACCCTCACCAGAGATGAATGCGGGGAATCTAGCAAACGCAGGTGTTTTTATATTCAATTCTAAAATCTTTCAAGCAATTGAAAAAACTGAAAAATCAATCCGAGGGGAATATGAATTTACAGATTCTATGCAGATTTTAATAAATGAATTAAAGGGAAGGATTTTAGGTTATACTATTAAAGATTATTTTTGGAGCGATATTGGATTACCATGGCAACTATTTGAGGCGAATTCCTATTTTTTAGATAGAATAGAAAGGAAAATATTGGGTGATATTGAAAAAAATGTTCATATCATCGGAAATGTTTATATAGGGGAGAATACAAATGTTAAATCCGGAAGTTATATCCAAGGACCATGTTATATTGGGGAAAATACATTAATTGGACCTAACGCCTTTATAAGACCCTATACTTCTGTTGGAAATTATTGTCATATTGGTATATCCGAAGTTAAAAATTCTCTAATTTTTTCGAATTCAAATATTCCTCATTTTAATTATGTTGGAGATTCAATTATATGTGAAAATGTAAATCTTGGTGCTGGCTCAAAAATATCCAATTTAAGGTTCGATAATAAGAATGTTAAAGTTACCATAGAGGGGAAATTAATTGATACAGGCAGAAGAAAATTAGGTGCTTTTATTGGTCCTAATGTGCAGACTGGAATTAATGTTAGTGTAATGTGTGGAAAGAAGATTGGTGAAAATTCCATAATAGGAGCACATACATTAGTTGCAGAAGATATTTCTCCCAATACTCTTTATTATTACGATCCACATGACGGAATTAAAAAGAAAGTTAATCCATTTTATTAAAAACTAATGTACTGTAACAGTTTTTGCTAAATTCAATGGTTTATCAGGATCTAAATTATGTTCTAAAGCAGCATAATAAGCCAACAATTGAAGAGCAGGAATAAAAGTTATAGGGCTAAAAATATTGTGATATTTATCTCCGGGTTGAGGAATTCGAATAGTAATATCACTCAATTCAGTAATTTTTGTATCTTCATCTACTACTAATGATATAATTTTACCTCCTCTTGCTTTAAATTCCATCACGTTATTAATTAGCCGTTCATAAGTCTCATCAGGTGGAGCAATAAAGATTATAGGATAACCTTCTCTTACTAAAGAAATTGGTCCATGTTTTGCGTGTGCTGCGGAGTAACCTTCAATAAAGCGACATGCAACTTCTTTCAATTTCAATCCACCCTCCTTGGCTGTTGCTATTGAAATTCCTCTCGCTAAAAAGAAAAAATTTAGATTTTGTTCTAAACTAGCTACAATATATTTAATTAATTCAATGTTTTTCTCCAAAAATCTTTCAATGATTTGAGGAGTGGAATTTAAAGCTTTATGATATTTATTTATATCTTCTTCCATTAATAAATTTCTTAATTTTGCTATCTCTAAAGCAATTAAAGCAAGAGTTAAAACTTGAGTTACATATGTTTTAGTTGCAGCAACTCCTATTTCTGGACCTGCTTGAGTAATTATTACCTGATCAGAATGCCTAGTAAGTGTTGAACCTACAACATTTGTAATGGAAAGTATTTTTGCACTTTTCTTTTCTTTTGCCCATCTAATAGGCTCTATCAGATCAATAGTTTCTCCAGATTGTGAAATTGAGATAATTACTGAATCTTCTTGTAAGGCTTCACCTAGTTGAGTTTGAAATTCAGAGCATTCAATAGCTTCTATATATTTATCTAAAAATCGCGTTATAATGAATTTACCTGCTAATGCTGCATAAAAAGAAGTTCCAGCAGCGGTTATATAAATATTCTTGGCATTTAATAATATTTTTGCAAAAGTTATAAGTCTATCTTTAGAAATCTTCAATGTGCGTCTTAAAGCAGCTGGTTCTTCATAGATCTCTTTTAACATAAAATGTTTGTATCCACCTTTTTCAGCAGCATCAATTTTCCAGTCTACATGTTGCATTTTTTTTTTTATTGGAGTATCACTGTTTTTAATATTAAAAAATTCAACGCTACCAGGTGATAACACAGCCATTTCATCATCATCTAATATATAACAATTACGAGTATATGAAAGAAAAGCAGGAATATCTGAAGCGCAATATGTTGTTTTCCCTTCTTCAATTCCAATAATTAGGGGAGATTCTCTCCTAACAGCAATTATAGTATTAGGATAATCAGCATGACAAATTGCAAGAGCATACGCTCCATTACATCGATTAATAGCTTTAATTACTGCTTCTTTAAAATCCAACTTAATATTCATATAATCTTCAATTAAATGAGGAATAATCTCTGTATCTGTATCTGATTTAAAAATATGTCCTTTAGATTTTAGTTCTTGTTTAAGTTCCATAAAATTTTCGAGTATTCCGTTATGTATTACAGCAATTTTATCGAAACAATCTAAATGTGGGTGACTATTATTTTTTTCTGGAGCTCCATGAGTTGCCCAACGAGTATGAGCTAAAGCAAGTTTAGATCCATTTGGAAATTTATCCAATTTAAGATTTTTATGAATTTCATCTATTTTTCCAGCATCTTTTTTAACAAACAATTTGGAATTTGCCAGTGCAACTATTCCTGCAGAATCGTAGCCCCGATATTCTAAACGCTTTATCCCTTCAAAAATAATTGGACCTATATTTATATCATCTTGATTAGTAGTTAAGCCAAAAATACCACACATCGTAAAAAGTTGTTAAGATTAATGAATATAAGATAATATTATCAAAATAATCTATTATATTTTATGAAACCCTCAATATACTCTTTAAGACTATTCTGAAAGATTAAAAACATATTTTCAATTGTAGGAAGAGAATGACTTGAGCTTAAGTCTCCTAAGTATTTAATAAAAATTTCTGGAGATTAACACCATTATTTTAATTTAACTATTAATTACCTAATATTACATTATTCTTAATTAAAATTTAGAAAATAAAAATTAGGCGTTTGATAATGAAAGTAGGATTTTATGGACACATTCGTCAATATCATAATCTTAAAGATGAAATTGAGAAAAACATTCAAGAAGTCTTAGAAAGTGGTAAATACGTGCAGGGGCCAATGCTCTCTAAGTATGAAAAAGAACTCTCTGAATATTTTGGTTCTAAGTACGCAATTGGAGTCAATAGCGGAACAGATGCTATTTGGTTATCATTATTAGCTCTTGGTATAGGGAAAGGAGACGAATGTATTACGACAACTAATACTTTTTTTGCTACAGCAGAGGCTATTTGGATAACTGGTGCAACTGCGGTTTTTGTTGACAGTGATCCACAAACACATTGTATTGATCCTTCGAAAATAGAAGCTGCCATAACCCCAAAAACCAAAGTATTAATACCTGTTCATTTATATGGTCAATGTGCAGATATGAAAAGCATTTGGGAAATCGCAAAAAAGCATAATCTCTTAGTTATTGAAGATAATGCTCAGGGAATAGATGGTCGAGGAAAGGATTTCATACAAGGAGAGAAAAGTAATGCTGTTACCATAAGTTTTATTGCTCAAAAGAATCTTGGCACTTTTGGTGATGCTGGAGCTGTTTTAACTGATGATGAAGAAATTAATAATACTGTACGTAAATTGCGTAATCATGGTTCAAATAAGCGCTCACATCATAGTCCAGGATTCAATAGTCGTTTAGATGACTTACATGCAGGAGTTTTAAGTACTAAACTTAAACATATTACAGAATGGACTAATACACGTATAGAAATTGCGAGAAAATATTCAGATAGTTTAAAAGATGCAAAGAATATAATTTTACCTTACACAAATCCAGGATATCGGCATGTTTTTCACCTTTATGTAATCCATACGAAAGATCCAAATGATAGAGATGATTTATTAAAACATCTAAATGATAACCAAATCGATGCAAAGACCCACTATCCTATCGCAATTCATCAGCAAGAGGGTTATCCATGGAACAAAGAAGCACGGATTGTAGGTCGCCTTGAAAATTCTGAGTGGAATGCTGCACGATGCATTTCACTTCCAATGTATCCAGAATTATTAGCTGAAGAAATAAATTACGTAATAGATAAGGTCCTAGAATGGGATAATTCTAAATCATAATTTTTTTATTTTTTTAGATAATGTAAGGTTATTTTTATGAAAGATAAATACAAAGTTATTGTAATAGGTATGGGAAAGAGGGGTGGCCACCATGCTACATATTTTCATGCTAATGATCATTTTGATTTAGCAGGAATATGTGATATTGATGAAAAGAGGTTGGAAGAATGGTCAAAAAAACTAAATAATCCCCAGACCAATACGGATGCAGCTCATCTTGTTAAAGTTATAAAGCCTGATGTTTTCTGTTTTACTACACCTCCAAACCTTCGTCTTGAAATGATCAAAATGGGTATTGACTCTGGAGCTCAATTGATTGCATTTGAAAAACCAATCTCAATGTCTAGTAAGGAAGCTATGGAGATAAAAAAATTAATTGATAAATCAGGAATTAGGGCAGTAGTAAGCCATCAACATAGATATGGAACACACTATCAAAAAGTTAGAGAGATCATAGCAAGTGGAGCTCTTGGTCGAATACAAACAGTATATGGTACAGCAACAGGCTGGATGATGCATATGCTTACTCATTTGATTGATTATATTCGCTGGTTCAATAATAATATAGATGCAGAATGGGTAATAGGACAAGCTAGTGGAAAAAGTAAATTTGCGGATATACATACTTCTCCTGATTATATTGCAGGTTTTATTCATTTTTCAAATGGTGTGCGAGGTATTGTTGAGTGTGGAGCGGGGGCACCAGATGTTCCAGAAGTCGATTATTGGTGGCGTAAGAATCGAATCGGTGCTCAAGGGACTGAAGGATTTGCGGAAGTTTTAACTGGTGGTGGTTGGCGGGCAGTTACTAAAGATGGTACTGCGTCTGGAGAAGGAAACATGAATTATGACCTTGATATGCCTCCATATATCCAAGAAATCGCTGACTGGTTAGATGATGATGATAAGATTCATCAATGCAACTTCGAAAGCGCATATAAAGGATTTGACATTATGATGGGTTTATGCCGTTCCATAGTTGAAGGAGGTCAGATCAGCTTACCTTTAACAGTAGGTAAAGAGGAACTCAAAGCTATGCAAGAAGCGATGCCAGATAAAAAAGTCTTATATTCATTTCCAGAAATGGAAAAAGAATATCCTTCCTAAAACTTTTAAATTAAATTAAGTTTTTGCATTTTTTTCTTTGCATTATTATTCATTTCAATCGAGTGATTGATATCTTTTGTGGTTTCACCCGAAATTCTTAAATAGGGGCTGGTTCCAGATCTCCTAATTAAGAGCCATCCATCTTCATAATCAAATCTACATCCATCCATCAAATTAATATTTTTTATCTCTTTATTTAAATCTTCAAATGAACTTTTCATCTCTTCAATGATTTTTTGGTGAATCTCTTTTGTAAAAGGGACATCTTCTTTTAATTTGAATTTCTTAGCGTAGTAAGGATATTGAGGAATCTTTTTTAATAATTCTTTTAAGCTTTGTTCTGTTTTTATCATTATTTGCAAAACATACGCTATTGTCACAATAGAGTCTGGTCCAAAATGAAATCTAGGCCAAATATAAGTACCTGAAGTTTCACCACCTAAGAAACCTCCATTTTCTTTTAAACTAATTGCGACATTGATATCTCCTACTTCTGTTCTTTTAACTTCACAGCCAAGAGGAATTAAGACATCTTCAATCAGACTCGATGAATTTATCGGTGTTACTACTTTCTTTTCCTCTTTTGTTAACTCATTCTCTTGAATATAATGTTTTGCCATAAGTGCTAATAAACGGATCGGATCCACAAATACACCATTCTCATCTAAAAATATAACTCTATCAGCATCTCCATCAAGAGCTATACCAATATCTAATTCTTCAGATGTTTGAAGAAATTTAGATATTTGAGTTAAATTTTTTTCACTTGGTTCTGATAATCTACCTGGAAACGCTCCATCCATCTGAGCATTTAAAGTTATGATTTTACAGCCGAACTTCGTTAATAATCTTGGAACAATATCACAACCTGACCCATTTCCAGGATCAACAATTATATTTAAATTACTCCCATCAAATTTTAGTTTACTTATTATTGTGGAAATATGTGTATCATTTACATCATTTACAGGAGTAACTTTTCCAATTTGATCATACCCAATACGAAGGAAGCTTTTTTCATCATAAATCCGTGAAATTTCTTCTTCTTGTTCTGGTGAAAATCCTACACCCGAAGGATTCCATAATTTCAGTCCTATATATTCTGGAGTGTTATGGGAAGCAGTGATCATGACTCCTGCATCTGCTTTTAAATAACCGGATAACATAGCTAATGTAGGTGTAGTTATTATGCCTAATGTCTTTACTTTACATCCAGTACTAATAATTCCAGAGATTAATGCATGTTCTATTGGTAATGCAGACATTCTAATGTCTTTTCCAATAGTAACTGTTCCTCTACCCTTAAGATATGTACCTAATGCCAAGCCAACATCCAAAGCCATATGCGGTGTAAACATAAGATCTGATTCTGAATAGTTTTTAAAAATTTTACGTATTCCAGAGGTTCCAAAAATTTGAGTAGAAGGAGACATTTTCTTAACTGTTACTTAAATATATATTTTGATCTAGGAATAAGAAAGTATTTTACTTTTTATACTTAATTTCTGAAATTCTCAAGTATTCTAATTCGTTTAAAAGGTTGATTTATCAATATTTAATAGTTTATTTTCCCCTTTCCTTTCCTCTGAATAATTAAAATCAATTATAAATTATAAAGTCTCAATTTTTTTTACATCTTTCTTTAAGCAAACATAAAAATAGATTTATTCACTTTATTTCTTTCATACTATAAAGAGACTAGATAAATGATCATACATCTTGTAAGGTGTTTAATTCCGCAAGAAATTATTGAAACAATCACTGGGTGTAGATAAATAATTCGAACTAAAGCAAGATTTAGACATTTAAAAGTTGAAAGGTTTACTGGAAATCCAATTTATTAATAGTGTGTGGACTCAGTATTTTTTACAAGAAGATTCCTTCTATCTAATTTTTAAAATAGGAATTTTAAATTTACTATAATCATTTTAGTATGATAATTATTTAAAACTCAAGCTGGTTTTTTATGGATTTAAAAGATTTTGAGTTAGTTTATAAAAAAAATAGAGTTAAGATAGAAAATAAATCAAATATCATATCCAAATTAAGTGAGATTGTTGGAGATCAAAACATATCTGTAAGTGAAATAGATTTATTAGCATATACAAAAGATACAACGCTTTTAACATTTAATTGGACAATTCAAGGGAAAATAGCAGGATTACCGGAAATTATAACCTGGCCTGAAACTGTAGAACAAATTTCTGAGATTTTAAAGCTTGCAAATCAGGAAAAAATACCAATTATTCCATATTCTGAGGGATCAGGGGTTGTTGGGGGAGCTATACCCCTCTATGGTGGAATTATTATTGATATGAAAAAATTTAATAAAATACTGGAAATAAATGATAAGAATTTAACTGTTACTGCCCAAACTGGGATAAATGGGATGAATTTAGAACGTTATTTAAATGCTAAAGGATATACTACCGGTCATATACCTCAATCAATCAACATATCCTCTTTAGGTGGATGGATATCGAATCGTGCTGCTGGTCAATTCAGTACTAAATATGGAAAAATAGAAGATATGGTTTTAGGAATGGAGATAGTTTTACCTCAAGGTGAAATTATCAATTTTAAAACAATTGCTGGAGCGGCAACAGGACCTCAACTTGATAAATTCTTTATTGGTGGAGAAGGTACATTAGGTGTCATTACTAAAGCAACTTTAAAGATTTGGCCTTATCCTGAGAAAAGAACATTAATCTCATATGCTTTTCCAACTATAGAAAATTCTTTTGAAGCAATTAGATTAATACTAAGAGAACACATATATCCAGCAGTTATAAGAATCTATGATAAATTTGAAACCGAAAGACATTTCCCAGATGTGGAAAATGCAAAAAATAAAGTGATGGTTATATTCGTATGTGAAGGTAATTCAAATCTCGTTGATCTTGAGGAAGCAATTACAAGAGAAAAATGTATCTATTCATTAGGCGTAGATTGTGGGTATCATCCAGTGGAACATTGGTTTGAAACTAGATTTAGAGTGACTGAAACATCTTCCATGCCTCCTTATAAAATTGTATTTGATACTCTTGAAATAGCGTCTTTATGGGATAATGCGCCAACTATTTATCATTCTGTTATAGAATCAATGAATAGAATAAAAGGAATGTTAATGATCACAGGACATGTCTCTCATTTTTATCCAAATGGAGTTGGTATTTATTTTACCTTTGGTGGTGTACCACTAAAAGGAAAAACAGATTTAGAATTCTATCAAGAATGCTGGGATACCACAATTAAAGCTGTAATTGAAGGAGGTGGAACAATTGCTCATCATCATGGGATAGGAATAAATAGAGCTCATTGGATGGACGAAGAATGGGGAAATGCTATGAAGGTCTTGAGACAAATTAAGCATCTTATCGATCCAAACAATATTCTAAATCCCGGTAAAATTTATGTAGATACTTGGGAACGAGGTGAGAATTAAATGGGCATTGAAGAAACACTAAAAAAGTATAAGTGGATGATACCATTTCTTCAAAAAGCAGATAGAGACGCTAGATCTGTTTTAATGAAAAATTTTAGACAGAGGAAGAAAAACTTCTTTCCTAAAGAGGAAGTTAAAGCTGATGTAGATAATTTAATAAAATGTATGCTTTGCCCAAATATGTGTAGATTTGATTGCGGGACATTGCAGGCATCGTTAACTGAAACAATGAGCCCTACATATAAAACAAGAATAGGATATTATTTAACTATTGGAAAAATAGATTATACTGAATCTGAATTTGTAAATTTGATGTATAAATGTACAAATGAAGAATCATGTAAAATATGGTGTCCTTTTGATTTTTCAGTAGTATCCTTGCTTGAAAGTGTACGTGAAGATATTAATACTAAAGGATTTATGCCAGATTTTTGTAAAGAACAGATAAAGAAATTGAAAGAATCAAAAACTATAGAAGGTTATAATATTTATGAAACTTTTAAAGAAAAGGGAATAGAAAACATTGAAACTGATGGAAAGGATGACATATTTTATTATATTGGCTGCGAGTCAATGAAATTTCCAGAAGTAATAAAAGCAAATATTAATATTTTGAAAAGAGCAAATATTAAATTTTCAACCAATTTAACTAAAAAAGTGTGTTGTGGTGGACCAGCTTTTAATATAAGAGATTTAGAAACAGCTAAAGAGTTTGCTGATAAAAATAAAGAACTCATCGAATCCACAGGTGCAAAGATTATTATTTCAGATTGTCCTGGTTGCGTTATAACTCTTAAAAACAGGTATAAAAAAGTTGGAATTAGCCTTAATGTTGAGATAGTTCATACAGTTCAGTATATCAATAAATTATTAGAGGAGGGAAAGTTAAAAATTAATAAAAATATCCCTGACAAATATAAAAAAATAACAATCCACGATCCTTGTCTTATATCAAGAAATCTAAATGACATAAAATCAATAAGAAATATCCTCAATAGAATTCCCAAATTAGAAATTTATGAGCCAATTTTTAATAAAGAATATGTACATTGTTGTGGATGGAGCGGAACCGCTCACTGGGCAGACAAAGAATTAGCTGTTAAGGAAGCTCAAAATAGAATTAATGAATTAAAAGAAACTGGGGCAAAAAATTTCATTTCAGCTTGTCCTTTGTGTGAATTAGGTTTAGCATATGGTATTAATGCTACAGAAAAAGAAAAGTATAATATAGTAGATATATCTGAATTATTAATAAAAGTAATATAAAAAGAAGTAAGAGTAAATATTTCAATAGAGTGATTATATGAGCGATTTGATATGCGTGTTTGATGTGGGAACAACTGGAGCTAGAACGATAATTTTTGACATCAATGGTAATGAAATAGCAAAGGATTATGAAGAATATCTAGTTCCTAAACAACCAGTAGGAATTTCTGAACAAGATCCTCTGATCTGGTGGAATGCTATTAAAAAAACTTGCAATAATATTGCACAAAAAATTAATGTTTCTGATATTGTAGGTATATCTGGGGCATTTCTTAGAGAAACTTTATCATTTTTGGATAATAATGGGAATCCTTTACATCAAGCATTAACATGGTTAGATGAAAGAAATGAGTCAAGTGCTAAAAAATGGGTGGACCAAGAAGGAGGGCTGAGAAGAGCATTACCTAAAATTTTGTGGATAAAGGAAAATAAACCAAATTTATATGAAAGAATTTATAAAATTGCTTTTGCAGACACATTCATTTATAATAAACTATGTAATGTATTCATAACAGACTCAACTAATGGAACTTTCGGAATTCTCAATTTAGAAACGTTAAAGTGGGATGAAGGATTAGCGGAACGTTATGATATCCCTATTAAATTATGGCCTGACCTATATACACCTGGTGAGGTTGTTGGTCAACTTAACTCGAATGCAGCAAAAGAGTTGGGCTTACCGAATAATATCCCCGTAATTATGGGAAGTGGGGATCAGCAATGTGCTGCTTTAGGATTAGGAGTTATAGAAAAGGGTCAAGCTAAAATAACCTTAGGAACTGGCACTTTTATAAATTATGTTACTGATAAACCAATAAAACCAGCAGGAGATATTCCTATTTTTTCCTTCCCTTTACCTATCAAGGGAAAATGGACTATTGAGGGTATAATGCCAGGGACAGGATCAGCTATGAAGTGGTTTAAAGATAATTTTTCTCAATTACAAATTAAAGAAAGCCTTGAGAAACAAATAAATATTTATGACATTTTATCAAATGAAGCATCAACAATACCACCTGGTAGTGAAGGTTTACTTTTTCTACCACTATATATGTTTAGAAAAGGTACTATTCATGGATTAGGATGGAATCATACGAGAGCACATATGATCCGAGCAATCATGGAATCTGCTGCCTTAAGTGCTCAGATGTATCTCCAAATTTTAGAAGCTATGGGTGGTAATAAAGCCTCAGAAGTAAAAGCAGACGGTGGAGCAATGAATAGTCCATTATGGGCACAAATATTAGCAGATATAACTACGAGGAAAATTATGATCCCTGAAGAAAAAGATGGTGCTGCTATGGGTGCTGCTATTTTAGGTTTTTATGGTGCACAAAAGTACGAGAGTTATAAAAAAGCTATTGATAATATGGTAAGATTCGTTGATATTAAGGAGCCTATCAAACAGAATGTTAAAATATATAAAAAATTAAATAGGTTGTTTATGCCAGCCCTATTTGACATCTATGAGAAAAAAAGAGTAACTAAAGATTTATAATTTTTTTTATTACATATTTTTAGTTTTTATATAGAGTTTTATGATTTAGAAAACTATTTTTTGAATCCATTTTTTTTAAAAATTATATATTATAATAATATTTTAGCTCTCATGCCTTATTTCAAGAACCAAGAGGGTTATAATCTATATTACGAAAATATCAACCCCGATTCCAAAAATTGTACCATTATTTTACTTCATGGATTTGCTTCTTCTGCTTCATTTTTCAAAGCACAGATAAGAATGTTGAAAGAGAATTATCGTATCATAGCTTTTGATGCTTTAGGGCATGGGAAGAGTGATCATCCTAAAGAATTAAACCTCTCAAAAAATCTCCGTTATGATATCATAAGAGATTTAGAAGATCTTCTTAATTTTTTAGATTTTAAAGAACAATATGGAATTATTGGTCATTCTCTTGTTGGGGGCATGATAGGTCAGCTATTTGCAATGAAACATCCGGAGCAGATTAAATTTCTTATTCTATTAAATTCAGGATATACTATGATAGATAATGTAATTAGGAATATATTCTACAATTTACTCCCGTATTTCATACGTATGAATTTTCTAGAGATTGTAGCAAATTCAATTGAAAAAATCTTGGATAAAACAATCCCTTATATAATAACTGCTCTATCAGATTCTTTAGTAGGCTCAAACTTGAGTAAAGATGAATTATATATGAAAATTGAGGACCAAATCTTTGGTATGATCAATGAAATAAACGAATATGATCCATCCAGTATTAAATGCCCCACGTTAATTATTGGTGGAAGATTAGATAATTTTGCTCCTGAGCAAATGTCTGAGGAGCTGCATAAAATGATTCCTAATTCTACATTAGAAATCTTAGACATGGCGGGTCATTTTATGCCATCACAACGTTCTGAGGTAGTTAATGAATTAATAAGCAATTTTATTAAAAAACTTAAGTGAATCTTATTTATATTCCACTTAAAAACGTTAATTTGGCTTATTATGAATGAAAAAAATGAGTGTAAAGATCAAGATACAACTATTTCATTTTTTAAAGCAGAAGTAAAAAAATTTGTAGAAGAACGTAATTGGTCTAAATACCATACCCCTAAAAATATAGTTCAAGCAATTCATTGTGAAGCAGGTGAACTTTCTCAATTATTATTATTTAAAGATTATTCTAAAATACAAATTTGGGATAACCAGCACCTTATGACAAGGATTAGTGACGAAATTGCTGATGTATTTATTTATCTATTAAGTTTAGTTAATGCTTTAAAGATAGATTTAAGCACTGCATTTATCAAAAAAATGGAAAAAAACAGAGAAAAATATAAAATTGAAGAATTTTATAATGGAAAATACTATAAAAAGTAATATAAAAATTTGATTAACCATGGTAGAAATTAATAAAAACCTTTTAGCTCCATGCGGTCTATATTGTGGAGTTTGTGCTATTCATATAGCTGATAGAGATGATAATGAAAAATTTAAAGAACGACTTGTAGATGTATATAAACCTTTTTCAAAATCAGTTGATGATATTAAATGTGATGGATGTCTCTCAGTAAATAATGAGGATATCTTTGGATATTGTAAAATATGTCCTATAAGAGATTGTATAAAAAGTAAAGAAATTGATGGTTGTTATCAATGTGATGATTTTCCGTGTAAATATATAGAACGCTTTCCCATACCTGTTGGTAAAAAAGTTATTTTAAGAACTATCCCAAGATGGAGAGAGCTTGGTACAGAAAAGTGGATTGAAGAGGAAGAAAAACGCTATCATTGTCCTAATTGTGGAAATCCTTTATTTCGAGGCGCTAAAAAATGTAACAAATGTGGCATTTCTGTTGATGTAGATTGACCTGATTATTATTTCTTTATTAATAGAAAGATTTTTTATGATTTTTTCAATTATCTAGAAATCATGGTAGCTGAAAATATTGAAGAAACTATAAGGAATCAGTTAAAAAATACATTAAAAGAAACTAATTTTTCAAATCTAGGAAATTTATATAGAGGAAAGGTACGCGATAATTATACCAAGGGAGATATCCGGATTATTATTGCAACGGATAGAATTTCATCATTTGACCGCGTAATAACTACTATTCCATTCAAGGGTCAAATGCTTAACGAGATTTCAACATTTTGGTTTAATAAAACTAAGAACATTGCTAAAAATCACCTTATTGATGTGCCAGATCCTAATGTTTCAGTGGTAGAGCAATGTGCCACAGTACCAATTGAGATGATAGTAAGGGCATACATAACAGGAACGATGTGGAGAAATTACTTAAAAGGAGAAGAGACATCCGGTATTGTGCTACCTAAAGGAATTAAAAGAAATCAAAAATTTGACGATATATTAATTACACCTTCCACAAAAGCAGAAACAGGACATGATATCTATATTTCAAAGGAAGAAATTCTCAAAAACAACATGATTGATAAAGAAGTCTATGAAAAAATGGAAGAAATTGCATTAAAATTATTTAAATTTGGTCAAAATTATTGTGAAAAAAATGGGCTCATATTAGTTGATACTAAATATGAATTTGGTTTAAAGGAGGGTGAAATTATTGTTATTGATGAGATTCACACTCAGGATTCTTCTAGATTCTGGATTGAGGATACTTACACAGAAAAATTTGAAAAAGGAGAAGAACCAGAAATCTTAGATAAAGAAATATTTAGGGGATGGCTAATGGAAACTTATCCAGAAATTTTTCCTGATATCAAACCAGATCAAGATATACCGCCAATATCAGATGATATTAAAATCGAGTTAGCAAAAAAATATATGGAGAGCTTTTACAAAATTACGGGGCAGGACTTTAGAGCTGAAATCACAGATGTTCATCAAAGAATTTATGAAAACCTAAAGGAAACACATTATTTATAGAATTTAAGAAAAATTTATATAAGAAATTAATATTTTTTCGTATAATGTTTAATATTATTTTATTAATTATTGATTTTATATTATTCATCCTGAGTTTTGTATTTATAATTCTAGATATTAAAACCTATAAAGAAAGTAAGAATGAGCAGGATATTGTAAGAAAATTCCCTAAAAGAAGCGCTTATAGTCTAATGTTTGGTCTTTTAGCTCTAATTTTAGCAGTCATAATAAGTTTAAGTTATTGAATCATTTTTCAAACCTAAAAGTATGGATCACTTTTTAATTCTTAATTGGAATTCTTTTATTTTAATATTAATTTTTCATTGAAAATTCGTAATACATACGACATAAATCATTCAAAAATAATGAAATAAAATAGTATCTAGTCCTTTTTGTCGATGGAAATTATTTTTATATTAATAAGAATTAATAAAAATATATACCACCTCTTTTTTATAAATGGATCGTCAAGAATTTCAGGTAGAGATAACCTTAATGAATAAACCAGCAGCGAGAGATCCAGTTGGAGAAACGATTCAAAAAGACCTTTTGGCTAAGAAAGGGTATGATATGGTATTTAATGTTCGTTCAGGTCAATTTCTCCGAATAAATCTTAAAGCTGCTGACGAAAATGAAGCTAAAGAAATTGTAGAAAAAATGTGTAACGACTTGCGAATTTTTAATCCAGTTACTCAAAATCTTACTATTTTAAATGTATCAAAATCATGACCAGTAAAATAGCAATTTTGCAGTTTCCGGGCTCTAATTGTGATTTAGATACCCTATACGTTTTAAATAATGTCATTGATAATATTGAAGCTGAATTGGTCTGGCATAATCATTTTAAAGAATCTAAATATGAAGGTGTAATATTACCTGGGGGATTTGCATTTGGAGATTATTTAAGAGCAGGAATAATTGCGGCTCATAGTCCCGCAATAGATCAAGCAAAAGTGATGTTAAATGATGGGAGACCTGTGATAGGTATTTGTAATGGATTTCAGATATTAACTGAAGCTCAATTCCTTCCTGGTGCGTTATTAAGGAATGATTCCCTAAAATTCATTTGTAAATGGGTACATGTAAAAGTAGAAAACAATACAACAGTATTGTCGAATAAAATGAATAAAAATGATGTTCTTGCTATACCAATTGCTCATGCTGAGGGACGATATTATACTGATAATCTAAAAGAATTAGAAGAAAACAATCAGATTGTGTTTAAGTACTCCACTGAACAGGGAGATATTATTAGCGATGCAAACCCTAATGGATCCTTAGAAAATATTGCTGGAGTGTGTAATTTGGAGCAAAATTGTGTTGGTTTTATGCCTCACCCAGAACGTGCATCAGAAAAAATATTGAGCCCTAAAGGAACTACACATGGTAAATTATTTTTTGAATCAATGATAGAATTTATTAAGCGGAGGTTAATCTAATGACTAAGGTCAAGATTAACGGGGAAGAAGTAGATATTGAGTTAACTGAATGGGAATTTAATAAAGTAAAAAGTATACTAAAAAGGGAACCAAACCTCACAGAAGTCGGTATGGCCTCTGTCATGTGGAGTGAACACTGTTCCTATAAGTCATCACGCCCAAAATTAAAGATATTTGAGGATGCTGAGAAAAATTATGATTATGTGTTAGCAGGTCCAGGAGAAGATGCGGGAGTTATTGATATTGGAGATGGTTACGCTCTAGCATTTAGAATAGAATCTCATAATCATCCTTCGGCCATTGAACCTTATCATGGAGCCGCTACTGGAATTGGTGGTATAATAAGAGACATTCTTTGCATGGGCGTTCGACCTATAGCCTTATTAGACCCATTGAGATTTGGATCATTGAAAAATAATCCTCATTCACAATGGCTATTTAAATATGTGGTGAAAGGTATTGCTGATTACGGTAATTGTACCGGAATTCCAACAATAGGTGGTGAGGTGGAATTTGATGATAGCTTTGAAAACAATTGCTTAGTAAATGTTGCTTGTATTGGGTTAGGTACAATTAAGGACTTTCAACATGCTCCCAGCAGAGCTTATAATCCTGGAGACTATATAATTTTAATGGGGGGTTCTACCGGTAGAGATGGTATTCATGGAGTCACCTTTGCATCTCGCACGTTAACAGAGATGTCTGAAGCGGATAGACCAGCAGTTCAAATTGGTGATCCTTTCACTAAAAAGATGATTATTGAAGCTACATTAGAAGCTGTAAAAACAGGTTATGTCAGAGGTCTAAAGGATCTTGGAGGTGGAGGTTTAACATGCGCGACGAGTGAGTTAACAGGTGATGGAAATACTGGAGCAGAGATTCAATTGAAGAAAGTCTTCACAAGAGAACCTGGAATGACTTCTTATGAAATAATGCTTTCAGAATCACAAGAGCGAATGGCTTTTATAGTAAAACCAAAAGGATTAGAAACAGTTCTTGACGTATTTAGAAAATATGAAATGAACTTTGCTGTCATTGGGAGAACAGATGATACAAAAGTTCTTAAAGTATTTGATGATAATAATCTTGTTGTAAACATTCCTTCTAAAGCTCTTTCTGAATCACCGACATTTAAACGATCAGAAAGGAAACCCCCATATTTGGATGGTTTATTATCTCAAAAGACACCAATACTTAAATTAGGTTTAGATGAAATTATCTATAAATTAATAGCATCTGAAAATATTTGTAGTAAAGAATGGATATATCGTCAATATGATCATGAAGTTGGTGTTCGATCAGTTATTAAGTGTGGTGATGGAGATTCAGGTGTTTTAAGAATAATAGGTACAAATAAATTTATAGCTGCAAGTGTCGGTGTAAATTCAAAACACTGCTTTTTAGATCCATACAATGGGGCTAAAGGGGGTTTAGCTGAAGTATGTGGAAATGTAATAGCAAATGGAGCAAAGCCTATGGCGATGGTGAACTGCTGTAATTTTGGGAATCCAGAAATTCCTGAATCTTTTTGGTATTTTTCTAAAGCTGTTGATGGCATGAATGATTTCTGCAGAACTATGAAGATACCTATAGTAGGTGGAAATGTCTCATTCTATAATGAAGATGAGGTAAAGAAGACAGCAATAAAAGCAACTCCTATGATAATGATTGTTGGTCTGATTGAAAGTGAAAAAAATATAATAACACTTCCCTTTAAGAATGTTGGTGATGATATATTTCTAGTGGGAGAAACTAAAGCAGAATTAGGAGGGTCAGAATATCACTCTATAATCCATAATTTAGAAGGTGGTCTACCTCCTTCCGTAGATGAAAAAAAAATTCAGGCAACTTGGGATTTTATTTTCGAGTTATATAAGAGAAATCTGGTGAAAGCTAATCATGATGTTAATAAAGGTGGATTTATCATTACTATTGCGGAAATGTGCTTTAAAAATGGGTTGGGGGCAAATTTGGACCTATTAAACTGTTTTAGCGAAGATCTAAGAGATGATGAATTTCTGTTCAGTGAATCAGTAGGTAGATTTATAATAGAGACAGATCCTAAAGATTATGATGCTATTATGGAAATTTCTAAAAAATATGAAATTGTACTTAATAAAATTGGCAATGTAACTGCTACTCCAGAAATTTCCATTAAAGGTTTGAAATCAAATAGTTTAAAACTAAATGTTTTTAAAATGAGAGACTCATGGGTTGATACGATTCCAAACTTAATGGAAATTTAATCAAATGTTTTTATAATGTGAAATATTTTTATTTTTTAGTAATTATTTTTGTACGTTGTAACAAAACATTTTTAAAAAAAAACATAACTTTGAAATATTTTTGTACGTTAAAGTAAAGTGGATTATAATTAGGAGAATATCATTCTAGAAATTATCATAATATAAATCTAACTAACTAAAACGGTGAGTGGGTAAAATTAGAGCTCGTGCGTGTATTAGATGTAAAGAATATATGGTAATTCATCCAGATAATCCAATAAATCTATCTGATATAAAGAAATTCGAAAGGAGACATACAGGGCATACTGTTATAACGGTAGATCTTAATGAGATAAAAGGATCTTACAATCTTTCTAAAAATAATGGAGAACCTAACCCTATTGAAAATGTAGAATAACTTAGATTAGAGATAATTTTTATTTTCAATATTTTGATTTTACAATGGTGTTTGCCGCTCTTCTATACTTTTTAAAATTAAAAATTTTCATTTTCAATTATTTACAGAAAAAAATTTAAAACAGAGTCAATTAATGTTCAATTAGAATAAGGAGTTCTCAAAATTAATCTTAATATGAGATTTCGGGAAAATACTAAGGATTTGGAAAAACACTTAGACTTTTTGAAACATCTTTTAAGATTAATACATATAGGAGCTACTGGATTTGATTTAGCCTATGAAGTTGAGAAAAATCAAAGAATTAAGAATTTAATATATGATGGGATTCTATTCTATAACACTTTTTTAGAAATCGGCAGTAAACCATTTATAGATGCACCAGATAAAATAAAGGTAGATTATAGAACTTTTAAAACTATCGAAGATACAGAAAAATATATTTTTATGGTTTGGTTAACAGATGTAATAGAATCATTAGAGAATAAAACAAAACCAAAGTTAGAATATGCTAACTACTTAGAAGTAAAAGAAGAGAAAAAAGTAAAATCGGGAAGAAAAGAGTCGCCTAAAGATTTGAAATATTGCAGAAATTGCGGAGCACAAATTTTAAGCAAAGATCAAAAATATTGTGAAAAGTGTGGTGTAGACCTACTAACAAGTTTATATAAGTAAATTAAAAGAAGTATATGCAGAAAATTAAAAAAAAAAAATATTTAATTTATAATTCGAGTATTAAACTTCTACTTTCGTGCCGCACCATTTGCAGAATTTGTCATCCTCCTTCAATTTACTGCCACAAAGTGAACATGTTTTTGATTCTGCAGGAGTTGTTATAGATGGTTGCCCGATTTGTCGCCCTTCGATTTTACCTCCACATTTAGAGCAAAATTTAGCATTTGGTTTAAGAGATGCATTACAGCGTGGACATTTGGCTGCTTTTTCTTCAACTTTAGGTGTAATAGTTTTGTATGGTGATTCTTTAGAAGGTATTGTTTTTGTGGGAGTTTTAAGTTTCAATTTTTTCTGACTTCTTCGTGCTATTACTGCGGCGATCAATATTAATATAACTACTACCAGAATAATTATTAAAATCCACTGAACATCAAACCACCTATTGACAGAGGTCTTACCTGTGTCATAACTCACATCAAAAGTGATGGTTGTATATTCTTCTATTGAGTTAATGGGATCAAAATAGATGAAGAAATACCAATTACCTGAATTAGGCACAGTATATGTTTCTTCGGATATGAGTGTTGTTTGATTTATATAGAAATTGGTTGCTGTAAAATCTACTACATTAGCCGCTGAAAAATCTACAGTAAAATCAACATAAACTGTAGAATTCTCATCATTGTACCAAACTACATAATAATCATTTGCCTCTGAGATTGCAAAAGATCCAGTCTCATTTATAGTGTTTGGTTTATCTACATAAAAATCTGGAGATTCACCTTGATTCCATGAATATAGTTCATTACTATCAGCAATGAAAAAGTTTATTGAATTTGATGAATTGAACTCATATTGAATTAATGATCCGGGTCTTAGGAATAACCAACTATACTCATATTGTTTATTAACTAGACTTATACTATCAACTTCACTAAAATGCATTGTTTTTGTAGGAATCCTTTCAAAAGGCCGATCGTATATAGCAAAATTGATATTAGCTAAATTTGATTGAATTCTATTAATTGAAATCTCATTGCCTGCTCCAATGTATTCATATTCATACCAGAATTCATTAAAATATAAATTCTCAGTAGAACGATAAGTGACTATTCCATTTGAATTAGCATCACTAAATGGAAATAATAATGCTACACCAGCAAGAGGTAGAACTATTAATGCAAGAATAATCATAAAGGTTATTCCACCTACTATATATACTGGACTATAATACCAAGGTCGGTACCAATGTCCTGCCCACCAAGGTGAATACCACCATCTCCAATACCAAGGCCTATGATACCACCATATTGGTCTATAATATCTGCGATATGGTCGATAATATGTGTGTGAATAAGGTCCTCTTGGAGATCTTGATGTTATTCTCGTAGCACCAGTCCTTCCAAAAGGTCTTCCAGCACCTCCGATGCCTCCTCTAAATCCTCCGCTGAACCCGCCGCCTCGGAATCCTCCGCCCCTAAATCCACCGCCACGGAATCCTCCGCCCCTAAATCCACCGCCACGGAATCCGCCACCTCTAAATCCTCCTCCGCCTCTGGGCATTCTCTATAGTGACACCCCACTTTTAGTAGTTTCAGGACTTTCAATTCCTCTGAAAATGTAATCTCTATTGATAGCCAATAAAAAGAGGATCATAGAAACAATTGACATTATTAGACCTAC
>JBHLOC010000014.1:0-15083 GCA_048940925.1 Promethearchaeota archaeon | reverse complement strand
ATTCCTCTGAAAATGTAATCTCTATTGATAGCCAATAAAAAGAGGATCATAGAAACAATTGACATTATTAGACCTACAACATCTATATTTATTTTCTGTGATGGTATGGTAGTTGCAAAAGCTATACCGAATAATATCCATTCAAAAGCCATAAAGAACACGGCTAATCCTGGTATAATCGTCTTTATGATCCAGCTGGTTTGTAAATTTCTAGTATCAGAAAAACTTGTATAAATAATTGAACACAAACCAATAATGCTAAAAATCAACATTAAAATGCTAAATATATCTATTACTATCCATATTGGTTCATTTAAGGTAAGAAAAGGCACGATAATCCCCGAACCTCTTAAATCAAATAAATTGAAAACCAGTAATGGATCTTCTACCATAGGACCCATACCAAGTAAACTCATTAGATCACTATATTTCCCTACAAAAAATCCAAAAATTCCTGCTAAAGGTAGAATTACACCAAGTGTAAAGGCAACAATAGCACATATACTAGCAAACCAAAATTCTGCAACTTTTGTATTTCTAACGGGAATTAGTCCTATTTTATCTACAACTTTATCAGGGATATAACTCCAGCAATCTTGAATAGAGCATACACCCACTAATTTTTCATTTTCAACTACAGGTACAACATTGACTTGTAAATCGCGCATTCTATTAAAAGCATCGGATACAGGAGTATCAAGTGATACTGGTGTAATGGTATACATAGCTGAAATTACTTTTTCAGTTTTACAATCAATGCCCTCAGCAATTACATTTTGGACGATATCGAAATCAGCTATAACCCCAAGTACCTTTTGGCTTTTTTCTTCAACTACTACTAAATCTGGGACTCCTAATTCTTTCATTTTCTTTGCAGCATCTTGAATACTTGCATTTGAGTCAATTACTCCGTATTCATCATCAATTACTAAATCTCTGACATGAAATTCCTTTTTATTTAATGCCATGAATTAAAAATCTCTTTTTTCTGTTAAATAGTGTTGTTATGAATCATACACAGAAAACAATATTTAAATGTTTTGGTCAAAAGAAATTACTCAAATAATTTACAGATTTATAAAAATTGGACTCTCAATGTTTTATATTATTTATTTTTTATCTATGTAATTTTAAATCAATTCTAGAATAGAACTGAAAGAATTAATTATTTTATTAGGTTTTATTTTTGATTCTTTCAACTCAAATAATTTCCCTTTTCCAGTTCTTACTAAGATTCCTTGAATACCTGCATTAATAGCTCCTTGAATATCTGATTCAATATCATCTCCAATAACAATAGTATCATCTCGATTAAGATTAAGCTTGTTTAAAGCTTGTAAAAAATATTCCTTTGATGGTTTTCCGAATATTTTAGGAGTTACATTCGCTGCGTTTGCGATCATTTGTACAAATGAGCCTGTATCTATAACTGGTTCACCATTATGATCAAGATAAAATTTATTACCTTGCGTTCCTAGAAGTTTAGCACCTTTCATTACATATTTAAAGGCTTGATTTAATCGATTAACATCCCAATTATCATGAAAATCACCTAAAATTACATAATCAGGAATCTCAGACCCCTCAACTAAAGGAAATTCTTGAAATTCCTTCTCAACTTCTATGGTTGTAACTAAAAAAGATCTTTTATCTTTATTTTTAGATAAGAATTCTTTCAAAGCTATAATTGGTGTAAAAATCTCCTCTTCAGTAATTGTAAATCCGTAATCACGCATCAGGTGTAAAATTGTTTTAGGGGTTTTACTGTCTGTGTTTGTGAAAAATAGGAATTTTATACCTAATTCACGTAATTTAGAAATTGTCTCTATAGCTCCTGAAATTGGAACTCCCTTAAAATAAAGTGTTCCATCAATATCAGCTAAAATTCCTTTTATATTCTCAAAATTCCTATATTGGTTCATGATTATTATAAACAAAGATAAGATTAAATGGTTTTGTACTGATATCTGGGATCCAAAGCATCGCGTAGACCATCACCGAGTAGCATAAAGCCTAAAACGGAAATTAAAATCATTACACATGGCCATAAAGATGCCCATGGCGCTATCCACATGTTTTCAGCTGCATGAAAAAGCTGATCACCCCATAAAATAAATCGAAAATCTCCAAAACCTAAAAATGATAGTATAGCAATATTAATAATCAATCTACCTATATCGAAACTTATAGAGATAAGGATTGGATCGAAAGAATTTGGTAGAATATGTCGAAACATGATCCTTCGATTGTTCGCGCCTACAACTCTTGCTGCAGAAACATATTCCATCTCTTTTATTCGCATTACAGACATTCTCATTAATCGAGCAAAATAAGGTGTTCCTATAATCCCTAAAATTAAAATCATTTTCTCAATTGAGGATCCCCATATTGCAAGAATCGCCATAGCAAATATTAGGCCCGGGAATGCTAAAATGATATCTATAATTCTCATCATAATCGCATCAATCCATCCCCCATAATAACCTGAAAATATACCTAATAATATACCCAGTACTAAACTAATACCTACTGCTGAAATTGCTATTAATAATGAATATCTCGTTCCATAGATGATTTTGGAAAGTATATCTTCACCAGAAAAACCCGTTCCTAATAAATGTTGTGAGGAAGGAGGAGAATAAGGGTTTTCAAAAAAGGAATATCTGGTTTCTTCATAACTATATGGAGCAAACCATGAATCAAATATTGCAAAATTTATTATTACAAAAACAATTACAATTCCAATAATAGTTAGAGGAGATTTTAACCAATTACGATATTGTCTTTTCTTTTTGAAATTTATTTGATCAAATAATTCCGGATTTAATTGTTTAAGCCGATATTTAGGGATAAAAATAAATTTCAGAGTTCTACTTAACCATGATTCTCTATCTGAAATAACTACTTTCTCAATTTCTACATCGTTTCTGTCTCTTATTTTATCCTGAATCATAAAGTATCATCTTTATTTTTAAATCTAAACTGTCATTTTAATCTAACACGAGGATCAAGCATAGCTATTAATAAATCCGAAATAAGGTTGAAAATAATTGATACAATAGAAAAAACAAAAACAGTTGCAGTAATAATATTATAATCAGAATAGATAATTGCGTCATGAAACATCCATCCTAAGCCAGGAAGATAATAGAGTCTTTCTACAGCAACCATTCCTCCTAAAATGATAGCGAAACCTGTTCCCGAAGCAATAATTCCTGGAGGAACTGCATTTTTAAATGCATGTTTATTCCTAATATATTTATTGGTACATCCTTTTGCTTGAGCAACAAGAATAAAATCTTGTTCCATTGTTTCTATCATACTGGCTCGAGTCTGTCTCATAATTATTACTAATTGTATTAATGTCATTGCTGAAACAGGAACAATTAAATGCCATAATAAATCAATAAAGAGATAAAAATTTCCAGAAATTAAACTATCAAATAAAGGAAAATTTGTAATTGTAGGAGGTTCCTCATAATTAAATGTTTTATAACCAAACATAGGAAATATCCTGAGAGGGGTATTAACATATAATTGCATAAAAAAGAGAATTAGCACGAACGCAGGAATTGAGACAAAAAAGTATGAGACACATCTAATTAAAATATCTTTTTTTGAATTTATGTTAGCACCTGTGATTTTTCCTAACATTAAACCAAATATGATTGCAATAATCATACTAATAAACATAATTTCTAAAGAACGGGGTAATTTTTGCATAACCAATCCCCAAACTGGTGAGTCTCTTGTCAATGTGTAAGAAAGACCCCAGTTCCCTGTAAACATATCTTTTACAAAAATTATAAACTGTATAAAAAAGGGTTTGTCTAATCCCAACCTCTTTCTTTGAGCTAAATATTCTTCATAAGTAGCTCTTTGAGGCAATCTTAACCAAGCTGGATCACCAGGTAAGGCTCTTGTTATAAAGAATGTAATAACTAAGATTCCCAAAATAGTGATTATTGATGTGAAAATTCTTCTCACAATATATCGAGAAAAACTCATTTTTTAACAAAATTCCATTATTCAAAACAGCAATATAAATTTTATAATTCTAAATTTATATTTTCCTAATATCAAAAGATAATATCATTATTTCTGAAAAATTAAAATTAATATTTCTGGATAAAAGGCAAGCCCGTATTTCTTTATATTATGTTTAAATTTTTCCCAAACTTTCTCGAAACTTTTGGATTTCACCTTATATTTATTAAATATTTTAGGTGTTTCTTTGCAAGCAAATAATATTTCTTCTCTTGCCTGATTTAAAGTCATCTTTTTGAATGTCTTTAATTGAAATGATTTCTGCAAATTAAAACCAAGATTTTTTAATTTTTTAGTATAAAACTTTGGTTTGTAAAAGATACTATTTAATCCAATATATTTCCATAATTTCCAATTCAATTTACTGGATGGTTCTGATCCTTTCAAAAGGATAGAAATTTGTAGAATCCCAGGATCTCTTAATAATCTACTTGTTTCAGAAAGTGTATAGGTAATTGCTTTTTTACCACCCAACATATTTATATCTTCTAAACCTAAAAAATTAGTAATGAAATTAATTGTACCATCTCGAAAACCCATTTGTGAAGTATCCATAATACAATATTGGATATTTTTAGAAGAATAATTACCAGATTCTAATACTCTTTTATATGTATTATAATCATTAGGTAAACCAATACATAAAACTTGTCCTTTATATCCCAATTTATTTATTGCAAAAGAAAGAAAACCATGTCCTGCAGCTAAATCTATTATATAATGACTTTCTAGAAGACCGAAATTTACTAATTCAACACTAATTTTTTCCCGAAATGAGCAAAAATTTGCAAAGGCTTTTTCATATTCCTCATCAGTAAAATATTCGATTTCTTTAAAGCTATTTTCTCTCATTAGAATTAGAAAGTATTAAATTTATATAATATTAAGCTAGATACATTTTAAATAAGACTTGATAAAAATTTTTTTTTGGTATCATTTTAATATAGAAGAGAATATCTAACTTTTAAGACAGTTTATGAGTAATTAAATTGAACTAAAAAAACATAATGTGACATTGATAAATTACGAAGAAAAAAGAAAACAAGATATTTCTCAAAATGATGTCTTTAATTCTCTTCAAGTTTTTCTCCCAGAAATAAAGGAAAATCAGATTAAATTCTGTTATCATGGAACATATAATGTTTTTGAAGTAAATAATAAATATATTTTTCGATTTCCAGATAGACTTTTTCGAAATTATAAAGGAGTTCATCTTATTAATCATGAAATAAAAATGCTAAATTTTATCCAAAAATATGTCTCTATAGAAATTCCTATGCCTATTTTTATTTCAAGAGAATTTAGTAATCCTTTTTTTGGATACAAAAAAATAAATGGGATTTCTCTATCAAAATGTTTTAATAAAACTTCCAAAATAGAAAAAATTAAAATTGCTAATGAAATTGGTGTGTTTTTGTCTCAACTTCACTCAGATAAACTTGTAGAAAAAGCAATAAATAATAAGATTATTGAAGTAATTTTAACACCTGATAAATACAGGCAAGAATGGCAAAATTATTTCGATCAAATCCAAACTAATGTATTTCCTTTAATGAAATTATACCAAAAAATTTGGGTGTCAAATCATTTCAACTCATTTCTAACTAAAGAGAAAAATTTTAATTTTACACCAACTATTATTCATGGAGATTTTGATACGAGTAACATACTCGTCGATCCTAATACTTTTATGATTACTGGAATAATTGATTTTGAAGAATCGAGACTTTATGACCCCGCAACTGATTTTATTTTTTATGAGGAAGGGAATATTTTTTTAGAGAAACTTTTAGCTAGTTATAAAAAGAAGATGGATCCTTATTTTAAAGAGAGAATGAAATTCTTATATGGATGTACTTGTCTACACTATATTAAATTTGGTGTGGAAAACAACCTTAATGATATGATAAAGGTAGGATTTCAAATGCTTAAACATATTATGATTAAATTAAAATCTATAAAATGAAAAAAGCGAATGTATATAGGTAATTCCCATGGAATTTGAAATCAGTTTAGAAATTATAGCTTTATCTTTTTTTAATATCGGTGCAATTGTAATAGCCTAAAGGTTAGTTTTTATAATTGAGTCTCAAAAATAGTTATTTAGTAGTGATGTTCGTGAAAGCTTCATTTCGCGAATATATGCAAATATAAGGATAATATCCTGATATTATATAGATAAGGAAAAAAAGATGTTAATTTAATATAAAGATAGTAAATCTTTTATTTTATAAGTCGATCCTTAATGAATTTAGGAAGTGTATATCCAATATAAAAACTAATAGAACTGATAATTACAAAAGTTCTCGCAAGAAGAATTATTATTTCTGTAGGGCTTTCTGCTCCAATGACATCTATTATAGTTCCAATGGTAAAAGTTATGAATGCTAAAATTAAAAATTTTCCTTTTAATTTAAGTTCAGGATTTTCTGATTTAAGACTTGCCCTTGCAAACAGAAATCCTGTAATTAAGAAAAGAATTATAGAAAATAATAAATAAATTTGAACCCATATCGCCCACTCTACCACAAAATAACTTTGTGGAGTACCAATTAAAGTTGGATCAATGAAAAATATAATTAAGAACGCAATTTCAAATATAGTGGCTTCAGATCCAAAAAAGACCAAGAGTATCTTTTTCTGCTTTTTAAAAAGAAGAGATGTGAAAACATAAGCCCAAGTAATGTGAATGGGTGCAATAAAAGCATTAGCTAAAAAGAAATATATTGGAGGGTTTAATTCTGTGTTTGATACCATAACTATAATAAATTGTATTGCATCGGACCAGTAAGGACTTGCTAGTAGAATCCATGTAATTCCAACTAATAGTAATTCTACTTTTTTATGTTCTCTATATTTTAATGCAATGAAAAGACCTAATAATGTAGATATAATAACAGATGCGAATGTGAAACTTCCATAAAAAACTTCAAAAGCTGATAATTGTGCTAACATAATCTTAACAAATATTCATTTTTTAAAAAATAAACTTATTTTTCCATTTATTCGTGTTATTATAAAGAATTTCTCGAATTAATGTTCAAGTAATCATATATTATTAAAACCAAGATTATATATTCTATTAATTATCATAGCAAGTGTTTTTTACATTTCCCTAATTAGACCTAATTAGATAAAAGGGCATTAGTATATATGTTAATATACTACAGCATCAAAAGAATGTTCTTTTTTACAACTTTCTCACATCTTACAGAATATTCGATTTCGATATATTTATATAGTTGATTTAATATTAATTAATTGATATTCGATTTATGATATATTAAATATCGAACATATCGGTGGTGTATAAAAATTGTTTTTTGGTAAACGTTTTAGTGGACATCATGGAGGAATATTTTCAGGTTTAGATATCTTGGTTCTATCCATAATAAAAAACCGTAAGGGTATATCAGGATATGAAATAACGCAAGAAATTAATAAAAAATTTAAACCTTTGTGGAAAGCTTCACCTGGAACCATATATCCCCTAATGAATAGGTTAGAAGAGAGGGGTTTTGTCGAGTCAGAAGAAATCATTGATGAAAGTAATCGTCACAAAAAACTTTATACAATTACAGTTGCAGGGATAGAAAGATTAAAAGTTGTTTTAAAAAATAATTTTGAATCAAGCATGAAAACACTTGGAGATTTCATACAAACAATTGTAAATGCATGGTTACCTAATGAAAAAAGGGTTAATCATGTTATGTCATGCTTCCCTTTTCATTATAGACCGATTGAAAGAGAAATTGATCAAAATGATTATTCTTTAACAAATATTAACCGAGTTAAAAGAATTATCAATGATTTAGAATATAGTAAGGAGAGGATTTCAATGAGATTAAATGAAATTGGTAAAGAAATTGAAAACTATAAAATAATTTTAAATGATTTAATCCAAAAAAGAGATGAAAATACAAAAACAATACCTATTGTTGATGATGATGAATTCTACAATTTTTAGCAATCACCAATAAAAATACAAAATATAGTTAATAAAAAAAGGAGGCAAAAAAATGTGTAATGAAAGATCTTATGGACCTAACGTTTTCGCTGGTTGGTTCCCATTTGGACATCATGATATTGCGAAGATGAAAAGGATGGCCGGACATTTTATGAAAGGATTTATGGGAAAATATATTCCCTACAATGTGGAAGATCTTGGAGACAGTTATTTAATTACAGTTCCTTTAGCGGGGCGTACCAAGGAAGATATCACAGTCTCTTTAATTAATAAACATATAAATATTAAAGCAGCGAAACCTAAAATTCCAGAAAGAGAAAACTTAAAAGAAGAGTCAGATGAAAAAGGTTCACCACAGGATTGGCATTTTCCATTTTTCTGGAAAGGTTTTACTTTTATAGAGGTTAATATGGATATACCTCTCCCAGTTGATGCTGATACAGATACTATAGTTTCAAAAATGGTTCACGGGCTTTTGAAAATAACTATGAGAAAAAAACCAGCTAAAAAGATAGATGTTAGTGAAAATTAATGGTTTTAGAAAGATTTTGAGGAGGAGCGCTTTAGAATTTAATTAATATCGGCACTGATAATACTAACTCTAAAGCACCCCATCTAATATTATTTTTTTTCTTTTTTTAAACTTGTGTATGGAGAATGCAATATTATTTTTTTCGAATTCGCATAATCTTTCTTCTTCTTAGTATTATAAAAATACATAAGACAACAATACAAATTGATAAGATCAGTAAAATTATATAAAAAACCCATTCTGAACTTGTCTTTATAATTTGATATATTATAACATTATTGATATCTTTTACTACGAATGAAACCATGATACCTTCAGTTCCATAAGAGATTTCTACGGTATAGATCGTTTCACCAAAACGTTTTATTGTTAGCACATTATCAATAACCGTAGCATTATTACAACCTAGTTCTTCAACTAAAATTGACAAGTATTTATTAAATGGTTTTGCTATTGCAAATTCACTCTGAATAAGAATCCATAAGAATTGATCACCATCAAAGTATGGAAATGAATATCCTGACATTTTTATTGTCAAATCGTTATTCAATTGTTGAGCTATACTATTATAATCACTCAAAGCCTTAATGTAATCTTCAGGATTTTTAAATATTAAGAAACGATCATTTGATTCAATTGGTTTTTCATCAAAATCATTAATTGTAAAATTCCATTTAGCACGTAAACCTACCCAAAATTTGTAGTTATTAGTATAATTATTATTAATAGCTGTTTCATTATATCCTGATTTGTTCATAATCATTAATAAGGGAACAATTTGTTTAGAATCAAGAAATATTGGAAGAAATATTGAAATAAAGACATCGTAAGTGTTCCATGTTAATCCCCTCCATCCTTTTATTACATACTTACTCCGTGAACCTGTGTTATTAGATTCTCCCTCAAACCAAACGTTAGGAGTAGTAAAATTACTTACAGTGTTTTTCCAAGCATCTTTGTCATACTTTTTTACTTTTAATATTTCAGTACCCTTCTCTAAAGCAATTTGATAATTATAATTGGCAAGACCAGAAACTGATATTAAATTTGTTATAACTACTGAAAGTAAAATTATAACTAAGGTTTTCTTTTTCATTGTTTTCAAATATTATTTTATTTTTTTTTTTTACTTTTCTTTTCTTATAATTGTCTTCTTTTAAATAAATAGGATGCTAATATCATGCATATAAAAGTGTATAATAATAAGATTGTAATTCCCATTTCGACACTTGGTGTGATCCAGGATCTTATTGTAAACTCTCCAATATTAAGATCTATATATCTTGGATCTGGAAATGGATTTATAAGAATTGAAGTAATAAGATTGCCCATATAAGTTAAGGAATAAATAGTTTCAAAATCTGGTGCAACTGCAATTACTATCGAATCAGCAATATTAAATCCAATTAAAAGTAATAATATAGTCACTACAATTGTTATAGTAGGACTTCTCATGAACGAACTAAAAAAAGTAACAAAACTACTTATAGCTAAAAGATATAATAAAGCGAAACCAAAGGAATAATATATTCTAATATTAATTGGGCCGCCATAATAATAAAATCCTAAGAGTCCAAGCATGAAGTAATAAATCCCCATTATTATAACTATATAAACCAAATTCCCAAGGTATTTTCCCACTATTAACTTATATTTATTTATTTTAGGGAACACAATATTCCCTGTCTTTGTTTTAAATTCTTCACATATTATTCCTGCAAAAAATAAACAGCCAGAAAATAAAATTAGAAGAGAAAGAAAACCAAGACCATTGCGAAAGAAATCACTTTGAGTGTCAGGTAATAAATTTGTAGAGATTAAGGTATTTAATAAAAAACTTTGAAGAAATACAACAATAATAGATATGACAAGAAAAAATACGAATTTTTTCCATTGTTTTTTTAACTCAAATAAAAATGTTTCCAGAATTGGTTTTATTGAAAAATTATAATTTATTAAATTTTTAATCATTAATCTTTCCTCCTAATATTTGCTTGTGTTATTTTCATACTCTCTGTGATCATTTGAGAATAAATTCTCTCTAATCGTGAAACTTCCGGTTTAGTATATGAAATTATTGTAAAATCAGTTTCAAATTCCTTAATTAATTTTTTCAATATTTCTCCTCTCGATTCCTTTTTACCATCATAATATATTACTAATCTCTGATTCTTTGGATCATATTTTACTGGGATTTTTGAAATATCAGGATCTAAATTTTTATCAAGATAAAGATTAAGTTTTTCTGTAAGTTTATTTATAATAGGTCCAAGATTTTCGGGTAGAATTGGATCTAATACCTTACATTCTATTGATTTAATTTTCAGAGTACCTTCTAAATTATCAACCGTATCAAATCCTATAATTGAACCATTATTAATAAGCGCGATTTTATCACAGACTTCTGAGATCTCATGTAGTAAGTGAGACGCTACAAAGATTGTCTTTCCGTGATCCTGTAATTCTCTTATATATTTTCTAATTTCAATTCTAGCTATTGGGTCTAAACCTGTCTGTGGTTCGTCTAAAATTACAATTTCGGGGTCATGAATGATTGCTTGAATTACTCCTAATTTTTGAGTCATTCCTTTAGAAAAGGTTTTTACTTTTTCCCATCTCCAGCCTTCAAGCTTAAATAAAGTTAACAATTCTTCTATACGTCCATCTATTTTTTCTTTTGGATAATTCTGAAGATTTGCAAAATATCTTAACACTTGATCAGCGGTCATATCATAAAAAGTAGGAATATCAATTAAAAATCCCATGTGACTGATAGTTCTTGAAATCTTCTGGAGATCTTGTAATCCTTGTTGGTCAGTCCTAATGAGTATTTTACCAGATGTAGGTCTTAATATTTTAGCAATCATTTTAATTGTAGTAGTTTTACCAGCACCATTAGGACCTACTAATCCTATTGTTTCTCCTCTATGAACTTCAAGATTAATATTATCAACTGCTGTTAAATTCCCAAATTTTTTTGTTAAATTTACCAATTTGATGACAATTTCTGAGCTGTCATAAATTTTCTTTTGATGAATTGTTTCTTTTATAGAATTAACAATTTTTGGTGTTTCTTTTTCAAATTCTCTCAATTTTGCTTTAACTTTCTTTTGTTTCCTTTTCTTAATAATTAAATATAGGATTATTACTATTACTACAAGAAGAAGAAAAAAGATTAGGTATCTTCCTGCTGCAAGTCTTCTGGGTACTTGAATTATCATAATTTTTATTTCTAACTTTTCAATTATATTTCATTATTGCTTATTTATATAAAAACTCACTCTTTCTAATACAGTAGAATATTGATTGTTTAAATTAATATTACCTAATATAAATTTTACAATAATTAATTTTATGAATAGAGAAATCTTTTAAGAGGTAGATAAGTTAAACTCGAAAATATTTGCCCTTGAGATTAATAATTCTCTTTCCAAAGCCCTGTGAAATGTTGGTAGTTGACGAATAATCATGGAAAAATTAAAAGTAGGAATTATCGGATGTGGAGTTATTTTTGATCTTAATGTTTTAGGTTATCTGAATCGAAATGATGTAGAAATCACATGTCTTAGTGATAGAAAAAGAAAAAGTATGGAAAAGAAAATTCATAATTTTAACCTAAATCCTAAGGTAAGAATATATTGCGATTACAAAGAAATGTTAGATTCTGAATCAATTGATATTCTAGAGATTTTACTTCCTCAACATTTACATTGTGAAGCAACCTACTATGCAGCTCAAAAAGAAATTAAAGGAATAAGCGTTCAAAAACCAATGGCTACAAGCATAAAAGATTGTGAAAAAATGATTAACGTGTGTAAAAATAATGAAATTAAACTTAAAGTTTTTGAAAATTTCACATTTTATCCTCCAATCGCATATGCAAAAGATTTATTAACAAGAGGAGAAATTGGGGAAGTAAATTCAATTCATATCAAAGTTCTTGAAGCTACAAAAGGAGGTTGGGACATTCCGACTAGTTCATGGATATGGAGGATTAATCCTGAAACTTGTGGTGGAGGTCTAGAGTGCGGTTCTCCTTTCATCTTTGATGATGGATTTCATAAATTTTGGTTAGCTTTACACTTGATCGGAGCAAGGATAGAAAAGGTATATGCTTGGATTGATAGATTTAATCAATTAGATGTACCAGCTTACATGATGTGGAAATATACATCTCCAGATGATTCTGATATTCTTGTATCCACTTATGGAACTATGGAATATAACTATTCACCTCATATGCTATTACCCAGTTCCTATTATCCAGAAGATGAATTCATTTCAATTACAGGATCAAAAGGCGTAATGTGGATTAACCAAGCTACCGCTGCACCTAATATTATGTCAGAGTCTAAAATATTTCCGCCAATTGTAATATTTAAGGATGGAAAAATTAAGACTATTACAGATATAGAAAGAGATTGGAAATATGGATTTATTAACTCAACTCATCATTTTATTGATGCTATAAAAAATGATACAGATCCAATATTAACTGGAGAAGATGGTAAATATACCACACAATTTGCATTAGCTGCTTTGAAGTCATCAGTTGAGGGGAAAGAAATTTATCCAGAAGATATAACAGATTAATTTTAATTATTTTCTGGATTTATTAAAACGTTGTTATTATTTTTTACGATCTCTTAAGAATTTTTTTATAGGTCGAAATAATAAAAAATATCCTTTTTGATAGATTCGATATCCGTGAAACAGTTTCCCTAATTTTGAGCCAAAATAGTACCAGAATAAATAAGAAACCAATAAAAAACTTGCGATAATCACCATTCCAGACTGAGGTCGTATATTAAGATCTAAACCAAATACTATAAAAGAATTCCATAGAAAATATTTTCCACCATCAATAGAAGGTATGGTGACCCAAGGGAGAAAGTTTAACCATCTCATATCAATAAGTTCAATATATATTAAAATATCTATACTCCATAATAATGATAGAAACATTAGTGCAAGAAAAACTATCCAATCCTTATTTTTTTTGCGTAAAAACTTTCGATATAAATAGGAATTCATCCAACCCACAATAAAACTTATAATCAATCCTTCTATAAATCCCATTTATTTTTCACTCTCTACCCAGTTATTTTTAAGATACCAATTAATTGTATTATAAGTTGCACTTCTAAAATCTGGAAATTTAAAATTAAATCCCAATTCTTTTAATTTTTTATTAGAAAATAGATATTGATGTTTGATATACTCTACCATAGATGAATCAACTGGAGGCCTTGAATTTAGATTTCTAGCTTTTACTTCTTTTCGTTTATTAAGCCAAAAAAGAAATTTTGTAAATAACTTATAAAATGGCCACCATACTGGAAAATTAAAATAATCTACATTTAATAAATCAGCTAAATATTCTAGAAAGTCTTCTTGAAAACATGGATCAATAATGATATTATACGCTTCTCCTATTGTTTCATCATTTTCAGCTAAAAATATTGCTGCTCGAACAAGATCTTCAATATGGATTAATGGCATAGTTAATCGCTTTTTCCTTGGATAAATATGTGTCCCTGGCCCT
The DNA here is from genome assembly GCA_048940925.1 of Promethearchaeota archaeon. Classification (GTDB taxonomy): domain Archaea; phylum Asgardarchaeota; class Lokiarchaeia; order Sigyniarchaeales; family SOKP01; genus Loki-b32. Next base: position 992 of record JBHLOC010000014.1, on the reverse strand, counting down.
ATTCCTGATTTATTAACCACTTGAATTATATGGAAAATGCCATACATTTGGTATGGTCCCATTATTGGAGCAGGACGTATTATTATTGCTTTTAATTGTCTGTTCTTTATATACTCTTTTAAAACCATTTCTTGTTCCACCTTACTGACATTATAATCATTGGAGGGATTATAAGGCGTTGTTTCATCAGCAGGTATTGGATATCCTTTTTTGTCTTTTTTGTATTTAGGTTCTCCATAGACACCACAAGTACTCCAATGTAAGAGCTTTAATTTCTCAATATCCTGAGTGACGCAAATGGTTTTGAGTAAATTTCTAATACCTTCTATATTTACATTTCTAAGAAGATTTAATGGTGCAAAATAATCATATAAGCTAGCAGTATGGAAAATTAAATCGTATTTCTTATCCTTAAATAAATTACTGAGAGTTTGTATATTAGTTAAATCAGCAGGAATAAAAATAACTCGTTCATGTTCAAGGATTTCAGTCATATATTTAAATTTTTCACTAAAAATATTTTCCTTAGTCATTAATTCATTTCTCTTATCTCCTGGTAAGTCAGTCGCAATAATTTTCCAATTTGGTCTCGATCTTAAAATTTCTTTAATTAGAAACGTACCGGAGTGTCCCTTGGCGCCATCTACTAAAACTAATTTGTTCATATTAATCTTATTAAATAAAAATACTAAATATTAATATTTATTTAAAGGTATACTCTAAAAAAGGAATAATTCAAAAACTAAAAAGATTCTATTATCAAACTATAATAACCTTTAAACTATAGAGCTATTATCTCAGCAAAAATATTTCTATATTTAATATTTAGATATTTTTTAAAATCTTTTTATTTTTTATGCTACTCCCTACTTTCTTTCTGTATTATCGTGGTATTATATTGATATATTATACTGTACTAGCTCCCAAATATTAAAAGAAATAAGTATAACATCATAAGGGGTTTAAGAAAAAAATATGAAATTAATAACATG
>JBHLOC010000013.1:30978-99800 GCA_048940925.1 Promethearchaeota archaeon | reverse complement strand
ATACTTAACATTTTTAAAAAAATTTATAAATTATTTAATTTATAGCTAATAGATTTGCCATATTCATAAATGAGGTATTTGATTTCAAAATATTATATTAATAAGAAAATTGCTTTAAAATGCCAGAATACTTGGAAAAAGTTTATAAATTTAGTATAAAAAGTAACTGAATATTTCGTTTTATTTTCTTGTTATAAAATTTGATAAAAATAATTTTCAAATTGAATGATTTTCGATATAAATTGATATTAAAAATGTAAAGAAGCTAATCCTATTAATGAAAACTAAAATTGTTAAGAATAAAGTTTGATAAGAAAATTAGTCAAGTTAACTAAAATTATCCTTGTCAAACTATTTAAATTATATTTAGATTATGAATTAATTGGAATGATATCAACAACTTTTAGAGTTGTTAGGAAGAATGTTTAGAATATTCAAACAAATTACTAAAAATTTTGGATAAAAAAATAGAGTTATAGGTGGATTTTAAAGATGGAAGTTTTAGAATTAAAGAAAATAAAAAACAAAAAACTTATTGTGTATATGTCTTCAAAAGAAAATGCCAAATATTTTCAAAAAACAGATAATTCTAAATTAGTAGATTTTTTGAATAAGAATAATATTGATTTTGTTACAGTCGACTTTCAAGTTGACATGAAAGAATTCAGTAAAACACCTTTTGCTCAGACATTAAATAAATTGAAAATTCCTTACTTTCAAGTAGATATTCCTGATTATGCAATGGGATATTTATATGAAGAAATAATTGAAAAACAACAACTTCAAAATGAATTATTTGAAGAATATGAAAATATGGAGGATAAAGAATCTTATAAAGGTCTTAGTTTAAAAAATTGGATTGATATGTTAGGAGAAGAAATTCAAGAAAAGGAAATATTTCTAAGTTTAAAATTGAGACCTCAGTGGATTGTCAAAAAAATGATAGATTTAGCATTATCTTTTAAAAAGGATATAGTAATGTTTGTTCATTTTGTTCAAGAAGATATATGTGAAGATATATGCCCACAAATCGTTGATAATTTAAGAGAATTAGGTATAAAGGTCATATCTTATAATAAAAAACATACAATACAAAAAATAATATTTTAAAAAAAATAAAAAGAGGGGATAATAAATGCCAGAAGTATTAGAATTAAAACCTTTAAAGAATAAATCCTTAAAATTAATATTGATAGAGAGTGAATTTCCTATTGATTGGTGGTTTGAAGTTCCTGAAGAATTAAGGGATGATGTATTTTGGAACCTTCATCTAATTTCAAAGGAATATCTTCAATTAGTAGATTCATTGATAGAAAAGTATAAACCTGATTTTATAATAGAAGAGAGACCAAACTCATGGGATAAAAAAGCTAATTCAAATGATCCACTAAAAACATTATTTGAAATGAAGAAGATTCCTTTCAAATATGCTGATATTTCAGAGAATGCGGAATTATATCTTTCTGCAACATTAGACAAACATAGAAATATAATTAAAGACCTTGAAGTAAAAATCAATGAGCTTCTGAAAATGCCGAAAAATGCTGCTGAAAATGAAGAATTTTTTCAGCGAATACTATTGTGGAAAGAATATTTACAAATGGATTATAATACCCAAGAAGATGAGGTAAGATATAAAGTAAGAGAAGCCTGGATGATGATGAACATTTTAAACTTTGCGAGAGAAATGGAAATGATAAAATTGAAATGCATCTTTATCTGTGATCCTCGACACTTTGATGGTCTTGAGAAGCTATCTGCAGATCTGGGCATTAACACGGAAAAAGTAAAGATCAAAAGAACTATCAAATCTGAACAGGTTGAACAGGAGCTTGAAAATGAATTAAAAGTTGATTTTTAATAAAAAAATTTTCTTATTAATATTTTTAAAAAAATTAAAAAATGAGTTGATATGAATGGTTGAGAGAGAGGTTGAAAGTATTTTAGGAAAGAAATCTATCATTGAGTTAACACCAATAATAATTAAAAAGAAAGATACCTCTGATAAAATCTGCTATTTTTTTGATACTGATGATAATGCTTCTCCTTTTGATATTAATATGGCATATGATGCCGGATTTGACATTGTTGTACCTATAAGTAAAATGAAAGTGGAATTTGTTGCTAAACTTGTTCAAGATGCAATTTTTTCACGAAAACCAAATGCTCCTACCACTTTCTTTATTGGAGGTTCAGATGTTAAAGAAGGAGAGAAGATAGCTAAGAAAGTTGTTAAATCATTAGTTCCTCCTTTTGAGTGTCCTGTCATTATTGATCCTCGTGGATCTCATACAACAGCTTCTGCTGTGGTAGCTATGACATTAGATGTTGCTAGTAGAAAACATAGAATTAAAAATTTTGAGGGTAAAAAAGTGGTAATTTTTGGTGCGGGACCTGTGGGACGAATTGCTGCAATTTTAGCTACCAGATTGGGCTTTATTACTTATATAGTGGAAACTTGGGATAAATCTAACGAGGAATTTATAAAAAAATTAGCAAGTGAACTTACTGATGAAGCAGGAGATGATGCTACAGAAATTATTGGAGTATTTACTCCTACTCTTGAAAAGAGATTTGAAGTTGCAAAAGATGCTGATTTTATATGGTGTCTCGCTGCGGCGGGAGTTGAAATTTTATCTGAAGAATGGATGGTAAAACTACCTAGTAAAAAAATTATTGTTGATATTAATTTAGTACCTCCTTATGGAATTGAAGGAATAAAGCCAAAACATAAAAATGATGAGATATATCCTGGAATCTTCGGGATAGGAGCATTAGCTTTAGGACGTCTTAAATCTAACTGTGAAACTCAAATTTTAAAGGAAGCAGCGAGCACTAAAGGATTAAAAGTTTTTGATTACAATATTGCTTTTAAAGTTGCTAAAAGTCTTCTTAAAAAATAGTTAAAAAATTTTAAATATTATTTTCATTAAATTTATTTTAATTTAAAAATCTAAAGGAAGGGTGAATTCAATGGAAGTAGACCCAAATCAAAAGTTAAGAATTAAAGACGCCTTTAAAGAAGATGCTGGAAGAGGAATAGTGCGAATAGATCCAGATATAATAAATAAATTAAATTTAAAAATCGGCGACGTCATTAGAATTAACCATCCTTTGGTTAATAAAATTACAGTAGCTTTATTATCATCTGGACGAAATGAAGACAAGGAAAAGAAAATAATTAGATTAGATCCATCTCTAAGAAGAAATTTAAGTGCTTCCATTGATGATATTGTTGAGATTAAAAAGATCGACGTAGAAATAGCTGAGACATTAACATTCACTGGTTTAAATAGTTCATTGATTCCTCGTGATCCTCAGGCTTTAGCTAGGAAGCTTGAAAAACGGGTCGTTACTATGGGTGATAATCTAAGTTTCTACGCCATGGGTCATAGAATTGATTTGGTTGTTGTTAATTATACTCCTAAATCAGAAGCCGTGAAAATTAGTCTTAATACAAAAATAATTTTTACAGAAAAGCCTCCAGATTCTGTTCATGTTAAAAGAACGGTTATTAAATATGAAGAAATAAGCGATATAGAAGAAAAACTCCAAGAAATACGTGAAAAAGTGACTTACGAAGATATTGGTGGATTAGAAGAGACAATTCAAAAGATTAGAGAAATTATCGAGCTTCCTATAAGACATCCAGAGCTCTTTAAAAGAATTGGAATTGATCCTCCTAAAGGGGTATTATTATATGGCCTTCCCGGTACAGGAAAGACATTGATAGCGAAAGCTGTTGCATCAGAAACAGATGCTCACTTTATTAGCGTAAGCGGTCCAGAAATTATGAGCAAATTTTTTGGGCAGAGTGAAGAAAATCTTCGAAAAATATTTGAAGAAGGCAAAGAAAACAAGCCTTCCATAATTTTTCTAGATGAATTGGATTCTATTACTCCAAAAAGAGATGAAGGCAAAAATCAAGTTGAATCACGAGTTGTTGCTCAATTACTTTCCCTTATGGATGGTTTGAGTGAAAGAGGAGAGATTATAGTTATAGGAGCTACCAATAAAATTAATAATATAGATATAGCTCTGAGAAGACCAGGAAGATTTGATAGAGAAATTGAAATTAACGTTCCAGATGTTAAAGGAAGATATGAAATTTTATTAATTCATACGAGAGGTATGCCCTTAGATAATGATGTAAATCTAAAATTAATTGCTGAGAAGACTCATGGATTTGTGGGAGCAGATATCAAATCTCTCTGCAAAGAATCCGCTATGCTTGCAATTCGTGAAGTACTTCCCGAAATCGATTTAGATAAGCCAATTCCAGAAGAAGTATTAAACCTATTAAAAATTAAAATGAAATATTTTTTAGAGGCCTTGAATAGTATTGAACCTTCAGCTTTAAGAGAAGTATTGATCACGCAACCTAAAGAAACTTGGGATGATATTGGTGGATTAGAGGATGCTAAACAGCAATTAAAAGAAATTATTGAATGGCCTTTAAAATATCCTGCATTTTATCGATATATGAAATCTAAACCTCCCAATGGAATTTTAATATATGGACTTCCTGGTACTGGCAAAACTTTGTTAGCTAAAGCTCTTGCTCACGAAACAGAAGTTAATTTTATATCTATTAAAGGTCCAGAATTCTTATCTAAATGGGTGGGGGAGAGTGCTAAAGCTGTTCGAGAAACATTTCGCAAAGCAAGATCGGCTGCACCTTCTATTATTTTCTTTGATGAAATAGATGCAATAGCCACTAGACGCTCAGGAATCTCAAGCTCAACTGTTGAAGAACAGGTTGTAGCCCAACTTCTAACTGAGATGGATGGTTTAGAGGAATTAAAAGATGTTATATTGGTTGCAGCAACAAATAGGCCTGATTTACTTGATCCTGCTATATTAAGATCAGGTAGATTTGGTAGACATATTGAGATATTACTCCCTGACAAGGATGCACGCCTAGAGATTTTTAAAATTCATTTAAAAGATCGCCCGATTAATGAAAATGTTAATATTGAATTACTAGCTGATAAAATAGAGGGCTATAATGGTGCAGATATTAAAGCTATATGTGAAGAAGCTACAATTTTAGCAATTCGAAAAGCAGTGTTTGACAAGGATATTAATGTATTAAATAATGATTTCTATTCAAAAGTTAAAATTTCTCAAGAAGATTTTGAAGAGGCTATAGAAAAAATAAAAAAAGGGGCAGATAAAGCCAATAAATCTTATAAGGAAGCTATAAAGGAATTGCCTGAAGGGATTTATAGATAAATCATTATTTAGAGATTTTTTTTAAACTAATTTTACTTTTTTTGCACCAAATTTTGGAAATTTTTCAGGTTTAGTTTTAATAAGATAGACACAATTACATTGATTCTTTTAAAATTTAGGTTAGTACAATTTTTTCGCTTTGATTTATCTCCAAATCGATTTATGGATTCATCTTTAAATGTATTTAACTGTGTTTTAATGGATCTATAAAAATCATTCACCAAAATAGTGATAAATAGAAATGATAAACTATATTCTAAATTAACAATATAAACTATTCTAATCGTATATTATCAAAATAATTAATAGTTTTTCATAGCGCTTTTTTTACCTTTCTTATTATCATAAAACTAAGATCCTCAATCTCAGAATCATTTAGGGCATTTCCATAAATTCTGCTATAAATGACCTCATTTCCATTAAATACAAATACTTGATGGATTATAGGCTTTGCATTCTTTTCTTACTTCATATCGATTGTTATAGTCATGACTAATTGGAAAAAAACATATAATTAGTAAAACAAGATATATAAAAAATTCATTAAAAACAATAATTAATTAACAATGTATTAAACAAATTAATAATAAAGGTTTGAATTTGAAAAAAAACTTCATTAACCTAAGATTTACTATAATATTAGTTTTTATCCCTTTTAATCAGTGATCTGAGCAGTGTATATTAGAAATAGATCTCAACTTTTTTTAAGTGAATTAGATGAAAATCAAAGAATTCTGAGGAAAATAGGATTAAACGTGATTGAAAAAGCGATATTTGCGGTAAAACCCGAGAGATTAATGAAATCATCAATAAAGGTTATGAAAAAAACTCTTATTATTAATGAAAAAGAATTTAATTTAGAAGAATTCAATAATATCTATATTATTGGTGGTGGTAAGGCTGTTGCTGAGATGGCATTTACACTTGAAAGTTTTCTATCTCAAATAGAAAACATTGAATATAATGGGATCATTAATATTCCTCAGAAATATTTAAACAATGAAAGAAAGAAAAAAAGTAAAATTTTTATAAATTTTGCATCTCATCCAATTCCAAATGAACAGGGATTGAATGGAACTAAATCTATGATACAACTCATAGAACAATCAAAAAAAAATGACTTGATTTTCTGTTTGATTTCTGGGGGCGGGTCCGCCTTACTTCCTTTACCAAAAAAAGGTATTACTATAAGAGATCTTCAAATTCTTAATTCACTTCTTTTAGAATGTGGAGCGTCCATCCATGAAATAAATACAATTAGAAAGCACGTCTCAGATTTTAAGGGGGGTAATTTAGCTAAAAAAGTATACAATTCAGGTGGTGCTACATTAATTACATTAATACTTTCCGATGTTGTAGGAGATAACTTAGATTCCATCGCATCAGGACCTACTGCACCAGATTTAACCACTTTTGAGGATGCTCTCATAGTTTTAAAAAAGTACAATATAACTGAAAAAGTACCTAGTTCAATTAAAGAACATCTTATAAAAGGAAGGCTCAATAAGGGATTGGAAAATCCTGATCCTGGTGATCAATGTTTTAATAACGTTTATAACTTCATAATAGGAAGTATAAAATCTGCAATAGAGAAAATAACACTATTTTTAAAAAAAAAAGGATTTGAAGTTGATTACTTTTCAAACAAAATTACAGGTGAAGCACGAGAATATGGAGGGACCTTAAGCAAAATAATTCCTCGAAAGATCCAAGAAAATATTAATATAACAAGACTTGCATTGATAGGTACGGGTGAATTAACTGTAACATTGCAGGGGAAAGGGATTGGAGGCAGAAACCAAGAAATGTTATTAAGTTTTCTCGATCATGTAAAAAAAAGTGATTTTAATTATAATTTTTTAATTACAGGAGTAAATCTTGACGGCATAGAAGGTAATAGCGAAGCTATGGGTGCTTTAATTGATAATTATACACTATATCAAAGTAATTCTAAAAATTTAGATTCTAAGAAATATTTGGATAATAATGATTCAAATACTTTCTTCAAATTATTGAATACTGAAATAATTTCAGGTCCTACAGGTTGTAATGTAAATGATCTCCTCTTAATACTCATCCTAAAATAAATTAAAATATATTATATAAATTATAGAGGATATTGAAGAAAAATATGAGAAAAATTAAATCAAAAAGGATTTCAAACTCTTTTATTAGAATTTGTCCCCGATGTGGTTTTAGTTTTAGATCTATTGACCCAAAAACTAATAAAAAAATTAAGATCTGTCCCATGTGTGGTTACAAATTTATAGACCCAGATATTTCTCCTAACAAATCAAGTGAAAATGATTATAAATTGATATAAAAGTCAATAAATAATATTTTAAAGAAATTATAAATTTCATCTCGTTAGGCAGTAATAAATTATTTAAGGAGTGACGGAGAATTTATTTTATCGATTAATGTTTATTAATCCTTAAATAATTTTAAATCTAATAAAAAAAAAAAAATCAAAACTTAGGAAATGAAAAATGGCAAGGAAAGATAAAAAGAAAGAAAAACCATCGCGAATGGGCTGGGATACCACTGAAGCTGAAGAAGAGCTCATAGCTGAAGCTTTAAAAAGAAAAGATATGGATACCGGACGAGTAGAATTGGTTGATAGAGATACAGCCACTCCTGTTATTGAGACATATGATGAAGACACTGGTAAACTCGAAGGAAGTATCATTTTAAAAAATGGAAATAGAGAGGGATTATTAGCTTTAGTAAAAATAATTGAAGAAGTAGATGTAAAACAGGATCATGATGGGAATATTGAATCTTTCACACACAGTGGAAAATTTAATATTGAGAATCCTAGTTCTGTTGATCGTCTATGGGATATTGATGTCTCGCTTGAAAATATAGGAAGTACTAATCTAAAAACAAAAGATATTTCAATTCAAGAATTAGGCACTGAAGAACCAGAAAACGTAGATTCAAGAGATTTTAAAATCACGAAAGATATAAAAAATCTTTTACTTGTAAAAGAATATATTAGTACCCTCCCTAATGCTGATGATGTTTTAAATATCAATGATATTGAAAAAGATTTATCAACATTAAAGGAAAAAACTAGTAAAGTTTCTTCTAATACCACAAAACCAGCTGTAACTGAAGAAGAGGAGGAAGAAGAAGAAGAGGAAGAAGAAGAAGAGGATGAAGATGAGGATGATGAAGATAAAGGCGAAACATGGGAAGATGGTGGAACTCTCGTTGAAAGTGGATTAGAATCTTATGGAATATCTATTGATAAAGAAAATGTTGTCACTTTTGCTATTGCCCTGAGAAGTCTATTTGACAAACCTATTTCTAATATTGAAGTAGTAAAGAATATACCTGATGATTTTACAAATCCAACTATTGTAGATACTACAGAGGGAAGAGCTCAAACTGAAGGGGATAAAATAATCTGGACAATAGAGAAACTTGCACCTGAATATACTGTATTGCTCAAATTCACATGCAATATTATGGTCACTGATATTACTAAAAGGAAAACAGGAACAATAGAAGTTAAATATCAAGGAGCTTCGTCTTTTGCTGAAGGTTTGAATATAGATAAATTTGATGCGTATACAAGGAACAAATTTTACATTGATACAGTTGAGAGAGATGAAGAACCTGGAGTATTTGATTGTAAATTAGTCTTTGATAATTCTTCAGAATTTATAATTCAACTTTTTAATGCTGATGTGTATTCTCCAGATGAAGAAACGAAAAAATTCGTAGATATTGACCCAAATGATGTACCTCTGTTACCAAGTGGTGCTCAATGGCATTCCACAAAATGGGAATTTGAAAGTGATGAATATCCAACCTTTAGGAAAAAATTAGAATTTAGAGTAATGCCCGATTTTCAAACTATTGTCAACGGTTCAGTTTCTCTTGCAGATGTCATACTAGAGATTGGTAGTATTACAGGAGTAATGGAATACCACATAACTGAAGTCCCTACATATCGAGAAAGAGATGTTATAGCAAATCTTAAAATTGTTAATAACGGTTCAGCACCATTAAATGAAGTCTCAGTGGTCCAACAGTATTTCACTGATGAATATCAAGCACCAAAAGCAGATGAAATAAAACTGCTATGGGACGGTGAAGAGGTTGAAGTTTCTGCTGGAGCTGTAAGTGTTGAGGATAATGTATTTAAAATAGACCTGGCAGATTTAAAAGATAGTGCTACAGGTATGTTTATGCCTGAATCTACTCTAGAATTTGAATATCCAATTCATTGTATTAATCCTGCACGAGAATCAACATTTGAATCTGAAATAACCTATCTTGCTAATACTTTTCCAATCAGTCAAGAGCTAGAATTTAAACCAGAAGTTCCTGTTATCGAAGCTCTACATATTAGAAGAAAATTCCGTATTGGAAAAGAAGTTGTTCCGATTGGAGATCTTGGAAATTACAGAATTATCTTATCAGTTGAAAACATTGGAGAATCTAAGTTGTTTCACTTGTCCCTTTTGGATAAAGTGCCCGATAAATTCGAATACGGTGAATATTCAATGACTCCAGAGATAACTGACGAAGTAGGTTCAGATACACTTAAATGGGAGATAGAAACTTTAGAGCCTGGAGATAGTTTAGAAATCACGTATGAGATTACAGGTAAAGGAGCATATAGTCCATCTGATGCCCAACTTGCGTTTTAAATCCACAATTATTATTTTCTATTTTTTTTATATTTTAAAAGGAACTAATAAATATGAGAATTCTCTTTTATTTGGGTCCAATAGACATATAATAAGTTTAAGATTATTTACAATAACAGCTTAATAAATTTTTGAATAAGTATTAAAAGAATTAACAAAAAAATTAAGTTTAATAAATATAGAAAAATTGGAGTATTTAAAGTAAAATTATTGAATTATGGCTATTAGAAAGCGCTATCAACTAAATTTTATGTTTGAATGTCCTGATGCTGTTTTAACATGTTCAGTATTAAGATGTAAAGATAAAAATTTTCTAGTTTTTGGAGGACATGATAAAACTCTTTATTTAATGGACGAAGAGATGAATATTGTTGATGATAGATCTTTCGATGGATGGTGTCGATGTAGCTATCCTATAGATCTTGATAGTGATGGTTGTGATGAAGTGTTAGTAGGTTCTGGCGATGGAAGTTTTATGGTTTTAAAAATAAATGAGGAAAAGAAAAACTTAGTAGGATTAATGCGATATAAGTCCCGTGAGAGGGTGACATGTTGTATTGCTGGAGATTTTACTAGAGATGGGAATATAGAATTAATATTTGGTAGTGAAGATAAAACTCTAAAAATATTCAACAGTCTTAAAGCAACAGAGCCAAAATTTATATTGTATTATGATTCTTGGGTAACTACTTGTTCATTAGGATATTTAAAATTACCAGATGAAAAATTTTCTATTTATGGATTATTGGTTGGTACGAAAGGTGGTTTAACCCAATTAATACAATTTAAAGATGATTTACCAGATATAATTTGGTCAAAGAATTTTAATACTCAAATTAATGATATTAAAGTCGGAGACGTAACCAATGATGGGTTCAATGAAATATTATTAAGCGCTGATGATTCTACAATTAAAATCCTTAATGTAGAAGGTGAACTTATAAAAGAGATAAAAACCGAAGAGGGTCGCCCTATATCGCTCCTTGTAGAAGATATTGATGGTGATAGTGCAAATGAAATTGTAGCAGGATGCGCAGATGGTTCATTAAGAGTATTTCATAATCCATCGCTTAATTCTACGGATTTTGAGTTAAAATGGAAGACAAAAGTATCTTCTTCAATCAAACATATTTGTTATCAATTAGATAGAAGACAAAACAAGAAAAACATTATATTTGGAGGTTATGATCGGGCAATTAGAATTATTTCTGACTTTGAATGGGGAGATAAACCATCTCTTGAGATTCCTCAAGTAATGAAAATGCCTGAGGTTGAACCGACGGAAAAGGAAAGAGTTATCGAGGAGCTAGCTGAAATTAAAGAGGTACCGACTAACATTCGAGAATATATTTTCAAAATTTTAACTGAAAAAGATTATTTGAAAGATCTAGTATCAGAACTAACAAAGTTAGAGTATTCAGAAGATGAGATATTAGAAGAATTGACTATGCTAAAAACTCAAAAACCAATATCTTATGAAAAAATGGAATATTCTGTTTGGAGTTTGCCAGAGGAAGAAACAGGAGGAAAAGTTGAAATCAAAGTACCTATTAAAAAACCAAAAGTTGTTGCCAAAAAACCTGTTGAGAAACCTATTATCCCAGAAGCAACACTAGAGAAACCAAAAGTGAAAGAACCTAAAGTTGCTGTAAAACATATGGTAATTGAAGAGCCTATTAGAACAGACAAAGAAAAACTGAGTGCGGTATTAAAAACTGAAGCTAAAGATGTTTCTTTAAAAGAAGGAGTAAGTTTGGATAAATCTTTACCAGAAGTAATTATCGATTATCTAAAACAACATAAACTTGTTGCTACAAAAGCTGAATTTATTGTTGATATAAAATCAAAAGGCTTTGAAGTTAAAGATATTGAAAAAGAAATTAATAACTTAAAAACACAGGGGAAAATTAGCTATTCTAGATCTGCTCCTAAAGGCTGGAGTTTAGTGGAGTAATTACTCTTGTGTTTTTTTGATAAAAAAATCTTTCATTATTTGTTCAAATGATTCAAATTGGTTTAATTCTGAAAAGTTTGCTTTTCTGAACTTTTGTAGGAATAACTGAAGTATAGGATCAATTTTTTCGAAAAACTTCCTCACAAGTTTATCTGATTTCTTTTTTGATTTGTCTACCAACCCATACAATATCAGTGACTCTTTTAATCTATTATCCTGTGATTGAATTTCAGCAATTTTAAAAATAAATAATATATTTCCGGATTCTAAATATTCTAATGAGCTTTTATTAAAAGCAGTGTCTACAAAGGCATTTATAGCAGAAATAAATGCTCCTCTAAGATCTTGTGTCATACCATGCTCCTTTTGAACAGGTAAATTTTTGAAAGCATGTTTAACAAGAACAAATCCACGAAATACAAATCCTAATTCATATAGTTCTTTCACTGCAATTTCAGAATTAATTGTAAAATCTTTTGATGTAAGAAATTTCTATTACGAAAATAAAAATTGTTATTGTATTTAATTTTAAACAATATTAATTTATACTATAAAAAAATAAAAAAACAAGATTAAGATTTTAATATCTCTAGTCTTTCAAGAGTTTCTTTTTTAGGATAACCAGTTTCCCAATCCCAACCACGCTTTTCATAATAAATTTTCAAATTTTTCTCCAAATCAATTTCTATACCTGCAGAACCACCAGTTTTTAAAGCTCTTGATACTATTTCTGGTAAATAATCATCCTCTCGTTTACAGCCGAGTTTGCAAGAAATTAGTCTTTTTAAATTCGAAGCACGTTCTCCAATTTTGAATAAATTCCCTGTATTTCCAAAAGAATCAATTCCAGTTGATGATTTTAGCAATCTTGCTAAAGCTATATCGCTAATATGAGTAAAATTACAAATTACTGCTGAATCATAAATGTCGGTTAAATCTTGGTATGCTATAACTGCTCTCTCTCTCTTATTTATTGTAAATCTGTCCTTTTTCCTAATTTTAGTATATGAGGCAGCATCGCCATCAATATTATAGAAGTCTCCTTTGTTATGGTTAGCACCTGTGCATGCAGTCATGTATGTAAGAGCTTGCCCTAAGTATGCACGAGGATCATGCATTGGAATTTCAAGGCCTTTAACATGGGCTGCCAATTCTGGATTAACTCCAAATTTTTCAGCCATAACTTTTACACCTTCTGCTAGGAGGCTTCCGATTCCTTCTCTTTTGATTATTTTATCTAATAAATTCAATACTAATTTCTCATTTCCCCATCGGATTTCTTCTAATTTAATTTCACCTAAATATTTCTCAATTTCCTCTAGAGCAATTTTATTTTCTACTAAATATATTAAAAATGAGATCGAGACTCCGCTTGAGATTGTATCAATTCCCTCCAGATTACACATATGATGTGCTCTGATTATTGGTTTAAAATTGAAAATACCACACATTGGACCAAATGTAGCAGTGGTTTCATATTCAGGACCATCAACTTCTATCTCCCTCCCATCAATCTTTATGAGTGTTGTTCTCCCACAACCTATAGCACATCCCGCACAAGCGTACTTTAAAACTACAAATTGTTCCTTCAATGCTCTACCTGTTAGATCTTCTGCTCTAAACTCAGAACTAGTGAAATAATAAGCGGGAATGTCTCCTAAAACCATACCCATGTCAGTATATATTAAGGTTCCATAGTGAGAAAATAAATTAGTAACAAAAGAATTCATAACATTTTCTAATGTAGCTTTTCCTTGACTTCTCAATTCTTCCTTATTAAAATATTCGATTGACTGACGTCCTTTAATAGCTATTGCTTTTAACTTTTTTTTGCCCATTATCGCTCCTAATCCACATCTTCCTGCAGCTCTTCCTTCATCGTTAATTATTGCAGCATACTTAACTAAATTTTCACCTGCTTTCCCGATACAAGCAACTCTAACTTTTTTATCACCTAAAGTCTCTTTGATTGATTCTATTGTTTCCCGCGTATTTTTTTCCCAAATTGAATTTGCATTTTTAAATTCAATCTTACCATTATTAATGTAAATAAATTTAGGCTCAAAAGCTTCACCTGTTAATACAATTGCATCATAACCACATCGTTTTAAAGCAACAGGAAAAAATCCTCCTGACGTTGACTCGCCCCAAATTCCTGTGAGGGGAGAAATACCGGTAACACAATATCTACTGCTAGAGGGAGTCATAGTTCCTGTTAAAGGACCTGTCGCAAAAATTAATGGGTTTATATCGGCTAAAGAATCATTTTGCAAAGTTTGGTAATCATTTTCATTTAGTAAATCATAAGTTAGTTTAGCTGAAAGACCTACTCCCCCCATATAATTTTCAGCAATATTAGGCTCGAGGTCTTTAATTACTACGTTTAATTCACTCAAATTAATATAAGCTATTTTACCATTATAACCATTTAATTTATCCATTTCTTTTCCCTCCTACTTATAATATAACTCCATTAAATCTTTTAATTTATTTTCATATGTAGTTTCGAAGATTTTTCTATACTGAAAACGGTTAATTCTACGAGTGGAAGACAAGGTACAATAATCATTAAAAGC
This sequence comes from Promethearchaeota archaeon, assembly GCA_048940925.1. Taxonomy (GTDB): domain Archaea; phylum Asgardarchaeota; class Lokiarchaeia; order Sigyniarchaeales; family SOKP01; genus Loki-b32. The sequence goes on along the minus strand of JBHLOC010000013.1, from coordinate 85,371 downwards.
AAATTCAACCATTTGATCCAATTGTGCCAAATATTCTTCTTTTGAGACTTGAGGGTTATCAAGTTCTTGTATTGATAAAGGACAATTTACTTCACGCATGAAATTCCTTAAACTAACTATTAGATCTTTCAAAATTTCATCTTTTTGCCGATTTTCAGTATTAATATGAAATAATTTTGAAAGATCCATAAAACGATTAGTTACTTTTGCTTGAAAAGCGATTGAAGCACTTAAAAATAAACCTACACATATACCATGATGAACGTGGAATATTGCTCCAAATGAATGACCTAAAGAATGTTCAACACCCCCAGAAATGTTTCCAAAGCCTACTCCTGCTATATATGCTGCCATTTGCATTTTCTCACGTGCCTCCATATCATTTCCTCTTTTGACAGAGCGGGGTAAATATTTTAAGATTAGTTCAATTGCTTTTAAATTATGCATATCAGTATATAACGTACTCATTGTGAGCATATAAGAACCCATTGAATGAGCAAGTGCATCAATACCTGTTCCCATGGTTAATTTAGGAGGCATCGTCTTTACAAAATCAGGATGAAGAACTACAAAATCTGGGCAAAATTCATATAAGACAACTTCTGTTTTTTTGGGAGGATCTCTATCTGTATCAGTTACAACCGCAATAAAAGTGGTTTCTGCACCAGTTCCGGAAGTAGTAGGTATTGCTGCTAAAATTTTAACCTTCTTTCTGAGACCAGCATAATATGGAGCACTCATATTATTGATATTAATCTTAGGCTTTTCATAGAATAATAGAATTAATTTTGCAGTATCCATAGCTGATCCCCCTCCTATAGCTAAAATTACCTTTGGATCGTATTCTTCACAAATTTTAGCCCCATCAAGGATTGTATATCTAGGAGCATCAGGAAGTACATTATCATAAAATACACTATCAATATTTCGCTGTTTTAATCTACTTGCTACTCGATCACCAAACTTTCTAAGATCTTTATCAACAACTATTAATACTCGCTTTTCTTCATCATCCAAATAAGCTGCTGTATGATTAATAAAATCATTCAAACTGTTGGTACCAACGAAAGTAGTCTTGGGACTTACTATTGGTGAGTGATATCCTCTAAAAGCATTACTCCCTGCTTTGATGTACATATCTTTTAAAAGATCATTTTCATACCATGCAATTTCTTTTCTAGACATGAATAATTTTACCTTATCAATAATTCGTTTAATAAATACCCTTCAACCTTCATTTTATATATACTTTAATAAAAGTTTGACCAATAAATGAATCGCCTAAACATAATCATTTACTAGAAAATAGCATAAAGAATAAAGAAATAAAATAATTTAGTATAAAATTAAGATCACGATAAAAAAAGTGTTTTATGAAATTAAAGTATTAGCATTAGGAGGAGTTGGGGACATGGGTCGCATGGCAGTAGCTATACTTCTCGAAAATTCTTAATGTTTTACTTACAAGGGAAGTTAATCTTTAAACCTAATAATTTATCAATCCGAATATGAAGGTTTATTACTTAAACCATAAGTTCATTATTTAATAATATATTAATTATAATTATGACAAATTCAAACGAACAAATATTAGATAAAGCCTTTGAATTAGGACAAAGATATGAAAAACGATGTACTGGATGTGCGCAAACTTCTATAGCTGCTATATTCGAAGTTTTAGGAATTTGGAATGATGATGTTTTCAAAGCAGCAAGTGGGTTAGCTGACGGATTAGGTTTAACAACAGATGGTTCTTGCGGAGCTCTAGTAGGAGCTTCAATGGTAATCGGGTATCTTTTTGGTAGAGAGCATAAAGATTTTAAGGATATGTATAAATCCCGTAAATCCTATGCTCTTGTCAAGGAACTGCATGATCAATATGTTAATGAATATGGTTCTTGTAGATGCCATGATGTACAAGAGTCCTTCATGGGCAGAACTTTTAATCTTTGGGATAAGAATGAGTTTGAAGAAGCATCTGAATCGGGAATGATGGGATATTGTTCCAAAGTAGTAGGCAGTGTTGCAAGATTAGCAACCAAGATTATTTTAGACAATGGATTTCTACCACAAACATAAAAAAGTGAAATAAATATGACTAAGCAAAGTATCGAAAAAAAGTTCGACCAAAAGATTAAAGAACTAGAAAAAAATCTTCCCAATTTAAAACAAACGGTTAACTGTGCTGAATTGACTTTAACCAATGTTTTAGATGTACTTGGAGTAGATAATTATCTTTTTCATAATCTCGCTATGCCTCTTGCTGGGGGCTTTGGAGGTTATAAATCTAAGAAAGGATGGATGGGAGCATGTGGGGCAGTAGCAGGAGGTTGTGCAGCAATCGGAGTTATATTGGGGGGAAATAAAAGAATGGACGAAAGAACAATGACTATAGCATATTTAAAAGCTGCGAAATATGCTTCAGAATTTGAAAATGAGTTTGGTAGCGTAATATGTTCTGAACTCTGTGGATTTGACTTTAGTAAGGAAGATGGAATCACAGATTATCGTGAAGCGGGTACTTGGGAAAAAAAGTGTTATAAATTCGTCTTGTGGGGTGTAGATAAAGTCAGAGAGATTACAAATAACGATTTAATAAAAAAATGGCAATGATTTAAAACTATTTTTTTATTTTTTTTGAGAATTTATAGTAAAGTCTAAACTTTATTAACAATTCGAAATTAAAAATTTTTTAAACTAAGCATAGTATATTAAAATTATTCATTAGAAAAAATTTAATTTTCATAAGAAAATTGGTAATTGAAATGAGCCATGAAGAAGAATCTCGTTTTTGTCCTTATTGTGGAGTTGAATTACAACATCCCTACTGGCAACATGTCCAAACTGAACATCCAGATAAGTATTCACAAAAGGAAACATGGATAAAATTATTTCAAGATTATAAAAAAATGGGTATGGGTGATGAAATATCAATTACTGTTATCTCTGAATTATTTAATGCGACTATGGAAGAAGTTGAGTCATTTCTTCGTAATGAAAAAGTTATTAACTAATATTTTTCAAGTCCTTCAGGTTCTCTTACTTCTTTGCTAATTACTGCTTTTTACAAGTCTTTATAATTATCGATATCGATAATATATTTGATAATAGAAAAATAAATAAAAATAAAACTATATTAAATTTCCATAAAAAAGATTAAAATTCTTCCTCTTCTTCATCTTCTTTTAGAAGACCTGATTGTTTTAACATATCTTCTACGCTATCACGCGCTTTGATCACTTGATCATTATCTTGAAGATTTAGTTGTTCAATAACAGAATCAGAAAACTCCATAAATTTACCAATTGCCTCAGATGAAAAATCTTTTATTTTTTCTTGAGTCTCTTCAACAAATTCTTTTCCAGATTCTCCAAATGCTGAACCAACAAAATCAACAAATGCAGAATTAATTTTATCTATGAAGGTTTTCTTTTCTTCTCCTTCTTCACCCATATTCACAAACCTTTTTTTAGTATTAATTATTGTTAATAATCTTTCCAAATATTAAAATTCATATAATTCAGATTAATTCGAATGCTTTTTTCATTTTTTTTTGAAAAATTCTACTTCACAATTTATGATATTCAATGAAGTAATAGATGTATGAATTCTCTATTTAAATTATATACTAGTACTACTGTTTCATTAAGTCGTTTGTTTTTTTATTTTACTTATAGGATCGTCCTGTTAATGCCCTAATAAAAATATGTGAATATACAGAATGCAGAAAGAAACTTAATTCCATAAAATAACTTATTAATTAATTATTGTTTTTGTTATAATATTATTTTTAGATAATTATAACATTGATAGACTAATTGCCATTACAAACATCCCTATAAATATTCCTAAAATAGGAAGATGTTGAACACCTAAAGATTGTGAGGCAGGCAATAGTTCATCTAAAGAGATATAAATCATGAATCCTCCCACAATTGCTAACATAGTTCCTAATATAAATTCATTTATAAAAGGATATAATATCAAACCAACTATGAGTGCCCCTATAGGTTCACTTATTCCTGATAAAAATGACCAAGTAAATGCTTTTCTTTTACTCTTAGTTGAAGTATAGACTGGAACTGCAACTGCTATTCCTTCAGGAATATTGTGTAAAGCGATAGCAAATGCCAAGAAGGTTCCTAATTCAATACTTTGTAGTGTGCCTATAAAGGTAGCCATCCCTTCAGGGAAGTTGTGAATAAATATTCCCATTGTAACCAATAAAGAAGTGCTTTTTGCCCTTGAATCTGAATTTTTTAAATCATTTGCTAAACTTTCCCCCTCAAATTCGTATTGGTGTGAAATTGTAATATCAATTAAAAACATAAATGCCATTCCTATTAAGAAAAATATATGTCCAAGTAAAAAGTTAGAACTCGCTATACCTTGCTGGAGTAATTCCACAAAGGATATCAAAATCATTACGCCCGCCGAAAATCCCATTATTAAGGAAATAAATTTATTACTAGGATTTTTAAGAAAAATTGTTATAAGACTACCGATCGTTGTAGACAATCCAGCTATAATTGAAAATAATAAAGCAACAAAAAATTCATTCAAATTATAATCCCTTTCTTATTATAAAAAAATTATTATTAATATTGATTTTCAGTTTTTCATTTATTTTGAATTATTTGGGAAAAAAAAATATTAAGAGTAGGTTATGGAGTAGATTATTTTAGAAATTTTGAGACAAATGGAGATGATTCGCCCCTCCGCATGAAATGTCTAGGTGGACCTTCACCAAGAAATTCAGAGAACCAAGATTCATGTTCAACTTCTTCATTTAAAATTACCAATGATATTTTGATCAACATCATTTTTTATTAAATCATTAATAGAAATTTGGTGGAAGTAGTTCCAAGGGATCAACTACCACATCAACTAAATTAAAACCCTCAGATTTTATTGCATCCCTGATTACCGAATCTAATTCAGAGAGCCTTTCTACTCGAAAACCAGTTCCACCAAATGATTCAACAATCTCAGCAAAATTAGTATTAGGCCTGTCAGTATCATAATATCTATGTTTATAAAGCATAGCTTGTCCAAATTTGACAAATCCTAAAGATGCATTATTTATAATTATAATAGTGCAATCTAGATCTAACTTCTGAATTGTTTCAAATTCATTGATACCTCCGTTCATTAGACCTCCATCTCCCGTAAACAAAACCTTTTTAGGGGATTTTTTATCAAACACATGAGCATTAACTGCAATACACGTACCGATGAGGGCTCCCACACCAAATCCCGTAGGCCCTACACCTCGAGGTACGATAATTTTTCTACCAATACTTTTGACTGGGAAATAAGCTCCAATCCATCGAGCACTCGCACTTGCATCAGTAACAAGATAATCATTTTCAGTCATATTATCTGAGATAGCTTTTAATACTCTCTGTGGCTTGATAGGTTCACTATTCATCCATTTTACATTATCTAATTCTCGATATTTGGAATGGTCCAATCTAAGTCTTTCGATATTTTTAAGGCGTTCCTTAATTAGATCATCCTCATGTTCAAATACAGTTATACCATTTTCAATAAGCAAATGCAAAATTTCTTTAAGGGCTGCTTTTGGATCTCCTACTACACCCCATGGTTGATAATTAAGACCAATCTCGGCTGGATCGATATCAATCTGAATCATTTCCATTCTTTGAGTTGGTACCTTAAAATTAGCAGTGTCATCTTCGGTTAATCTATTACCTATAACTATTAATAGATCTGATTTTGTTCTAATAAATTTGTGATTTGGTTTCTCTCCAAAAAGGCCAATAGTACCAAAATATAAATTATTATTATCTTTCTCTTCTTGGATCATTATTCCTTTGCCTGAGATTGTTGAAAATACGGGCGCTTTTAATATTTTACTTAATTCCTCAACCTCTTGAAAAGCACCAGATAAAACAGCACCTCCTCCAGTATACAAAGCAGGTTGTTTAGCATTTCGGATCATTTCAACAGCTTGTTCTATCTCGGAACTTGGAGGAGCTATGCGGCAGCTATTTATTGAACATGATCCTTTAACACGTGGAATGAAATCTTTTAGTTTCAGTTCTGATGAAGATATAACATCTTCAGAAATTATTAATGCTACTGGCCCTGGTCTTCCATTTACAGCTTGTTTGATCGCGTATGTCATAAATCTTGGTAAATATTCTGATGCTAGAACTTTACCTGTCCATTTTGTGACAGCAGTTAAAGTTTCAAATACGTTAATATCATGAGGTATATTCCTTAATTCATCATGTGATTTTATTACTCCAACTATGGCTAAAATTGAAGAAGCAGAACCTTTAGCTTCTGCTAGTGCTACCGGAAAATTCATGGATCCTGCAGCTCCAGCATCACATACTCCAAGCAATCCTGTAACTCGAGAATATGCATCAGCTGCGAAACAAGCACTACGTTCATCGTTAAAAAGAACATGTTCTATCCCTTCTGTAGCCAAAATTCCGTCATAAAATCCTAGAGTGTGACCATCAGGTATACCAAAAACATATTCAACACCATGTTCTTTTAAAAATCTTGCCATACCATGTCCAGTATGAACAATCCGCTTAAGGTTTTCAGTTTCCATTTTTTGTTTAAGGTTATTAAATTTGTCATTGAAATTTAGGAATGGACTTTATTAAAACTTCATTTTTAGATATCATTAATTTTTTATAATTTTAATAAGACTTAATAGAAAACATGTAGTAAATAGTACTATTCAATATTTACAAATTATTATATCAATCACAAATACTAAAATAGTGAAAATATTTTGAGTGATGTAAGAAAAAAGTTGTGGGAACCTTCTAAGGAATGGATAAAAAATACAGAAGTCACTCGTTTTATTAAATTTGTAAATAAAAAATATAAACAGAAGATTAGAGAGGGGAAAGAATTATATCAATGGTCTATTGAAAAAGTCGAGGATTTCTGGTCAGCAATGTGGGATTTTGGAGAGATAATAGCATCTAAGAGATATGATAAAGTGGTTGAGAATTTGAATGTATTTCCTGGTACAAAATGGTTTCCCGGAGCTAGACTTAACTTTGCTGAAAATCTATTAAAATATAAGGATGATCAATTTGCATTCATATTCCAAGGTGAAACTAAAAAAACAGAAATAATTTCATATGCAAATTTATACCAAGAGGTTGCTCGATTAGCGAAATCTCTACGTGACTGTGGAGCTAGTGTAGGCGATCGAATTGTATCATATTTACCAAATTTAATAGAAACTCCAATTGCTATGTTAGCCACCACAGCAATTGGTGCTATTTGGGCTTCTTGTGGAGCAGAATTACAAGCGAGTGCAGTAATAGATCGATTTGGACAGATTAAACCCAAAATTTTGTTTGCAGTTGATGGATATTATTATAGAGATAAAGTTTTTGAGACTATTAGCAATATTAAAGAAGTTGTTGATGCTATTCCATCAATCGAAAAAGTTATTGTTGTTTCTTACATATCGGACGGAAAACCAGATATTACCAGCATTCCAAAGGCTGTTCATTGGGATGAGTTTATTTCAAAAGAAGTAGAAATAACACTTGATTTTGAACAATTACCCTTTGATCATCCAATTTATATTATGTTTTCATCTGGCACCACAGGAAAGCCAAAATGTATGGTCCAAAGCGCAGGAGGAGTTCTAATTAATCATCTCAAAGAATTAATACTTTCAACTGACCTCAAGCGATCAGATGTAATTAATTATATTACTGCGCCCTCATGGATGATGGTTTAAGTATTCCTTATACCAGCCAAAATGTGGAACTGGCTCATCAGTGCCTTAGCAGTGGGCGCAACAATATTCTTGTATGACGGAAATCCATTATATCCTGATCCCTTACGTATGTTTGAATTGATTGAAAAATTTAATATCTCGATATTTGGGACAAGCGCATCGTATATCCATAATCTAATGAGTATAGGCGCTAAACCTGCTGAAAAATATGATTTAAGCTCACTTCGAGAAATCTCTCAGACTGCATCCACACTTTCACCTGAAGGATTTGAATACGTATACAAAGAAATAAAAAAAGATCTCTATTTCAATTCAATTAGTGGTGGAACAGATATAAACGGCTGCTTTGCTGGCGCAATTCCAATTTTGCCCGTATATTCTGGAGAATTGCAAGGAAGAGCTTTAGCAATGAATATAGAAGCATATAACGAAGATGCAAAACCCGTTCTAGACGAGCAAGCCGAACTTGTATGTGAAGCTCCAGCACCTTCTATGCCAATATACTTTTGGGACGATGATGATAATATGACTAAATATAAAGCAGCCTACTTTAATTTCTTTAAAGACCAGGGTAAAAATGTTTGGCGTCATGGAGATTATATTGTGATTCACAGCGATACAGATGGCATCACTTTTTGGGGTCGTTCAGATGCGGTGCTTAAACCGAGTGGAGTACGAATTGGTACCGCAGAAATCTATAATGTAGTTGAACAATTACCTGAGGTGGCAGACTCACTGGTAATTGGCCAGAAGTATGAAGGTGATATCCGAATTATAATGTTCGTGCTTTTAAATGAGGGATATGAACTAACAGATGAATTAAAAACAAAAATCCGCCAAACAATTCGTGAAAAAACTAGCCCAAGACATGTGCCAAAGCTAATCTATGCCACACCTCCTGACGGCATTCCCTACACTTTCAGCAATAAGAAAGTAGAAATTGCAGTTACTAAAATCATCCACGGCATGGAAGTAGCTAATCGTGGAGCCTTAAGAAATCCAGAATCGCTGGATTTCTACATGGAAATAAAAGATAAACTTTAATAACAAAAAATTTTAATTCTTTTTTTTTATAATTTAAAACATTTTCTTTTTCTAATTAAGCTATTTTTATAATTAGTAAGCATTTCTCGCATTAAGGCCATCCCCAGATAAATATTAAAACCAACTCCTTCCCATTCACTATTAGTTTGCCAGATTTTATGGATTATTCCAAAATAACTTTTAACTTGCTGAATAAATTTTATACTTCCAGATGTGATTACAGTTGAGCCTACCTTACCATCGCCATCATAATATCCTAAAATAAAAGCTAAATACAATTCTCTCGAGGCTAATTTGGGTAATTCAATATTTCTAGATTTTTGATTTCCAACAATGAAACCATGTTTAATTAAATTATTCGCAAATTCGTCATTAACAAACCGAATCCTCACGTAATCAGTTAATTCTCCTTCTCTTCTAATTTCAAGTTCTTTATGCTCAAGATTAAAACCTATGACTTTAGCGAATTTATCTAATAAATCTTTCTCATCATCTTTATGCAATTCAACACCGAATCTGATATTATTTCCATGCTTAGAAAGCCAAGCTTCTGCGAATAACCATCCTAACCAATAAGCCTTTTCTTTAGTATCGATATCTTCGAAATAATTAATCTTTAAGCATGAATGCCATCTATATATACCATATATCGATTTCTTTGGATTATTTATTTTTACATATTTATTAAATAACTCAGTGATTTCTTTAGGTACTCTGCATAAATTTTTATCGATTTGAGATTTATATTCTTTAAGTGTTTCAATTGAAATTATGTAATTGGGATTTTGCTTTATTTGATCTCTCTTTTTTTTAATATGAAATCTTGTCTGCCCTAGAACAATACTTAATTGTTCATCTGTTAATTTATCATTCAATAACCTTTTTTCTGGAATATAATTAGCAGTTATTCTTTTTAAATCATTTATGAAGTTTAATGTATTATATTTATTAGAATTTATCGAGATTACATTAAGATTGTTATCAAAATCATCAATGTCTTTATTATTATAATGTATATCAATTCCTTTTTTAATATAGGTAAAGTATTCATTATTATAACATTTTCTTTTAATCTTGTGATTTTTATAGCAAAATAAGTCATCAGTTCTTATAGTGGATGTATTTTTAACCATAATTGAAATCTCAAAAAATTCTTAGGTAATTTATTAAAGTTGTAATATGTAACACGAGTATGTTTTTATCTTTAAAAATTTTAATAGAGTAAGGATTTTGTCTTTATAAACAATTAAAAATCTTTTCTTTAATCATATAATTCTAGGAATTTAAATAAAGCCGAAAAAAGAAGAACTTCAAAAATAAAAATTATTCTTTTCTTTTATTCTATTAGCACAATTATGAGAAATCTTTCTTTTAAATGATTTAAATGGAAATATGCAACATGTAAGGCGGATTAGAAGAAGTTTATAAAGTTTATTTGGCAATTTTAAGTGTTATTATTTCTTAATGGATAATTAGGTAAGTTTAAACTAATTTCATGATTTTGCCATTCGTTTGGTATTATAGGGTCCCAAATAGGATCATTTGGAATAACATCATATTCCATTCCTAAGATGATTTTCACCAAAATTGCTGCAAAAACTCCATTTGTCCAACTAAAACCCCTTTGTGGTCCATATCTACCTGGAAGAGATGCATTAGGATCGACAACATTATATTTTTCTCTAAGTATTTTAGTGTTATTATACTCATTTGCCAAAAATCTTAACCATTTCATTGAAATTCTTTTTGCTTCTTTATCAAATCCGTATCTTCTTAATCCATATATAACTATCCAATGAAGTGGTGCCCATCCTACAGGATAATTCCATTGAGTATTATCATTCCAACCAGGTTCGCAAGTTACTAGTCCATAATCTGTCTCAAATTTTGGTAGTGATTGAATTAGTTTTTTTGCTTGATGTGGATTGGCTATACCAGTCCATAGTGGGAAAAAAGAAGCTAATGTTTTTGGAAGATGTTCTACTTTACTTTTATCCTTAATATTATAATCCCAGTAAAATCCAGTTTTGTCCTCCCAAAAATATGTATTAACTAAATCTTTTCTAAGTCTTGACTTTTCAATCCACTTTTCAACATTTTCATCTTCACCTAGTATGCGATAAAATAAGGCTAAATCTACTTCATATTTATAAAGTAAACAATTCAAATCGATAGGCAAAATATTTGTTATATCATCACCAAATCTAGGAGTATTATCCCAGCCAGATTCAGCGACACCTCGAAAATGGGGTGTATCAGGTACTGTGGCGCATCCAGTACCTCCTAAATCTATATATCTAGAAAGACCAGAAGAATCAAGGTGTGGTGATTTTAACCAATAATTATAATATTCTTTTTCCACCTTTTTTATCGCCTTTTTTAGCCACAATTCATCAAATCGATATTTATATAATTCCTTTATAAAAGAAGTCAAAAAAGGAGGTTGAGAACGAGAATTACATATTTTCTTTCCGATATAATTAGGGACGAAACCAATTTTCTCAATTATAAACAGTAGATTTTCTAATATTCCCAGAGCTAGCTCAATTCTTCCTTGAACGACCAGACCAAGGATAGTAAAATATGAATCCCAATAAAAGAACATATTAAAAAACCCCCCTGGTCTAACCCATTTATGAGGTAGAGGGAGTGCTAAAGAAAATCCATCCATTGTCAATTCTGGCCAATATTCGTAAATATAATTAAAAGTATCTACTATCTTAGATTCAGGGATTTTTAATTGGATTTGTTGTTTTACCATGTTGATACGCCTTATTTTATAATTACTTTTTTTTTATTTAATCCTTATTTTATTTTCTTTTCAATATTACATTTGAATAAAATCTTACATAATTGCCTCTCAAATTGGAATTCTATATAATTTTTCTAAAAAAAGTCGAAATCATTATAACTAAGATCATTTACAGTATGAATATTGCTAACCGTGGAGCTCTTAGAAATCCAGAATCGCCTGACTAATTAATAGAAATAAAAATTGGACTTCAAATCTAATTCGCTTTTTTTTCCATATTGATTTCTCTTAAACAATAAGATCCCTGCAATGACTAAAACATGGCTAAATCCTACAAGAATTATTAAATTATTCTTAGTGTTATTGTAAATATTATCGCTATCATTAACATGTCAGTTTTAGGAATCCTGAAAAATCGATATATCTGAGATATTTAGAAATCTTAGTTCTATCCAGAAATTATTGTTTACCTATCACTATCAAATAGCAAGCAATTCAAATACATAAAATCAGTTTTAATCTCATTTTATATTTTAAATATTGTGATGTTCGTTCTATTAAATGAAGGCTATGAATTAATAGATGAATTAAAAATAAATAAACAACAAACAATTCGAGAAAAGATTAAATAGTAAAAGGAACTCAATTAATTCTATCCAAAATTTTTAAATTTAATAATAAGAAAATATCTAATTGAATAAATATGGGAATTGTAGGCGCATTTATTCTCCCTCATGGATCCATGATTTTAGATCCTAAGAAGAATGGGATTTCAAAACAGGTAATTAGATTACATGATGCAATGAAAAAAATCGGGAAAATTATAAATCAATTATCTCCTGATGTAATTTTTCTAACAACTCCTCATAGTATCGCATTGTCTTATGATTATGGGATATACTTAAACAAGGTTGCGAGTGGGACAGCAGAGTGGAATGGTGAGTATGGAGAATTTAGTATAGATATAAGATTATCTCAAGAGTTATCTACTAAACTTTTAAATTTACTGCAAACTAAAGATATGGCAGTTCAAGGAATTTCAGCATATTCATCAAGTGTAAGTGTTCCTTTGCATTGGGGTGAAGTGGTACCTCTCTGGTTTTTAAAAGACCTACCATTAAATTTAGAATACATCATTCTCTCTCAACCACTGAGAAGGTTGGAACATGCAAAAAGTATGATAACAGAATCAATATCTTTGGGAACTCATTTGAAAAAGTTTTTTGAATCAATTGATAAACGAGTAGCTTTAATAATAAGTGCTGATCTTAGTCATACACATGAAAAGGAAGGGCCATATGGGTTTTCAGAAGAAGCGGAAACATTTGATAAGATGATTCAAGATTGGGCAGCCAGTTTGAATAGCCAAATTCTAACTGAAAAAATCGTCCCAATTTTAGATAAAGCAATGTGCTGTGGATTAATCGGATTTGCTATTCTCCAAGGAATGATAGGAAATGACAATTTTAAACCAAATATATTAATTCGAGAATCCCCTTCCTATTATGGAATGATGGTCGCTTCATATCAAATAATTATAAAAAGTTGAAAAATAAGTTAGAGAGAAATCGTAAAAATTATACATAGTAATGAAGTTATTGATCAAAACGTTCTCAATACTCCAGAAACTCTAAACTTCTACATAAAAATGAAAGATAAACTTCAATCCTGATTAATTCTTTTTTTCTTTATTATACAACAATTTTTATTACTATATTTCCTTTTTTATGTCCTTTATCAACATAAGCATGAGCTTCAACAATTTGTTCAATAGGGTATGTCTTATCAATAATTGATTTTAATTTACCCGCCTCGATAAGTTCTTTAAGAAAATTCATACTTTTAATATCATTTTTAGCAGTAACGCCTCCTATAACCGTTATAGAAGCCCATTTACTCCGAAGAAGATGAGAAGGCTTCATTCCGGCTTCAAGAAGAATTCCATTTCTCTTTAGAGCTTTTTTAAAACGTGAATATGAATTCTTACCTATGGTGTAAAAAATAATATCATAATAATCACGATTTTTACTAAAATCTTCCTTCGTGTAATCGATTACCTTATCCACACCTAGAGTTTTAACCATTTTTAAATTTGAAGTACTGCAGACCCCTGTAACCTCTGCTCCAAAATACTTAGCAAGTTGTATTGCAAATGTACCTACGCTTCCAGAAGCACCATAAATAAGGACTTTTTGTCCCTTTTGTATATTTGCTTTTTTAAGAAAAAATAATGCTGTATGGCCTCCCATCGGCACGGAAGCAGCTTCACCAAACGACATATTCGAAGGTTTTATTGCAATTATCCCATCTTCGGGGATACATCTATACTCTACATAAGCACCAAAATTCTCTACAGAAGTAGAAGCAAAGATCTCATCACCAGGTTTAAACTTCTTTACATTTTTTCCTATAGAGTCAATTACACCAGCTAATTCGTTTCCTAGTATTCCACCCGCTTTCTCAATTATTTTTTTCATTGACTTTCGCGCGATAGGTTTAAGTAAGGGAGTGAGAGGAGCATCACCGCTACGCATTATTCTATCTGCTTGTGTTACAGTTGTTGCATATACTTTTACGAGTACTTCATTATCCTTTGGAGTGGGTTTGTCTACTTCCTTAATTTGAAGAACGTCTGGAGGTCCGATTTTTTCCATTACTACTGCTTTCATAAATATTAAGATTATGGCCTATATTAAAAAAAATCCTTTTATAAATTATTAGGAATAAAAGCAAACTTAGCATGATTTAAAATAAACTTTTAATTATTCTTTTCTATATTTTAAAATTAGAATAATAATAAAGAAACAAAAAATAGAATTTGGAAAAAGGTAAAATGGACCTATTTGATTGGATGTTTATAATCTCGGGCTTAGTTTTTTTCGCATCTATAATATGTGTTTTTATATTAACGGCTAATGAAAAGGAAGATAAGGTGAAAGTATTTGGAATTATTCTTTTTGTCATGATTTTCCCTATTATTCTGATTTTGATTAAATATATTATTGTGGAACCAGATTTGAGGTTCATAATCTTTCTAAGTTTAATCCTGATTTATTTAGTGTTAGAATTTTTGCTTGACCAGATTTTCAAGATAGATTTTCGATCGAAACCAAGCCAACATGTTCCTTATATCATCGTCGAGTGGACAGCTTGCTTTTCTTTCCTATTTGGCGCCTTAAGACTTGATTATACTTGGGGATGGATTGTATCATTCTTTTTCTTTGCGTTTATAGCAGCCTTGATATACAACATAGTTAAGCGTAAAAGAAAGAAATAGAATCATTTTATTCTAAACTTCAAGCTTCTGAGCAAACTCTTCCGCATATTTGAGATCTTCAACATTAGGTCTTCCCTTATTCATTCCCCCAAAATATTTCATAAAACTATTTGTGTTAAAATCTTTACATTGAAATTCATCAATAATTGCATTTTTCTCCATGTGTAAATGGAAAAAATTAAATATTCAGATTTTGTTCTCCTATAAAAAAGCTTCGATGAGAAACTGAAGAATGTTGAATCCCCTCATAAATATATCGAATATCTTCATTATCTTGTTGCATTCCTATTATATACAGCATAGGAAGGTAATGTTCATTAGTCTGAAATCCTCGTTTACTTAATTGTATTTGTTTATAATCGATTAAGACACTAATATCATGTGAATCTAATGCCTGTTTCTGGATGGAATCCAACTCAATAGCCCATTTGAATGGTTCAGCATCGATATCCCAATTGAATTCCCTAAATGTATGTATAAGATTGCCACTGCCAATTATAAGGAAATTTTTTTCACGTAAAATTGCAAGTTTTCTTCCAAGATCAAAATGATATTGTGGTGTATGCATAATGTCTAAGCTTAATTCAATCACGGGAATTTCACCGGAAGGAATCAAATTTTCTAAGACAATTGTCGCTGCATGGTCTATTCCCCATTCATTTGTAGTTTTCAATATATCTGGGATGTATCGAGTAAGTTCCTGAGCAATTCTCGAGGAACCTTTTGCGGGATAAATGTATTCGTAAAAATGTTTAGGGAAACCATAATAATCATAAATCATTCGGGGATTGTCATCACCAGTCAGGAAAGTGCCCTGAGTTAACCAATGCGCAGATATTAAAATTATAGCTTTCGGTTTATACTTAGAAAATAATTTTTTACCAAAACTTTTTAATGATTGGGTAAAATCATTTTTATTAAATATATTGTAGGGACTTCCGTGACCTATAAAGAGAGCTGGTAATCGTGTCATATGAATAAATTGGTTTGAAATTATTTGAATTTACCTTCTTAAAATGATAAGCGTCTCTGTCATATAGTATTTTAATTATAATTCTATTTGTCAATTATAATAAAAACTGAGACTCTAACTATGTTCTACAATTATAACTACATTTTCCTTTTATGTCCTTTTTCGATATATTATTTCTTCACAATAATCCTTATAAGGTCTAATCTTCTCATAATTTCTGGTAAATTTTAATTCTGGATTTATCAATTTAATAAATCCATCGGTAGACTCTTCGAAAATAGCTTTACAAATCATTCTTGTATCTAAACCCAAAATTTTACAAGCTTCAAGTGAAGGACAAAAGTTTCTTGAATGAAAAACTAATTTTTTATTAGTTTTCTCAATAATTGGAATTTCTTCTTCTTTAACTTTGAATTTCATACTGAGGAGTTTATAAGCTATTTCTATATCACTTCCCGTTAATTTATCTATCAAAATCTGATTATCATGAAACCATTTTTTTCTCCTTTCTAAAAGTTCCTTTCCATATAATTTCCATTCCTCTAACCTTGAGTTCCTGAATTGCTTGACATATTCTCTTACTTTTGAATCATATAATACCATGCATTTTTCTTTTAAAATGCCTTTTTTAATTATAATAGTTGAATTTGAACGATTTTTGATTTCTTCACTTGAAATATTTATCCTGTTCCTCCCTTGTTTAAGAGAATCTTCAATACTAACACTATATATTAATTCATAAATTTTTGACAAAATAATCGCTGTCATGCACATTGGACATGGTTCATGAGTTGATATTAAAATGGTGTTTTCTAATTCTTTCCCGCATTTTATGACTTTTTTAATACAATTCATTTCTGCATGAGATGTTGGGTCATTATCTGTTACTTCTGTGTCATGTGATCGAGCTAAGATCTTGTCATCTTTTACAATAACTGCCCCAAAACCTTTATTACCTTCTTTCAAGGATGTTTTAGCTTCTTCTAATCCAATTTCCATATACTTCTTATAATTCATATAAAATCAAACTGGAATATTAATTCTAAAAGATTAATTAAAATTGAATAAGTTAAATTATTTTTATAATTTTCTTTAGTTCAAATATTTTGATTTAGAAGCAAAGGATTAAATGGTTTAAAAGAAGATATTTTTTGATAATAATTTGCAGACATGTGAACGTGAAAACAATAAATCATAAGAAACCTAGAGCATCAAGGAAAGTGAACAATTAATATATTTTAATATAAAAAAAGGATAATTTAGAAGGCGATGCGTTTATTCCTTTAATCTTAATTATACCATAAAAATTAGAAGAAACTTGATTACAAAGGAATGAGAATAAGTATAAATAAGTTAAATATATGATAAACTAAAAGAACTATGATATAATCACGGCTTTTATCAAGATAAATGCTATTTTGCCCTAAATGTGGATCGAGGAATAGAACCACTTATAATTTCTGTCGTAAATGTGGAACAAAAATTAAATTTTCAATTGAAGATTTTAATCCACCAAAAAAGGAAGCATTTGAGTATAAGATAAATGATTTTATTACATTAAAACTTGAAAATGGAAAAACTGTAATTTATGTGAAAGGTGAAAAATTTCTACAATGTAAGTACTTATTAATTGAGATTCCAAAAGATAATTTTCAGGAATTCGATAAGATCATATCAATCGACGATGTCAGTGATAAACTTGATCATTCTTTAGAAAAAAATGTACATTATAATCAAATAACACCTGTAATTGAGTTCTGGGGACATTGTTCTAATTTACAAGCTTGGTCTGAAAATTCATATGACACAAGTTTACTTCATAGTAATTTAGCCTTTCCACTTCTTAAAAAATTGACTGATGTGGGAGATCCTAAGGCAAAACGAGTTTTCAAAGAAGAAATTGTTGAAAGAATCATAAATGTATATAGTAATGTTGCTCAATATTTAATTCAAGAAAATTATCTTGAATATTTTAATAAGGAGGAAACTGAATTAGTAATAGAAATCCTTTTTGAGCAATTAGAAACTAAATTCAAAAAGAAACAACAGTTTATTCTTGATAGTATTGAAATTGATGCACTATTAGGGATCATCAAGAAGAATTTGATTCATTCTAAAACGCTTTTAACTAATAACTTAAAATCTACGGTAGTTATTACTAAAAATACTCATATGGGTTTCTCTTATGAAAAAAGAAGAATTACAGCCCTAAGTTTTAATCGATGCGGTTTAAAAGTATTACCATCTTCTATAGGAAATTTCGAAAATTTACAAGAGCTCTACTTGACTGAAAATAGATTAAAATCTATTCCAGAATCAATAGGAAATCTAACATTTCTTAGAAAAATAAATTTGAGTGATAATCATATAATTAGTTTACCAGTTGAGATTGGAGATTTAACAAACCTAAAAGAATTATATCTAGACCATAATGTTATCCAATTTTTGCCTGAGTCAATAATTAGATTAAAAAATTTAGAAACACTATCAATGTGGGGTAACCAGTTAAGAAATTTACCTAACGACATGAATCAAGTGGATTCTTTAAGAGTTTTAGGATTAAGTTTCAACCAATTGGAAGAATTTTCCAATCTTATCTCTGAATTTAAAAATCTTGAAATTTTAGATTTAAGTAATAATAGAATTAAAATTGTACCTGAAAATATCGGTCATTTAAAATCTTTAAAAATTTTATGGTTAAATAATAATCCGATAAGACAGCTTCCAAAATCAATATTAGATCTTCAATCTCTTACTGATTTATATATTGTAAATACTTTGATCGTTCAAAAGAAGAATAGTGGTATTAAGAAAATTATCAATAGTTTAGAATCTCAAGGAATAAATATCTGGAAATAGACAATAGTATACATTATATCAATAAAAAAAATAAAAAGATAAGGTTCGATAACAAATGTAAAATTATTTTTACTAGATATTATTTACTTCTTATTTTGATTTATTCTATTTTGAGAATTATAAACCTGTTTTAGGTTAAATGCGATAACCACGGCTATATTCAGATCTTGGTGCTTTTTCTGTGACCACAACATCACTAGCCTGAGGACCTTTTTGACCTTGAACTACTTCAAAT
Organism: Promethearchaeota archaeon; assembly: GCA_048940925.1. GTDB lineage: Archaea > Asgardarchaeota > Lokiarchaeia > Sigyniarchaeales > SOKP01 > Loki-b32. The sequence continues at coordinate 66,484 of JBHLOC010000013.1, read as the reverse complement.
TCAACCTTATCATTTTCATGGAGAGTTATATATTCATCATCACGACCTTTTAATGCAGTGTAATGCACGAATATATCAGTCCCCTCTTCAGAATTTATAAATCCATAGCCTTTTCGGCTATTAAACCATTTTACTGTTCCTTTTACCAATTTTAAAACCAATTTTTAAATTTTCTATAAAAATTCTTTATTTCTAAAGAATTGATTAAAAAAAAGAACCCAAAGATAATAAATTTTAACTTTTTTGGGATTTCTGGAACAAATTTTCCCTAGAAAATTCACTTATAAAGTTTTTTCAGCCTTCAATCTATTAACACTTACCCCTTTTTTATAATTAATAACTAAGGTATTTTTTTTAAAATGTATTTACTTTAACTAAAAATTAGTTAATAAATTTTTAGTATTCTTATGGTCAAATCTGAATTTTATGATATCATCAAAACCGATGATATACAACTAAAAATACTAAAAACCAGTCATTTTAGCATTGGAACATCTCCCTATTACGCACATCAACACGGACTCGCAATTGATATATACCAAAATCTTGATTTAAATAATTATGAGGTTTTAAGTCCTGTTTCAGGTAAAATAATAAAGATCAAATCTTTAGCTGCTCCAAAACCAAAGTATTTTGAAGGGCTTAATAATGATTATTTGATATTAATTAGCAATCCTCATAATTCTGAACTTTTATGGAAAATGATGCATGTTAAGCCAAATGTTAAAGTGGGTGAAAAAATTAATATAGGAGATATATTAGGAAGAACTATTCGTAATGGATATTTTGCTTATTGGTCAAGTCCTCATTTACATTTGGAGATTAGACCTTTTAATGATGCTATTCGCGCTAGAGGAGGAAAAAACTATACTTTAGCAATTGGAATGAATAATAAACCAGGAAAGAACTCAGAAGGATTAAATACAAATAAGATCCCCGTGAAAATCCATTCCATCTATCCTGAAATGATTCTAGTAAATTTACCGAAAAACTTCTATCATTATCTTTATCCTATTTACGGTTTGAAAGCAAGAATGAATAATACAGATTGTATTATAGATGGAGGTATTCCTCACTATAAAATTGGAACAGTAATCTCCCCACAAAAATTCATTTCTGAAAATTTATTTCCTGTATATATAGGAAGACACAAGATTGGTACTTTACATGAAATAAGAAGGCAATTTGGATTTTTTAAATTTAGGAAAGTGAAATTTTTGCTTAATAATAAGGAGATTAGAGGAATCTCTCTTTATTTAGCAAACTTCCCACCGTTAATAAAGATAATTCCAAATAAAAAAAATGAATTCTCATTTAGCCCAAAATCTTTTCAGTATCTAACACTTATCTCTTGTGATCTTCACAGAAATAATTAAAGGTTACCATTAAATTCCTCGATAGCTTCAAACATAGCTACTATGTTTTGAGGTGGTACATCTGGTAAAATATTATGAACGGTATTCCAGACATATCCTCCTCCAGGAAAGAAAATTTCAAGTAATTCTTGTACATGTTTTTTTACTTCTTTAGGACTTTTTCTATTAATTATATTACGTGTATCAGCACCACCACCCCAAAATGTAATATCATCACCAAAATTTTCCTTCAGAAATTTAGGATCCATATCTCTAGCGTTAATTTGTACGGGATTCAGAATATCAATTCCAGTATCAATTAGATCTGGCAAAAGAGGTACTATAGAGCCACAAGCATGGTAAAATATCTTCATTGAGCTCTTTTTCTTAATGAAATTGCATAATTCGCTTATTCTGGGTTTAAAAATCTCTCTAAAAATTTTTGGACTAATAAAGGGGCCCTTATTCTCACCAAGATCATCACCTATTTTTACTATATCAATCACATCTCCCACATAACCACAGATTACATTAAATGAGTTTAAAAAGAATTCCATTATAAAATCAAGGAGCTTTTCAACTTTAGATGTATTCCTTACTAAATCAATTAAAAATTTATCAAGTCTTCTAAATGAACTTGCTAGTTCAAAAGAAGTACTCCCTAAATTAAGTGCAATTGCTTTATTTGATTGTTTTTTTAACGTAATAGCGTTGTTTTTTAAAGTTTTCCAAAATTTTTTTTGACCAATATTACTAAATGGCGGGGTAGTTTGAGCAACCCAAGGATTTTTCGCAATCATTTTCTGAAATTCAATGTAAGTTTTAGGGTAATTTTCTAAACAAGGATAATAAGTTTGATCAAAAACTAATGCAGATTTTGTCATCCTCGCAATTATAGTATCATCGCGATGTAGAATATCATACGAATCGTCAGAATTATGCCTAGGTTGAAACCAATTTGGATATTGCATATCATACCCATTTACATGAATATCATACCAATCATCATTACTAGTATTAAAAGTTCTCCCTACATCTAATACATCTACATTAAATAAGTCAAGGACGATTTCTTCTGGTTGTGCTAATTGTTGCATCGGATCATAGACTCTTATTTGACCTGAATCAATTCCTAAATATTGTTTTAAGTTATAATATGCAATCGCTGATATTCCTGTAACTGGAAAACCACCAAGATCAATAGGTACTTTATCAGGTTCTTTATGGCTAATACTTGTAAGAATTCGTTCACGTGAATTCATATTAATACTATTTCAAGTTATTTAATGATTTCTTTAACACACTTTCAAACTTGTCACAGATAAAATCAGCATCATCTTTAGTAATATTGAGTGGGGGTTTTATCTTGATTAAATTTCGCATTAATAGTTGTCCTGTTCCACTTAGATAAGGCATACTAGGTCCAAAGTAAATATTTTGTCTTACACCTTCATGAAGCATCTCTTCCATTAGTTCGGTGAAAGGTTCTCTTGAATTTTGATCTTTTACTAACTCAACTCCGATGAATAAACCGGGACCACGGATATCACCAATTGCATCATATTGTTCTTGAATTTCCTTCAATCTTTTGGTGATTTGTATTCCTCTCTCTTCACAATTATCTCCTATTTTTGCTCTTTCTATAACCATCATAGCAGCAAGTCCTCCTGTACAACCTATTGGTGTATTACAAAAAGTCGTATGATCTTCAGAAGGTCCAAATCTTTTTCTCATTTTGGTTGACACTATCATTGCACCTAACGGAAAACCACCACCAATAGCTTTTGTAAAACACATCATATCAGGAGAAACATCTATTCTTAACTCCTTCTCATATTTCTCTGTAAGAGTAAAATATTTACCTGTTCTCCACATTCCAGTTTGAGATTCATCATATATTATAAAAATTTTTTCTTGTTCGCATACTTCCCTTAATTTCCCAAGAAAATCCGGTGGAAAGGGAATATGACCTCCTGCTGCTTGCCATGGTTCTAAAAGAACTCCCGCCAGTTTTCTTGAAGTTAATCCCATTAAATATTCTTTCACTAAATTAAAACACTCTAAATTACATTGTGGATCCCGTGTTCCATTTAATCCATTTTTATAATTCCATAAACATCGATAGCAATATGGTTGGGGAACGCGTGTAAAAAAATCTACCCCAAATGGACGAAATCTTGTTATTGTATGGAATGGTTGAGAAGCTGTTATCATAGCAAGAGTATTGCCATGATATCCTCCGCGAAAAGTTAAGAAATGATCACCATCTTTTGATGCTATTAAAGCAAATTTTACTGCAGCTTCAATTGCCAAACTTCCGCCCTCATTGTTTATATGAACTCTTCCTCCTTTTAATCTCCCAGGAGATAGTTCAGATAATTTATTTATAAATTTAGCTCGAGCAGGAGAAACCACATCAGATTTTATATGAGTTAATCTTTTCATTTGTTCTGCAATCGCATAATTTACATCAGGGTTAGCAAAACCTAATGCTAACGTCCAATTCTGAGCAGTACAATCAATCAATTCAGTTTGTTCACCTGTTTTAAAATCTTTTACAATAACCCATGGAGATCCTGGTTCTTTCGCTTCTATCAATATTTTTTTTTCATAATAGTTGTTTAAACAATGTTTATCGAATAAAAGCAATTCTTCTTCATTAACACCCGCAGAAATTGCGCGTAATTCTTCTTCACTTAGAATTTGTGGTTTAAATTCTACCAAATAAATTTCACCTCAATATGTTTACAATTACATTTATTATGATAATAGAAAGATTAACAGTATTAAGAGATTATGATTAAAAAATTGATAAGCAATGAAAAAACTTTCTTTATTTCCATCTCTTTAGGAAACTTTTAGCTTTCTTTACTGCGCTGGGACTTGTGCTATTCAATTGAGCTCTCACAAAGTCTAAAATATCTTTTTTTTCCTTAATATCTTTAAAATATTCACTGAACGTTTCAATTATATCCCCTTTAATTAGATCTTTACGATCTTGATTGTGTTGAGTCTCATCAATTTTTAGTAGAATTTTGGTAATTTTGGATCTTAGAGATGGTTTAGCTTTGGCTATTCTTCCTGAATATATTACTAGTTTTCTTGTTATCATCACACTTTTATTATCAATTAGATTAAAAAATTCATTGAAAATTTTATCAAATTTGTTTTGTTCATCGATGTATGTTAAATTTGAAATATTAGCAATAGCAATAGATTTGTGAAAAGCATTATTACTTTTTAACAAATCTACCATGAAATCCCATTGAGGATAAATAATCTCGGGTTGCTTCTCACTTAATTTCTCTAAAGCTAATGCATTGGGATATCTAATAGAGTCTTCTTTATCACGAACATTTTTTAATACTTCAGAAAGTAAGTTAGAGTCTTTTATTACATTTTTAAAAATTGTATTGGCTTGTTTAAGAGCATCCTCTTTTGAAATTGGCATAATTAAATTAGTTATAAATATATTAAAAATAATGTTAACGGATTTTATAATACATTATTGTGAAAGTACCCATACTTCCTATCTTTCGATAATTTTTTCATTTTTATTATGATTAGAATCCAAAAATTAATAATCATAGTTTAAGGGAAATTCGAGAGTTAACCGAATTTATTATAGTTCTTTTATTGATCTCTAATGATAATTATTAAAAACCTTGATTTGAGAAAAAAATTTTTTAGTGAAAAAACCTAACTTTTATATATTAATGTTTTCACATAAAACTGCAATAAGTGTAATATTAAAAAAAAAATTAGCTTTAGTTGATTTACTCGCAGTTTTATTATTATGATCAGAACAAATCCTTATATTCTTTTTCTTTTAATCTTTACAAGGGTTTGTTCTCTTGGTATGTAGTTTTATTAGAAAAAGAATATGAGTGGTTTATTCACCTATAAGAAACTGCATCGAAAGATAAAAAAGTAGATATGGAGATAATTGAAATGTATAATCCCCAGGAAATAGAAAAGAAATGGCAAGATAAATGGGAACAAGCCAAAATATTTGAGGCAAATCCAGATCCCAATAAGAAGAAAAAATTTATAACCTCGCCCTACCCTTATGCTTCTGGTCCTCTACATATAGGTCACGGGCGAAGCTTTATAAACGGTGATATTTTTGCTCGTTATTATAGAGCTAAAGGATATAATGTCTTATATCCAATGGCTTTTCATATAACAGGTACTCCTGTATTGGCAATTTCTTCCTCAATAGAGAGAAAAGATCAAGAAACAATTGCTAGAATGAAAGAATATGTAAGCTTACATACAAAAGAAAAAGAAAAAGCAGAAGAAATTGTACAAGCTTTTACAGATCCTTGGAATGTGGTAAAATATTTTTCTAACACAATGAAAATTGATTTTAAATCCGTAGGAATGAGCTTGGATTGGAGAAGAGAATTTACGACTGGAGATAAGCTCTACAATAAATTTATCGAATGGCAATATTATCATTTAAAAGACAAGGGATTTATTGAGAGGGGAGAGTACCCTATTTTATATTGTCCACGCGATAAAAATGCTGTTGGAGAAGATGATATTTCAAGTGGAGATGAATTAGATTTAAATATTAATGAGTTCATATGCATTAAATTTCCCTTTGAAGATGGTTTTCTAGTTGCTTCAACATTAAGGCCTGAAACAATATATGGAGTTACAAATATTTGGATAAAACCTAATGGAAATTATGTAAAAGCTTCTGTAAACGATGAGATCTGGTTTACTTCCGAGGAAGCAGTCTTTTTACTAGAGAATCAGAACAAAGATATTAAAGTGTTAAAGAAATTTAAAGGTAAAGAAATTATTGGAAAAAAAGCTACTGATGTTTTTAGAATTAAAGAAATACTGATTCTTCCCGGAAATTTCGTTGATACATCTACAGCAACAGGTGTAGTTTATTCTGTTCCTGCTCATGCTCCTTATGATTATATAGCTCTAATAGATTTACAAAAGAATAAAGAATTAATTAAAGAATTTAGTTTAGACGAGAGAGAAGTTGAATTAATATATCCATTGGAAATTATTAACTTAAAAGGATTTAAAGACTTTCCTGCTAAAGTTTATTGTGATAAATATAACGTAGTTTCACAATTAGATGCAGAGGAATTAGATTTAGCTACTAGTGAAAATTATAGGGATGAATTTTATAATGGTGTACTCAATGAAAAATGTGGGAAATACCAAGGAATGAAGGTGAGTGAAGCTGCTAAACAAGTTTCTATAGATTTAAAAGAAACAAATCAAGCAGATAAAATGTATATCCCAGTTACTAAAAATCTTACATGTAAATGCGGAACAAAAATTATAGTTTCGATTCTAAAGGATCAATGGTTTCTTAATTTTAATGCGGGAGATTGGAAGGAAAATGCATTTAAATGTCTTAAAAATATGAAAATAATACCTAAAAAGTATAGATTAAATTTTGAAAAAATATTTAATTGGCTTGAGAAAAGACCTTGCGCTCGTAAAAGAGGATTGGGTACTAAATTACCTTTTGATGGAAATTGGATAATAGAATCTTTAAGCGATTCTACAATATATATGGCTTTCTATACAATAATCCATAAAATAAATTATTATAAATTTACAACAGAACAATTAATTCCAGAATTTTTTGATTATATATTCTTAGAAAAAGGAGATGCAATAAAACTATCAAAAAGGATAAATATTGAAGAAAAGATCCTTATAGAATTACAAAAAGAATTTCTCTATTGGTATCCAGTTGATCATCGCCATACTGCCATAATGCATATTTCTAACCATCTGAGTTTTTACATTTTCCACCATGTAGCAATATTTCCACAAAAGAATTGGCCACCATTAATTTCTTTAATAGAACCTGTTATAATTGAAGGAGAAAAGATGGGTAAATCAAAAGGGAATGTAATTCCTTTAGCAGATATTCAGAGAAATTATGGAGCTGATTTATTTAGATTTTATATTTCACACGGAGCTGATTTTAGTGTAAACATGGATTTTCGAAAGAAAGAAATAGAGTCAGTAAGGAATCATATCACTAAATTTTTTGGATTTATGATTGAAAAAATAAATCAATCAAGAGATACCAAAGCAAATTTTAAAAATATCTCATCTAAGTATTCAAAAGTAATTATATCAAAAATAATTAAGAAGTTATATGAAGCAGAAGAGGCATTAGAGAAGTACAATATAAGAAGATATCTACAAATTTCATTTTATGAGATTTTTAACCTAATACAAGAGTTATTTAAAGATACTGAAAATGAAATAGATTCTTTGATCTCTTTTAAAATTGTCTATACTGACTGGTTAAAAATATTATCATTGACCATACCACATTTATGTGAGGAATTGTGGGAACTAGCAGGAAATTCTGGTTTTATATCAACCTCACTTTGGGGAGATTTTAATAGAAATCTCATTGATAATGATCTTGAACTTGAATTTGAATATATTACGAATATAATTGAAGATATTATAAACATAAGAAAAATTGTTAAAACTCAAAATTCAGATAAAATATATATTTATACAGCTCCAGAATGGAAATATAAAGTATTAAAGACAATAATTTCGAAGAAAGATGATTTTGAAGCTATAATTTCAGAGATTAAAAATGATAAAAAACTGATTTCCAACAAACAATTAATCCCATATATAAAAAATCAGCTAAAAGATCGTATATGGGAAAAAAATTTACCTGATTTGGATGAAATTGATTTAATAAGTCAATATAAATCATATATAGAAAGAAGAATAAATAGTACCATTGAAATTAATTCAAAACTCGATCCAAAAAAGAGAGCAATTAAAGCTAAACCACTCAAACCTGCCCTTTATATTGATATTTAGTTTTTTAACTTATAACTTATTTTTTTCAATTGTTTTTAATATATCTAAATATTTAATAACATCCTTAGTATCTCTTGTTCCTATACAGAAATCAAGTTGTTTAATAAAATATTGGTTTAAAAATTTTAATTGTGGACTTGAAATTACATACTTCGAGCTATCTTGTTTATCCAGAAGTGTATCTTTTATTATTTCAATATTTCTATTAATGATTTGCAAAGCAATCCACTCAAATACATCATCTATATTTTCATTTGTTTTGGCTGATGTTTCCATATAGTATATACCTAATTCTTTTGCTAGTTGTATTCCTTCTTCTTTTGAAACTACTCTTGAATCGTCAAGATCAATCTTATTTCCTACTAGAATTAAAATTAAATTTGGATAAGCAACTTTAACAATGATATCATGCCATTTTTTTACATTTTCAAATGATTCTCTGTTAGAAATATCATAAACAATAATTCCAGCTCTAGAATCTGTGAGATAATCTGGCCATAACCTTTGAAATTGATTTTGACCTCCTAAATCCCATATCATAAATCTTACCGCTGTGTTTAATTCTTCAAATATACATTCTTTTTTTGAAATAAAAGTCCCAATAGTAGCTTTATAATCAGCCTGAAATATTCCATGGACATATCTTTGAGCCATACTTGTTTTTCCAACTCCTTGATCACCAATTATACTCAATTTGTATACATACTCAGGTGAATGGGGTTTACTCTGATAATATTCCATTTTTTGCTTTATTCTTTCCATTTCATTTTCTCGTATAATTTTGGGGATCACTGGACTAACAGGTAATTCTCCATCAATTATTCGGGCTGCCTTATCTGCTGTTAGATAAGTATATGGAAAAATCTCATCAACAAGAGCTTTTGGGTGAAGAATTGACACTAAAACGTTATCATCTCCAGCTTCACAAAATATAAACCGATATCTGTCTGTATCAAAAGTACCGGCACCAAATGTTCCAAGATCAAAATCTAGAGTAATCTTCTTTAATACTAGTTCAGCTAAAGAACCAAATGCCCCAATAAATTTCTTTTCATCAATTTTACCTGAATCTCGAGTTAGAATATCTATGACCAATCCATCACGCCCTACAACAAGAACAGAGATTAAATTATCTCCTATTTCTTGCATATACCATCTAAATAACGCACTTAGCTTTTCTTTATCTATATATGGAATTGCAAACAACTCCCCTAATTAGATTAAATAATAGGAAAATTTTTTGTTTTTAGTTTTTTTCTCTAATCTTTTGAATATAGGGTAATAATATTAGCTCATATATTTGAATTCTTTTATATAAAAAACCTTAAAAAAAGATTAAAAATTAAATTAAACTCTAATTTGTCCACATATAGTGTTCAACTTTTCCAAGTTTTTTGAATATCCTTTTTTTTTTAAAAAAAAATTATAATTTCTTAATCTAATCCATATACTTGTCTTGGCGCAAGATATTTCGGAAATTTATCTATTAGGCTTAATCGAGCTAAATAACAGAGATGACATTCATCAACGTACTCACTTTCATGATCAATTTCATATTCTTTTATTAATTGAGCAGGACCGCCTCGGACTATTGGTCCACATATAGGATGATATTCTGGTTTATAATCTTTGATCAATTCTGAAAGAGGTTTTTCCCAGAAGTTTCCTATACTTAAACCTTGGCATATGTGAGCATTACCGAATGGATCAACATGAATTCTCCCAAGTCCCTTGAAATCTTCATAAGGACATTCAATCAATTCTTCCCATGGTCTCCTAGGTAAACCTTCAATCAGAGTTTCAACAGCTCTTCCTTTAAACATAGCACCTCCACTGATAACGGGTTTTCCTTTTTCTTGTTCTTTTTTAACTGTTGGGTCCTCAATACAAATTGTCATTGAAGGTAATTTAAGGTTATCAGAAGCTCTCTTAGCTATTTTTGACAGATTGTGCTTTTCATCTTCATAATGAAAAGTGTCATCACTAATACTAAGATCATCTATTCCTAACACAGAAAAAGGTTTAAGCCATACTTCTGCGTCCTCAATACTTGTTGCCCAATATGAGTTTGTAACTATTCCAACTTTAAATCCTTGTTCTTTGGCGAATTTTGCTCCCTCAACCATTATTGGGTAATAAAGAAATGGTTCACCACCCTCAAAATAAATCCATTCTACAGATCCAATTTTTTTTGCTTCAACAAGTACTTCTTTAATCTGTGCTAAAGTAAATGTTCCTTGAGAGTTTGGGCTACAATACAAAAAACAATGATCACATGTATAATTGCATGTGTAAGTTAATAAAAAATGGATTCCTTTCAGCATATTTTTTCACTTAAGAATATTGGTATATCTAAATCAAACAATTCTTAATCTTAAATAAAATTAATTAATTAAATTACATTTAACTCTATAAAATTTTAAAAGGTATGAGTAAACATGGCTGAACCCGTAAGTATGTACAAAAAATATTTTAAAGATCCTAAACGAGAGCCAGTTCTTGTCGATTATGTAAGAACACCTATGGGAAAAAGAAGAGGTACTATCGTATGGCATAGAGGAGATGATCTTGTTGTGCATTGCTATCAAACAATTTTAAAACGTAATAAATTTGATCTTAGTATTATTGGTGATTCAATAGTTGCCTGTAATAGTCAAATTGGTGATTGTGCGTTAGATATCGGGAGAACTGCAGCATTAGCAGCTCATCTACCAGTAAGCGTTCCGGGAATGTCTATAAACCGTCAATGTGCAAGCGGTGCTCAAGCAGTAATGTCAGCGTGGCAGGCAATTGCTTCAGGCATCCATGATTGTGTAATTTGTGGAGGTGTAGAAGTACAAAATAAATATCCCATAATGTCAGATACATATATCTTTAATAAAGAACAAAATAAAGCGGTAATGATACCACCGAATAAAAAGATCCAGTCAAATCCAGAAGTGATACAAAAAGCAAAAGAATATAAAGCCCAAATGGCAGATCAGATAACTGCAGCTCATTATCTTGGATTAGTCTGGATGAATAAATCTGAGAAATCATTAGAAGACTTTAGATATGAATTAGATAGCTTATCATTATATTCTCATAAGAAAGCATGCTCCACATGGGATGAAAGGGGAAAAGAAATCGAACCAATTTGGTGTCCTAAAATTGATGAGGATGGAAATCCTATGTTAAATGAAAAAAATGAGATATCTGATGATCCAAGTTTATCAGTATTGACTGAAAAAGATGAAACTCCACGCCCTACAACATCAATGGAAAAGCTAGCAAGCTTGAGAACAATTGCTGGAAGAAAAAGTAAGGCTTTTTTGACAGCAGGTAATAGTTGCCCTACAACGGATGGCGCTGCCGCGCAAATATGGATGACTAGAGAATTAGCCGAAGAGTATGGTTTTAAAGTAAGAGCAACCGTTGTCAATTTTGCTGTTCTAGGAACTGATCCCATTTTAATGCTCACCGGACCAATAAAAGCAATCCCAGAAGCTCTAAAACGCGCAAATATGACTTTAGATGACATGTCATTTATAGAAATAAATGAAGCATTTAGCCCTGTTGTTTATGCTAGTTGCTATGAGTTAGGAATTGACTGGAAAGATGAAAGATTTAACCCATGGGGTGGTGCAATTGCTTTAGGACATCCAACAGGGATGACTGGAACCCGTTTAATAGGCACAAATCTCCATCAATTAGAAAAATCAGGTAAAGAATACGCTATATCTTCAATGTGTGTGGGATTAGGTATGGGTGCTGCCACAATTATACGAAATGAGCACCCAAAATAAGATAATTTATAAACTTTTTTCCTTTTTCTCAAGATCTATCAAATTGAATAAGTTTAAAGTCTACGTTTGAATTTTAATTATATAAAAATTAAAAAAATGTCAATTTGAAGGTATAAATCAAATGATAGAATTTACTGAAGAACAAAAATTGATAAGAGAAAGTGTAAAGGAATTTGCACAGAAAAAAATAGCTCCAATTGCACTTGAAATGGAAAAAAACAAAAAAATTCCTGATGATGTTATCAAAGGTATGGCAGAATTAGGCTTACTCACATGTACATCAGACCCAGAGTATGGGGGATCTGGATTAAATGCTGTTACCGCGGGAGTCATAGCAGAAGAATTAGCTAAAGGGGATTGTACTGGCTCAACATGTGTATTTTATCTCGTACAAGCAGCATGGGGTTTTCTGTTAAACAAATATGGAACTGAAGAAGCAAAAAAAGAAATTTTTCCAAAAACCTGTTCAGGAGAATGGTTTTTAGGAATTGCTACAACTGAAAGTGGTGGTGGAACTGATGTCGTTGGAGGGCTGACGAAAATTAGGAAAGATGGAGATTTCTTTGTCGTGAATGGTGAAAAAATGTATATAAGTGGTGTACGAGAAGCTGCAACAAATGGTGGGGGTCATATTACTATTGCACATCAATCACCTGAGTTGGGTTCAAGAGGCATGACTGTTTTTTATCTACCCTTAACTGCTGAAGGGATTACACCAACCTACATAGATGATTTAGGTAGGGAAGGAATTTCATGTGGAGGATTTTCTATTGATAATGTAAAGATTCCTAAACATTATATTCTCGGGGAAGAAAATAAAGGATTCTATATTATTCACGAGGGGTATGAATATGCAAGAGCTTTAATTGCAGTTATATGTGCAGCTGCGGGATTAAAGTCATTGGAAAATGGAATGAACTATGTCAAAGAAAGAAAAGTATTTGAAAAACCATTAGCAAAATTTCAGGAAATTAACTTTAGATTAGCTGAACATTATACAAAATTAGAAATGCTTAAACGCCTGGGCTATGAAGCATTAAGGGCAATTGATTTAGAACAACAAGGTAAAGGAAATAGATTTGAAACTAGTAAAATTGTTGCAATGTCGAAAATGTTTGCATCTGATTGGGCATGTGAAGCTATTAATGATGTAATTCAATGGCAAGGTGCTTTTGGATACTCTAGAGAATGCCCAGATCAAGCTGCTTGGCGAGCAATAAGATCATTTTCTTTAGCTGAAGGGACGCGAGAAGTGATGAAAATGATAGTAGCAAGAGAGCTTCTCGGGAAAGAACTCGTTAGTTATAAATAAAATAAATAACTTTTTTTTATATTTTTAATAGAAAATATATTATTTTTCTGAAGAATTAAATGAAATTTATTATTTTAATCAAGAGTTTTATAGAATCATGAGATTTATTATATGTGTAAAACAAGTGCCCGAATCTAATGACCTTAAAATAGATTCAAAAACAAATACTGTTTTAACTGAAGGAGTATCAACTATAATCAATCCATTTGATCAATTCGCGTTGGAAGAAGCTATTAAAATAAGAAAGGAAGGTGATGAAATCATTGCTATTTCTATGGGTGATCCTGAGACAAAAAGTACTTTAATGAGATGTTTAGCTCTTGGAGCTGATAAAGCTATATTACTAAACGATGACATTTTTAAAAATTCCGATACATTTGCAACATCAAATATCCTTGCTACCGCGATAAGAAAATTGGGTAATTACAGTATAATATTTTGCGGCAATTCTTCTTTTGATACTGGTTCAAGTCAAGTGGGCCCAGAATTAGCGGCTATTTTAAATATCCCCCAGGTTACATACGCGGAAAGCATCAATGAAGTAAAAAATGGAAAAATTATAATAAAAGCCCAAACAGATGAGGGTTATAGAATATTAGAAGTGACTCTCCCTTTAGTTATTGCAGGTATCCCCCCGTCATCTTTTCAACCCAGGATACCACCATTGCCAAAGATAATGGCTGCTCAAAAAAAACCATTTGAGGTATGGAATGCAGAGGATATTGAAGGTGATACAGCTAAATTTGGTTCTACAGGTTCACTAATCAAGATAATAAAACTTTATAAACCACCTCAGAGAGAACAAGGGATAATTCTTAGTGATGAACCACATGTAGCTGTTGATAGATTGGTTGAATTACTATCTAAAGATAAGGTGATTTAATTATGGAAGATTATAAGGATATTTGGGTATTTGTAGAGTTTAAAAAAGATAAAATTAGGAGTGTATCTTATGAATTACTTGGAAAGGCAAAACAACTTGCAGAAAAATCAAAAGAGAAGGTCTGTGCTGTTTTACTTGGTAAAGATATCTCAAAATTTTGTGAAGAACTTTCGGAACACGGAATCGATAAAATTTATTTATGTGAGAATGTAGTTTTAGAAGAATATCTAACAGAAACCTATTCTTCTATACTTATTGATCTAGCAAAAGAATATTTACCTAATATTATACTATTACCTGCGACAAAGATAGGGCGAGATTTAGCTCCAAGAATAGCGGCTACACTTGAAACAGGACTAACTGCAGATTGTATTGATTTAGATATTCAGGAGGGAAATTTAGTCCAAACAAGGTCCGTATATGGAGGAAATTACCTTGTAGATATTATATGTCCTAAAACAAAGCCCCAAATGGTTACAGTTAGACCAAATGTAATGGATAAATCTGAAATAAAGGGAAAAAATCAACCTGAAATTATAAAATTTCCAGTAGATTTAGATTCTAATACTTTACAAATGAAAGTAACTGAGAAAATTGAAACAACAATATCTGATGTAAAACCTATTGATGAGGCTGATATTATTGTCTCTGGTGGTAGAGGAATAGGGAGCAAAGAGAATTTTGAAATCATTGAACAATTAGCCAAAGTATTGAATGCAGCAGTAGGGGCTAGTAGAGCAGCTGTTGATGCTGGTTGGATACCAAAATCATGTCAAGTAGGGCAGAGTGGTACTGTAGTGTGCCCTAATATTTATATTGCTTGCGGTATATCAGGAACAACCCAACATTTAGTTGGAATGAAAAGCAGTAAAAAAATAATAGCTATAAACAAGGATCCTAATGCTCCTATATTTGATTTCTGCGATTATGGCATTGTAGGGGATTACAAAGTGATTGTTCCACTATTAACAGAAGCTTTAAGTAAAAAATTAGCTCAAGACTAAAAGAAATAGTTTAATTTTTCGTTAAATAAACATTTCTATAGTTTTTCTTAGAATTATATGCCCACATTAAAGTTTGTAAGCTTGAATTCCAGAATGTTAAAAAACTCTGAGAAGATTTTTTAAAAACCCATAATTTTTTAGAACTATGAATAAAGTCGCAATTATAGGAGTAGGGCATACTAAATTTGGTAGAATTCAAGAGAAAGATTTAATGGACTTACTTTGTGAAGCCTCTTTAGCTGCGATTGAAGATTCTAATACAAGCGATAAAACTTTCGATGCTGTTTATGTTGGGGCAATGAGTCCAGAAATCTACAATCATATATCTGGTGTAGCCAGTGCTCTAGTAGATAAAATAAGTTTACTACCTGCTACAGCAGATGATATCAAAAATGGACCTGCAAGTGGAGGTTCAGCTATTAAAGCGGGGTTTCAAGCAATTACTTCTGGAATAAGTGATTTAGTCTTAGTTGTTGGGGGTGAGAAAATGACGCATATTACTATCCCTGGATACATTACTTCGAATGTAGCTACTTTAACACATCCAGAAGCAGAAAGACCGCATGGAGTTTCTCTCCCATCCTTTGCCGGAATGTTGACGCGAGTTTATCTAGAGAAATATAATGCTAAATTGGAATGGATTTCAGATATCGCAATCAAGAACCACAAAAATGGAGTATTGAATCCAAATGCACATTTTCAAAGAACTATTGAAGATTTTATGAAGAGTGCTATTCAAAAAGGTAAAGGAGCTTGGAATAGTGTTTATGAATTTCTTGAAGATGATAAGACTAATCCTATAATTGCTGATCCTTTAAGACTCTTTCATATTTGTCCTATATCAGATGGCGCCGCTGCTTTAGTATTATGTAATGCTGAAAATGCTAAAAAATATTGCGATACACCTATAATAATTTCTGGTATTGGGCAAGCTACAGATACTCATATTATATATGAACGAGAGGATATTACCACTCTTAAGGCTTTAAGATTAGCTTCTTTTCAGGCATATAAAATGGCCAAAAAGACACCAGAAGATATAGATGTATGTGAGGCTCATGATGCATTTTCTATTCTTGAAGCGATTCAGAGTGAAGATTTAGGTTTTTTCAGGAAAGGTGAGGGCGCTAAAGCCGCACATGAAGGTTTAACTGAAATAGGAGGTAAAATACCAATCAATCCTTCAGGAGGATTGGAGGCACGTGGACATCCCTTAGGAGCCACTGGAATTGCTCAGGTAGTGGAATTATTTTGGCAATTACAAGGAGAAGCAGGAAAAAGACAAATTGAAGGAGCTAAAACGGGGATCACATGTAACTTTGGAGGGTTTGGAAACAATATCTTATCAATATTGGTAGAGAGAATGTGATTTTTTTTGTTGGTTATAATTTTTTATTATTACACCCCAATATAATAAGTCGAAAAATTCGCATTGTGATTAAATACTAATTAATCACTTGAAATTGAAGTTCTATGCCATTTTTATCAAAACATTTAATATGATTCAAAGTATATGGAAATCCTACAATAAAATTAAATCTTTTTCCTTTAAATGCACTATTTAAATCTTGTAAAGAAGGGTAAAAATTTCCAGAGGGATGTGAATGAATAGTTCCTTGATAAGATCGATCTATTGGGAATCTGCTTGGGAAAAATACTCCTGAGTTTCTTGAAGTAATTGCACCTGGTGGCAATATGAATTCTGTAAATATATTTTTATCCATTTTAAGGATTCCTAAAAATTCTTTTGGATGATGCGCCCGGCATAACGCTAAAAATCCATCTAATAACTCCCTTTTTATTTTGACTATATTTGACTGAAGACCATCTAAAATAAGAATAGTTTCATTAATAACATTTAAAATAGATCTAGTCTTATTTTTTTTCCAATTTTTTAAAGAATTGATATCTTTATTTAATTTATTATAAACTTTTCCAGATTGATTAATAAGATTAACTTCTGGTTTTTTAGGATATTTAGAATAATCAAGTTCTAAAATAATCCCCTTATTTAATTCAATTTTAATATGAGTAATTCTATTTTCAATAGTAACTGTGTTAGGAAAATGTTCTATGATATTTTGATATTGTAGCTCTATTTCTTTCATCTTTATGAAAATATAATACGTCTTTTAAAAGAAACTTTTCGATTTTGAAAATAAACTTACATTAGCACTATTTTAGTATAAATCAATATTAATTCTTTCCTTTATTAGGGATACGCATTCACGATATCTTGAAAATTGGTTAAATAAGTTAAGATGCTTACAATCATCCCCTTCTTATTGAAATGAATAAAATTCAGAGATCTCCAAAAAGCAATTAATATAAAAATTCGAATTTCTTATTTTTATATTTTCAGAAATATTCTTATTATCATCTTTTACTTATACTTTAATCTTAGTTATAATAAAACAAATTAAATATCAAAGAAAGTATATTTTTTAGTAAATAATGTGGATTTATATTACTTCCAACTTCTCTTGGATTTTAGATATTAAAACTTTACTTTGGTTAGAATTTATATACATTCGTACACCGAATTTCTCCTTTGAAATAATTTCTCATTCAAAAAATTATTTCCCTAATAGTATTTTTATTTCAAAAAATTTTTGTAATAAGTTGCTTTTTTTTCAAATCCAATTAGAATTATAATTATGGCCACTAAATTTCCTCCTTCTGTTGTATAATAAATAATTGCTGCACTTCCTGTTGATAAATATGCAATTATTTCACTGGATATCTGTACGTCGCTAAATAAACCCATCAAGATTGAATATAGAACATTAAAAAATAGTAATAACATAAATCCAATACTAACAATGAGAGATCTTATTTCTGGCAAAATCTTGCCTTTATAAGCAGTAAAAAAAACCCAAATTAATAAGCTAAACCCACTTAATGACACAATTCCCGATAGAAATGAAATATATTGAATATTATGTAAAAAAAAATAAATGATTGATGTACTTGTAAAAAAAAAGATTAAAAAAATTATAGTATTCTTTCTTGCATTCTTTTCTTTCTGAGACACTTCCTTTTTTAAGCTACGTCTAAAGAAATAAAAATAAACTCCAATCAAAAAAATTGGGAACATATTCACAGTTCCTATTACTACTCTTAATTTAACTATATTTAATAAAAATAATTCAGAAAAATTACCAAGATATTTTATATTTACGTAGATTATATCAGATATAATATCTAGTACCTTTCCCCATATGAATATATAAGAAAAAATACCCAATAAAAATGGTATATCCATATAATGGGATTCTTCATGTAAAATCCATTTTTTAAATAACACATACCCTAAAACGATTAAAACTACGATTCTTATAATTATTATGATTGTTCCTATTAATAAATAAATAGAGATTTCATAGGCGCCTTTAATTTCTTTATAATATGGAAGAAAAAATAAAAAAATAGTTCCAAAGAAAAATAAAATTAGGATAATAATAAGAGTAAGTATAACTAATAATTTTCTTTTTTTTGTAAGTATTTTTGATTTAGAAAATTCTGTACGATTATTTATGACCATAATTTCTTAAAGTATTTAGTTTGGCACTTTTTATCCAGCCAGAAATATAAATTATTCCTCTTTTGAAGATTTTTCCCACATATCTTCAATTTTTTCTAGAAGTTTTCCCTTATTTAAAAATTTTTTATATGATCCATTTTCTTGTAAAACATATATTCCAGAGGATAAAGTTATTTCTTTTATTTTTTTCAAGTCAGGATTATCTCTAATTATTTCTTCAGCTCTCATTTGTAGGATATGTAATAAATACTGTGAAACATTTTTGAATCCCAAATTTGGATGCTTATTAATATAGGCTTCAAATAAGATTCTTAATTCATTTGGAATATTCATTGTATAATAATCATAATCCTTACGTGTCTTTTTTGTCATTTTAACCAAATTTATACAATTTATAAAAAATCATACAGAGTATTAGAGTTGATTGTTTTAATTTGAACTTCGACTTAAAAATTATCTTCAAATAAAATATAAATATCTTAATTAATAAATTTGGTGTAAGTTTTAGTGAAATTATAGTCAAATTTAAAAATAATAATATACTAATATTTATAACATAAATCTATTAAAAATTATTAAAAATCAAATAGTTAGTTTGATAGGGAGTCTACTTAATAGGGTGAAATCCTTTAAATAGAATCCTTTTTAGTGATTTTTAAAATAAATTCCAATAGAATTATAAGAATTATAAAAAAAGAGGTTATTAGCCATTTTAGGGGTTCTATCAAATTTTCTTACTATTATTGCCTTTTAGATGGGTTATGACATAATAACTAGTAATAGGCCATAAATCGAACTGTAATGGAAATTTTGAAATTAATATTATATAGGGAACATTCTCTACAAGTTCTAGTGAACACCTAAAGGCTGATCGTCCAAAAATGAAAAGATTGATAAAAGAATGGCACAAGAGACTATAGCTTTTGATTTGAAATTCAATAAGGTACTTACTGAACTAGAAGAATTTTCACCTAGAGCTAGATACACCCTTTCTTTAAGAATAGACCACCCAAGCGCCAAAAAAGTAATACAAATTGCGTTACAACTCACAAAAGAAAATAGATTAATTACTAGTGAGCTCCTTTATAATATAGCAATGAAGGAATTAAAAATTCCTAAATGGGGCCTTAAAAAAGTAATTCAAATGTTAATAAAAGAAAAATTTTTGGTAGATGGTTCAAAATTCATAAAATCAACGGTATTGAATAATAACACCAGGTATGATATTTATAAGTTAATTAGAAAATATATTGGTGCTCATTTTTCTTTTTTAAAAGAACAGGTTCAAAAAGATTATAAGATGGGTATTGGTCAGTTGATTTGGCATTTAAAGAAGTTGCTTGAGTTTAATTTAATAAAAAAAGTGAAAGTGAAAAACTATGTTCTTTTTCTGCCTATTGAAATTGATAACGATATTGGAATCATTTACTTTATGCTAAGAGATAAAATAAATAGAAATATTGTTGAATTCATACTTGAACAGGAAATTATCAATAGTTATGATCTGCAAAAACAATTAGAAGGAAAAAGAGAAAATTTATACTATCATATTAAAAGTTTACTTGAATTTAATATCATAACACCTGTCATTGAGGATGAGAATAGCTTCATAATAAATCCATATAAGGAGGATTTGATAAATGAAGTTATGAGTAATATTTCAGATATTCCTTAAAATTTAATCAAAATTAACTATTTTCAACTTTTTTTAAGTTAAATCGATATGCCTGATTGGAAAAACCCTTATCATACAAGAATCTATGGTGAAGTAATGTTGGTTGTGGTAATTTTCACATTATTAATACTTAACATTAGGGACTGGGATTGAGAAAAGATTATATAAACATAATATCAGAAATCTGGAAAGAAAACGGTTTACCAGTTTATGTCCTAACAACTTATCATAATCACCAGACTTGACAGTTGATATACGTAAGTGAAAGTGGTTATTACATGTCTTATCTTGGGGACATATATGCTCAGCGAAGTAGTTTAGAGAGAGATCTTCAATGGAATGTATAGCAACCAGATATATGATTTTTAATAATTATTGGAGTAGCGATTGGTGGAATAGAAATCATTATAATAATTTCAATAGTCTCATTTAGAAAAAGAAAAGTAAAAGGATAATTTTTAAGTTCATTTTTTTAATTTCGTTTATTTCTGTAAAAAATCCTTCCTTATGGTTTTAAATAGCTAGCTTAAATAATTTGTCATGAATGTAAATCTTTTAAAAAAAGGTTAGAAAATATGAAAAAAAGAATTAATAGTTTGTTAATATTCATTATAACATTCTTATGTGTCAGTATTGTATTAAATATGACTGAAGATACTCGTAATAATGGATACATTGACAAAAATTGTGTAGATGAATTTTTTGATTTAAAAACTAGTTCTACTACTATGAGTTGTGAGTGGAATCTCACTTGGGGAGGTGCAGACTTTAATGAATACGCATCCGCTATTGCAATCGATACCATGGGAAATATTTACATTACAGGTATAAGAAGTCTCGGAGTAGAACAAAGCTTACTTTTAGTAAAATTTAATAATTCTGGGGATCATGAGTGGGACAATGTTTTGGGAGACTTTAATTGGGGTGGATCCGATGTAGTTGTAGACTCTAAAAATAACTTATATGTGTTAGGAAATAATCATAGTTCAATGTATAGTACTATTACATACCTTATAAAGTATAATAGTGATGGCATTATGCAATGGAATAGAAGCTATAGCAGTGGTGGGCATGATTTGGGAAATGGCTTAACTATCGATGCAAACGATAATATATATATTGTTGGTTATACGGATCATGGTCATTATGATTATGATGTACTTTTAGTGAAATATAATAGTCTCGGAGAACAATTGTGGAATAATAGTTGGGGTGGAATCGGTACGCAGGAAGGGGAGTCCGTGGAGTTAGATTCTTTAAATAATGTATATGTTACAGGGCATAATGGGAGTGGGGACACTAATAATGATATAATCCTGATAAAATTTGACAATACTGGTACTTTTCAATGGAATTTTACTTGGAGTAATGATTATTTTGAAAGAGGTATGGACTTAGCATTAGATTCCTTAGATAATATTTATGTTTCTGGTAGGACAGGAAGTTTAATTCCAGATACTCAAAATATGGTTCTTATTAAATTTAATAATTCAGGTCAGCAATTATGGAATCGTACATGGGGAGGAAGTGGACAGGACTATGGTACTTCTATTGAGATAGATTCATCAGATAATGTAATTATAGGGGGAAATACATATAGTTTTGGACTAGGTCAAGCTGATACAGCCTTAGTATGTTATAATAATGTGGGAGTGCAATTGTGGAATTATACTTGGGGGGGAACTGGATACGATTATAGTACTTCTATTGAGATTGATTCTTCGAATAATTTATTCAACACAGGAAGAACGGGTAGTTTTGGATTGACGAGTTATGATCTTTTTATTATAAAATATAACCTTATTCAAGTGGTCACAGATGGTGGTAAAATTCCTTTTGGGCAATATTATTCGATTTTTCTAATAATCAGCGTAATATCACTGATAATTGTTCAAAAACGGAAGCTAAGGAAAATATTTCAGTAATTTTCTTCATAATTTTATTTATTTTTTTAATAATTCATATCTGAAAATTATTATTCCATTTTTTTTGCAAAAAATCCTTCCTTATGGTTTTAAATATCAAACTCAAAGTAATTTTTCATAAATGTAAATTTAAATTAAAAAAAGGTGAAATTTCATGAAAAAACAAATTGAAAAAATTATAGTATTACTATTAATTTTTATAGGATTTACACTTGGAACTATTCTACCAATGGAATTTAAATCTACAAAAAGAAATATTGAGGAAAAAACTCCTCTTGAACCTAAGAATTCAGGATATTGGTATTATGATTGGCCTATAAAAATTAACAACACAGACTTTTGGATACCTTGGGAATATTATAGAGGATTTCCGTGGTGTAGAGGAAATGGAACCATAGATAATCCATATAAAATTGAAAATCTTACAATTAACGTACCAATTGGATTTGACTATACTATTTATATCATAAATTCTGATGTATACTTCATAATAAAGAACTGTACTATTGTTTGTGATAATTTTTTTGGCATTGGTATGATATTAGAAAATGTAACGAATGGACAGATAATTCAATGTAAATTTCAAGATGTGGGAGCAATTCATATTGAATCTGATTGTAATAATATCGTAATTAAAAACAATACTTTAAATGAAGGTGGAATTGCAATTTTTGGAAAGGAAATTACAGTATTTGATAATATTATTAATGATAACTCAATTTATGTTAGTAATACGAAAAATACTGTATTTAACAATTATATATTTAATGGACAGATATCTGTACATGATGATAATCATACAATATATAATAATAAGATTTTAAATTCGAGTTCTGATGGAATTTATATTGAGGGAAATGAAAATGTTATAGAATTTAATGATGTCATCAATTGTTCAAATAATGGAATTTATATCAAAGGGGAGGAAAATTCTATACGATATAACCTTATTAAGAATTGTACTTATCATGGAATTGACATGTATCCATATAGTGACTATAATATAATTGAGGGAAATACAATTGAGAACTGTCAAACTGGGGTTCAGATTTATGAGGTTGATAATATAAGTTTAGTAGATAACTCAATTAAATGTGAACAATACGGTGTTTATCTATACAATGTCCAAAATTTAACTCTTTCAGGAAATCAAATGTTTAATTGTGGAATTTATCTTTACGATCTTAGACATTATGTACCATCAATTATAGATGGTGATAATAACTTTGTAAATGGAAGACATTTCTACTATTATCAAGATGCGTCAAATCTATATGAGGATGATTTTATTGATGCGGGTCAAATAATCCTAATCAATTGTAATGATTCTCTAATATATCATCAAAATCTTTCTTCTGCCACTGTCGGAATTTCGTTAAAAGGGTGTAAGGATATATGGGTTATAGAAAACGAAATAAATAATAATTATGAATATGCGATTATGGGTGACGACAATCAAAATATGAGAATTATTAATAATCAGGTTAAATACAACAAATATTCTATTGCGACTGATTCTAGTTATGCTGAAATTGAAAATAACGAGATTTGTGGTACAACTATTGGGATTGACGCTAACGATAATTCTATTATAAGAAATAATACAATCTATGACGTTTCTGGTAGCCTTTGGGCGATATATACTGGAAGTACCAGCACAGTTCAGGGTAATTTGATAATAAATTCAACCGGAATAAGATCTTATGGTAATTATGCGACAATAACTAATAATACTATTAAATATCATCGATATAGAGCAATTTATCTTCACGGATCTTATAATACTGTGGAAAAAAATAGAATTATCGGTGATGTAGAAAAGGATTCAGATGGTATTAAAGTAGATTGGTCTAGTACTAATAATTTGATTGAAAATAACACTATATATAATTGTAAGGGATTTAGTATAAAACTTGATGAAGCTGATCATAACATCATTAGAAGTAATTACATATCTACTTACCGTTCTTACTCGACTGGAGTTATATGGATAATGGGGGATTCAAGAAATAATAGTATTTATTTAAACACAGTAATAAGTCATTTGTATTCTAGGCTTGCTTGGGATGATGGAATAAACAATAAATGGGATTTCAATAGTATGGGAAATTATTGGTCAGATTATGGTGGTGTAGACGCAGATGATGATGGAATTGGTGACTTGCCATATGACATATCAGGATCTGCAGAAAGCCAAGATCATTTTCCAAAGTGGTGGGATGCTCCAAAATTCGTTGTAAACGAACCTGTTGAAAATCAAGAATTCGGAAAAGATGCTCCTTATCTTAATATCACTATACAAGAAGGTATCGCATATGATATGTGGTATTCTTTAGATAATGGAAGCACTACTTATCATTTTAATTTATATGGTTCAATTAATCAAGATGCCTGGAATGAGATGCCAGAAGGAACTATTACAATACAAATTTATGTCGTAGATTTCCAAGGATATATAACTGTTAAAGAGATCAATGTAAGTAAAAAAATAGAAGAACAGAAACAAAATATTCCTTCCGATTGTGTAATCTTGTCTATTATTATTGGGTTAATGGTTATTAGCATTGCATTCTGGATTGATAGGAAAAAAAAGATAACTACTAAAATTTAAATTCCCATTTTTTTTTAATTTTATTCTGTTTAGAAAAAATCCTTCCTTGTGGTTTTAAATAGGTAACTTGAACCTATTTGTCACAAATATAAATTCTAAAAAAGGTAAAAAATTATGAGCTAAAATGTTATTGAAATAAAAGAAACCCTTAGAAAATCGTATTATGCTAGTGTTTGTTGCATTATTTTCGGGATTTCTCTTTTAATAATAATCGCAGTTGTCATCACCAATATAGCGGAATCTCCAGAAACCAATTTTCAAAGCGCAATTGGAACCATTGCTTTGTTGGTGTTTGGATTTATCGTGATCGTGCTTCTCATATATATAGGCGTTAAGATGAGAGGTGGGCGTCAAGTAAGAAGCTTTTTAATAGATCAAAATGCGATTACTTTTAAAGTTCCCAATAAGTCGATTTTTACCGTTAAACACGAATCTTTCGACACCTTAGAAGTATCAAGATTAACTAAAGAAGATTTCCTGGATTTTTTTACGACTACATATACGAGTTATTACAAGTTTCACTTCTTAGAAGCCGCTAAGTCTTTCATAGTACAAAGCCAAAAAGATTACTCCAGAAAAAAATTGAACAAAATTAGAGTCGCATTAGAGCAATTTTGCCAAGCGCACGGCAAAACTTACATCTTTAGAAAGAGATAGATGTAAAGCAAAAGGTGAATTATGATGGAGTATAGAATATTAATTGTCTATCGTTCAGAGTATGGTTACGTGACACAAATAGCCAAATTCATTAAGGATCGATTGCTCAAAAAGGGGCTAGAGGTAATAACTGTTGACGTAACTCGTGATCAAAACACAGAAGTCTACCCCCTTGAACAATATAGTGGCATTATGCTCGGTATTAATCAAGGGCTATGGGAATTGAAAAAATTAAAAAAATCTTTCTTAAAAACAGACCTTGCCTACTATAAAAGACAACAACTTCCAGTCGTGTTATTTGAAAACTATGTCAATCCTGGCCTGTTGCTTAGAAAGGATAAAAATAAAGAAAGATTTCTGAAGTATTTGAAAAAGAATTTGGGATTCATCCCCGATTTAGTCAATATATTTAACCCAGTGTTGGACTTCAGCCCTTTTTCACCGGTGGAACGCGATGATAGAGTAATTTCAAAGACGTTTACAAGATTACTAGCGAAAAAAAGCGGTATAGTAATAGACTATAAAGGGTGTAATGACTTTCGCGACTGGAATAACATCGCTTTATTTGCCGATAAATTTATTGTTCTTTTAAAGTAGGTAGTTAGCTAGTACTCTCATTCATTTTTTTATTCTTCTTTATGTTCCACTTCACTTTTTTTTTATGTTCTAATTTGTCGAATTCCTCTTTGAGTTAATAAATTTACTTCTTTAATTCTCGAGGGATTTTTAATATTTATATAATTTTTTTTCTATTAGTTATTTAAATTTATAGAAAAAATCTAAAATTTATGTAGTGTTCAACTACTTAGA
Source organism: Promethearchaeota archaeon (assembly GCA_048940925.1). Classification (GTDB taxonomy): domain Archaea; phylum Asgardarchaeota; class Lokiarchaeia; order Sigyniarchaeales; family SOKP01; genus Loki-b32. The sequence goes on along the minus strand of JBHLOC010000013.1, from coordinate 40,083 downwards.
AATTTATTAGAATAAGTTAACATTAATTCCTTACTTAATTAAAGATAAGCGTTCACGATAGCTTGAAAATTGATTAGATAAAATACGATATTTACAATCATCCCATTTTTTTCGGAAGGAGTAAAAATATTCAGAGATTTCGAGCGGATCTCCAAAAATTACTTTATAATTTTCAATAATAGAAATTTGTATATATATAGGTAATAATTCAAAAATTCGAATATCATATTTTAAAGGAAAGATTCCTAAGAGTTCTTTTTGTAGTGCTATATTTTGTTCTTTCTCTGTCTCATATGAAATTATAGCTATATCAATATCTGATTTAGGACGCACTCCTCCTTCCACACGGGATCCATAGATTACAACCTCATGTTTATCCCTTAAAAAATGCAAATCTTCTCTTATTTGTTTAACTTCCTTTGATTTCATTTATAACTTCCTCAATAATTTCAATCCACCGTATTAAGAGATTTTTAATTTCTTCTATTGAATCTAATATCAATTTTTCATCGATTTCGTTGTAACGATGCACAATTATATTTCTTAACCCATTTGCTTTTTTTAATTCCTCTCCTAACTCTGGATTTACATTTCTTGATTTAACTATCTCAGAAATGTTTTGATTATCATCTTTAACTTGGATTCCTAAATCCTTTACAAGCATAGCAATTAAATCAACCATGGCTTCAATAGAAGTTTGTAGAGAATATAAAACTCCACGTTTTTCAAGTTCATTTTTTGGTTCTAAAGGTAAGTCTTGGATATATACAAAAATGTGCTGGATTTTATCTCGGTATCTTTTAATTCTTAACTCATCCATTAGAAATCCAAATCAAATTAGAATTTAATTTAATAGATATATATAGCTATTAATACGATCTATTTTATATTATTTATATATAGGACTTATTTCAAATAAAATTATCATCTGTATCTTTAAATATTCTAATAATATAATATTGTTAAAAAAAAACTTTATGAGAATCAATATTTAATTTCACTAATTTTATATTCATAAATATTGGTCTATCTCATTCATAAAAAGATCTGCAATTGAAAGCCATTTTTGCTTAGTTTCTGAATCAATTGAGCTTTTGTTTGTTAAATCTTTACCTTTTTTAAGATTTTTAAGTGCTAAATCATAATTTTCAAGTGCCTTATGACAAATTCCCAATTTAATATACGTTTGATAAATATACCAAGCATCACTACCAACCATGATTGCTTTAAGAAATCTTTTTGCTGCTTCATCATATTCTTCAAAATACATCAAAATTTCACCATAGGTGTCCTGATAAAGACCATTTTCCGGTTCAAGTTCTACAAGCCTATGAATTAAATGTATTGCTTCTTCTTTTTTATCTAAATATTGTAGCCAATAGGCCTTATAACTAAGAAGATCATTATCTTTTGGGTATTTTTGAATTAATTCATTAATAATATCTAATCCTGTTTCAACATTTTGCATTCTTCTAAGAACAGCTGCTTTTAATACTTCAGGATCTTTTTCACTTTCAGGAAATATTTCCAACATTTCATCCAAGAATGTTATTGTATCTTTATATTTGTTAAAATATATTAAAATTCTAATCTTCAAATAGTATTTGACCTTCGATTGAAAATAATTCAATCAACCTTGAACTAATGATAGTCTATTTTAGGGATATTTCATTAATATCGATTTATTCTCGAAAAATTCAAATAAAATTTGCCTTTTTATTTGTAACATGGTTGACGAACTCATTAAATGGGATTTAAGCGATTTTTATAAGAATATTGATGATCCCTTAATTGACAATGATATAGAAGAAATTAAAGAGAATTCTGAGGAATTTTATCAAAAAGTTAAAGGAAATTTAGAGAATCCCTCTCTTACTCCTCAACAACTTTTAGAATGGTATCAGGAATATGAAAAAATTTCTGAAAAGGTCTTTTACCTCGACATTTATTCTCTTTTAATATATTCAATTAACACATTAGATGAGAATGTAAAATCCTTTCATGCAAAAATAGAAGATTTTAAAGTCACCATTCAAGAGAAACTCTTATTTTTTAATTTAGAGCTAAATGGAATTTCAGATGAAAAATTTGAAGAATTTATTAAAGCTCCTGAACTTTTCAACTATTCTCACGCACTAAAATTTAATAGATCGAAAAAGAAACATCAACTTTCTGAAAAAGAAGAACAAATAATTTTAATAAAAGATATTACTGGTGTTAAAGGATTCCAAAATCTTTATAGAGAGTTAAAAAGCAGTTTCTTGTTTGACTTTGAAGTCGAAGGGCAAAAGAGAAAATTAACAGAAGCAGAACTTTTTGCTTTTATGTACCAGAAAGATAGAGATCTTCGTTATAAAGCTTTACAAACGTTATTAACAGAATATAAGAACAATGAAATGGTTTTCACACACATTTTCACTAATATTCTTAAAAATTGGGATTTAGAATGTAAGAAAAAGAATTATACTCATCCAATTTCAAAAAGAAATCTTCAAAATGAAGTAAGCGATGAAATCGTTGAAACTCTTGGAAATGTTACAACAGAAAGCAACAGAATAGTTGAGAGGTATTATAATTTAAAGAAAAAAATCTTGAATCTACCAAAATTACAAATATCAGATATGTATGCACCTGTTGGAGAGATAACAAGAGAATATTCATATCATGATGCTTTAGAATTGATAAAAACTGCTACAGAAAACTTTTACACAGAATTCAAAAATTTAATTGATAATATGGTCAAACTGAATCACATAGATGCTACACCTAGAAAAGGAAAAAATAGGGGTGCTTTTTGTGAATATGGAAAACTTAAACATTATCCCTTCGTTTTTGTTAATTTCACTAATAATGTAGATTCAGTTCGAGCTCTGGCTCATGAACTTGGGCATGCTTTCCATGCTTTTTATATTCAAAGAGATCAAAATTATATAAATATCCAATTATCATTAGTGGTTGCTGAAATAGCCTCTATTTTCAATGAACTATTAGTAACGGATCTCCTTCTTGAGTCAGTAGAATCAAAAGAAGAAAAGGTTACATTTTTAAGCTCTTTTATTGAATCAAAATTTGCTACTTCTCACAGACAAAATGCATTCTATCAATTTGAAAGAAAAATGCATGAACTTCTTGAAAAAAAACTCCCCTCAGCAGAAGAAATCAAAAAAACATTCGCTAAAGAAATGGAATTAATGTTCGGGAATTCAATAAATAATATCGAAAAGGACTATTCAAGTTATTGTTTTGTGGTCCCTCATTTTCTACAAGAACCTTTCTATGTCTATGCATATAATATGTCTAATTTATTAGTGATTTCAATTTATCAAATGTATTTAGAACAGAAAGAAAAATTTGTGCCTAAGTATCTAAAATTACTCTCTATTGGTAGTTCACTCTCTCCTGAAAAAATGTTATCTGAAATCGATATTGATTTGAATGATTCTTCTTTTTGGCAAAAAGGGATTAAATATCTCTCAGATAAGATAGATGAATTAGAAAAATTAGTAGAAAATAACTGAATATACATTTAAAACTAAAAATTCTTTCTCTATTTCTTCTGTGCTTTCCCTAATTGAGAAATCTCTGAAATGAATAAATCTGCTATAACTAACCACTTTTTTTTGGTTTCAGGATCAATTGAAGCTTTTTTTGTAAGATCTTTTCCTTTCTGGAGATTTTCAAGTGCTGCTTTATAATTTTCTAATTCCTTATAGCAAATTCCTAGTTTAATATATGTTTGATTCAAATACCAATCATCAGTTGCTAAATTTAGAGTTTTTTGGAATTCTTCTATAGCTTTATCATAATCTTTAAAAAACATAGAAATCTCTCCATAAGTGTCATGGTAGGTTGCATTATCTGGTTCATGTTCAATGATCTCTTTAATTAATTTTATTGCATCTTCTTCTTTATTTAAATAATAGAACCAATAAGCCTTATAATTAAGAAGATTATAATCTTCTGGAAATTTTTTTAGTAAATTATTAATTATTTCTAGTCCAGCTTCAACTTTTTGCATTCTTCTAAGAACCGATGCTTTTTGCATGTTAATATCTTTTTCATAATCAGGGAACATTTCAAGCATTTCATCTAATAAATCTAATACATCATCGAATTGATCAAAATAAACTAAAATCTTAATTTTGGAATAATATAAGTCGAGATTTGTTGGGTCTGATCCTATTTGTTTATTAATCTCTTCAAGTTCTTCCTTATATTGTTGTTCGAAATCTTCAGATTCATTCGATTGAAATATTTCAATCATATCTTGCCAAATTATTCCTTCTAACTTGTCAAGAGATTCTTTAAATTCGACTTTAGCCTCAATTTTATACGCTAGGTAATTTATATATTCTGGTAAAAAATCTTTTAAGGATGCATTTAAGTCATCATCAAATAAAACTTCACAGATTTCTTCTAAAATATCATTTACCATGGCAGTTCTATTCATTGGTCTTGAGAACAACTTATTTAAATACGTGAATTTGGTAATGTGACCTTCTGTAATCGCTCTGAGCATAATTTCTAACTTTTCATTTTCAGGAAAATAATATTTTTCCTCAGGTGATATTATCAATTTAAAAAATTTAATTGGATAAATGTTGTTTTCAACAATCTCATCAATATAGTATTCGAGTTTAGATTGTTTTATTTGATATTTTTTCGAAAAATCCTCTATAGACATATAATTAGGATATTCATCTGGATGATTTATTGAGATATAAAGTAAAATTTTGTTGAAATCCTCTTCATATGAAAGCATTGATTCTACTCGTGTATAATCCAGCCTTAAAACATTATGAAGGAATCTAAACTGTAAGTTTTCATCATCAATACTGTATTTCTCAAAGAAACTGATTGTTTTTCTAGTTATTTCTTCAATTCGTTTACTTTCTTCGTCCAAGATTGATTGTCTATCTAAATCATAATCTTGTAACATTCTAGAATACTCTAACTTACCTGATTGAGTAATTCTATATTCTTTATTCTCTTTTTCGATATATCCTAAATCTAATAGTAAATTCATATTCTTAGATAAGGATGATTGATTTATAGAGAGAGGTTCAGCTAGAAAGTCTGCCCACTTACAGTAATTGTTATTATACACCATCCACAGAATCCAATGGTCGTAGTTTCTTTTCTTTCTAATTATATCTGGTGGATAGCTTAATTTCCTTTTCTTACTTACATCTTTGGATAACTCAAGAAATCTCTTTTTTCCCTCTGAAGTAATTCTGTAATGCCCTCTCGAAATTTTTTCAACATATTTTTTCCCTTTTAAAAGTGATAAATATTTAGATAATGTAGATAATCGTAGTTCAAGTGGTGTTTCAGTAAAAGAAGCCCATTCACAATCTTCATTATTATATAGCATCCACAATATAATATGTTCAAAATTTTTCTTCCCTAACACAGGATCCTTATAAATTTCTTTAGGAGGATAATTTACAGCACTCATATGTAATATTTTAAAATTAATTATCTTTAGTTATAGATAGTTTTTTATTCTATATAAATTATATGTGCTTTCTTTCTCCTTCGAACTTTGCGAGGAGTTCTGTACCTTGAACTATATATGCAATCGAATCTATATTAAAATTAATAAAATACGAGGTTATAAAAAAATGAAAAAACCAGCTAAGAAAGGAATTATCAAGGTTAGGAATGATATAATCTGCCATCCTATTTTTAGTGGCATCACCAAATAATTTTTTTTATTATTTTAAACAAAAGTTATGGAGATATTTAAAAATGTCAAATAAGAAAGAAAAGGGATTGGAAGCAACCCTAAGTGATTATCTTTTACATCCAAGGAAATATAAATTTGGAGTAAAAGACTTATAATTAATTTTTTTTTTATTTTTTTTTATTTTTAATTTTTAATTGAATAAAATATCCTATTTAGTATGTAAATTTGTATCTGCATTTTATTTTCTTCTCAAACTTTTCTCTTTATTCGAACTTTGAAATAAATTCCACAATAAAAACTATTTATGTATAGCTGTCTATATTATAATTAGTAAACCTGAAAATGGTGAAAAAAATGAGAAAAGTTAAAAAATTAGAAGTAAGGGAAAAAGTTTTATTGAAAGTTTACAATGAAGGATATAATTTCCGTTCATTCAATCTTTAAGTAATTTTTTTTTATATTTTTATTTTTAATATTTTTATCTTCTTGTTCTTTAAATATAATTTTTCAATATAGAACTAAAATTTTATATTAAAAAACATCTAATCTTACATTAGTCAACAATTTTTACTTTAGTTTTTATAAAATAATTCAATGGTTGGACCACAGAAGTTTGGTTTTAAGATAACTGTTATAGGAGATGGAAGAGTAGGAAAGACATCCTTGATTAAGCAATTTACAAAAGGGTCCTTTGAAAAAAATTATGTACGGACTATTGGAGCGCAATTTTCTGAATTTGATAAGGAAATTGAAGGAGATCATATCAGATTAATCTTTTGGGATATCGCAGGTCAAGATGAATTTCATTTTCTTCGTCCTTCATTTTATAATGAGAGTAGAGCTGCAATCATTGTATATAGTTTGGAAGAGAATGACCTTGGAAACAGAAGTTTTGAGAATATAGTACATTGGCATAATGAAGTACAGCAACATTGTGGAGAAGTTCCAATTGTATTGTTTGCTAATAAAGTTGATTTAGTGGATGAGAATAATCTAGATCTTACCAAGATTGAAAAACTAGTAAATGATCATAATTTTCTTAATTATTATCTCACGTCAGCAAAAACGGGTCTAGGAGTGTATGAAGCTTTTAATGCTATTATTGATAAATTATATAATAAGTATAAAGAATTAGCTTCAGCATCATAAATCTTTTGATCCAAATCAAATCTTCTAAACATTTCAAAATCTTCTTAAAACTCGGTTTGAAGTTGATCTATTTCTGCAAGGAATAATTCTGTAATTGTTATCCATTCCTGTTTGGTATTAGTATCAATGGAAGCAATATTTGTAAATTCCTTCCCTTTCTGGAGGAATTCAACAGCTAATTCATAGTTTTCAAGTTCTTTATAACAAATTCCTAATTTTATATATGTTTGGTAATTATACCATGTATTATTACTAATCTCTATTGCTTTCTGGAATTGTTCTATAGCTTTGTCATATTCTGAAAAATTCATTAGGATTTCACCATAAGTATCGTAGTAAAGTTCGTTTTCCGGCTCTCGTTTAATTAGATTCATAATTAATTCTAATGAGTCTTCTTTTTTATCTAAATACTGATACCAATATGCTTTATGAAGGAGAAGATTATTATCATCTGGATATTTTTTTATTAATTCATTGATAATATCTAATCCTGCATCCACATTTCTCTTTTGTTTTAGAACATATGCTTTTTTTATCTTGATATCCTTCTCTTCTTGAGGAAACTGGTTTAACATTTTATCTAACATTTTAATCACCTCTTCATATTTATCAAAATACATTAAAATTCTAATTTTCGAGTAATATAAATCAAGCTTTTCAGGATTTAGTTCAATTGTTTTATTTATCTCATTAATTTTTTCTTTGTATTGAGATTCAGCTTCATCTATATTTATTGATTGGAACATATAAGGAACATTCTGCCAAATAATTCCTTCTAACTTATCAGCAATACCAATTAATCTTCCTTTTTTCTCAATTTTATATGCTAAATAATTTATATAATCAGGTATGAATTCTCTTAATGAATTTTTTAACTCCTTCTTAAACACATTTTGGCAAGCTTCTTCTAAAATAGCATTTACTGTCGAATTCATATCAAGAGGAAGATTTAAAACTGATGAATTTTCGAAAAGTTTATTCAGATAAGTAAACTTTGTTATATGCTCATCTGTAATAACTCTTAGCATCATTTCTATTTTTTCATCCAATTGAAAATAGAAATATCTATCTGGAAGAACTTCCAATTTAAAAAACTTTACTGGGTAAATTTGATTTTCAACAATTTCATCAATATAGTATTCAAGAGTAGTTTGTTTAATTTTATATTGTTTAGCAAAATCCTTAGGAGAAATATAGTTCGGAAACTCATTTGGATGGTTGATAGAGAGAAATAGCACTATTTTATAGAAATTCTTCTCATCCCTTAAAACGGTCTTAATTTTTTCATAGTCTAATCTTAACACATTATTAAGAAATCTAAATTGAACATCTCTGTCTTTTATTTCAAATTCCTCAAAAAATCGTAGTGTTTTTTGAGTCAACTCAGCAATCCGTTTACTTTCTTCTTCTAAAATCGATTGTCTATCTAAATCATAATTACTTAACATTCTAGAATATTCCGATTTCCCAACTTGGGTGATTCTATACTCTTTATCTTCTTTTCTTACAAACTTATTTTCGAGTAAATAATTTAAATTCTTCGATAATGAAGATTGATTTATTTTAAGAGGTTCTTCGAGAAAATCCGCCCATCTACAGTAATTATTATTGTATAACATCCAAAGAATCCAATGATCATAGTTTCTTTGGTTTAAAATAATTTTGGGGGGATAACTTATTTCCCTGTCTTTTTCTTTAGCTTGAGCTATATCATAAAATCTATTTTTTCCTTTAGGAGTAATACGATATTTATTATATTCACTCTTTACTACATATCCATCGCGTTTAAGTCTATTTAAATATATTGATAGAGTTGATCGATTTACTTTTTCTTTTAGATCTGACCATGTGCACACTTCATTATTATTCAAGATCCAAAGTATAATATTTTCATAATTAGGTCTTCCAATGATTGGATCTAAAATCTCTTCAGGGGGATAATTACAATTAGTCACAAAAACACATCAAATAAGACATTCTAAGAACATTCTCTATATTTATTATTATGTTATGGGGTTTATTTATACTTTTCGATCTAGAATTAGTTCAGAACTCTAATTAGAATCTTAGATATTAAATTAAACATTAAACTCTATCTAAATTTATTTGATAAAAAAGTAATGAGAAAAATAACCCAACTTTTGAAAAATTAATGGTTGAAATAATCCCTGAAGTTGAAGAAGAAGTTCAAATTCACGATATTTTGAAGAAATCAAACATCTTAATGAAATAAAAGAAAGAATTTCTGCTTCAGATATTATTGTGAG